>DASRYH010000059.1:0-22058 GCA_035687245.1 Coriobacteriia bacterium
TGATCTGGCTTCGGGCGAACAACGGCTGGCTGTTCTACTACGCGCACCTCAACGGGTGGGCTGTGCGCTCGGGTCGCGTGCGGGCCGGCCAGGTCATCGGCTATGTGGGAGCGACCGGAAACGCCGCGGGTGGTGCGCCCCACTTGCACTTCCAGATCCACCCGCGCGGCGGCGGGCCGGTCAACCCGTATCCCTACCTGCGACGCATGGAGTAGCGGTAGTCGCGGCGGTTGCGTGTACCAGTAGCGTGTGACACCATGCGTGCCACAAGAAAGCGTGTCGGGAGCTGCGACAATGGGCAGCTGAGAGGCGGCGGATAGTGCCGCGACCGAGATGACGACCCCGGTAATGCGGGGTACGCACCACGTAGGGCGACAGTCTCTTCTTCTAGCGAACAGACGCCACTCTCGTCGGAATCGGGCTCCCGCACTCAATGCAAGGGAGACCTCCGAAGATGAACAACGTACGACTCCGCGTCCTCGTCGAGATCGCGCTCGCGGTGGCGCTCGCCGCCGTCCTCAACTGGTTCGGCGTGCGCCTTCCCTTCAACATCGCCGGCGGACGGGTATCGCTCGACATGCTGCCGATCTTCGTCGTCGCGCTTCGCCGCGGTCTCTTGCCGGGCGTTATCGCTGGTGCTGCATGGGGCTGCGCCGACCTTCTCTTCGACCCCTACATCGTTCATCCGGTCCAAGTCGTACTCGACTACCCGCTGGCCTTCGCGCTCTGCGGCGTTGCCGGTCTGGGCGCAGCGCCGGTGGCGTCCGCCCTCAAACGCGGCCAGGCGGGCCTTACAGCCGCTCTCTCGGCAGGGTTCAGTCTGGTTGGGGCCACGGGCCGCTTTGCGAGCCACTGGCTGTCAGGCATCGTCTTCTTCGCCAGTAGCGCGCCGAAAGGTCAGCCTGTGGGCATCTACTCTGCGGTCTACAACCTCGCCTACGTGGCGCCGTCGGCGATCGCGTGTGCGGTTCTGGCCGCGCTGCTCGTCCCGACGCTCGACCGCGCGGTACCCGTCGAGAGGTAAGCGAATGCCCGCCGGTTCAGTCCTCATCGTCTGTGCGGCACCCTCGCCGCACTCAGCCGAGCACCTGGCGAACCTCGCCGAAGCGGCGTCACTGGTCCTTGCCGTGGATGGTGGCATGGCGGCCTGCGTCGCAGCCGGGGTGACGCCCGATGTGCTGCTGGGCGACTTCGACTCTGTCGAGCCTTCGCTTCTCGAGCGAGCCAAGGCTACCGGCGTCATCATCGAGCAGCATCCGGTCGACAAAGACGTGACCGACCTCGACCTCGCTTTGGACTACGTCGTGCGGGCGGGCCACACGGATGCCGTCGTCACCGCATGCACCGCAGGGCGCATCGACCACGCGCTTGCGGTATTTGGGAGCCTCTCTGTCAGTGCGCTGCGGGTGCGGATCGACGAGCCGGAGCTCGGGTGCTGGTTTCTCGCTGCAGACAGGCGAGCGGCGGTCGACCTGGGTGGCGCAGGCGCGACGGTATCGGTGCTCCCGCTTTCGGAGGCGGCAACGGTGACGTGCAGCGGCGTTCGGTGGCCCTTGGACCACGCACATCTTCGGCACCTTGATTCGTGGGGGATGAGTAACATCATCGAGTGTGAAGCGGCGCACTTCGAGGTCCACGAAGGCAGTGCTGTTGTGGTATCCGCCATGGTAGGCGGGGTCGCGCCTGCCCGCGAACGGCTGTGACGCGGCCAGCGTGTCGCGCGTATAATCGGCTGATGATCAACGAGTATTCCGCCATCTTTCGGACCACCTACTCGCAGGTGATGGCGTGACACATCCGAGCGAAGAGTTGTCGGTGCCTGCGGGCGCTGACAGGACGGACGTGTACGTGAGCGAAGGTCCCACGGGTCGTGCGGTAGACGTCGCCGAGGTGCTTGGGCGCCTCGCAAGCGATGCATCCGTGCATTTCACGGTAGTCGGAGCGCACCTGTGGCTCTTCGACGAGACGACTCGCACCATGCGCATGATCGCCGCCACCGGCGAGATGACCCCGGCAACCGAGCCAGTCGACGTGGATCACTCGAGTGTTGGCGAACCTATCCTGACAGCTCGGGCCTGCCTCTCGGCACCTTCCGACCATGACGGCGTCGGTGCGTGGCGCTATGCGGTGCCCGTGGCAGCAAGCGACGTAAGCGGCGTCTTCGCGCTCGACATCCTGTCGACGCACCCCGACGAGGCCAAACTCATCAGTGTTGCCGCATCTCACCGCCAGATGATCGCGGCCGCGCTTATCGCGTACGCCGCCAACGAGGACCGGCGTCTCGCGAGCGTGACCCTGGAGTGGGCCTGCCGAATCGTCCGCGTGCTCGATCGCAAGGCGCTCCTCGACGAGCTCGTTGTGGCGGCACTGGAGATCGGACAGGGCGAAAAGGGGAGCGTGCTGCTCCTCGATCCGGCCGACAACGCGCTCAAGATCGTCGCTTCTCGCGGACTGCCTGAGTCGGTTGTGACCTCGACGCGCGTGGTGCCCGGCGACGGCATGGCCGGCTGGGTCTATGCCACCGGCGAACCTCTGGTCATCGAGGACTTGGAGGACCGCGGTGCGCGTGGGCGGAGGCACGGCGTGCGTTCCGCGGTGGTCGTTCCGATAGTCGATGAGGACTCCACCTTGGGCGTCATCAACGTCGGCAGCTCGACGTTTAAGGCGACCTTCTCCGACTCTCGGCTCAACGCCTTGAAGGCGCTGGGGCGTGCGGCCGCGGTCGCGCTGCGTAATGCCGAGGCGCTCGGCACGAGCCACGACCTCCTCCTGGACACGGTGCGCGCACTGGCGCTCGCGCTCGAGACGAAGGACCCCTACGCGTACGGCGCGACCCAGCGGGTCTTTGACCTCGCGGCCCGCCTCGGCACGGCCATGGCGCTGCCCGAGCACGATCTGGTGGCCCTGAAGGCTGGCGCGCTCCTGCACGACATCGGTATGAGCGCCGCTGCCGAAGATGCCACGCGCAGGGACCGTCCGCTCGATACCTACGAATGGGGCATGCTCAAGATGCATCCGGTGATCGCCGCCGACGTGCTCAAGGAGTCGACAGCGCTGCGCGACGCGATCCCGGTCATCTACCACCACCACGAGCACTACGACGGCGGTGGCTACATGCAGGGCATCGCCGGCGACAAGATCCCGCTCGGCGCACGCATCCTCGCCGTAGCCGACGCCTACGTGGCGATGACGTCTCCGCGGGCCTATCGCGACGCGATGACGCACGAAGAGGCCATCGCGGAGCTGCAGGACCACGCCGGTACGCAGTTCGACCCGGCCGTGGTCGATCTCGCAGTCACGGTCTTTGCCGAAGTCACCCAGCTCGGGTAGTGGCGGCCGGGCAAGCACGGCAGCTGTAGCGGAACTTCGGCGTCAAAGTGCTCAGCCGCATTCGCGCATCGCTTCCACAACACAAAACGACCGCCCATGAGGCGGTCGTTCGGCGATGCGTATTCGTCAGAATCGAACCTTATGCGCGGGTGACCTTGCCAGCCTTCAGGCACTTGGTGCACACGTTGACTCGCTTGACGTGACCCTTGATGACCGCGGTGACCTTCTGGATGTTGGGCCGGAAGGTACGCGGGGTCACACGGTGCGAGTGGCTCACGTTGCGGCCCGCAGACGGGTGCTTGCCGCAGACTTCGCAGACCTTCGACATCAGAGTTCTCCTTGCGTAGGAGCGGTCGATTTGACCGCCATAGGTTTCAGCACAAAGCGCGGGAAATCCTAGCACACCCGAAATGGTGCGGGCAAGCGCGGTCGACGCCAAGTGACGCACGCCGCTTTGGATATACTGTTGCCTCAGCAGCAAGGCTGCCGGTGAGGGGAGCGCTTCGTGCGAGACGTTACACCAGAGATGTACATAAGCGAAGTGCTAGCCGAATGTCCGGGGGCTGTAGACGTGTTTGAGCGGCATGGGCTTGCCTGTGCCGCTTGTCTTGCCGCGAGCATGGAACCGCTCTCGGCGGTCGCCCACGTTCATGACGTGCCGGTCGAGGCGCTGATAGAGGACTTGAATCGCTACGCTCAGTCCCAGGACTGCGCGTCTTAGAAGGGAGTCGATCGATCTTGACTCAGCATGTTGCGGGTTCGGTACACATTGCCAACGACGTCCTGTCGGACCTCGCGGGCTACGCGGCTCTCGAGAGCTATGGCGTGGTGGGCATGGCATCGCCGACGCTTGCCGAAGGCGTGGCTCAGCTCTTGCCGCGCCAGAAGCTGCGCAAGGGCGTGAAGATCGAGAGCACCGATGAGGGCGTTTCGGTCGACCTGTACGTGGTCATCGAGCACGGCACGCAGCTCGCCGAGGTCTCGCATAACCTCGCGGACCGAGTGCGCTATGTGCTGACGGACACCGCGGACGTGAACGTGTGCTGCGTCGATGTGCACGTCATGGGAGTGAAGGTGCGTACCGCCAAGTGATCAAGGACAACTCCACCACGTCTCGCGCAACTCGCGAGCTGATCTTCGGTGCTGCTGCCGCTTTGAAAGAGCGTGCCGAAGAGGTCAATCGCCTCAATGTGTTCCCTGTTCCCGACGGCGACACCGGCACGAACATGTCGCTCACGATGGACACGGTCGTGCGCGAAGTCTCGGATCTGCCCGAGAACGCGTCGATCGCCGACGTCTGCCACGCCGTCACCCACGGTTCGCTCATGGGTGCCCGCGGCAACTCCGGCGTCATCCTCTCGCAGATCCTGCGCGGGTTGTGCGAAGGCATCGACGGTGCGGAAGTAGTAGATGCAGCTCTGTTCGCGAGCGCGCTGCGCAGTGCCACCGACGTCGCCTACCAGGCCGTGCGCAAGCCGGTCGAGGGCACGATGCTCACCGTCATCCGCGAGACAGCGGACGCCGCCGAAGCAGCCGTTGCCGAAGGCCTCGATCTGGACGAGACGCTTGCTCGTACCGCCGAGGCGTCTTTCGAGTCGGTACGCAACACGCCCGAGCTGCTGCCGGTACTCAAGGAGAACGGCGTCGTGGACGCTGGCGGCTTCGGGCTCGCCATTCTGCTCGAGGGCTTCGTCGCCGGTGTGCTGGGCAAAGAGGTGCAGATAGGCGACATCACGTCGGCTGCCGCACCGCTGTTCTCCGTCGAGCCGGTCGATGACTGGGACGACGACGAGTACCTCTACTGCACTGAATTCCTTCTCTTCGGGACCGGCATCGATCGCGATGCGGTCAACGACTACATCTCGTCGATGGGCGGCAGCGAGCTCGTGGTTGGCGACAACGGCGAGTACAAGGTGCACGTCCACACCAACGACCCCGGCGCGGTGCTCGCGCACGTCACGGCTCTAGGCGAGGTCGCCGAGGTGCACGTGAACAACATGCGCCGCCAGCAGGGCCAGCGCGACGAGAAGCTCCGCGCCGAAGACGCGCCGGGCAAGGCTGTCCCCACAAAGCCCGTCGGCTTCGTGGCGGTGGCGTCCGGTGAGGGACTCACCAAGATCCTCGAGTCCTTGGGTGTCGACGTCGTAGTGAGCGGTGGCCAGACGATGAACCCCTCGACCGAGGACCTGCTCTCCGCGATAGAGCGCGTACCCGCAGAACAGGTCATCGTGCTTCCCAACAACAAGAACATCGTAATGGCGGCCAACGCTGCGGCTTCCGTGGCGCCGCGTCCCACCGTGGTGGTCCCGACGATCTCGGTGCCCGCGGGCTTTGCCGCGCTGCTCGCCTACGACGGCAGCGAGGATGTCGCCGACATCGCGCCTGAGATGGAAGAAGCCGCGTGCGCGGTGCGCACGGGCGAGGTCACCTTCGCCGTCAAAGACGCCAAGGGCAAGGGTGGCGATATCAAAGCCGGCCAGGTCATCGGCATCGTCGACGACAAGGAGATCGAGGTCGTGGGCGACGAGGTCACTGACGTCGCCGTGAGGCTTGCCGGCGTGCTTGCGCAAGACGCTGAGACGCTCACGCTCTTCGCCGGCGCCGACATGGGCGACGACGAGCTGGACGCGTTGCGCGCCGCCATCGAGGACGCCAATCCCGACATCGATGTGGAGACCCACCGGGGCGAGCAGCCGCTGTACCCGGTTGTAATGTCAGCCGAGTAGACCGCCCTACACGAGAGCGCGACCAAGGAGAAGCCACGTGGCCAAGATCGCAGTTGTCACAGACAGTACGAGCGACCTGACCGCCCAAGAGCTCACGGACCTCGGTGTGACGATGGTTCCGCTCAAGGTTCTATTCGGCGACGAGAGCTACCTGGACTGGGTCGAGCTCATGCCCGAGGAGTTCTACAAGCGCCTTGTTGCATCTCCGATCCTGCCGAAGACCTCGCAGCCGTCCCCGGCTGACTTCCAGGACGCTTACGACAAGCTTGCCGACGAAGGCTACGAAGGCATCGTCTCGATTCACCTCTCCGCAGCACTTTCCGGCACGCACGAGTCGGCGATGCTTGCATCGAAGAAGTCCCGCATCCCGGTGCGTGTGGTGGACAGCAAGGAAGTCACGCGTGCGCTCGGCATGGTAGTGACCGAGACGGCCCGTGTCGCCGCTACCGGCGCCGATCTCGACGCCGTGGAGAAGGTGGCGCTGGATGTAGCCGCCAGCATGCGTGTCTTCTTCGTGGTCGAGTCGCTCGAGTACCTGGTCAAGGGCGGCCGCGCAGGCAAGGCGCAGGGCCTCGCGGCCTCGCTGCTCAACATCAAGCCCGTGCTGATGGTCAACGACGACGGCATCATCGAGCCGTTCAAGAAAGTGAAGGGCAAGAAGAAGGCGATCGCCGAAATGGCCGCGCACGTCGCCGAAGAGGCCAAGGCCTCCGGCCGCCTACGCCTGTCGCTGTTGCACGCCGCCAACGACGAGGATGCCGCGGAGTTCCGCCGCGAGCTCGATGCTATCGGCGCTGACGTCGAGTATGAGCGTGAGGGCGCGATTGGCGCCGTCATCGGCACCTACACCGGTCCGGGCGTCGTGGGCGCGGCCTACTACCGCGCTCAGTAGCGTCTCTGCAGCTGTGAGCGCCGAGGCGTCGACACGCGCAAGCCGGCTGGCCGCATGGGCCGAGCCGGTTGCAAGCGCCCGCTACGTCGACGCGACGCGCGCTGACGCGCTCGCCAAACTCGATATTGCCACCATCGGACAGCTCGTCATGCACGTGCCGTTCCGCTATCTCGACCTGACTTCCACGCCCACGCTCGCCCAGGCGCGCCCAGGTGTAGAGGCCACGGTTGTCGGCCGCGTTCATCGCGTGACGGTGAAGAAGCCCAAGCCGCGACTGTCGATCACCGAAGTCGCCATCGTGGACGGCACCGGCGCGCTCATCGGCGTCTGGTTCAACCAGCCGTGGGTCCACCAGCGCTTCGCGGTGGGGGACTCAGTGGCGTTTGCGGGCAAGGTAGAGCTCGACTACGGCATGAAGCAGATCAAGACGCCGTTTGTGGAGAAGCTCGCCGACCGCGCCGAGGCACCCTCTCCCGGGCGTGTCATCCCCGTGCACCGCGCCACTGAGGGCCTCACGACGGGCTGGCTCCGCCGTCTGATCGCAGCCGCCGTCGACGACTACGCCAACGTGAGCGATCACCTGCCGGTCGCCGTGCGCCTGAAGCGCGATCTCGTCTCGCTGTCCTCGGCCTTGCGAGACGTGCACTTCCCGGTAGATCTCGAGTCCGCTCGCAATGCCCGCCGAAGGCTCGCCTACGACGAGCTGCTCTCGCTACAGGTGTACATGGCGCTTCGCCGCCATGCGCTCACGGCCGAGCAGGCTGGCGTCACGCACGTGACTGACGGGCCCAAACGCGCCGCTCTAGCCAAAGCGATGCCCTTCGCGCTTACGGGTGACCAAGAACGCGCAGTCGCAGAGATCTTGGCCGACATGGGGCAGCCACGCCCGATGAACCGCATGCTTCTGGGCGACGTCGGCACTGGCAAGACCGCCGTGGCCGCCCACGCGCTCGCTGCAGTAGCAGACACCGGCTCTCAGGCCGCGATGATGGCGCCCACTGAGGTGCTCGCGATCCAGTACGCCGAAAAGGTCGGGCCGCTGCTGGAGGCCGCCGGCATCTCCTGGCGACTACTCACGGGCTCAACGCCGACCTCCGAGCGCAAGCAGATCCTTGCGCAGCTGGCTTCAGGCGAGCTCGCCGTGCTCTTCGGCACGCATGCGCTGCTCGAGTCCGACGTCGAGTTCGCTCGCCTCACGCTCGCCGTCGTCGACGAGCAGCACCGCTTCGGCGTGAACCAGCGGCTGGGGTTGCGTGGCAAGGGTGCTTCGGCTGACCTGCTCGTCATGACGGCCACACCCATCCCGCGCTCGCTCGCACTCACGCTCTACGGCGATCTGGCCACGTCCTACCTGCGGGAACGCCCGGGTGACCGCCCGCCGGTGAAGACCAAGCTGGTGACCATCTCCGGCTCGCAGCGCGCCCTCGATTCGGTTCGCGCCGCCGCGCGCGCTGGGCAGCAGGCCTACATCGTCTGCGCGCTCGTCGAGGAGTCAGAGACCGCCGAAGCCAAGGCCGCAACCCGCGAGGCCGAGCGACTGCGCAACCAGGTCTTTCCTGACCTGCGCGTGGACTTGCTCACCGGACGCATGAAGCCTGCCGAAAAGGCTGATGTCATGCGGCGTTTCCGTGCCGGCGAGATTGACGTACTCGTCTCAACTACCGTGATCGAAGTCGGCGTGGACGTCCCCAACGCCACCGTGATGATCGTCGAGAACGCCGACCGCTTCGGCCTCGCGCAGCTCCATCAGCTGCGTGGTCGCGTGGGGCGCGGCGAGCATCCGGGCGAAGTGTGGCTCGTCTCTGACGCTCGCTCGAGGGAGTCGCGCGAGCGCCTCGCCGTGCTTGAAGGGACCTCAGACGGCTTCGAGCTTGCCGAGCACGACCTGCGCATCCGCGGGGAAGGGCGCGTCTTCGGCGACCGCCAGCACGGCATGCCGGACCTGCGGGTGGCAAACCTGCTCGACGACCTCGACATCGTGGAGATGGCGCGCGTCGACGCCTTCGAGATAGTCGCTGGCGACCCGCATCTGACGGCTGCTGAACACGCGCCGCTCATGCGCCGGGTACACCAGGTCTACGAGAGCGCCTGGAAGTGGGTGAGCTCCGGGTGAGAATCATCGGAGGGGAGTGGCGAGGCAGGCGCATCAGCCCGCCGAAGGGCACGGCCACGCGTCCCACCACCGACAGGGTGCGTGAGGCGGTCTTCTCAGCGATCGCTTCGCGCATCGGCGACGACATGGGCGGAGGCAGTGTTCTCGACGCGTTTGCCGGCAGCGGTGCGCTGGGCCTGGAGGCGCTCTCGCGTGGCGCTACTTCGGCGACTTTTGTGGAGGCGCATCGCCCCACTACAGCAGTCATCCAGTCCAACATCGAGTCGCTTGGCGCGACCCATCGGGCACGAGTTGTCGCATCCGACCTGTTCACGGTAGTCGCACGAGCGATACCCGGTGCCCCGTTCGCGTTGATTCTGCTCGACCCGCCGTATAAACTCGACGCGGCCCGGGTGAGCGATGCACTGGCGACGCTGGCCCAAGGTGGCGGAATCGAAGATGGCGCGCTCGTGAGCTGGGAGCACGCATCTGAGGATGAAGTCGTCTGGCCCGAGGGGTTTGAGCCCGTGGCGAGCAAACGCTACGGCACGACAGCGGTCGATATGGCAGTCTACGAGAGGGAGCCGAAGGAGCAGTGAACCGAGCAGTAGTCCCGGGCACCTTCGATCCGGTCACCTCCGGCCATCTCGACATCATCGAGCGTGCCGCCGCCCTTTTCGACGAGGTGGTGGTCGGAGTTGCGCTGTCCGACAAGAAGAATGGCGGGCCGCTGTTCACACCGGAGGAGCGCGTTGCTCTGATTGAAGGCGCGACCCAGCATCTGGGAAACGTCACGGTTCGTCCTTTTGATACGCTATTGGTGGATTTCGCCGAAGAGGTGGGTGCGTCGGTGGCTGTGAAGGGCCTGCGCGCCGTCACCGACTTCGAGCGTGAGTTCCAGATGGCCGCGCTGAACTGGCGTCTCGATGCGAAGATAGAGACGATGTTCATCATGGCGGTACCTGAGTACATGTATTTGAGTTCGTCGGCGGTCAAGGAGATCGCCCGACATGGCGGATCGGTGCGCGGTCTCGTGCCCGACGAAGTGTGTGACGCGCTCGAGCAGAAGCTGCTCTAGGGCACGTTAGGGAGGACCTCAATGGACATCATGGCCCTTATCGACCGAATCGAAGAGATCGTGGACAACGCCAAGGGCGTGCCGTTCACGCAGCAGAAGATGGTCGAGCCCGACGCGCTCTACGACATCATCGATGAGATTCGGGCTCAGTACCCCGACGAGCTCAAGCAGGCGCGCTGGATCGTCAAGGAGCGCCAGGAGATGCTCGAAGAGGCTGAGAAGGAAGCCAACCGAATCCTCGAAGAGGCCCGTGAGCGCGCACAGGCGCTCGCCAACGAGCAGGAGGTCGTACGCCTTGCCGAAACGCAGGCGGCCGACATCGTCGACAAGGCCCGCCAGCAGGAGCGCGAGATGCGCCTTGGGGCCGAAGACTACGCCGACGAGATGCTCGCCAACCTCGAGGTCAATCTGGGTAAGCTCCTGACAGCGGTCCAGCGCGGACGCGACCGCATGCAGGGCAAGGTCTCCCAGCGCCAGTAGCGCACAACTAACAGGGAGCTCCCCATGGCCGGATATCGCATCGATGTCCGCCCCTTTCTCGATGAGATCGGGGGCGGCGTCGACATCAATGACACCTTTGATCTCAGCGAACTCGTCGTGGGCGACGAGACCTTCGTGATGGTCGAACCCCCTTCGTTTCATGTGAACATCAGCAACGCCGGCGAGGCATTCGTCTCCGTTGGCCGCGTGACGGCACATGTGCGTGCGACGTGCTCGCGCTGCCTATGCGACTTCGACACCACGATCACCGGTGACATCGAGGGTCTGTGGCCGCGTCCCGGCCAGCCGCCGCTTGAAGGACAGGACATCTCCGGCGAGGTCGATTCGGAGTACATGATCGACTTGGAGCCTGCGCTGATCGCGGGGCTCACGGTTGAGGCGCCGTTCGCACCGCTGCACGACGAGGAATGCGCGGGACTGTGTCCGACCTGTGGCGCAGATCTCAACGAAGGTCCGTGCGGCTGCGGGGACGCCGTGGACGACGAGCACCCGTTCGCCGCGCTTCAGGGGCTGTCCTTCGGCGATTCGGGCGATTCGGAAGACGCCGAAAGCTGATGTAGTACGGGTGCTACCACGACCGATAATGGCGTGGTATCATTCTCGCTCGTGCGCGAGCCGCAATGGCTCGCCCTTGTGTGTATACCGAGCGCCGACAGGGCGCCAAGACGTGGAAGAGAGTGCCAAGAAGATGGCTGTCCCGAAGCGAAAGACCGGTCGCGCCAAGACCAACTCGCGTCGCTCCTCGCACAAGCTCGAGGCTTCGGCGATTTCGACGTGCCCGCAGTGCAACCAGCCCAAGCTGCCGCACCGTGTGTGCCCCGAGTGCGGTTACTACAACGGCAAGGAAATCATCGACACCGAGTAGTCCCGTCGCAGGATCCGCCTTGGGTCCTACGAGGTCTCATCTACGAGCCGACCAGGGAGCTTTAGTGTCACAAAGTAGCTCTATCACGATCGCCGTCGACGCTGTCGGCGGCGATTTCGCACCCAAAGAAGTGCTTGCCGGCGTCGCTCTGGCCATCGCGCGCGACCCTGAGGTCCACGTCGTGCTGACCGGCCCCGCCGACGTGGTGGAGCCGTTCGCCGCCTCGCATCCGGGCCGTGTGTCTGCACACGCGACGACCGAGATCATCGCGATGGACGAGCATCCGGCCACCGCCGTGCGCTCCAAGAAGGACTCCTCGATCGTCGTCGGCTGCCGCCTTGTGCGCGAAGGTGAAGCCGACGCGTTCTTCAGCGCGGGCTCTACGGGTGCGGCGATGGCGGCGGCGACGATCGTCATGGGCCGCATCAAGGGCGTGCAGCGCCCTGCAATCGCGACGGTGTTGCCTACCGCCTGCGAGCCTGCCGTCCTGTTGGACGTGGGTGCCAATGCGGACTGCAAGCCCGAGTACCTCGTGCAGTTCGCGCAGATGGGCGCTGAGTACGCTCGCGTGGTCCTTGGTGTCGAGAAGCCGCGTATCGGGCTGCTCAACATCGGCGAGGAGCCCACGAAGGGCAGCCAGCTCGCTCAGGACGCACACGCAGCCATCGCCGAGCACGTCGAGGGCTTCATCGGCAACATCGAGGGGCGCGACGTTACCTCGGGCGAGGCCGACGTCATCGTGACCGACGGCTTCACCGGCAACGTCGCCCTGAAGCTGCTCGAAGGCACGAGCAAGACGCTGCTTTCGCAGATGAAGGAAGCGATGACGTCTTCGGTGATCAACACCCTTGCCGCGGCCGTCCTCAAGCCGTCGCTCAACAAGCTCAAGGAGCGCCTCGACCCGGATACCTATGGCGGGGCGCCGCTGCTGGGCGTGAACGGCGTCTGCATCATCGCCCACGGATCTTCGAAGGCGACAGCGGTGTGTAACGGCATCTTGGTGGCGGCCCGAGCGGTCCGCGGCGGGCTCACCGCGCGCATCGCCGAAAGCATCGCATCCGAGTGACTTCTCAGACTGTCTTTGTTATGCGACTCTGCCGCATACTCCAAGGCACGTCACGACTACAGATAGGGACACGGCGACCGTGATGAAACGCTACGCCCAGATCGTCGGAGTTGGCTCGTATCTGCCTGAGCGGATCATGACCAACGCCGACCTCGAGAAGCTCGTGGACACGAGCGACGAGTGGATCACCTCGCGCACCGGCATCCGTGAGCGCCGCGTAGTGGCCGAAGGGGAGACGACTTCCGATCTCGCCGCGCGCGCCGCGCGAATCGCGATGGATCGCGCGGGTGTGTCGGGCGATGAGATCGACTTGCTCTATCTGGGCACCACGAGCCCCGACTACATCCTGCCTTCCACGGCGTGCCAGACGCAGGCCAAGCTCGGCCTGACCTGTCCGGCACTCGATACGCTCGCGGCGTGTTCCAGCTTCGTCTACGCGCTACATGCTGCCGCATCCGCCATCGAGGCGGGTCGCGCTGACACCGTGCTTGTGATCGGCGCTGAGGCACTCACACGCCACATCGACTTCTCGGACCGCGGCACGTGCGTGCTCTTCGGCGACGGCGCCGGCGCTGTCGTACTCAAGGCTGGCGACGAACCGGGCGTCGAGTCGGTAGTGCTTGGCGCCGACGGCTCGCAGGGCGATGCGCTCATCATCCCTGCAGGCGGCGCGGCACATCCCGCTACCGCTGAGACCGTGGCCGCCGGCGACCAGTACGTGAAGATGCTGGGCAACGACGTCTACCGCTTCGCCATCAAGGTCATCCCGAGCTCCACGCTCGAGGCGCTGGCGGCCTCCGGCTACACGGTGGACGACCTCACGTGGCTTGTTCCGCACCAGGCCAACAAGCGCATCATCGACACCGTCGACGAGCGTTTGGGCATCGATGATTCGCGTGTCTACATCGGGCTCGACAAGAAGGGAAACACGTCGGCGGCCTCGATACCTCTGGCACTAGACGACCTGTATACTAGCGGGCAACTTTCGCCCGGCAATCTGCTTGCGCTGGTGGGTTTTGGCGCGGGTCTTACGTGGGGCGCTGCGGTAGTCCGCTGGACGCTTCCCGCATACAACGAGAGGGACTAGCTTCATGGCACTCCGCACCCGCATCACCAAGATTCTGGGCATCGAGTACCCGATCATCCAAGGCGGCATGGCGTGGACAGCAACTGCTGAACTCGCCGGCGCTGTCAGCAACGCGGGCGGTCTGGGCATCATCGGCGCCGGTCATATGCCGACCGACCTGCTCCGCGAGCAGATCCGTAACGCCAAGGCGCTCACAGACAAGCCTTTCGGCGTGAACCTGATGCTTCTCACGCCGCACATCGACGAGCTCGTGCAGCTCGTGCTCGACGAGCACGTTCCTGTGGTGACGACCGGTGCGGGCAACCCCGGCAAGTACATGGACGCGCTCAAGGAGCAGGGCATCCACGTCCTGCCTATCGCGCCGTCCACCGCGCTTGCCAAGCGCCTCGAGTCTATCGGTGCCGACGCCATCATCGGCGAGGGTATGGAGGCCGGGGGCCACATCGGCGAGCTCACCACGATGGTGCTCATCCCGCAGCTCGTCGACGCCGTTTCGGTGCCCATCGTCGCTGCCGGCGGCATTGCCGATGGTCGTGGAATCGCCGCAGCGTTCGCGCTGGGTGCCGAAGGCGTGCAGGTGGGTACGCGCTTCATGTGCGCCACCGAGTGCACCATCCACCCGGACGTGAAGGCGCAGGTCATCAAAGCCAAGGACCGCGACACCGTGGTTACCGGCCGCTCGACCGGCCACCCGGTGCGCGTACTCAAGAACAAGCTCGCGAAGCAGATCATGGAGCTCGACCGCGACAACAACCCCGAAGCCATCGAGGAGCTCGGCGCCGGCAAGCTTGCGCTTGCGATGCGTCAGGGCGACACCGACATGGGTTCGCTGATGGCCGGTCAGGCCGCCGCGATGGTCTGCGCCATCCAGCCGGCCGCCGACATCGTTTCCGAGATGATCGGTGAGGCAGAGACCGTCCTTGCGCGACTCGGAGGTATGAGTGTCTGAGATGAACCGCAAGGTCGCCCTCGTCTTTCCGGGGCAGGGTTCGCAGCAGGCAGGGATGCTGGACGGTTGCCCTGAGAACGACGATCTGGACCGCCTGCTCGACGCCGCCGAGGCGCTTACTGGCATGCCGCTTCGCAAGCTCGCCCGCGAGGGGAGCGCTGAAGAGCTCGCCGACACGCGCATCGCGCAGCCGTTGCTCTATCTCGCCGACTGGGCGTGGGGCACGGGCCTGCTCGCTAGCGGAATCGATCCGGTGGCTGTTGCCGGGCACTCCTTGGGTGAGCTGGCGGCCTTGGCCGTCGCCGACGTCTACTCGGTAGAAGCGGGCCTCGAGCTCGTCGTCGAGCGCAGCCGTCTGATGGCTGCGGCTGTGGCCACGACTTCGGGGTCGATGTCTGCCGTCATCGGCATGGACGGCGCCGCTATCGCTGCGGCCATCGAGGGTCTCGACGGCGTATGGGTCGCCAACGACAACTCCGCGGGCCAGGTTGTCATCTCGGGCACGACGGAGGCCGTCGCGGAAGCCGCGAACGCGCTGGCCGAGGCTGGTGCCCGCCGCGTCGTGCCCCTGGCCGTTGCAGGCGCCTTCCACTCGCCGCTGATGGCGGCGGCTGCCGAAGGCTTCTCAGCGATCGTTGCGCAGGCTGAGTTCGGCGATGCGCTCATTCCTGTCTACCAGAACACCGCCGCGTCAGCGGCGACCGACGCTGAAGTCATCCGCGAGCGCCTGATGGCCCAGATCACGAGCCCCGTGCGCTGGACCGAGACGATGCAGGCGTTTGTCGCCGACGGAATCACCCACGTCATCGAAGCTGGCCCCGGCGCAGTTCTCACCGGGCTCGCCAAGCGTATCGATGGCGTCACCGCACTCTCGGCAGATGCCGTTGGCATCGAGCAGATCCTCGAGGAGGTCCTGTAGTGGGAGATCTCTCTGGAAAGGCCGCGCTGGTCACAGGCGCGTCGCGAGGCATCGGCGCGGGCATAGCGCTCGAGCTTGCGGCGCGCGGAGCTGCCGTGGCCGTGAACTACGCGGGCTCGGCTGACGCGGCGGCCGCTGTGGTGAGCAGCATCGTGGACGCAGGTGGTTGCGCGGTCGCTCTGCAGGGCGATGTGAGCGACTCAGCGACCTGCGACGCACTCGTGGCCAAGACGATCGAGGAGCTCGGCTCGCTCGACATCCTCGTAAACAACGCGGGCATCACTCGCGACGGCCTTGCCATTCGCATGAGCGATGAGGACTGGCAGGCGGTCATCGACACCAACCTCTCGGCGGTCTTCTACCTCACCCGCGCTGCCGGCAAAGTGATGATGAAGCAGCGCAGCGGCTCGATCGTGAACGTCACGTCGGTCGTGGGGCTGGTAGGCAACGCCGGTCAGGCGAACTACGCTGCGGCTAAGGCGGGCGTCATCGGAGTCACCAAGAGCGTGGCGCGCGAGCTTGCCACACGCGGAGTGCGCGTAAATGCTGTCGCTCCGGGCTTCATTGAGACGGACATGACTGGCAAACTGTCGGAGAACGTCCGCGAGGCCGCTCGCAGCCAGATCGCGATGGGGGCCTTCGGCAGCGTGACCGATGTCGCCAAGGCGGTTGCGTTCCTTGCGAGCGAAGATGCATCCTACGTCACCGGCCAGACGCTGGCCGTGGACGGCGGCATGACGTTTCAGTAGGTGCTTTCACGGGCCGCGTGCCCGTTTGTGACGCTACGACCCGTGAAGGGGAGGGAGGTGTAGATATGGAGCGTGATGAGATTCTGGAGAAGGTCAGCGCTGTGATCGTTGAGCAGCTCAACGCTGATGAAGCCGACGTGAATGAGGACGCCTCGTTCGTCGACGACCTTGGCGCGGACTCGCTCGACATCGTCGAGCTCGTGATGGCGCTCGAGGAGGAGTTCGGCATCTCCATCCCTGATGAGGAGGCCGAGAACATCAAGACCGTCGGTGACGCGGTCGCCTTCATCGAGGCCAACTAAAACGATGAACTCTGCGCGTACGGCCCGAAGACGCCATTGGTGCAGCTCTCGGGCCGTACGCTCATACCTACGAAAGGGTTCACCCCAGTGGAAATGCCTACTCTCACCATTGGACAGCACACCGCGCGGCTTCCCATCGTTCAGGGTGGCATGGCGGTCCGCATCTCGTTGGCTCCGCTCGCAGCGGCAGTCGCTGAAGGCGGTGGCATCGGTGTCATCGCTGGCAGTGGTCTGTCGGTAGACGAGCTGGTCGCCGAGATCCGGGCGGCGCGCGCAGCCACCAACGGCGTCGTTGGCGTCAACATCATGGTGGCCGTCCGCAAGTTCAAAGAGCTCGTGCAGGCCGCGATGGCCGAGGGCATCGACATGGTGATCGCAGGCGCCGGCTTCTCGCGCGACGTCTTCGCCTGGGGCAAGGAGTTCAACGTGCCTGTAGTGCCGATCGTGGGCTCTGCGCGCGTTGCCAAGCTTGCCGAAAGGTTCGGCGCGGCGGCCGTCGTCGTGGAGGGCTACGAGGCCGGCGGACATCTGGGCACCGACATTCCGATGCGCGAGCTGCTACCTGAGATCCTCGCGGCCGTCTCGATCCCGGTCATCGCCGCTGGCGGCGTGGTTACTGGCAAGGACATCTCCGAGGTGCTCGAGATGGGTGCCGCTGGCGTGCAGATGGGCTCGCGCTTCGCCGCGACCGTCGAGTCTTCGGCGCCCGAGGCCTTCAAGCAGATGTACGTCGACGCCACTCCTGACGAGGTCGTTCTCGTGAAGAGCCCCGTGGGCTTGCCGGGGCGCGCGCTGAAGAACCCGTTCTGGGAGCGCACTCAGCGGGGCGACTACCCGCCGATCAAGAGGTGCGAGGCGTGCCTCAAGGAGTGCCACAAGGAGTACTGCATCATGAAGGAGCTCGAGATGTCGCAGGGTGGTGACGTCGAGCAGGGGCTCGTCTTCGCCGGTTCGGCAGCCGCTCGAATCCACGACGTGCCGCGCGTGGCTGACCTGATGAAGCGACTCGTCGCCGAGTGGCGCGAAGCGCAGGGGGAGGGCTAGATGAGACGCGTTGTCGTAACCGGTATCAGCGCGGTCACCTGCACGGGAGTTGGCGCCGATGCGATGTGGGACTCGCTTATCAACGGGCGTTCGGGCATCTCGGTCATCGAGCACTTCGATACCACCGACTACCCGACCAAGTTCGGCGGCTACATCAAGGACTTCGATCCCACGGCTGTTGTGGACAAGAAGGAACTGCGCCGCATGGCGCGCTTCCAGCAGTTCGCGATGGTCGCTGCCGAAGAGGTCATGAAGAGCGCGGGACTCGAAGAGGTCTCAGAGGACCTCGCGCCGCGTGCCGGTTGCATCATCGGCTCGGGCATCGGTGGTCTGGGCACCATGGAGGAGCAGACTCAGGTACTGCTCGAGCGCGGACCTTCGCGCATCAGCCCGTTTCTCGTACCGATGATGATCGTCGACTTGGCCGCTGGTCAGGTCTCGATTCGGCACAACCTCAAGGGCATCAACTACGCGCCGGTCTCGGCGTGCGCTACCGGTAACCACTCGCTTGGCGAGGCCTTCGAGGTCATTCGCCGCGGGGATGCCGACGTGGTGGTGGCCGGTGGCTTCGATGCGGGCGTTACGCCGCTGGGCGTGGCGGGCTTCTGCGCGTCGCGTGCGCTCTCGAATCGCAACGATGACCCCCAGGGCGCCTCGCGCCCGTGGACGCTGTCGCGTGACGGCTTCGTCATCGCCGAAGGTGGCGCGCTGCTAGTGCTCGAGGAGTACGAGCACGCCAAGGCCCGCGGGGCGAACATCCGCGCCGAGCTCATCGGCTACGGCGCGTCTGCTGACGCCTACCACATCACCGCTCCGGCGCCTGACGGTTCCGGTGCGATGCGTTCGATGGAAGCCGCGCTCGCCAAGGCCGATCTCGCTCCGAGCGATATCGACTACATCAATGCGCACGGCACCTCGACGCCGGTGGGCGACTTGGCCGAGACCAAC
The DNA here is from genome assembly GCA_035687245.1 of Coriobacteriia bacterium. Lineage (GTDB taxonomy): Bacteria > Actinomycetota > Coriobacteriia > Anaerosomatales > PHET01 > DASRYH01. The sequence continues at coordinate 18,549 of DASRYH010000059.1, forward strand.
GCTATCAAGAAGGTCTTCGGCAGTGATGCTCCGCTCGTCTCGAGCACGAAGTCGATGATGGGCCACATGCTGGGTGGCGCAGGAGCTGCCGAAGCCGTCGCGTGCGTGCGGGCGCTGGAGACCGGCATCGTACCGCCGACCATCAACCTCACCGACCCGGACCCGGAGTGCGACCTCGACTACGTGCCTCTCACGGCGCGCAGTGTCGATATGAAGGCCGTCATGAGTAACTCCTTCGGCTTCGGTGGGCACAACGCAACGCTCATCTTCACTCGCATCTAAGGTCAACAGACGTGCCCAAGACACCGCAGCTCGGCGCAGACGAGCGCGTTCGCATCGTCGAGGCGGCCACAGGCCACACCTTCGGCGATCGCGATCTTGCGCTACGTTCCGTCACACACCCGTCGGCCGTGGAGAGCAACATCGCCGAGTCCTTCGAGCGCTTGGAGTTTCTGGGCGACTCGGTGCTCGGCCTTGTCATCGCCGAAGAGGTCTACCGGCGATTCCCGCATCTCGATGAAGGCGGCATGACTCGCATCAGGATCTCGCTGGTGGCAGGATCTGTTCTCTCGGTCGTGGCCAAAGACAGCGGGCTTGAAGACGCGCTGCTCTTCGGCGAGAGCGAGATGCGCTCGGGGATGCGAGGCCGCACCTCCGCGCTCGAGGACATCTACGAGGCCGTGACCGCTGCGCTCTATCTCGACGGAGGGGTAGAGGTGGCGCGGGCGTGGGTGCTTCGCACGCTCGGGCCGCACATCGATGTGGATGCCGCCGCCTCGCCCGCCAACCCGAAGTCGGTGTTGCAGGAGCTCGTGCAGGCAGCCGCCGGGTCGGTGCACTACCGCATCGCCAGTCACGAAGGGCCACCGCACGAGCGTACGTTCACCGCCGAAGTTCTGGTCAACGAGGAGCTCGCGGGAACCGGTTCGGGACGCTCGAAGCGTGAGGCGGAAGCGGCCGCTGCCGAAGCGGCGCTCGCGGCCCTTGAGAAGGGCGCGAAGTAGGTCTTCGCCCCTCGTGCGTGTGCTAAACTGACCGACGCCGAAATGGGCGGCAAGACGCCGCCTTCGACCTGCGTTTTCTAAGGGAGTTCGTGTACCTCAAGTCACTCATACTCAAGGGCTTCAAGTCCTTCGCTGACCGAGGTGTTCTCTCCCTGGAACCGGGTGTCACCGTCGTCGTGGGCCCGAACGGCTCCGGCAAGTCCAACATCTCCGACGCCGTCCTGTGGGTACTTGGCGAGCAGAGCGCCAAGACGCTGCGTGGCCAGGCCATGGAAGACGTCATCTTCGCGGGCTCTTCGGCAAGGCAGGCCGTTGGCGTTGCCGAAGTGGACCTCGTGCTCGACAACACCGACGGTACGCTGCCGCTCGAGTTCACCGAGGTCACGATCTCGCGGCGCATGTACCGCTCTGGTGAGAGCGAGTACCTCATCAACCAGACGCCCGCGCGCCTCATGGACATCCAAGACCTGCTACACGACTCAGGTTTGGGCCGCGACACTCACTCGATCATCGGCCAGGGCCGTCTCGACGAGGTTCTGAACTCGCGACCTGAAGACCGGCGCACGCTCATCGAAGAGGCTGCCGGCGTACTCAAGCACAAGAAGCGCAAGGAACGCGCGCTGCGCAAGCTCTCGGGCCTCGACGCCCATCTCGAGCGCGTCAAAGACATCACCACCGAGATCGACCGTCAGCTGCGCCCGCTGCAGCGCCAGGCCGATCGCGCAGCCACGCACTCCGAGATCATCGGACAGCTGCGCGACCTCGACGTGGCGCTCGCAGTCGATGACCTTCGGCAGCTGCGCGGTTCGTGGGACGAGATCGCCAAGCGCGAGAAGGAAGCGGACGCCGAGGTCGACCTCGCGCGCTACCAGCTCGCCGAGAAGGAAGGCGAGCTCGAGAAGTTCCAGTCGCTGCTGGAGGAGAAGGGCCTGTTCGTTGGCGACCTCTCCGAGCAGCGCCGACGGATGCAGTCGATTCTGGAGCGCTTGGATGCCGGCCTGCTGCTGCTCGAGGAGAAGGGCAAGAACCTCGTCGGCCGCCTGTCGGATCTGCGCGCCAAGCTGCACCAGTCCGAGACCCGCAGCGCCACGCGCACCGGCGAGCTCGATCGCCTGGCTGCCGAGCGTGTGGAGACCGACGGCCGCCTGAAGGCGCTCTACGGCCAGCTGGGCGAGTTGCGCCGCGACGCCGAAGCGAGCCGCAAGGCGCGCATCGCCGCCGACGAAGATCTCGCACGGATCGCGTCTGAGACCCGCCGCGCTCGCAAGGTGCTCGAAGACCACCGCGAAGCGCTCTCTAAGGCCGAGCAGCTGCTGTCATCGGCCACGCTCGAGCAGGAGCTGCTGGACTCACGTAGCGAACAGATTCGCGAGCAGCGCCAGAATGCGTCATCCACGCTTTCGGCTCGTCGCAGCCGGCTTGAGACCCTCGAGGCGCAGCTCAACCGCCTGAAGCGCGACCTCGCGCTCGCAGACTCCGACGTGGACAAGCGCGTCCGCGTGCTGGACTCCCGTCGCCGCGAACTTGAGGCCCGCCGCGAGTCGCTTACGGCAGCCCGCGCCGAGATGCGCGGCCTCGAAGAAGTCGACCGCGCGTTTGCAGCTGCTGCACCCGCGCTCGCATATGCGATCAGCCGCGAGGCAGAGCTTCCGGGCTTCCGTGGCCCGGTGGCTGAAGCCGTGCGCGCTCCTGAGGAGTACGAGGCACTGACGGAGCGCCTTCTGGGCGCGGACCTGTTCGCCCTGATGGTGGACGACGCGAAGTCGGCCGCTGCGATCGCTGCCAGGCTTTCGGCAGAGGCGCAGGGCGAGATCGCGCTTGTGCCGCTATCGGGCATGCGCAACCACATCACCGGCACGCCGAAGACGGGCACGCGCCTGTTCGACCTGCTGGAGTGCGCCACCGGCACCGCCGCAGCGATGGAGGCCCTCCTCGGCGACGTCTACCTGGTCGACAACATCGACGAGGCGCTCAAAGCGTCAGCCGCCGACAAGTCGGGCGCCCGCTTTGCGACGCGCGAAGGCGCAGTCGTGTGGCCGAACGGTAAGCTCACACTGGGCGTGCAGGTCGCCGACACCGAGGGCGTGCTGGTGCGCAAGCGCCGCATCAACGAGCTCGCCGACGAGATCGTGGCATTCACCGCGCAGGTCGGCGAGGCTGAGTCATCTGCTGCCGAGTCCGAAGAGGCGCTTTCGCTCGCGCAGCAGGACGCGCTCGAGCTCTCGCAGAAGGTCGCCGCCCAGCGCGGCGAGCACGACGCGCTGCTCGAGGATGTTGGGCGCATCGAGCAGCAGCTTACGGGCCTGGACGCCGAGATGGAGGGCGTGGCGGCTCGTGTCGCCACGATTCTCGAGCGCACCTCCAGGGACCGCCCGCTCATCGACGAGCACAGCGCCGCAATCGTGAAGTACGTCGCCGAACTCGAGGCGCTTGAGGAGTCTTCGGCGGTGTCGCGTGACTCTCGCGACTCGCTCTTCCGCGACGAGAGTGCGGTCTCAGAGCGCCT
>DASRYH010000060.1:0-2159 GCA_035687245.1 Coriobacteriia bacterium
TTCAGCTTGCCGCTCATCTCACTGATGCGCCGCGAGTCTGCCATTCCGCTCGGCGCCGGTGCCGAGTGTTTTTCGTGGTACAAGAGACTTCGCGGAACTCCTCCACTCTTTCATCGGCCGATAGGGCCTTGAACACAAGGATTTGAAATGGACCGTTCTCAGATATCCTCCCTGCTGGCGGCGGTCGCCGCTGGTGAAACGAGCATTGAGGATGCGCTCGCCTCTTTCGCGGTCGACCCCTTCGCTACGGTGACCGGTGAGACGGGTCATCCCGAGGCCCGCGTCGACCACCATCGCGCGCTGCGCTGCGGCTTCGCGGAGGTCGTGTTCTGCCAGGGCAAGACGCCTGAGCAGGTGGCCTCCGTCGCGCGCGAGATCCTCGACCGAAGCGACGTGCTGCTCGCTACGCGGGCCACGCCCGAGCACTTCCAAGCGGTCGCCCGCAAGATCGAAGACGCGCGCTGGCTCGAGACGCCCAAGCTCATCGTCGTGGACCGCCGCGCAGAGCGTCCCACGAGAGGTCACGTCGTTGTGGCCAGCGGGGGTACCGCTGATGTGCCCGTTGCCGAAGAGGCCGCAGCCTGCGCCGAGATCATGGGCTGCAGAGTGACTCGGCTGTTTGACGTTGGCGTCGCCGGCGTACATCGCGTGCTCTCGCAGGCCGAACTACTGCGGTCGGCGCGCGTCGTGATAGCGGTGGCCGGTATGGAGGGCGCTCTGCCTTCAGTCGTCGCGGGTCTGGTGGACGTTCCCGTGGTGGCGGTACCCACCAGCGTGGGCTACGGCGCCAACTTCGGCGGAGTATCCGCGCTGCTCACGATGCTCAACTCGTGTGCTGGCGGCATCGGCGTCATGAACATCGACAACGGTTACGGCGCGGCGGTACTCGCGAGCCGCATCAACTCTCCGGGCTGGCTTCCCGCAGCCGAATCGGACGCCTGATGATCGCCTATCTCGACTGCTCCACGGGCGTCTCCGGCGACAAGTTCCTTGGCGCGCTGCTCGACGCGGGCGCACAGGGCGCGTTCACCGTCGAGCACCTGCAGGCGGTGCTCGACGAGCTTGCGCCCGAAGGGCGCGTCGTTGCCGATCGCGTGCACTCCCGGGGAATCGGCGCCACAAGCGTGCGCGTCGAGGTGAGCGATGAGCCCCACTCCCGCACGTGGGCGACGATTCGCGAGATGCTGGCGAGCGCATCGCTGCCTGAGCACGTTCGCGAACGCGCGATGGAGGCCTTCGGTGAGCTTGCTCGCGCGGAAGCACTTGCACACGACACCGACGTCGACTCGGTCCACTTCCACGAGGTGGGCGCTGTCGACTCGATCATGGACGTCGTCGGCGTGTGCCTAGGAATGTACGCACTGGGAATCACCGATCTGGTCGTCTCTCCCATCGCAGTTGGCGGCGGATTCGTGGACACCTCGCACGGCGTTCTCCCCGTCCCGGCGCCCGCGACCGCGGCGATTCTGGTTGGCCTGCCCACGATCCCAGGTCCCGTGCTGCCTGACGGTAGCGCGCCAGGCGAGCTCACCACCCCTACCGGGGCGGCGCTCGTTCGCGCGTGCGCGAGCCGCTTCGGAGGCTGGCCAGCGATGCTGCCCCATCTCGTCGGCTACGGCGCGGGCACTCGCGACATCGGATCGCCCAACATCTGCCGTCTCGTCATCGGTACGCCGGTCGCAGTCGCGCCGCAGCTAGAGCCCGAGATCGTGACGCTGCTCGAGACCAACATCGACCACCTCTCGCCCGAGGCAGCGGCCTTCACAGTCGAGCAGCTGCTCGCCGAAGGCGCGCTCGACGCGTGGACCTCGCCGATCGTCATGAAGAAGGGACGCAGCGCCTACACGCTGTCTGTGCTTGCGGATCTCGAGCGCGCGGAGCACTTCGCCCAGCGCGTCGTATCTCTCACCGGGACGCTTGGCATTCGCCGCCGCGACCTCGAGCGCCTGATCGCATCGCGCGAGCAGAGGAGCGTCGAGACACCCTACGGCATCGTGCGCTACAAGCTCGGAGCCGGCATTGCACGCCCCGAGGCCGACGACGTCACGCGAATCGCGGCCCTCGAAGGGCGGAGCTTCAGTGATGTCGAAGAGGAGCTGCTCGGCTTTCTGCCGTTCGCCGAATCATAGGGCCGAGCGCATAGCGCCCGACCATGCCCA
>DASRYH010000061.1:0-31755 GCA_035687245.1 Coriobacteriia bacterium
GGCTCGGCTTGTTCGAGGCCGTGGGGCAGCACGAAGACGAGGCCTGAGCGGGAGTTCGGAGAGCCGCATCCGCACACGCGGCGGGCGTTTGGGCGTTAACTCTCGTTTTTCGCCATTTCGCCAATCAATCCTGCCAAAAACACGTTCGTTTCCTTGCCCGGCATTAACGGTTCCGTTACGATGTTCGCGCGTTCCGGGAGGCGGCACTTCGGACGTGGCCGGAAACGGTCTTCGAGTGGTCCCGAGCGGGCGCATTTCGTCGGGGACGGTGTCGCTAATCAACTGCCTCGGAGGGCTTTGTTCGAGGCGTGCAACGAGGAGATCTCCGCTGAGTTCGGCCCCTGCATATATTCAGCTGATGAGTAACCCGTTCGTAGCTGTGGTCTTGGGCCTCCTGCTCGCGACAGGGCTTCTCTTCGTTTCCCGGGCGAGCTTCAAGCGCATCCAGCCCGATGCGGCGATGGAGGGCATGGTGATCGCAGCGATTTCGCTCTTTGGGCGTCTCGTTGTGATGACCGGGGCTCTTTGGGCCTACAAGCGTTTCATTCCTTCTGGTTTCAAGCCGTTCGCGCTCTCACTCGCGGGCGGCTTCTTGGTTCTGTACGGGGTTGAACTCGTGCGTTATGCGGGTGTCCTGAAGAGGCGCCCGCACGTCGGCGCGCGTCAGTAGTAGGAGGGAGTAAGTCGAGTGGAGTTTCAGGAGTTGTTGTCCGAAAAGATCGCGGAGCTACTGCATGAGCTTTCCGTACTCCCGTTCGACAACATGCACCATGAGGGCGCGCTAGCCGGCCCTGCGGTGCTCACGAACTACACGTCGTGGCTCATCATCGCGTTCGTAGCAGTGGCCGTTATGTTCTTGGTCGCTTCCAACGTCGCGAAGAAGCGGCTTGCCGCTACCGAGACCAGCGGCAACCCGTCCGAACTGGCGCCGGCCGGCCGCTTCATGGGCATGGTCGAGTTCGGTGTCGAGTTCATTCGGGAGATGGCGTCTGACGTCATCGGCGAGAAGGACGGCCCGAAGTACGTGCCGCTGCTCGCCACGATGTTCTTCCTGATCCTGATCTCGAACATGTTCGGCCTGATCCCGGGCGGCAAGTCCTTTGCCGGCAGCATGGGCGGCACCGTCGCGCTCGCGCTCATCACCTGGATCGTGTTCGTGGTCATCGGCTTCAAGAAGAACGGTTTTGTCGGCTACTTCAAGAGCCTGATCCCGTCAGGCGTTCGTGAGATGCCCCTCGCGGGTCGTCTCATTCTTGGTGGCTTCCTGTTCTTGCTGGAGTTCATCTCGACGTTTCTGATTCGCCCGCTCACGCTGTCGGTCCGACTTTTCGCCAACATGTACGCCGGTCACATCGTGCTCGGCATCTTCTCGGCGTTCGTCATGCTCTTCTGGCCGCTCGTGCAGCCTGCGCTTCAGTTCAGCATCGGTGGCGTCGCCGTTGGCGCCGTCTCGATCCTGTTCCTGGTCATCATGTATGCGTTCGAGCTGTTCGTCGCCTTCATCCAGGCGTATGTGTTCACGATCCTCACCGCGGTCTACATCCAGAGCTCGGAGCACGCCGGGGATCACTAGTCACGGGAATCGAGCGTCCATCCAGCGACGCTTGTCCATACGGAGTCTGTGCCTGAAGTCAGGCGTAGAAGGTTAAAAGGAGGAAATGCAGTGGAAGCAGGTCTCATCGCTATCGGTAAGGGCATCGCTTACGGTTTCGCTGCCATCGGCCCGGGCCTGGGCATCGGCATCATCGGTGGCAAGGCCGTCGAGGCCATGGCTCGCCAGCCTGAGATGGCTGGTCGTCTCCAGACGACGATGTTCATCGCCATCGCGTTCACCGAGGCTCTCGCGCTGCTCGGTTTCGTCCTCACGTTCCTGATGGGCTAAGCCCACCATTAGACGAGGACGGAGGTAAGTCGTGTTGTTTACTGGAATCGCATACGCATCTGAGGGTGGCGAAGCCGCAGGCGGCGGCCTTCAGAAGCTCCTAGGATCCGTCTACCCGGATCCCGCGAACATCTGGCCCACGTGGCTCGCGTTCGCAATCCTGTTCTTCCTGCTCTACAAGTTCGCTCTGCCGTCCATCATCAAGATGCTCGACGAGCGCGCTGAGCGCATCAAAGGCTCGCTGGTCGCCGCTGAGGAGACCAAGGTCGAGGCCGAGCGCATGCTTGAGGAGTACAAGGCTCAGATGGCCGAAGCTCGTGGCGAAGCCGCCAAGGTCATCGAGCAGGGCCGCAAGGTCGCCGACGCCATGAAGGACGAGATCGTCGCCAAGGCCAACGAAGAGGCCGCAGGCATCGTCGCCAAGGCGCATGACGTCATGGAGTCCGAGCGCAAGGCAGCCGCTGCCGAGCTGCAGGCTCAGGTCGCCGAGCTGTCGGTCGCAGTTGCGGGCAAGCTCATCGGTGAGAAGCTCTCCGCCGAGGAGCACGCGCGCCTGATCGAGCAGTACATGTCCGAGGTGGGCGGCCTTAATGACAACTAGCGAGTACATCGGGACCTACGCCCGGGCGCTCTTCGACCTCGCGAACGCTGCCGGTGACGTCGATGCTGTCGACGCCGGCTTCCACGCGATCGTCGAAGCCGTTCGTGGCAGCGTGGAGCTCCGCGATGCCCTCGCCGACCAGGCGCTGCCTGCCGAGAAGAAGCGTGCCGTCATGGCCGAGATCTTCGCCGGCAAGGTCGCTCCTGAGGCCGTCGCAATCGCGTCGGTCGCCGTCGAGCGGGGCCACGGTGGCTCGCTCGGACTGATCGCAGAGCGCTTCGGCGAGGTTGCCGAAGCAGAGCGTGGCGTCGTCGTCGCTGAAGTGACGACCGCCGTTGCGCTGACCGATGCGCTGCGCGCATCGCTAACCGAGAAACTAGCCGCTGCGCTCGGCCGTCCCGTCTCGCTTCGCGAGCGTGTCGACGGTTCGATCCTCGGCGGTGTCCGCATCAACGTCGCCGGGCGCGTGCTCGACGGGAGCTTGTCGTCTCAGCTCGACGCGATGCGTGCCACTCTCACGACCGCATCGCAGGGAGGTGAGGCATAAGTGACCCAGATCGACGCTAACGCTATCTCCGCGGTTCTCAAGCGCCAGCTTGAGAGCTTCAAGCCCGAGGTCGACGTCCGCGAGGTAGGTACTGTTATCACCCTTGGTGACGGTATCGCTCGCTGCGACGGCCTGAAGGGCGCAATGGCCGGCGAACTCCTCGAGTTCGTTGGTGAAGGCGGCCACTCCGTTTACGGCATGGCACTGAACCTCGACGAGCACGAGGTCGGCGCCGTTCTGATGGGCGAGTATTCGGTCATCAAGGAGAACGACACCGTCCGCACTACTGGTCGAGTCGTTCAGGTGCCGTCCGGTAAGGGCATGCTCGGCCGCATCGTCAACCCGCTGGGTGAGCCGATCGACGGCAAGGGCCCGATCGAGGCAGAGGGCTATCGTCCTCTCGAGTTCCGCGCCCCGGGCGTTATCGAGCGCAAGCACGTTCACGAGCCGATGCAGACTGGCATCATCGCTGTCGACGCGATGATTCCTATCGGTCGTGGCCAGCGCGAGCTCATCATTGGTGACCGCCAGACCGGCAAGACCGCTATTGCCGTCGACGCGATCATCAACCAGAAGGGCAAGGGCGTTGTATGCGTGTACGTCGCCGTCGGCCAGAAGGCCTCGACGGTTGCCGGACTCGTCAAGACCCTCGAGCAGTACGACGCGATGGATTACACGATCGTCGTGGCAGCCAACGCGTCTGACGCGGCCCCGCTGCAGTACATCGCCCCGATGGCGGGTGCCGCTATCGGCGAGTACTTCATGTACAACGGTGCCGACGGCAAGCCGGCCAACGAGAGCAATCCCGGTGGCCACGTCCTGTGCATCTACGACGACCTCTCCAAGCAGGCCGTCGCCTACCGCCAGATGTCGCTGACGCTTCGCCGCCCGCCGGGCCGCGAAGCCTACCCGGGCGACGTCTTCTACCTGCACAGCCGCCTGCTGGAGCGCGCAGTCAAGCTCTCCGACGCCAACGGCGCCGGCTCGCTGACGGCCCTGCCGGTCATCGAGACCCAGGCCGGTGACGTGTCGGCATACATCCCGACCAACGTCATCTCCATCACCGACGGCCAGATCTTCCTGCAGACCGACCTGTTCTTCCAGGGCATCCGCCCGGCCGTCAACGTCGGTATCTCGGTATCCCGAGTCGGTGGCGACGCGCAGATCAAGGCCATGAAGCAGGTTGCCGGTACGCTGCGTCTCGACCTCGCGTCCTACCGCGAGCTCCAGGCGTTCGCTCAGTTCGGCTCCGACTTGGACAAGGCAACGCAGCAGACCCTGAACCGTGGTGCTCGCATGGTCGAGCTCCTCAAGCAGGGCCGCTACGCTCCGATGCCGGTCGAGCGCCAGATCATGGCCATCTTCGCGGGAGCCAGGGGCTTCCTCGACGACGTGCCCGCCGAAGATGTCGTGCGCTTCCGCGACGAGTTCCTGCAGTTCGTGGAGTCCGCGTACCCTCAGATCGGCAAGGGGATCATCGGCGAGCAGAAGATCACCGACGAGATCGCCGAAGATCTCTCCAAGGCCCTGACCGACTTCAAGGCCCAGTTCGCGGCCGAAGCCTAGGGGACGAGCAGATGCCGAACCTTCGAGACATCAAGCAGCGGATCACCAGCGTGCAGAGCACGCGACAGGTGACCCGTACCATGGAGATGGTCTCGACGGCGAAGATCAAGCGCGCCCAGGAGCGCATCGAGTCGGCGCGCCCCTATGCGCTCGCGATGATGGAGCTGCTTGGCAACGTGACCCGCTACGCCAAGGGTGCCACGCACCCGCTGCTGGCGGTTCGCGACCAGCGCCGTCGCGTCGTAGCCATCGCCGTGGTCTCAGACCGCGGTCAGGCCGGCGCGTTCAACAGCAACATTCTTCGCCTTACCGAGGACTACATGCGCGAGAAGCAGGCCGAAGGCGCCGAGGTGGATCTCATCACCGTCGGCAAGAAGGCTGCTGCGTACTTCATGTACCGCGGCATCAAGCCTGTGGCCGTCTATCGTGAGTTCTCGGCCATGCCTACGTTCGAGCACGCGAAGTCGATCGCGAACCACGTCATGCGGCCGTACGCCGAGGCCGAGATCGACGAGGTCGTCATCCTCTTCAACCGCTTTGTGAACGTGGCAGACCAGTCTCCTGAGCTTCACCAACTGCTCCCGATCGCATCGAACGTGCTCGAGGACGCCGCTGCTTCGGCAGACGTCACCGCCGAGTACCAGTTCGAGCCGGACGCCGAAGAGGTGCTGGGTGATCTTCTTCCCAGCTACGTCGAGGCGCTCATCTTCCGCGCGCTCATGGAGTCTGCGGCCGCCGAGCACGGCGCTCGCCGCAAGGCCATGAAGTCCGCGACGGACAACGCGACGGAGATGATCACCACCCTTACCCGGTCTTACAACCGGGCCCGACAGACGGCAATCACCACTGAGATCTCAGAGATCATCGGTGGCGCGGCCGCTCTGGAGGACTAGATGGCAGAACGATTCGAAAAGGACGTACCTATGAACGTGGGACGCATCGTTCGCGTGGTCGGTCCGGTCTTGGACGTCGAGTTCCCGGCCGATTCGATCCCCGCGATCTTCAATGCGCTCAAGGTCGACGTCGAGACTCCGGTCGGACGTGTGAACCTGATCGCCGAGGTGCAGCAGCACCTCGTCGGCAACCAGGTTCGCGCGGTCGCAATGAGCTCGACCGACGGCCTGCAGCGCGGCCTGGACGCCATTGATACCGGCGCTCCGATCAAGATGCCCGTGGGTCCCTCGACCCTGGGCCGCATCCTCAACGTCATCGGCGAGCCCGTCGACGGCAAGCCGGCACCTGAGGCTGAGGACTACTACTCGATCCACCGTGAGGCTCCGGCCTACGAAGAGCTCGTGTCGAACACGGAGATCTTCGAGACCGGCATCAAGGTCATCGACCTGCTCGAGCCCTACATCAAGGGCGGCAAGACCGGCCTCTTCGGCGGCGCTGGCGTCGGCAAGACCGTCGTCATCATGGAGCTCATCAACAACCTCGCCCTCGCGCACGGTGGTACTTCCGTGTTCACGGGCGTCGGCGAGCGCACCCGTGAGGGTACCGACCTGTTCAACGAGATGAGCGAGTCGGGCGTCATCAACAAGACCGTGCTTGTGTACGGTCAGATGAACGAGCCTCCCGGAGCGCGTCTGCGTGTCGGCCTTTCCGGTCTGACCGCCGCCGAGTACTTCCGCGATCAGGGCCAGGACGTGCTCTTCTTCGTGGACAACATCTTCCGCTTCACTCAGGCGGGCTCTGAGGTCTCCGCACTCCTCGGCCGTATGCCTTCGGCGGTTGGTTACCAGCCGACGCTGGCCACGGAGATGGGCGAGCTGCAGGAGCGCATCACCTCGACCAAGACCGGTTCGGTCACCTCGGTCCAGGCGATCTACGTTCCCGCCGACGACCTCACCGACCCGGCGCCGGCCACCGCGTTCACCCACCTCGACGCCACCACGGTTCTCTCGCGTGGTATCGCCGAAAAGGGTCTGTACCCGGCGGTTGACCCGCTCGCATCGACCTCGCGCGCCCTTTCGGCAGAGGTCGTCGGCGAGGAGCACTACAAGGTCGCTCGTGACGTCCAGGGTGTTCTCCAGCGCTACAAGGACCTCCAGGACATCATCGCGATCCTCGGCATGGACGAGCTCTCCGAAGAGGACAAGCTCGCCGTCTCGCGTGCCCGCAAGATCGAGCAGTTCCTGAGCCAGCCGTTCTTCGTGGCCGAGCAGTTCACGGGCATGACCGGCAAGTACGTCAAGCTCGAGGACACGATCCGCGGCTTCGCCGAGATCGTTGCCGGCAAGCACGACGATGTGCCGGAGCAGGCGTTCCGCTACGTCGGTACGATCGAGGAAGCCCTCGAGGCTGCCGAGAAGATGAAGGCGACGGCGTAAGGAAACCCATGGCCAGAACTCTCCTTTGCGAGATGGTCACTCCCGAGCGCATCGTCTACAGCAACGAGGTGCAGATGGTGGTCGCCATGACGACGTCGGGTGAGATCGGCATCCTGCCGCTCCACGCGCCGATCGTCTCGACTCTCGCGCCCGGCGAGGTCCGTCTCAAGACGGGTCCGAACCCGAGCGACTGGGAGATCTTCGCGGTCTCCGGCGGTTATGTGCAGGTTCACGAGGACAAGGTGCTGGTCCTGGCAGATGCTGCTGTGGCAGCTAACCAGATCGACCGCGCACGTGCCCTCGAGTCGCTGCAGCACGTCAAGGAGCGCCTCGCTGCGCTTCCCGGCGACGCCGAAGACGAGCGTTCGGAGTGCGAACGCGACCTGAACTGGTGCGAGCTGCAGATCAGGACGGCTGACAAGAAGCACTAAGCTTCGTAACAGCACAGTATCCACGGGGCCGGTACACGCTTAGTGTGCCGGCCCCGTGCGGTATCCTGAGCGTTATGGAATCCATCATCATTCGCGGCGGCACCTGCCTGTCCGGAGACGTACGCGTCGAAGGTGCCAAGAACTCCGCGCTCAAACTCATGGCCGCCGCGCTGCTCGCTCCGGGAACCACGCGCATCACCAACGTCCCCGACATCGCCGACGTCGATATCATGGCCGAAGTGCTCACGCACTTGGGCGCCGTGGTGACGCGCGCGGACCACTCACTCGAGATCGACGCCAGCAACATCACGAGCTATGAGACGCCCTACGAACTGGTCGTGAAGATGAGGGCGTCGATCGCCGTGCTGGGACCGCTGGTCGCGCGCTTCGGCGAGGCGCGCGTGGCGATGCCGGGCGGCTGCAACATCGGCTCACGCAAGATCGACATGCACATATCCGGGCTGGAGAAGCTTGGCGTCGCCATCAGCTTCGGCCACGGCTACATACACGCCGTCGCGCCCAAGAACGGGCTCACGCCTGCGAAGGTGACCCTCGGCTTTCCAAGCGTCGGTGCGACCGAGAATCTGCTCACCGCAGCGGTGGTTGCCAACGGGACGACCGTCATCGAGAACGCGGCGCGCGAGCCGGAGATCGTCGACCTGTGCGAGTTCCTCAACAAGATGGGCGCTCGGATCACCGGCGCCGGCTCCTCGACCATCAGCGTGGAGGGCGTCAGCGAGCTGCACCCGGCGGAGCACGCCGTCGTAGGCGATCGCGTCGAGGCGGGCACCTTCCTCGTGGCTGGCGCGCTGTGCAACGGCCCCGTGACGGTGCGTGGCTTCGCTCCCGAGCATCTCGGCATCGTGCTCGACAAGCTTCGTGATGCCGGCTGTGAGCTCGAGACCGGCGAGGACTGGGTGCGTATCAGCCTTGCTGGCCGCCCCAAGCCAGTCGACATCCAGACGCTTCCGTTCCCTGGCTTTCCCACCGACATGCAGGCGCAGTTCATGTCGCTGATGGCGCTCGCAGACGGCGGCTCGATCATCACGGAGAACGTCTTCGAGAACCGCTTCATGCTCGCCGACGAGCTCGGCCGAATGGGCGCAGACATCCGCATCGAGGGGCATCACGCTCTTGTGAAGGGCGTCGAGCGGCTCTCCGGCGCGCCGGTGCAGAGTCCCGACCTGCGAGGTGGTGCGGCACTCGTGATCGCTGGCCTTGCGGCCGAAGGCCTGACCTCAGTCGGCGACGTCTACCACATAGACCGCGGCTATGAGCGATTCACAGACAAGTTGGCGGCGCTTGGTGCCGATATCAAGAGAAGCTGCGAACCCGCGGACTACAGTTCGACGGGCGCGTAGCTCGCAAGGAGGCGACATGCTCGACCGTACCGCGATCGAGGCGATCATCCCGCACCGCGACCCGTTCCTGCTCGTCGACCGCGTCGAGGAGTTCGAGCCGGGTGTTTCGGCAGTCGGGTATCTGGATGTTCGCGATGACATGTTCTGGGTACCGGGGCACTTTCCCGAGTACGCCGTCATGCCGGGCGTCCTGATCGTCGAAGCGCTTGCTCAGGCCGGTGCCGTGGCCCTGCTCTCGCTCGATGCGAACAAGGGCAAGCTCGCGTTCTTCGCGGGCATCGACAAGGTGCGGTTCAAGCGTCAGGTGGTGCCGGGAGACACCGTTCGTCTCGAGTGCCGTATCACCAAGACGCGTGGCCCGATCGGTTTCGGCGAGGCGACTGCCAGCGTCGAGGGCGAGCTCGCGTGCTCCGGGGAGCTCATGTTCGCGATCAAGTAGTCGCTGCCCAAGCGGTGCGGCTCTAGTCTGACGAGGAGAGTTATGGGACTGCAGGAGCGCATCGCCGAAGGCAGCGCCGTGTTCGGTGTGGTGGGTCTTGGCTACGTCGGCCTACCGCTGGCTGTTGAGATGGCCGGTGCCGGAATCCGGGTGCTGGGCTTTGAGGTCTTGGCTCCCAAGGCCGACGCCGTCAACGCCGGCGAGTCCTACATCCCCGACGTGCCAACCGAGCAGCTTGCCGATCTCGTGAAGCGCGGGTTGCTCTATGCGACCTGCGACTTCTCGCGAGTGTCCGAGTGCGATGCCGTAGCGATCTGCGTCCCCACACCGCTGGACAAGACCAAGGAGCCGGACGTCAGCTTCATGGTGGCCGCGACCGAGGCGATTGCACCGCACCTGAAGCCGGGCGCGCTCGTCACGCTCGAGTCCACCACCTATCCCGGCACGACCGAAGAGGTCATCATGCCGATCCTCGAGGCGGGCGGCCGAAAGGTCGGCGTCGACTTCTACCTCGCGTTCTCGCCGGAGCGCGTGGACCCCGGCAACCCCGTCTACCAGACGAAGAACACGCCGAAGGTCGTCGGCGGAGTCACGCCGGCTTGCACCGAAGCTGCTTGCGCGATGTACGGCGCCTTCCTCGACTCCGTCGTTCCAGTCTCGTCGACGCGTACCGCGGAGATGACGAAGCTACTTGAGAACATCTTCCGCTGCGTGAACATCGCGCTCGTCAACGAGCTGCTGATGCTCTCCGAGCGCATGGGCGTCGACATGTGGGAGGTCGTTGAAGCGGCCAAGACCAAGCCCTTCGGCTTCATGCCGTTCTACCCTGGTCCCGGCCTTGGCGGCCACTGCATCCCCATCGATCCGTACTACCTGTCGTGGAAGGCGCGCGAGTACGACTTCCAAGCCGAGTTCATCGAGCTCGCCGGCAAGGTGAACTCGAACATGCCCTACTACGTGGTCCGTCGCCTGATGGACGCGTTGAATACGCGGGGCAAGTCCCTTTCGGCGAGCCGGGTCCTGATGCTCGGTGTCGCCTACAAAAACGACATCGACGACATCCGTGAGAGCCCTGCGATCAAGACGGCGGACCTCATCCTCGCCAAGGGAGCTGACCTCGTATACCACGACCCGTATGTGGAGCAGTTCTCCGTGGGAGGCGTCGTCGTGCCGTCGTGCGATCTCACTGCCGAAACGGTCGCGTCTGCCGACGTCGTGCTGCTCATCACCGGGCACAAGGTCCTCGACTACGACCTTGTTGCCGGAAACGCCAAGCTCATCCTCGACACTCGCGACGCCTTCAAGGGCTTCGATGGTGATGTTGTGGTGAAGCTCTAGGCGTCCGCTCGCGGGCACGCCTTCGGCGCTATACTGTCCTATTACGCCGCTCGCGCGGACTGACCCTCGACTAACGGGTCGGTTACAGCATGCTGTCGCGCGGCCGCACGAAGGTGCGCGTGGCGTAGCCTTTGCACTCCCGAAAGCTCTTGCGAGGGATTGTTTGGCGACACGACTGAACCGTGCCGGCGCTGGATACAACCGCCCCGGCCTTGCGAAGTAGATGGAGACAGATGGGCAAGCACTCGGCAAACGGCGGAGGCCCCTTCGGCCAGAAGCGTTCCGCAGGATCGGCCGCGCGCCATGAGCGCAGCGGCATGCGCACGCTTGGGACGCCTAAGGTGAGCTCTCCTTCGAGCGAGAGACTGCGCGTGCCCAAGGACAGCAGCGGTCGACCCGACACCCTGCAGAAGGCCCCCGCCCGGCTTACCGCCGAAAGGGAGCGCCGGAATCGCGGCTGGCGGCAGTTCGCCATCGTGGCCGGCATCGTTGTGCTCGTGTTGTGCGTCGCCGGCGTTGCCGGGGCGGCTCTGTGGGCGCGTAGCCTGCAGTCCAAGATGGTAGTGCGCGAAGAGAAGGTCGTTGCGAGTCTGGCCAAGGCCGAGCCGCAGGAGCCTTACACCGTGCTTATCCTCGGCGGCGACAAGCGCAAGAGCGAGTCGTACCGCACCGACACGATGATCCTGACGCGCATCGACCCCAAGACGAAGCGGGTCTGGATGCTCTCGATTCCCCGCGATACGCGCGTGGTCATCGAGGGGCACGGCTCAGCCAAGATCAACTCCGCGTTCACCTATGGCGGGCCTGAAGGCGCAATCTCTGCAGTCAAGAAGCTTACTGGCGTGAAGATCAACCACTACATGGAGGTCGACTTCCGCGGCTTCGAGAAGGCGGTCAACGCCCTCGGGGGCGTCTGGATAGACGTGCCTGTCGCGATCAGTGACCCCCAAGCTGCAAGCCACAACAAGAAGGCATCGAGAATCGATGCGGGCTACCAGCTGCTGGACGGCGCCCACGCGCTCACCTTCGTCCGCGCCCGTCACCAGTTCAAGGACCAAGACTTCTCGCGCATGAAGAACCAGCAGCTGTTCTTCAAGGCGCTTGCCGACCAGGTCGCCAAGACCCAGAACATCGCGAAGCTCCCAGGCGTGGTTTCATCGGTAGCGCCTTACGTGCACACCGATATGTCGCTCATCGACATGATCAAGACCGCGCAGGCGATGTCTTCGGCAGGCAGCAAGAATGTCTCGACAGCCACGCTCACAGGTGAGTGGCGATCGCCGTTCATCTGGACCGATGAAGCCAACAAGAAGAAGCTCATCGACCGCATGGAAGCGGGCGAGAGCTTCGAGGGCACCAGCACGCCGAAGGCGTCGAAGTCGGGCAGCAAGTCATCGCCTACCGAGACGCCCGCCAAGAAGCCGTCGCAGATCAAGCTCACCATCCGCAACGGTGGGGGCGTGTCGGGCTGCGCGAAGCAGTGCTCGTCGATCCTGAAGGCCCGCGGGTATCAGGTCGTCGAGGTCGGCAACGCTAACCAGTTCGTCTACGAGAAGACGCTCGTGGTCTACAAGACCGACGCAGCTGCGGCCGAACTCGTCGCGTCAGCGCTGCCCCCGGGAGCCAAGCTCGTTCAGAGTCGCGGCATGTACAGCTTCGACTCCGACGTGCTCGTGGTGATTGGCAAGGACTGGGACCTCGAGAAGGTGCCCGTCACTACCGTCAACGACTAGCGGCACGCACGCGGCCGAGCGGCCGCTGCGAGTGCCCGCTGCGCCTACCGCACGGGCGTACCCTTCAGCTCGAAGGCGTCAACGCGCACGTAGGTGCCTGTCGATGCCGCCTGCTTGGTCCCGCGGACCTTGATCACGAGCGTGTGATCACCCGACTTGAGCCCGCTTGAGGCCCACATCACCTGCCGGTACGCCGCACTCTGCGCGTAGCCGTCCACGGTTGCGACCTTCTTGCCGTCTAGGAGCACGTCGGCGCGTCCGGAGTTGGCGTGCTTGGAGCCGATCCACTTAACCGACGTTCCCTTGAAGCGCAGCGTGTAGCGTGCGCCCTTCTTCTTGGATGTGTAGTGCGCGCCGCCCCACGACTTGGCCGCGGTGCGTCTCTTCCATGACGCCGTGCGCTTGGCGGCACCGTGCCCGCTCTCAACGCGCGTCATCACCGTGAACTTGGTGGACTTCAGGTCGAGTGCGGTACGGATGCGGTCGCCCGGAACCTTGTAGACAGAGCCGTCGCTCCAGTAGATCGTCGCGTAGCGCGTATGACCGGACTCCGCGCGGTCCAGCCGCATGCCGTCGACGTAAGCCGGTGATGCTGCCGAAAGGGTTGCGCCCAGGGCCGTACGCAGGCTCGCGCTCACCGCGTCGGTGCCGAGCGAATCCATCGTCCACTTGTAGTCGGGGCTGTCCGTGTCGGCGTCGGGCACGCTCGTGTAGTACGGCACGCCGCTCGAGGCGAGCCAGACATCCTCGATGTTGGCCGTGCGCCCGCCAGTGGCCGAGCAGAAGTACGTCTTCACTACCGTCTGCGCGGGACCGAAGCAGACGACCTGGCCCTTCGTCGCATCGACTGCGGCGTTGGTCGCGGCCATCTCGCCACCCTTCGGCCCTACGTAGCCGTTGTAGACCTGAGAGGCGGTCGTGCAATAGAGCGTGCGCCCGGCTTCGGCATCGCCGTATGCGTATGAGCGCGCCGCTACCGCCTGGGCTTTGAGCGCCTCGGCAGGCCAGGCCGACGGGCTTTCGCGCGGGACAACGCCGTACAGGTACTTCTCCAAGTCGACGTAGTTCACGGCCTTGGACGCGCTCGCGGCCGCTGTTGTGGGTTTGAAGTGGATGGTCCCGCGCCACACGACACCGGAGTGGCCGAAAGGCCCGCTCGTACCAACCATCTTCACGAACCCGTTCGATTCGGCGTAGCACTCGCCGGCG
The DNA here is from genome assembly GCA_035687245.1 of Coriobacteriia bacterium. Classification (GTDB taxonomy): domain Bacteria; phylum Actinomycetota; class Coriobacteriia; order Anaerosomatales; family PHET01; genus DASRYH01. Next base: position 13,438 of record DASRYH010000061.1, read on the forward strand.
AAGCTCATCAGTGGCGTCGCGACCGGACGGTGCTTGAGTACCTTGGTGGTCACGCCGTCGACGGTGGAGGTCGCGTAGTACGACTCGTCGGCGTGAACCGCGGTGTTCGTGCCGGTTGTGACGACCCAGTAGCTGGTCCCGCCAGCCCACGGCAGCGCGATTGCACGGCTCTGGTCGCTGGCCTGTTCCACCGTCAGCGTGGTTTCGGCGCCCGACTGGATCCGCCACTGGGCACGGGCAGCTGCGTTAGCGTCGAGGTTCACGCGAACCTTGACCGTCGGTTTCGAGGCGACTGCGGTGCTCTGGTAGTAGTGAGCGAGTATCCACCGGTAGTCGCGGCCCTGGTTGGCGTAGCCACGCGCTCCCCACTGAGACATACCGATGCCGTGGCCCCACCCGCCACCGGTGATGGTGAGAGTGACTGCCGGCGAGGCAGCACTCGCCAAGGAGGGTATCGACAGAAGGATTGCAGCTGCCGCAACAGCCAGTGAGGCGCGCGCCATGGCGGCCCAAGACCGGGTTCTCACGATCATCTCCGATTCGACTACAACAGATCGAGCGAGGGCCCTTTGCGAGCACCTTCCGGTGATGCTGAGTATATCACCGGGTTGGGACCTCCTTCGGCCGGTCGACGCTGCCGAAAGGTCGGGTCTGGGTCGCTCGTGCGCGTGGATGCGCGAGCCAGAACGGGCATGAGAGGATGTGTCTTGCTATGCATCTAAGTCCGGGAGGGATCAGCCAATGTCGCAGATCGATCTGCTCGCCGAACAGGCGGACATAGACCTCGTTGCCTCAGCGGCGCCGGGCCTGGCGCCCGACGTCGCCCTGGTGCTCGGCTCGGGCCTCGATCCGGTCGCCGAAGCGCTCACCGACCGCGTCGACCTTCCCTACAGCGAGGTTGCTGGCATGAGGGGACCGCAGCACGTGGCGGGACACAGCGGCGCACTCTCGCTCGGACGCGCCGGTTCGCACGGCGTGATCTGCTTCCGAGGACGCAACCACCGCTACCAGGGTGTGACCGCGAGGGCCGCCGCCTATCCCGCATTGCTCGCCGCAGGCGTGGGGGCCAAGACGTTTATCGTCACCAACGCTGCAGGCTCGGTCGACGCCGGCCTTGACGCTGGCGAGCTCATGCTCATCACCGATCACCTCAATCTCACCGGCGACAGCCCGCTGATCGGCTGGCCGGGCCCCGCCGGGGGCACGCCCTTCATCCCGATGGGCGACGCCTACGACCCGGCCCTTCGGCAGCTTGCGAAGGAGTGTGCGGCAGCGCGCGGGCTTGCTCTCGCCGAAGGCATCTACGCTGGACTGACCGGGCCGGCCTACGAGACTCCGGCGGAGGTGCGCTACCTCAACATGGTGGGCGCCCAGGCCGTCGGCATGTCCACGGTGCCTGAGGTGATCGCAGCGCGCGCGCTCGATCTGAGGGTGCTCGGCGTTTCGCTCATCACGAACGCGGCGGGCGGCTCCGAGCTCTCACATGAAGAGGTACTCGAAGCGGGGCGCAAGGCCGGTGCTGATCTCGCAGCGCTGCTTGTCGATATCCTCGCATCGCTTCCGTAGTTCTCGTGGCGGGCGCGCGGCTCGTCGCATACACTGTCGCGGTGACTGTCTAAGAAGGAGAGGACTTCCATGGATTACGACGTCAAAGACCTCGGGCTTGCCGATTCAGGCAAGGCCCGTATCGAGTGGGCTGACAAGGATATGCCGGTACTCGCCACGATCCGCGAGCGCTTCGAAGTCGAGAAGCCGCTGGATGGCCTGCGCGTGTCGGCGTGCCTGCACGTGACTACTGAGACTGCGAACCTGATGCGCACGCTCAAAGCCGGCGGCGCCGATATCGTGCTGGTCGCGAGCAACCCGCTCTCGACCCAGGACGACGTGGCTGCGGCGCTCGTCGAGCACTACGGCATCCGCACCTACGCAATCAAGGGCGAGGACACCAAGACCTACTACGCGCACATCGACACTGCGATCGAGCACAAGCCGCAGATCACGATGGACGACGGCGCCGACGTCGTTGGGCGTATCCACGCCGAGCACCGTGAGGCCCTCGAGCACATCATCGGCGGTACCGAGGAGACGACGACTGGTGTCATCCGCCTCGCCGCCATGGCCGACGACGGCGCACTCGAGTACCCGATCGTCGCGGTGAACGATGCCAACACCAAGCACCTCTTCGACAACCGCTACGGCACGGGCCAGTCCACGCTCGACGGCATCGTGCGTGCCACCAACCGCCTGCTCGCCGGTCGTACCCTCGTGGTGTCCGGCTACGGCTGGTGCGGTCGCGGTATCGCGATGCGCGCGGCGGGCATGGGCTGCAGCGTCATCATCTGCGAAGTCGATCCGCTCAAGGCCCTCGAGGCTGTCATGGATGGCTACCGTGTCATGCCGGCCGTGAAGGCCGCCGCCGAGTGCGACATCTGGGTCACCGTCACCGGTGACGTGAACGTCATCGACGTGGCGATGTTCGACGCCATGAAAGACGGTGCGATCATCTGCAACTCCGGCCACTTCAACGCCGAGATCAACATCCCGAAGCTGCGCGAGATGGCTGTGAGCACGCGTGAGGTGCGCCCGCTCGTCGAGGAGCTTGTCATGGCTAACGGCAAGAAGATCTACCTGCTCGCCGACGGCCGTCTCGTCAACCTCGCCTGTGCCGAAGGCCACCCGGCCAACGTCATGGACATGAGTTTCGCCAATCAGGCGCTGTGTGCTGAGTTCATGGTCAACCAGGCCGCCGAACTCGAGCCGGGCGTCTACACCGTGCCCGAGGAGATCGACGCCGAGATCGCGCGTCTCAAGCTCGAGACGATGGGCGTGGAGATCGACGAGCTCACCGAAGAGCAGGAAGCCTATCTCTGCTCGTGGCAAGAGGGCACCTGCTAGTTCCGGTATCCGGCTAACCGAAGGACGACGTCACCCATGCCTATCGACAACATCCCTCGCACTCTGTGGTGGGAGGATGGCAAGGTCTATCTGATAGACCAGACCCGTCTCCCGCTTCAGGGTGACGTACTCGTGTGCAGCACCTACGAAGGCGTCTGCATGGCGATTCGCACGCTCGCAGTCCGTGGGGCGCCGGCCCTTGGCGTTGCCGCCGCGTTGGCGGTCGCTCTGTGGAGCGAAACCGAGGGCGCCGAAATGGACACGGTCGACGCCTATCTCCAGGAGATGGACGTGGCGGTCGCCAAGATCACCGGCACGCGGCCGACGGCCGTCAACCTCTTCTGGGGTGCCGAGCGCGTTCGGCAGGTCGCTGTAGGCAACGCGGACCTCGGCCTCGAACAGCTGCGTGCCCTCGTGCTCCAAGAGGCGCTCAACATGATCGCCGAAGACGAGGAGCGCAACCGCCGCCTCGGCGCACACGGCGCCGAGTTACTGCCGCAGGGTGCTCGCGTTCTCACGCACTGCAACGCCGGCTCGCTTGCGACCGCCTACTTCGGCACCGCTCTCGGCGTGATCTTCACCGCGCACGAGCAGGGCAAGATCGACCACGTGTGGGTCGACGAGACGCGCCCCGTGAACCAGGGCGGTCGCCTCACAGCGTGGGAGCTGCGCGTCGCCGGAGTGCCTTCGGCGCTCATCGCCGACAACATGGCCGCGAGCATCATGGCGCGCGGTTGGGTCGATGCCGTCATCGTTGGCGCCGACCGCATCGCCGCCAACGGTGACACCGCCAACAAGATCGGCACCTATGGGCTCGCGGCACTCGCGCATCTGCACGGCATCCCGTTCTACGTCGCGGCTCCGTCGTCCACGATCGATCTGACGCTCTCGAGCGGCGAGGAGATCTCCATCGAGGAGCGCGATCCGCGCGAACTGGAGGGCTTCACGGTCTCGGGCACATTCGAGCCTGACACCCCTGAGGCAACGCGTGCCTTCGATGCGCTGACTGCAAGTGGCCAGTACGAGATCCCGCTTACCAAGGGTCATGCAATGACCATTGAGCGCAAGGGCGGCGCGTATAGCTTCGACGCGTGGTTCCGGATGGTCCCGCCCGATATCGCCGTCTACAACCCGGCCTTCGACGTGACTCCCTCCGAGTACATCACCGCGATCATCACTGAGAACGGGGTGGTGCGGCCCGAGCCCGACTACGAGACGGCGCTCGGCGTGATGTGCATGGGTACCGGCGGCATGCACGAGCTGTACGCGAACGCATATCTGGGAACAGAGGGCTTCGTTGGACCGGACGCTATACCCGACGAGTACCTGCAGAACCCCGCCGAAGCGAAGCCTGAACCCGAGGACGCGTAGGAACTGATGCACTTCACGGCGCTCACGCAGACCATCGCTGGATTCGTGGCGATCGTCTGCGTGGGCGCTTTGCTTCGCGGGTTCAAAGTCGTGGAGCGCTCCGACGCGCGCGTGCTCAACGCCGTCATCATCTATGTCGGGCTCCCTGCGTTCATCTTCACGGCGGTGAACGGCAGCCACGCCCTCACAATGAAGAGCCTGCGCGTTGTCGCGGTGTCGTGGGTGGTCTTCGCCGTGATCGCGGGTGTTGCGCTGCTCGTCTCGCGCCTCCTTCGGCTCGAGCGCAAACGCGCGGGCGGGTTCTTTCTCGCCGCGTCACTCGGCAACACCGGCTACATCGGGTATCCGCTCACCTCCGCGCTGCTAGGCGTTGCGGCCGTGCCGGTCGCGGTGCTGTCCGACGTCTTCGGCACCGTGCTTCAGCTGGTGCTCGTCGGCTTTCCGGTAGCCCGGCACTTTGGCCGAAGAGGCGCCAAGCTCACCGTCTGGCGGCTCGTCACGGAGCTGGCCACTTTCCCGGCGCTGATCGCGGCGGTGGTTGCACTTGCGGTGCCGGCAGCTGCTGTTCCGGTTCCGGTAAGCGAGTGGTTGGCCGCCATAGCGAAGATGGTGTCACCGCTCATCATGCTCTCCGTGGGCATCTCGCTTCGGCCCAGAGCGATAGCGCACGGCGCTCCGGCCTTATTGGCTCTGGCGGCCATCCGGCTGCTGGTCGCGCCAGCGCTTGTCGCGTGGCTCGGCCCCGTTGTTCTGGACGGCAACGCCTTGCGTGTGGCCGTGCTTGAGGCGGGCATGCCTTCGATGATGCTGTCGCTGGCGGTGGGAGAACGCTTCGGACTCGACGACGACTTCATCGCCGCGGCGATCTTCGTCACCACCGTGGCAGCGACTCTGTCCGTTCCGCTTTGGCAGTCGCTCGTGCACTAGGGGGTGTCGCTCGTGGGCCTGCTCGCTGGGCTCGCGGAGCTGATCGCCCCGACGCGGTGCGCAGGCTGCGACCTGCCCGGCGCGCTCATCTGCGACGACTGCCACGATCACGCCGCTCGCTTCGCGCGCGCCGAAAGCTGTCCGCGCTGCGGCGCTCCCTTCGGCGCCTTCGTCTGCACCGAGTGCTGGGAGCGAAGCTTCGCCTTCGAGGCCGCGGTCGCCCTCGGTGAGCTCGCCCCACCTCTTTCACGCGCCGTCGTCCTGCACAAAGACGCGGGCGAGAGACGGCTAGGGGATGCGCTTGGCCGGCTACTCGGTCAGGAGGTGTCTGCGTGTTGGCCGCAGTGGGCGGACGCTGTCACGTGGATCCCGCCCACGCACGCCGCGCTCACGCGACGTGGCTTCGACCACGGGCTCGCGCTGGCATCGCCGGTTGGAGCTGCGCTCGGCGTGACGGTGAAGCCGCTGCTCACCCGGGCCGCCGCCAAGGATCAGCGAGCGTTGGGGCGCGATGCACGAGCGGCGAACGCAGCCGGCACCTTCGGCAGCTTGGAGACGCCGCCTTCGCGGGTGCTGATCGTCGATGACGTCCTTACGACAGGGGCCACGCTGGACGCGGCGGCGGCAGCTCTTCTGGACGCCGGCGCCGAGGCGGTGCGTGTCGCTGTAGTCGCGCGTTCGTGGTGAGGCGTCGCAAGCCCCGGATTCGGGCACATCCTCTGCTAGAATCAGCTTCGCTTCCGTCCGGGTCTGTGGTTGCGGGTGCGTTCGCGCACCTTAGTCCAAGGTAGATGCGGCCGAAAGGATCCACGTAAGCCGGTGACCCTCGGGTTGCCGTGTGAGCATGGCGCGTCTTAGGGGTAAGTCGTACCGTCCGATTACGACCGCATTCCGCGGTCTCGGGCGAGAGAGCCGGTAGTGAGATAGCATCAAGCGGAAGCTCCAGTATGCGAGTGTGGGGTCAAAGACCAGGTCAGCCGGACGGAAGCACCCAACGACTGACCTCAAGAGGGGAGAGAGCGGACATGCGTCGTCCGATCCGAATCTTGTTCGTAGCGCTGGCAGTGGCGATGATCTTTGCTGCTGTTGGCTGTGAGAAGAAGGCCGAAGCGCCGAAGCTGACGCCGAAGGTCGCACCACCGGCGGTAGACAAGGCCGGAGTGCTGACGGTGGGCGTGGACCTGCAGACGCCGCCGTTTGCGGGCGAAGACCAGGGGCAGAAGGCCGGTATCGACGTCGACGTCGCCGCCGCGGTCGCCGAGAAGCTTGGGCTCACCGTGAAGTACGTCGATGTGGCGCCCTCCGAGGTCGCGACCGCCATCGCGCAGGGAAAGGTCGACCTGGCTATGTCGGTGCCTATTGCGACCGCCGATCTCACGCGCATCTCTATTGCGGGGAGCTACCTCACCGATGGCCCTGGCATCTTCCAGCTGCCCAGCGCGGTCACCACGGGCGTCGCTGAGGTCACACTGGACAACATGGCTGCTGAGCCCGTGTCCGCTCAGACGGGAAGCGAAGCGTACTGGTTGGTTCTCAGGGATCGCGGCGAGAAGGCGGTCACCGGAGTCGAGTCGCTTCGCGCGGCTATCGAGCAGGTCTCGAAGGGCGAGGCGCCCGCAGCAGCCGGCGACGTTGTCGTTGGCGCTTACCTGCTCAAGGACTACCCGAACGTGAAGTACGTGGGGCTCGCCGGACCGGCATCGCCGCTGGGCGTTGCCACTGCCGCAGACAACAAGACGCTGGGTGATGCAGCACGCTCGGCGCTCGACGAACTGGCGGCCGACGGAGTCCTCGATTCGATTCAGAAGAAGTGGATTCCCAACATGCCGGTGCTCAAGGTTGAGGCGGCCAAGACGTCCAAGTAGGGCGGCTTCGGCGGGCCATACTGCATCTGCAGAACGCTCAATGAACGGCCGTCGCGCAGTCGCGTGGCGGTCGTTTTGCATACATGTTTCCGCCGAATGAATATTCGGGCTCGAAGATGCTTCCTTGCAGTTTGGGTGTATGATTATTCACTGTGATTTGAAACGTGCCGAGCGCGACAGTCGCTTCGGCGGTACTAGGGGAGACACAAGGAGGAGCAATGACCAAGGCACGTAAGCTGCTCGCAGTCCTGCTTGCCATGGCGCTTGTCGCGATGGTGTTCGGTCTCGTCGGTTGTGGCCAGAAGGCCGAGCCGGTTGCCGAGAAGCCCGCTACTGAGACGCCGGCACCTGAGACTCCGGCCGCGCCGGCCTACAAGCTCGTCACCGAGGGCAAGCTCATGATCGGCTCCGACCTCGACTATCCGCCGATGGAGCAGCTCAACGGCGACCAGCCTGAGGGCTTCGATGTCGATCTCATGACCGCCATCGCCAAGGAGATGGGCCTCGAGATCGAGTACCTGCCGCCGCAGGACTTCGACGCGCTGCCCGCGCTCGTTAACGCTGGCAAGTTCGACGTCATCGCCTCTTCGCTCACCATCAACGATGAGCGCAAGAAGATCATCCAGTTCACCGACGCCTACTTCGAGTCGAACCAGTCGATCGCGATGAAGGCCGGCTCGACCTACGCCTCGCCCGAGGACCTCAAGGGCAAGAAGGTCGGCGTGCAGTCCGGTACTACCGGCGAGCAGTGGGCCACGGAGAACCTGAAGCCGGCTGGTGCCACGATCGTCCCGTTCAAGAAGACCAGCCAGGCCTTCGCCGCCCTGCAGGGTGGCAACGTAGCCGCAGTCGTCAACGACCTGCCGATCACGAACGAGATCGTCAAGGACGAGTCCAAGAAGCTTGAGATCGTCAAGCAGATTCCGACCGGCGAGCTCTACGGCTTCGCGGTCGCCAAGGACAACCCCGAACTCGCGACCGCGATCAACGCGGCGCTCAAGACCGTCAAGGACTCGGGCGAGTACAAGACCATGTACGAGAAGTGGATTGGACCGATGGAGTAGTAGACTGTCTCCGCGCTCCAACGCCTGACGACACTCGATAGACACGGGGAGGGCCTTCGGTTCACGCCGGAGGCCCTCGCCTTAAAGAAACGGCTCACAATGACAATCGCGTTGCCAAGCATCGGGCACCACAAGAGATGGCTGCTCACCGGCATTCTGACGGTGCTGCTGCTCGCCACCGTGGTGGCCCCCGCCTTCGGTGCTGACGTCTTGAAGGGAACGACCTTCACGCTCAGCCAGACCACCGGCGGCAAGCCCACGCGCTTCACCTTCACGTCCACGATCGCCCAGCCTCTCGACTCGGTTGCCCTCACGTTTCCGGAGGGCTTCAATCTGAGCAAGGCCAAGATCGACGTTGTGACCCTCGACGGGCTGAAGCGAGTCCGGATCAAGGTCCAGCAAGGGGTGAGTGACCAGACCGTCCGGCTCGTATTCGATCCGGCCGTCAGCCCCGGCTACGACCTGCGGGTTCAGCTGTTCGACGTCGTCCTCCCCATGAAGGGCGGACAGTTCAGCGTGAAGGTGGACTACTCGTCCGGCGGCGTAGAAGGGTCGACCACGACCACGCCGTTCTCGACTGAGACGCCCTCGCGCACTGAAGCGGTCAGCTCTTGGCTCGAACAGCAGGGCTGGGTGAAGTCCTGGAACTCGGTGCAGTTCGCCAACATCTTCTTGAACCCTCAGATGATCGTGACGTCGATCCCGCTGCTATTCACGGGCTGGCTGATCTCGATCGCGCTGGTCGTCGTGGCCTTCCCATTCGCGATCGCCGGTGGCCTGCTGCTGGCGTTCGCGAAGATGTCGAAGTTGTGGCCGGTGCGCTTGCTCTCCAACATCTACATCAACGTCATCCGTGGTACGCCGCTCTTCTTGCAGATCTTCATCGCATTCGTGGGTCTGCCCATCGCGGGCCTGCGCGCTCCGTTGTTCCCCACGGGCGTGCTCGTGCTTGCGCTCAATAGCTCCGCCTACCTCGCAGAGATCTTCCGCGCCGGTATCCAGTCGATTCACAAGGGTCAGTTCGAGGCCGCGTCTTCGCTCGGCATGAACTACGCGCAGGCGATGGCATTCGTGATCATCCCGCAGACCGTGAAGCGCGTTCTGCCGACGATGACCTCCGAGTTCATCCTGCTGTTCAAAGACACCGCGCTCCTGTCGGCGGTCGGCGTCTTCGAGCTGATGCTCTACAGCAACAGCCTCGCGACCCGCACGGGCAGCCTCACGCCGTTCATGGTGGCTGCTGTCTACTACCTCATCGTCACGGTTCCGCTCATCAACTGGGTCGGCAAGCTCGAAGCGCGTCTGGCCGTTGCCGAAGGCGGAGCGACGCCGACCGACAAGAAGCGGCGCAACTGGCCTTGGAGGCCTGCTTCGGCCGGCCCCGAGTCCGAACTGCTCGCGTCGTCTACCGTGAACGAGTCGAGGTAACCAATGGCTGATCAGGCAATCGTTCGCATCCAGAACCTTGAGAAGTCATTCGGCTCCCTGAAGGTGCTCAAAGGCGTGGACCTCGAGGTGCACAAGGGCGAGGTCGTCGTCGTTCTCGGCCCGTCGGGCTCCGGCAAGTCGACGATGCTTCGCTGCATCAACCGACTCGAGGAAGCCACGGGCGGCAAGATCTTCTTCGAGGACGTCGAGATCACATCTCCGGCCACCAACATCAACGCGGTGCGCGAGAGCATCGGCATGGTGTTCCAGAGCTTCAACTTGTTCCCGCACCTGACCGCCATGGGCAACGTCATGCTCGCCCAGCAGAAGGTGCTCAAGCGTTCGAAGGCCGAGGCTGAGAAGAACGCTTGCGACACGCTGATCAAGGTTGGGCTTGGCGACAAGATCGACTACTACCCAGCACAGCTCTCCGGCGGTCAGCAGCAACGCGTCGCCATCGCGCGAGCTCTCGCGATGGATCCGCACGTCATGCTCTTCGACGAGGCGACCTCCGCGCTCGACCCCGAGCTCGTTCGCGGCGTCCTCGACGTCATGAAGCAGCTCGCCAAGGGCGGCATGACGATGATCGTCGTCACCCACGAGATGGGCTTCGCGCGCGAGGTGGCCGATCGTGTCGTCTTCATGGACGAGGGCATCGTTCACGAGCAGGGGACGCCTGAAGAGGTCTTCGACCACCCGAAGTCGGAGCGCACAAAAGACTTCCTCGGCCACATCTCTTAGCTTGCCGAAAGGGCGCCGCTCGCCGGCGTCTTGTGCCCGTTTGTGAGAACTATCTGGAATCGAAGGCTCCAACGCGGAGCCTTCGTCGTTTACAGGGGTATTAGTTCCTGTAAGAACAACGCCAAAGGAGGCTACGCGATGCAGATCAATGTCGCCGGTCGTCACATGTCGGTCACTGAGCCAATTCGCGAGTACGCACTTGAGAAAGTCGGCAAGGTAGCCAAGATTCACGACCGCGATGATATGCAGGTTGACGTCGTGCTTCACGTGGAGAAGAACCCCTCCAACAAGAACCACGCCGTGGCGGAGGTCACCGCAAGCATGAAGGGCATCGTAGTGCGTGCCGAAGAGGCCGCGCCCGAGATGTATGCGGCCATCGACCTGGTTTCCGAGAAGCTCGAGCGCCAGATGCGCAAGTACAAGACGAAGCTGATCGATCGCCGCAACGGCAAGCTCGCGGTCAAGACCGCGGCGGGCGACTCTGAGCTGGCGTCGGCTGAGGTTGAGGACGAGGGTCAGGTCGTACGCACCAAGGTCGTCGACGCGAAGCCGATGACCGAGGACGAGGCCATCCTGCAGCTGGAGCTGCTGGGACACGACTTCTTCGTGTTCACCGATGCGGATTCGGCTCAGCTCAACGTTCTATACCGCAGGCGAGATGGAGACTACGGTCTGATTCAGCCGCGCGGATAGCGTTTCTGAGCCTCTGAGCATTGAGAAGAGGGCGCCGAAAGGCGCCCTCTCGTGCTAACCTGAGCCGATGTGAGTTGACACGGATGGATTTCGGCTCCTATCGTTATTGGGTATTCGGCCTTCCGGCTCTGAGGTCCGGATAGCAGGAGACTAGTCGCAGCAGCAATTGAAGTAGTCGTAGCAAGGGGCTCCGCATGGACCAGAGCGCATCCCGAGTCCGCGTTGAGGACATCGAGGCCGCCCTCACTCAAGTGGGTGAGATCAAGGCAGCCCGCGTCGTCGTGGACATCGACGGGAGCATCCAAGAGATCCACGTTCTCGCGCTGCCCTCGAAGCAGCCGAAGCAGCTCGTGCGCGATATCGAGAGCACGATCATGGCGCGCTTCGGCATTCCTGTAGACCACCGCAAGATATCCATCGCCCTACTCGGACGCGAGATGGTTGAGTCGCAGCCTGAAGCTGCTGAGCGTCCCACGGCGATTCGCCCCCGCATCGTCTCGATCAACGCGTCGGTCTCCGGTCTGGAAGCCACCGCGTCCGTGACGCTTGAGATCGGGGGTTCCGAGTTTGTTGGAGCGGCCAAGGGGCCGGCGAGCCAGACAGGTCGTGTCAGGCACGTCGCGATGGCTACGCTCGATGCACTCGGCCAGTACGTAGACGGCAGCCAGTCGTTCGCACTGGAAGATGTGACCCTCGTTCAGCTCGGCCGCGAACGTGCGGCTGTGGCTTGCGTGACGCTCGTGACGCAGTTTGGGGAGCAGTCGTTCACCGGCTCGGCGCTAGTCCGTCAAAACGACAGCGACTCCATCGTCCGAGCGACCCTCGACGCTATCAACCGTCGAATGGGTCTGCTGACAACCGAATAACCAGTTTGGGCCGGCGCATGTACCGTAGGCTGAACACTGTTCCACAACACAGCGGAGCGGGCAGCGTTCTTCCATCGCCAGCGGGATGGGAGGAGACCAATACAAACCCGAAAAGGGGGTCTTCTCACCATGAAGCGCATTGTTGTTCTTATGGCGTCTCTTTCCGCTTTGGTTCTCTCCAGCGGCGCCTGGATTCGCGTTCGTTAGTCGAAACAGCCGGCCCACTTTACTCAGAAGGACGGTGGGGCAATGAATGATGCCCGCCGTCCTTTTGAGATTCTGGCATTCGTCGCGGCGCTCCTCGGCGCGTTGGCGCTCGCGGGCTCGTGGATGGCACTTCCACCGGCTCTGACTATCGAGTTCTACCTGTTGCTAGTTGCCGCAGTCGTCTCCGAGAACTACGCGGTGATGATGCCGGGATACAGCTTCTCGATTGTGTATCCACTCACCATGGCTACTGTGGTGCTCTGCGGGCCCACACCAGCGCTACTTGTGGCCGCGCTCACGTCGACTGGTTTGGGTGAGTTTCGAGAGCGGAATTGGCCGCTGGTTGGCTACAACTTCGGTCAGCTAACGCTCTCAACCTTCTTGACTGGTTGGACCTATGTGCTTCTGGGTGGGCGCGTGTTGGTGCTGCAGGGTACGGCGCTCTCGGTCGCGGAGCTGCCACGCATGTTGGCACCGCTGGGCGCGGCCGCCGTCATAAGCGTTATTGCCAATATCGCCTTGGCGTCAGTGGGAGTAGCAGTCAAGAGCAGTCAGCCGCTGCTACCTGTCCTGGAGTCAGTTAGCAGGGTGCTGTGGGGACAACTTGCGCTCGGGATTGCCGGGTTTGTGATCGCTCAGGTGATGGCTCTGGAGGTCTGGGCCTTCGCCTTGTTCGTGTTCCCGCTGCTCATCGCACGGCAGTTCTACCAAAGCTTCACGGCGATGCAGGATGCGTACACCGATACCATTCGATCTCTGGTTGGGGCACTCGAGGCCAAGGACCCGTACACGCGTGGTCACTCTGAGCGAGTTGCGGAGTACTCAGTTCTGTTGGCGCGTTCAGCGGGTCGAGACGGGGGCTTTGTCAGCCGACTCGAGAACGCGGCGCTGCTGCACGATCTCGGGAAACTGGCTCTGCCCGGCGCCTTGCTGCGCAAGACGCAGAAGCTGGACGACGACGACTGGGCAACTATCCGGTCACATCCAGAGATCGGTGGGCGGATGGTTGCACGCATCCCCGCGGTTAGCGTGCTCGCGCCGGCGGTCGAGGCGCATCACGAGCGACTCAATGGTACTGGCTACCCGCGCGGTCTCGCAGCTGACTCGATTTCCCTGGAAGCACGGATGCTGGCCATCGCGGATTCATATGACGCGATGACTTCGGACCGACCGTACCGCCCGGGCTTGGAGAAGGAGGCAGCGGTCGCGGAGCTGAGAAGATGCTCCGAAGCCGAACTCGACGCTGGTCTCGTCGAGACGTTCGTAGGGGCGCTAGAGAATGCCCCTGCCGCTCCTCTACGGAGTCTCAGGGATGCACTTGAGGAGGAACCCGCGTGACGCCCTTCCTCACCGTCATCACAGGCTCGGCCATCTGGTTTGGGCTCGCCATCTTGCTGCTGGACGTCTTCGAATCCTCGCTCGAGGAGGCCCATGGTACGCATGCATCAGTGGCGCTCATCGCCGCAACAGCCGTGCTGGCCGGGTGGCAAGCCGCCGTCGCTTGGGGCCTCGCGGGCGTGATTCTTGCGGTAGTAGCGCAGCGGAGCTACCGGGGTAGTTTCACCGCGCTTCTCGTTGTCCGTTTGTCGGTTGTCACGGTTGCCGGCATCGTCGTGGTACTAGCGGGCCCTGCGATCGGCGCGGTTCCGCTCATACTCATGGCCGCTGGTGCCGCTGTGCTCACTGAGACTGTGGGGATGGCCGTGCGTCAGGCCATTTCCGACGGCCTGCCAGCCGTATACGTACTGGCATCCGCTGTCCAACAACGAGCCCTCCTACTCGCGGCACAGGTCTGCCTCGCGGCGCTGACCGTCGTGCTATATGGCTCGATGCACGCGTGGGCGCTGCTGCCGGTTCTGGCCCTCTTTGTCCTCACCAGTCAGTCGTACTCGATGCTCTTGGACATACGGCGCACATACCGTACGACCCTTATGGTCCTCGTGGAGGCGGCGGAAGCGGCAAAGCCGGACAAGGCGGGGCATTCCGAACGTGTGGCAGCCATCGCGCACAGTATCTCGGCGCGCTGTGGGTTGCGTGGTCGTGACATTGAGAGAGTGGGCTTCGCTGCTCTGTTGCACGACATCGGTGAGATAGCAGACGAATGGCCGGACAACCAAGCTGGCACACGCTCCGCTGCTTCAGTCGTCGAGCATGTTGGCTTCCTGAGTGATGTGCTGCCTGTGCTTGCGATAATCGACGGCATACCCGACCCGAGTGGCGAGCAACCGTCCGAACGGGATCTGCTGGCGGCCTACGTTGTGGCGCTGGCCTCCGACATCGACGGAACCGTGAGGGATGATCTTGACGAAGGCGTGACAGAGGCTGCCGCGCTGGCCCCACTTGTACCTGCTCGAGTGAAGGCACGAGTGGTCGCCGCGGCGTTAAGAAACGGCTACCCCGTCCCAGCGATCGACTGATGCTAGCCCTTTCCGCAATCGTCCTCGCTCTTGTCCTCGGTCCCGTCGCTGGAGGGCGCATAGACAGGCTCCTTGTCGGCGAGTTCCCGCACCAGACCGTGATACTCGTGCTCTTCGTGCTACAGGCCGTCGCTCGGGGTCAGCTTGTTGGGATGGCGCCGACGATTGGCTTGGTGAGTTGGGGACTCGTCTCGTTGGTTCTGCTGCTTCTGCTGCTTCCCCAGGCGAAGGTACCCGGACTTGGAGTAGCAGCAGCTGGTATCGCTTCAAATGCGCTTGTGGTGCTGCTGAACATGGGAATGCCTGTTGATGGGAGTGGCTACTTCACTCCGACAGCTCTGCGGGGCGCGATCGCAGCAAGCAATGGCTTCTATCACCCTGTTACTGCGGCCACCCATGTAGTGTGGCTAGGGGATGTCCTGCCGATGGCGGGGGGATTGGCGAGCCTCGGGGACTTGTTGCTTGCCGTTGGGGTGGCGGTGTTTCTGCTCGACATCATGCTCCGCCAGACCACCGCTGGGTGAGGCCAACGCCGCCTTCGGCCGCGACAGGCTCTCGTCCCGTCGGGCGCGTGGAGCGGCCGGCGACAAATCGAGAGCCGGTAGTAGTTCCTCAGGGAACAGCTCAGGCTCCTGCGCGGTTATCATCCTCCGAACACGCGCCATGGATCACCGCGCCCAAAATGCCTCCAATTGCTGGGCCCACGCGCTCCGCGGCACGGCATGCTCTCGCGCCACGACGCCAGCCGCTCGCCTCGCTCTCGACTACAATCACATTGGTATTGATGCGCGCTTGGCGCAGCCCAGCGCGCCACCAACTGACTCATTCGACGGGCAGGGACCATGACCGTTTCCACTACTGAGGCACGCGCTCGCGCGCAGTCATTCTCGAACGAGTGGGCCGACGAGACCAATGAACGCGCAGAGAGCCAATCGTTCTGGGAGCACTTCTTCCGAATCTTCGATCTAGAGCGACGGCACTTCGCCCGCTTCGAGAACCGAGTCCAATACCTGGACGGCGGCAACGGCTACATCGACGTCTTCTGGCCTGGCGTTCTCCTTTGCGAGCAGAAGTCAGCGGGCAGAAGCCTCGAAGTCGCCTTTGGCCAGGCGCTAACGTACGCCCAAACGCTGCCGCCCGACCAGGTCCCTGGGCATATCGTGGTGTCGGATTTCGCGAATATGAAGGTGTACGACCTCGACGCAGGCAAAATGCGTGAGTTCCCACTTGGCGAGCTCGCAGACAACATCGAGCTCTTTGACTTCATCCGGCTGGGCGACACCTCCCTGCGCTGGGACGACGAACAGGCCGAAGCGAGCGTCCAAGCCTGCGGAACCCTCGCCGAACTGCACGACCGTATCGAAGCGGCAGGCTACCGAGGGCACAAGCTCGAAGTCTTCATGGTACGACTACTGTTCTGCTTCTTCGCGGAGGACACCGGCATATTCGCCTCCCGCCAGTTCTCTCGGTATGTCCTAGAGCACAGCGAGTCCAGCGGCGCCGATATGGGGTCCGTGATTGGCTCTATATTCGAGGTTCTAGACACCCCGGAATCCGAACGCATGACGACGCTGCGCGAGGACTTGCGCACTCTGCCCTACGTCAATGGCGGCGTATTCAGTGAGCGCATCCCCAACGTGGACTTCGACGCCGAGATGCGTCTTGCGTTCTGGGAGTGCGCCCGGCTGAACTGGAGCGACATCGCACCTTCAATCTTCGGCTCGATCTTTCAAGGCGTCATGGACTCGGGCCAACGACGGGCCGAGGGCGCGCACTACACGAGCGAGGAGAACATCCGGAAGCTGATCGGCCCGCTGTTCTTGGACGACCTCTATGCGGAGTTCGTGGCAATCAAGAACGACAAGTACAAGCTCAAGCGGTTCCACACCAATCTGGCGAATCTGCGGTTCCTCGACCCCGCTTGTGGATCAGGCAACTTCCTGACAACCGCATACAAAGAGCTGCGCCACCTTGAGGACCAGGTTCTCGAGATACTGTGGAACGGCCAGACGGTCCTGGACGTCGGCGTTCTCGTGAAGGTGAATGTCGGACAGTTCTACGGCATCGAGCTGCTTGAGTTTCCCTCCCAGATCGCTCGTGTGGCTATCTGGCTCGCGGACCATCAAGCGAACAGGCGCACAGGGGCGCTGTTTGGAACGTTCTATCGCAACCTTCCCCTGAAGGAGTACGGCCACATCATCCAGAGCAATGCACTGACAATGGACTGGGCCGACCTCATCCAGCCCGCCGATTGCAGCTACATCATGGGGAATCCCCCGTTCATTGGCGCGCGCTATCAGACTCCAGAGCAGAAGGCCGAGATGGCTTCGGTCTTCGCTGGTGTACGCAATTGGGGCGATATCGACTACGTGGGCGCCTGGTACATGAAGGCCGCCAAGTACGTCCAGGGCGTCTCGACCCGCTGTGCCTTCGTTTCGACCAACTCCATATGCCAGGGCGAGCAGGTGGCGAATCTCTGGGCTCCACTCATGAAGGGTCTGGGTGTCCACATCGACTTCGCGCACCGCACGTTCCGATGGAGCAGCGAGGCCCGAGGTACAGCACACGTGTACTGCGTTATCGTTGGGTTCAGCACCACCAAACGTGCTCCCTCGCGGACTCTATTCAGCTACTCCACTCCTGACGCTCAACCAGTAGACGCAAGCGTGGCGCACATAAACGCCTATCTCGTAGACGCACCCGATGTCTTCATCTACAAACGCAGCCGCCCGCTTTGTAACGTGCCCCCTATGGGCATTGGCAACAAGCCTATCGACGATGGCAACTATCTGTTCACTGAAGACGAGAAGGACGCGTTCCTTCAGATCGAACCCGAGGCCGCGCCCTACTTCCACCCGTGGCTGGGCTCCAAGGAGTTCATCAACGGGTTCACCCGCTGGTGTCTATGGCTGGGCGACTGCCCGCCCCAGGTACTCCGCTCAATGCCTGCGTGCCTAGCCCGCGTGGCCGCGGTCCGCGAATTCCGGCTTGCGAGTCGCAGTGCTGTCACTCGTGCACTCGCAGACACCCCAACTCGCTTCCATGTCGAGAACTTCCCTGCGGGGGACTCAATTCTAGTCCCCAAAGTCTCGTCCGAACGGCGAGAGTACGTGCCCATCGGCATTGTCGGACCAGAGACGTTCTGCAGTGACCTAGTGTTCCTAGTCCCCAACGGCACCCTGTTCCATTTCGCAGTCCTCACGTCGGAGTTCCACAACGCTTGGATGCGCCATGTTGCAGGCCGTTTGGAGTCCCGCTATCGCTACTCTGCGGGCGTCGTATACAACACCTTCCCTTGGCCGAACGTGGAAGAGACCAGGATCTCGAACATAGAACAGGCCGCCGGAGAGATTCTTGCGGTACGCGCGCTGTATCCCGAAAGCACTCTGGCCGACCTCTACGACCCACTGACCATGCCGGCCTCACTTCGCCGAGCGCATCGGACGCTTGATCTCGAAATCGAGAACGCCTACGGTGTCGCGTTCCACGGCGACGAGACCAAGATAGTCGCGCACCTCTTTGACATTTATGCACAACTGGCCAAATAACCACGGTCCCAGCATCACCCTTCGCACTCGCCCAGCTCCGACTGCTTGGAGCCCTTTCGGCTACTTGTGTAGAAGGTGTCGAGACGGTGCCGAACGGGCCTTCGGCAAGCATGCCCTGTGCTAGAATCGGCGCTGCTACAGCACTAGAAATCCTCCGCCTCAAGAAGGTGTGATTCCCCATGAACATCCTCCAGAAGCTCCTCACTTTCGGTGAGGGGAAGCAGCTTCGCGCTTACGAAGGCCTCGTCACCCGAGTCAACGAGCTCGAGGACACGATGGTGCCTCTCACCGACGAG
>DASRYH010000062.1:0-7811 GCA_035687245.1 Coriobacteriia bacterium
TCGTCCGGCCATACGTGATGGAGCCATCGAGGTTCTTGATCGAGATGCTCGTGCACATGTCGCTCAGCCTCCAAAGCTGCAGTGCGTCCGACGTCTATGCGCATAGGTAGCCGCGCACCGATCTCCTCCATGCTAGCTGAAGACTCGAAGTGCCGGTTGGAGGTGCCGGCTAAGACCCCTGTTGCCGCAGCCAGACCTCGTAGGTGTCTGCCAGCGCGACTAGTCTGGGCTCGAGGAAGAGCGCCCAAGACGCGACATCGTCGAGGGAGTAGTAGCGCATGCTGACGTCTTGGCCCGTGCGATAGGGCTTGCGTCGGGGCGAGTTGGAGCGGCGCAGCCGATCGAGCGCATTGGGCTCAAGCAGTAGCGGCGGATCGCCCGGCCTAGGACCCGGCAGCAGCCGAGCCACGAGGTTGTTGCGACGCCGAACCATCTCGAGCTCCTCCGGGCCCAGAAGGCTCCCAAAGTCCCGTGGATGGCTGCCCTCCCGCGCCGTGGACTCAGCGAGCTGTTCAAACCCAAGCGTGAAGTGCGACCCATAGGCCGCGGTCCAACCGGACGAAGCGACAGCGAAGTGAATCCCGATAGCCTGGTCACCCGCAGGGCGGGACCAGGCAAGCCGACCGCCCTTGACCCGCTCGAAGGAGGCGGCCTTGAGGGTCGGGCCCAAGGCCCGCCGAAGGGTTGCATACACCTGAGGACTTGCCACCGTCATTCGTGATCCTAGGGTTGAGGCCTACGAACTGAATCTACGCCTTCTTCACGAACTCCGACTTCAGCCCCATTGCGCCGATGCCGTCAACCTTGCAGTCGATATTGTGGTCACCCTCAACCAAGCGAATGTTGCGAATCTTGGTCCCAACCTTTGCTACCGACGAGGTTCCTTTGACCTTGAGATCCTTGATGAGCGTGACGCTGTCTCCGTCGCTCAGCAGGTTGCCATTGGCGTCGCGCACCACCAAGCCCACCGGGGCTGAGCTCGAGCCGATGGGCCACTCGTGTCCACACTCGGGGCACACGTGAAGGTTGCCGTCGTCATAGACGAAGGTGGAGCCGCATTCGGGACACGCGGGGGTGTTGCTCAAGGATCACCGCTTTCATCGGGACTGTCGTGATGGCCGTCGAGGATGATAGCGGCCGCGAGCTTGCAGTCAACCGACGGGGTCAGTCGCCGGACCCCTCCCACCCAGAGTGAGCGCGACCTAGGGCTGGGCACGCCTTCCACGCAGCCGCCACCAGACCATCAGAGTGTTCTGCGCAGCCGCGAAGACAGCGAACCCGATGATCGGACCGTCGAATTCAGTCACGACGAAGCCGAAAGCGCGCTGCGGAAGAAGCCACCCGCCGACAATCGCACCGAGAAGCCACGGAATGAACCACACACCGAACCCGTAGGCGAAGATCGCGATCTGTCCGACCAGCCACATTGCCGGCAGCGAGAGTGCGAAGGTGCCGGCGAGCAGCCACCGTTGGTCGGCGCCAGTGACCACGACTCCCCTTCCCCCTACTGAGCAAGCTCTAGGTGACCGCTAAAGCGCAACGAGAATGGCCGCTGAGACCACTGCCACGAGCGCCCACAGAACGACTCGCGCGTTCGGGTTGCGTTCGATGTTTCGCTTCCTCACGGATTGGCTGGCAAGCCAGAAGAGCGCCAGCATGCCCGACGCAAGCAACGAGGCAGCGGCAAGCTCCAACTCCGGATTGGTGATGCGCGTGAGCACTATGAGCCCGATGTAGCCGACGACGGAAATCAGGTCATCGGGAGATAGATACCGCCTGAACCATGCCACGATCGTTACCCCCGAACAGAGCGGGCGGATGTTCCGCGTGCCTGTCTAGCTATCTTGCGTACGGGTGGCACTCCTACGCCCCTGACGATTCTAACCTCGCGGTGCCTATTCCCCCGCATGCCCGAAGCCGCTCAGCCTTCCTCGACGACGATGATGATCTCGTTGCGCCGGACAAACCCGGGCGTCCACGGCGGGTCGTACTGGGCCACGATTGGCTCTCCGACGGCCCTCAGACCCTGCTCGCTGATCCAGGATTCCAGCTGAGCACGGGCTTGAGCCGCCTTGCTCCCTGCGAAGTTGCCGCCGAACCGAGCGGCGGCTGCCAGATGGACGCCCACCGACTCGATCGAGATCGCCGCGTCGTTCGGCAGTGGGAGGTCGTCCATAGAGTAGTCGGAAGGCATGGTGAAGCTGACGACGTACTCGTCTTCTGACTCTTGCGCCGTCACTGGCGTTGTCATCGGGATCTTCTGGCAGCAGGCCCTGCCCGCGGTCACCGGTGCCGTCATCGCGATACGATCTGAGGCGTGGTTGTTGCCGAAGATGTAGTCCGCCAAGGGCGTGAAGCCCAAGCTCATCGCCCGACCGTAGTCACCTGCGCCTACCCGCACGTTCGCCGTCAGATACTCCGCGTAGCGGCGCAGTTCGAAAGCGCCGTCGTGTGTGAGCACTTCGTACTCGGGAGCATGCGCGCCCATGGGACCTCCTGCTTGTTGGATTGCTCGAGTCGCGGTCTCATCTGCGAACTAGCGCGGAACGCCTGCGACCGTGTACTCCGAGGCGACAAGGAGTTCACCGGACGGAAGCCGGTAGATTGAGGCCGCAGTGTACGTCTTGTCGCCGGTAACTGAGAATCCCACAGAGTGGAGCTCGCGCATCTCGCCCGTTTGAGCGACCTCGCGCATCCGATCAGGAACGCCCAAAGCATCGCCGAACGGGATGATTGCCGAAACCTGCTTGCCCACCGCCGTGTCGCCACCCCTCTCCGTCACGGCTCTCTCGACGTTGTCGTTGGCCCACAGCACGGTCAGCGACGACGAGTCGACTAAGAGAAGGTATGTATGTACGCCCTGTTCGCTCATCGCAAGCACCGCCGTTCTTCTGACATATAGCCAATTGCGCACTGGCCCCGTCCTACACAGCTCGACTCACTATCTCACTAGGATAGCGGCGGCTCATACCACCTTGCTCACCCTCGCACCGGCCCTAGGCGCCGATCAACCCGACTCGCAGCTCACCGGCAGGCTCATAGGTGGCGATGACCACGCCAGTCGTCGTCACTTGAGATTCGACGAGCCGTAGGGTCCTGGGCAGGGTGCCTTCCGCGAACAGGCGCCTGCCACTTCCTACGGTCACCGGGAAGGTCCAGACGAGCATCCGGTCTATGAGATCGTGCGCGAGGAGTGTCTGGATGAGATCGCCGCTGCCGTGCACCCACAGGTCCAAACCGTCGATCGACTTGAGATGCCGAATCTGCGAGACCACATCACCGGTGATGAGCTTGGAGTTGTGCCAGCCCAGTTCGAGATCCTGGTGAGACACCACGTGCTTGACCGTGTCGTTGAATGGCACCGCCACGTCCAGATCTTCTGTAGCCGTGGGCCAGTACGCGGCGAAGATGTCGTAGGTCCGACGACCGAGCAACAACTCGAACGGCTGCCGCATGATCGCGCCCATGGTCGCGCTTGCCACTTCGTCCCAGTAGTCGACTCCGGCGGTCCATCCGCCATACGCGAAACCCCCGGACCGATCCTCTTCTGGTCCACCCGGGGCCTGCATCACACCGTCGAGCGATACGAACGTGGTGGTGACGATCCTTCGCATGTCGACTCCTTGGACTAAGACTCCGCTGTCGGGTAGGTCATGGTCCGACGGGATGGGACCACTAGAACTCGATCTCACCCGCCGGCAGAACGTCCACGTAGCTGCCAAGCGTGCGGTTGTGGTGGGCCACTATCTGCGAACCGGTGAGGATGTCGGAGTCATACGTGCTGTGCGCGTCGGAGACCAAGGTGACAGGCACCCCCAGAGTGACGGCGTGCCTCACGGTTGAGTCGACACAGAAC
This sequence comes from Coriobacteriia bacterium, assembly GCA_035687245.1. GTDB lineage: Bacteria > Actinomycetota > Coriobacteriia > Anaerosomatales > PHET01 > DASRYH01. Next base: position 3,857 of record DASRYH010000062.1, read on the forward strand.
TCAGTCTGCAGCCCGCACACCACGACCCCGTCGACGCCGGCATCACGAAGCATCTCCTGAAGCGGCGTTCCGTCAAACGCGCTGCCGCGCCGTTTGGTGACCGATAGGTCGCCGGAGTCGACGTCCAACCCACGGAGCAGGGCGAACAACTCAGTGCCCGGTATGAGCCACTCATCGGCATGCTGAACTAAGACCACGGGCGCAGCTGCGACCCGTGCACGCGAGATCAGCGAGTTGACCGTGGCAAGCAGCGGCACACCGGCGTGGACCGTAGTGCCCTCCCAGCTGTACACGCCGTTCTGCATGTCGATGACCAGAAGCGCTCTCACCTCAAGACCCCCAAACCCGTGAAGCGGCAAGGACTCTGTCCGATGTATTGGGCATGGGGAGACGCACATTCCCCTGCAGTTCAATCCATATTCTGGCGCTCTAGTGGACCCGCTCGTTAGGCAGCCCGTATCGCTACTGGGGCACAAGCTGATCGTAGACCGGAATCGGGTCGGCAGTGAGCACCTTCACGCGCACGACCTTCGCACCGGGAAACGCGCGCCTCGCGAACTCCAGATTCTCCGCAGACGGCTCCGAATCGTAGGCCTCAACCACCATGAATACGCCAGGCTCAACGCCCTCGAAGTTGTCCGATTTCTGGATGATGAAGTACGACTGCATGTCGCCGAACAGCGGGAGCGCTGCGTCGAGAGCCAACTGGGCCTCTGTCTCATCGGAAGCGAGCGTGCCGACCACTAGGTAGAGCTCTGCGTCGGTCTGAGCTGTGCCGCCCAGTCCGCGCGCGTAGTCCAACGCGGCCGACGAGACTTCCTGCCGAACGGACGATGGAGGCTGCGGCGCAGATGAAGCGGGTTGCGCCGGGACCGTAGCGCCGATCGCCGGCTGATTGGGCTTCTCAGACGGCCGACAGCCCGTCATCACAGAAAGAGACACGACGACGATTGCGAACACCAGAACGCGAGCGATCACGATGTCCCCCGTCCTACTGCGCCGGGCACGCCCAACTACTCCGACTGGCCACCGAGCAGCGCGCGATACACCCATCCACCGGCGATTCCGCCGATGACGGGGACGAGTATGAACAGCCACAGCTGCTGGATGGCCCAGCCGCCGACGAACACCGCAGGTCCGATGCTACGCGCTGGATTCACCGATAGGTTCGTGACTGGGATGCCGATGAGATGAATCAGCGTCAGACACAGCCCGATGGCGATAGGGGCAAAACCCTTGGGGGCTCGTTCATCGGTCGCTCCCATGATGACCAGCAGAAACATGAAGGTCAGCACGAACTCCGCCACAAGGGCGGACACGAGGCCGTATCCGCCTGGGGAATGGGCGCCGTAGCCGTTGGCCGCGAAGCCGTCTGCGAGCGAGAATCCGGCCGCACCACTGGCGATCACGTAGAGCACGCCCGCAGCCGCGATCGCTGCCAAAACCTGCGTGACGATGTAGGGAGCGAGCTCCTTCGCGTTGAACCGCTTGCCGGCCCACAGACCCAATGACACCGCCGGGTTGAAGTGCCCTCCAGAGATGTGGCCGACCGCGAAAGCCATCGTCAGGACGGTGAGACCGAATGCGAGGGATACGCCAAGCCACCCGATGCCCACATCCTTCACACCCGCAGCCAGGACTGCGCTACCGCAGCCACCGAAGACGAGCCAGAACGTGCCGAAGAACTCCGCACCCAGTTTGCGAATCACAAGTGCCCCCTCTGCTACGGCCGCCCCAGCGGCTCGACCCTGCCAAGAGACTACCCAAACATCAAGAGAACTCGCTTCTCGACCGAGACACCCATCCGAATGAGTGGCGCTCAAGCGCGCTCATCAGGAAGGCGCCCCGAGTCCTACGGGAGATCCGCTGCGGGCCTCTCATTGCCGCTCCAGCCTTCAATCACGCGGATGCGAGCTTCCAGTAGGATCGCGGCGGCTTCCTTATGACTCCTCAAGAGCACATCGGCCGCAACGTGCTGTAGAGACTCGCGAAGTTCGGTCGCGGCCTGCGTCTGAGCTGACACAAGAATCTCCGCCGCAAGCCGTTGCCGTTCAAGCAGAGCGTCGGCATCCTCCCTGTGGTTCGCTAGCCGGGCCCCTCTTTCCGCGGCAGGGAGGTCAGCGGCCTGATCCTTGACCTGTAGGTCGTCGACCCGAGCGTCGTCCTCCTGTTTGAGCAAGAGGCGTGCGGCTTGATCCTGCTGCCTAAGGAGTAGCGCGACCGCTTGCTCGTGCGCCTCGAGCAGTATCCGCTCTGCGTCGTCACGCGCTCGGGCCAAGACGGTCTCTGCCTCCCTTTGCGCGGCAGTCAGGGCCCGCGTTTCTCTGGTCTGCATGATGGCCTCCTCACACCGGGCTTGGCATCCAGAATCGTAGGCACTTAGACGCTGCCGAAGCAAGTTGAACGAGGGGCTGCCCATTGGCGTTCTGTTCGACGCGCTTTGGACAGCTGCACGACAACGCGCCTGCAAGCTGCAAGCCTTTTGCAAAAGGCAGACACGGGCGCGGGCACGACCGCGCGCTCGGTCATCTAGCGCTCGCGCCGTCGGCTCGATGCGCTTGTTAGGCGCGCCCGCCGCCGTCGTCAGCCTCGATGGAGAACGCCTCATTCGCCAGAATCTCCCCGACGGGCGAGTCCGCTCCGAAGGAAAGCCCCAAGACATACTCGCCGGGGACACCCTCATATTCGAGCCCCGGCAGACTCCTGAACCCGAATCGTCCATAGAACCCAGGGTCGCCGACAAGGACACAGCCTTCAGCACCCCTCATCCGAAGCTCCTCCAGCCCAGCCGAAACGAGCGCCGAGCCGATACCGTTGTGCTGCGAATCCGGGAGAACGGCTACCGGGCCGAGGAGATAGAACCCATCCGATGAACCGACCTTGGCCTTGGAGAACGCGATGTGGCCGACCGCACTCTCGCCGAGGTGTGCGACGAGCGACACCTCAAGAGCGCCGGATTCACGGAGCGCGTCGACAATCAGGTGCTCGGTCTGCTGGCTCATCGGGTGCACCAGAAAGGCAGCGACGTTGATTCTGCGAATCGCATCGACGTCCGCCGGCGATTCGGGCCGGATCACTACTTCAGGCATGTTCTCTCCCCCTGTGCTGCGCCTAACGTTGATGCGCATCAGCCGCGCATTCCCCCTGCGGTTCAGTCTACCTTCTGGCGTTCTGCCGGATGCTCTTGTTAGGCGTGAATCACACGCCGTACCAGACGGCGTAGCCGCGTCTCCGAAGACTCTCTGCCCGCTTGACCTCTGCAGCCTCAGCCAACTCGCGAGTGTCATAGCCCTGCCAGTTGGCGTACAGACGCGGCTTCAGCTGAATGGCGTACTCGCGGACGTATCGATTCGCCTTGTAACCGTCGAGATGCTGCTGGTAGCGCACCTCGGGAGTGAGATACGTCGAACCCACGTACACGCAAGGCTTATCTCCACGCATGTAGGGGTTCGCATCGACGAACTTGTGGTGCTCCAAAACGTCGCGACTCAGCTCGACGACGTACACGTTGTAGGTTCGCTTCGGACGCGCCATCGCCGGACAGCTAGTCCGCGAATCGCGGCAACGGAGTCACGTACTTCGCGAGGTTCATCCCCTTGACGACCTTCTCACCCTGGGGTGCTCCGTCATACATCCGACGAAGAATGCCGCCGAGCTCGTCAACGCCCCTCACGTCAATCCCCCTTCTACGCCCAACGCTCTCACGCATTAGCGGCGGCCCGCACCCTCTCTTCACTCTAGCGCTTGCGCCGTCCGCTCGATGCCCTTGTTGGCCGGCAACGCTCACGTGTGCTCGATTCGATCCTCTGTGACCCAGGCGTGATAGAGCTCGTGCCAAGCCAGGCGCCGCAAGAAGTAGCGAGGCGACCACCGCCGTCCGCCGCGTGGACCAACAGCTGGAATCTCGCCCGACACGACCGCCCGCAGGCCGCGCAGCAGCTCATCGCGAGCCGCG
>DASRYH010000063.1:0-95127 GCA_035687245.1 Coriobacteriia bacterium
CCGCTCTCGCCGCCGGCTCCACCAGCCTCGCCAAGGGCGCGAAGAAGCTGCACGCGGGTGCGAAGGAGGCCGCTTCTGGCGCCACTAGGCTCTCATCGGGCGTCTCGCGAGTCGCCGACGGCTCTCGCGCGCTCGCCCACGGCCTCGACCCGGCGGTCGAAGGCTCCGAGGAGCTTGCTTCCGGCCTGACCGCAGGCGTGGACGAGATGCCCACCTACTCGAAGGCTTCGCGGACGCGCCACGCTTCGATGATGAGCGACCCCGTTCAGCTCGAGTCCACGGCGATCAACGCCGTGCCCAACTACGGCACGGGCTTCGCCCCCTATTTCCTCCCGATCTCGCTGTGGGTGGGCTCGCTCGTGACCTTCCTGTTCGTCGCTCCCCTGCCCCAGCGCCGCGACAGCGAGTCGCCGCTTCGGCAGGCCTTCAGCGGATGGCTCGCGGGCTCGCTGATTGGCATCGTACAGGCGGCTCTGCTCGTGCTCGTGGTAGTGCGCGCGCTGGGTCTCAGCGCGGTCCATTCAGGCTGGGTCTGGGCGCTCCTGCTGCTCACAGCGGTGGTCTTTGCGGCAATCCAGCAGATGCTCGCCGCCTCGCTCGGACCCGCGGGCAAGTTCCTCGCCATCGTGCTGCTGGTGCTGCAGCTCACCTCTGCCAGCGGCACCTTCCCCATCGAGATGCAGCCGGCGTTCTTCCAGGCGATCCACCCGTTCCTGCCAATGACCTACGTGGTGTCGGGCTTGCGCCTCGCAATCTCGGGCGGCGCGGTCGGGGCGTTCGGCGCTGATATCGTCAGCTTGCTCACTTTCGGAGTCATCGCACTCGTCACGACCGCGTTTGTCGCGCGCGCCGGTGGCTCGCCGCTCGAGAAGCGCTTGTCAGCAAGCATCGACATCTAAGGCGCGCGTGAAGCGCCAATGGACGTACAATCCGAACCGCCGCACGAACGCACAGGAACGAGAAGATGAGCAGCCGGGCCGACAACACCAAGCAGAAGCTCTACGACGCAGCCGTCGCCGTACTCGGCGAGAAGGGCTTCACCGGCACGTCGGTCGACGAGATCGTGGAGCGCGCGGGCGTGGCCAAAGGCACCGTCTACTACCACTTCGCCGGCAAAGCCGAGCTAGTGGAGGCGCTGATCGAGGACCGTATGCGCCCGCTGGCCGACGCTTTTCGGCAGGCTGCCGATGACAACTCGGGCAACCCGTCGGCAGCGCTTGCGGCCATCATCCGCGCGGAGCTGCTGTTCTTCAGCGATGACACGTCGTTTTCCAAGCTGCTGCTCACGGAGATGTGGCGTGAGGACCGCGTCTGGCGCTCCACGCTACTGATGCTTCGCGACGAGATGTTTGCAGTCATCGAGCGCGTCATCGTGCAGGGCATCGAGTCCGGTGCCTTCCGCGGCGGTATCGACCCGGCGTTTGGCGCATCCGCGCTCTTCGGCATGACCGCCACCACCGCGCTCGACTGGCTCGCGTTCAGGCCCGAAACGCCTCTGGAAGCGGTGGCGGCGCAGATCAATGCGATCGTGGCCGCATCAACGCGGCCCGACGCGGTAGATACCAAGCAGTAGCTTTTCGCCGAAGCTTGCCGAAGGGGGCGCACCTTGCCGAAGCGTCCGTACTTGCCGCTCTTCGCAGTTGTCGCACTCGCCTCGCTCATCGCGGCACTCTCGCTGTCCGCCTGCAAGACAGCGTCGCCGCCAGCATCATCGGACGGCGGCTCGAAGCCTGCCACGTCCGCTCTAGTCAGCAGCGATGGCGCGTCGCAGTCCAAGTCGCTCGATCGGATCAAGCTCGGCGTGAAGCTCGTGACCGAAGGCCTCGACCAGCCGCTGTTCGTGACCAACGCCGGCGACGGCTCCGGGCGGCTGTTCGTGGTTGAACAGACGGGTCGCGTGCGTGTCATCCGCGACGGCAAGCTTCTGCCCGACCCCTTCCTCGACCTCACGGGCAACGTGTCGACCGGAGGCGAGCGCGGTCTGTTGGGGCTCGCCTTTGCGCCCGACTTCAAGACGTCGGGCGACCTCTACGTCGACTACACCGACGTCAACGGCGACACCGTCGTCGAGCGATACACCGCCGAAGACCCGGCATCCGACACTCCCTTCTTCAACGAGCCGGACCCGGTATTCGCCCAGAAGCAGCCCTTTTCGAACCACAACGGCGGCGGCATCATGTTCGCGCCCGATGGCACGCTGTGGGTCGGGATGGGCGACGGCGGCAGCGCGGGCGACCCTGGAGACCGCGCTCAGAACCCGAAGGTGATGCTGGGCAAGATGCTCTCCTTCGACGTAGCGAACGGCGCACAGCCCAAGCCCGTCGTGGTGATGACCGGCCTTCGCAACCCGTGGCGCTTCAGCTTCGACACAGCCAACAACGACGTCTGGATAGCCGACGTCGGCCAAGACGTGTGGGAAGAGATCGACTACACCACCTTCGCCGAAGCGCAGGGGCGCAACTGGGGTTGGAACCTGTGGGAGGGCAACCACACCTACCCTGAGCGCTCGACGCAGGCACGCGACGGCTACTCCTTCCCCATCGTGGAGTACTCGCACGCCAAGGGGGAGTCGATCACCGGCGGCTACGTCTATCGCGGCGCCGCCTATCCCGCACTGCAGGGCGTCTACGTCTACGGCGACTTCGTGAACGGCTGGCTGGCGATGGCGCGGCGCAGCTCCGACGGGGCCGCCGAGAGCCGGGACCTGCTATTGAAGGGCAAGCTCGTGCCGTCGTCCTTCGGCGTTTCGGAAGATGACGAACTCTACGTCTGCGACTACAACGGTGCCTTGTTCCAAGTCACCGCGCGCTGAGCAACCAGATGTTGGGAATAGTGAGACTCAGTGGTTGATTCCAGTCGCGGGAGGGGCGATGAGCACACTAGAGATGCCGAAGGTGGGCGAAGCCGCGCCGCCGGTTGCCGCGACTGCTACCGGTAACGGCGCGTTCGATCTGGCCGATCAGCGAGGCAAGTGGGTGGCGATCTACTTCTACCCGCGCGCCAACACCCCCGGTTGAACGCACGAAGCGAAGGACTTCCAGTCGCACAAGGCGCAACTGGAAGCCTCCAACGCCCTCGTGGTGGGCGTCAGCGCGGACAAGCCGGAGACCCAGCAGAAGTTCATCGACAAGTTCGAGCTCACCTTCCCGATGATCTCGGACATCTCAAAGGAGATCATCGACGCTTACGGTGCACGCGAGGTTCTTGGCGTCACCGCTAAGCGCAAGACGTTTCTGGTCGACCCCGACGGGAAGATCGCGTTCGTGTGGCCGGGCGTGAAGGTCGACGGGCACGCCGAAGACGTGCTCGCGACGATTCAGCGGCTGAGCGCCGAACGCGGCTAGCGGAGCGAATCGCAGCGGGCGGCGGCGCGGCTAGCCCAGCGCCGCGATTAGCTCCTCGACGTCGGCCTGAGTCGTGTCCCACGACGTCACCCAGCGCACCTGAACGCGCCCGCGCGCGTCGGGAGTCTCACCCCAGATGTAGAAGTGGAAGCGCTCGGCGAGCTGGGTGGCTGCAGCCTGATCGAGCCAAGCGAAGACCTCGTTGGCCTGCGGCGTGAATGCCAGCTCAACGCCCGCGGCTCGTGCCCCTTCGGCAAGCAGTTGCCCCATGGCGTTCGCGTTGCCGGCGCACTCGCGCCAGAGTTCCCCTGAGTACATCGCCTCGAACTGGGCGGCCACAAAGCGCGACTTGCTGGGCAGCTGCGTGCACTGCTTGCGCACGTACTTCAGGTGCTCGGCGCGCGCGTTGCCTAGCAGCACGACGGCCTCGCCGAAGACCATGCCGTTCTTCGTCCCGCCGAAAGAGAGCGCGTCTACTCCAGAGTCCGTGATCAGATCGCGCAGGGTGACGCCCAGCGACTCCGCGGCGTTCGCGATGCGGGCGCCGTCGACATGCAGGAACATGCCCTGCTCGTGCGCGAGGTCCGCGAGCGCCCGGAGTTCTGCCGGCGAATACACGGTGCCGAGCTCGGTCACGTTGCTCACCGAGATCACATGCGGCTGCGCGTGGTGCTCGAAGTCGAAGCCGGTGAGGTAGGGCTTCACGAGCTCGGGCGTGAGCTTGCCGTCCGGGGTTGCCACCGGCACGAGCTTCACGAGCGCGACACGCTCGGGTGCGCCGCACTCGTCGGTGTTCACATGCGCGCTCTCGGGGCAGATCACGCTCTCCCACGGCCGGCACAGCGCGCCAAAGCACACGCAGTTCGCGCCGGTACCGTTGAAGACGAACGCGACGTCCGTATCTTCGCCCAGATGCTGCCGAAAGACCGCGGTCGCGCTGGCCGTGTAGGCGTCGTCTCCGTATGCGTGAACGTGGCCTTCGTTGACCGCTGCCATCGCAGCCAGTACGGATGGGTGTGCTCCCGAGTGGTTGTCGCTGCCGAATCCTCGCATGTCTAGAGCGTCCCTTCTCGGTACATCGCGCGGCATTGGGCGATGTAGTCCTGCAGCGTCTCGGGCAGTGCCTCAATCGGGCCCGGCGTGGGCATCGGCGCCGAGTTGTAGGTGTCGATGAAGACGACGCGCTTGCCGGCGAGCTTGCCTGCCTTTGCATCGGCCATGAGTGCGGCCAGCGCCTTGCCGGTGTAGGTCGTCTCGAGCTTGATGCCGGCTTCCTTCGCCACCGCGACCGCGCGCGTGGTCTCGGGCGTCACGACGCCGTAGCCGGGCTCGAACCAGTCGTGCCGCAGCTCGTAGTTGAGGTCGGCGAGCGCGAGGTAGGGCAGGCCGCCGCCCATCTTGTGGAGGTGGTGCGCGAGCGCCGCGCCCACTTCGGCAGCGATGTTCTCGCTGCCTACGCTCTCCGGCGTCACGCGAATCGTCTCGACGCGCGTGGCCTCGCCGGCGAGCGCGAAGCCGGCCGCGAGACCGATCGCCGTGCCCAGCGTCCCGCCAGCGACATAGACGACATCGGGCGCCTCGTCCGACTGCTCGAGGATCTCGAGGGCGGCGTTCACGTAGCCGAGGGCGCCGAGTTCGTTGGTGCCGCCCATCGGGATCACCGAGGGGTCGACGCCGTCGGCCTCGGCGATCTCGCGCAGAGCGAGCACGGCTTCGCGGCGTCCGTCCCAGCCGTCCACGAGATGGATGACGGTGCCCAGCCCGGCGTGCGCGAGCAGCGTGGCAGGTGCGAAGGGCCCCGGCTCCTGCGGCGAAAGCACCGCATGCGGCGTCATACCCAGTGCGCGAGCGTGCACCGCCGTGGCTAGCGCGTGGTTGCTGCCATAGGCGCCGAAGGTGAGCACGCTCTTGCGGTGCGAACCGAGCGCCTCGCCCAAGAGCAGGTCGAGCTTGCGGACCTTGTTGCCGCCGTAGCGCGCCGAGGTGAGGTCGTCGCGCTTGACCCACACATCGGCGTTGGTATCGATCTCGAAGCGCTCGAGCGGCGTAGGCAGCGCGGCGATTCTCGCGGTGCGCGGCAGCGTGGCGTCGGGAAAGCGGGCGGCAAACGACTTCATGTGCGTCCTCTACTCGTAGGAGATCGCGTCACGGATGGATACCTGGGAGGCGCGCCATGCGGGAAGCAGGCTCGCGAGCGCAGCGATGATGACAACGGAGAGCAGCCACGCGCCGATGCCGGACCACGAGAACGCGTAGGACAGCGGCAGTGACATCGCGGTGCCCAGCGCAGACACGAGCCACACCGACAGCGGCCACGAAAGCACCGCTCCCGCACCCCAGGCCATCACCGCGATGACGACGCCTTCGGTGATGTAGATGCCGAAGATGGAGCGGTGGCTTGCGCCAATCGAACGCATGACGCCGATCTCGCGTGTGGACTCGAGCACGTTGATCGTCATCGTGCCGGTGAGCCCGATGACACCGACGCTGGCAAGCAGCGTGGCCATGATGACGAGGAAGGTCACCAGGATGCCGAGCTCGCTCGCGATGGTCTCTTTCTGCGCGCCTTGAGTCTGCGAGCCAGAGATCGCCAGGCCCGCGTCATCGAGGCTGCGCTCGAGCCGGCGTGCGACCGTTTCCTGGCCTGTCGTCGTGTGATCGTCGGTCTGCACGAGCAGGCGGCTCGCTCCCCCATTCGAGGCCGTGATCGAGTCGAGCGCGCCTTTGTCGATGAAGATCACCGGACCCATGAGCTGTCCGCTCGCGATGCCCACGACGCGCACGTCGGTCTCGGTACCGCGCAGGGTGACGCGCATGCGGTGGCCAACACCTAGATACGGCTCGTCTTTGAGCACGTCGGTATTGACCACGACCTCGTCGTCGGCGCCCTTGGCGAACCAGCGTCCCGCCACCATGCGCGGTGTGAGAAAGCGCGTATTCTGCGGCACGCCGAGCGCGTAGATGTCCTCGTTCTCGCTACCATCGGGTCGCGAAAGCGAGGCCTGCGCTTCGAGCCAGGTCTCGGTGGCGGTGACGCCGTCGACCTTCGAGGCCTCGCGCTCGAGCTGTTCGGCAGGCTGGGGGCGGCCGACGAACACCTGCGCGTCGTAGTTCCACCACGAGCCGATGTCGTCCACCGTCTGCAGCATCGACGAGCGCACCGAGAGCACCGCCATGACAACGGCGGAGGCAAGGATGAGTGTGGTGAGCGTGAGGGCGAGCCGACCCTTGCGAGTGAAGGTGTTGCGCAGCGACAGCGCCACCGGGCGCGGCAGCCCGCGTACGAGCCCCAGCAGGCGGTCGACGATGCCGTGGCCGAAGCGCACTGTGCTCGCGCCGGAGTTGAGCGCGCTCACGACCGGCAGCGTGGTGCCCTGATGCACCGGGCCGCTGGCCGCGAGCACCGGCACGAGCATGCCGACACCGACCTCCAGTGCAATCACCCAGCCCGGCGGCGAGTAGTCCACGACGCGGAAGTTCAGGATGCCGGCGGCGAACTCGATGAACATCTGCCCGATCCACAGCGTGAGGGGCAGCGCGAACGACACCGCCAGCAGGCCGTAGCCGCCCACGAGCGCGAGGTACATGCCCGCGATCTGAAGCCGTCGGCCACCGATCGCCTTCATGATCCCGACCTGTCTCACCTGCTGTGACAGGATCGCCGAAACGGTCGTGACCACGAGGAAGCCGGAGAGCGCCAGCGAGAGCAGGCCCATCGCGAGCAAGAGCAGCGAGAGCGCCTTGAAGATGTCGCCGAGGAAGTGGCTGCCGGGCTTGGGCACGCTCGTGCGATAGGTCTGCACGCCGGCAGCCGTTAGGTCCACGTCGCGTACGTCAGCGGCGATTCGGCTGGCTGCGGCGCGAGAGAGTGTGGGGTCAAGGACGAGCGAGAGGTGGTTCAGCTGCTCCGGTTCGCCCAGCGACGGCAGCGTGCCCATCGAGATGTAGCCCACGACGGCGCCCTGGAACTGCGCGGGCACGGCGTTGATGTCGTGAGCAAAGCCGACGATGCGCAGTGTCGTGCGCTTGCCGGTAGGTGACTCGACGCTTATGACGTCGCCGGTCTCGAAGTCCTTGATGCGAAGCGCCGACTTCTCGATGACGATCTCGCCGTCGGTGGGCGGCCACGATGACACGTCCTCGCGCACGAGTCGCTGCACGCCGCCACGGCCGAACTCCGGGATCGCCCACAGCCGAAGGGTGTCCCAGCCCGCGGTCGAGGCGGTAGAAGAGGTCTCGCCCAGCGTGTAGCGCACCGTGAGCCGGCGGCGGCCTTCGGCAGCGCGCACGTCGTCGCGCTCGCCCACGCGCGCGGGCACTTGCGCGTCGAAGTCACTGGTGTCGAACTCGGCCGAGGGCGGAACGCTTGACTGGAAGTCGACCTCGAACTCGCGGATGAGCACCTGGCGGCCGCCCATGACGACGCCAACCGCGAAGATCCCGATGGCGATCGACAGCACGACGAGCGCGGTTCGGATGCGGTGACTAAGAAGGTCGCGAACGACTTTCTGCCAGCGAGGAGACGCCATCGTCAGGCGCCGGCCCCTTCGGCATCAGCCTTGGCCGTAGACTCGGCGTCTTCGGCGGCTTCTTCGGCAAGCTCGTCGTCGAGCCAGCGGCGGCGGTCCTCGACGATCTCGCCGTCGGCCACGTGCAGCGCGCGCGTCACGCGGGACGCGAGGTCGTTGTCGTGGGTGACCATCACGATGGTCTTGCCGCGCGCGACGAGGTCTTCGAAGACGGCGAAGACGGCGTCGGCGGTCTTGGAGTCGAGGTTACCGGTGGGCTCGTCGGCCGCGATGATAGGCGGGTCGTTTGCGAGCGCGCGGGCAATGGCGACACGCTGCTGCTGGCCGCCGGAGAGCGCCGAAGGCAGCTTGTGCGCCTGGTCGGCCATCTCGACCTGCTCGAGCAGCTTCATGGCGACCTCAGGGCGCTCGTCGGTCTTGTAGACGTTGCAGAAGTCCATGGGCAGCATCACGTTCTCGATGACCGTGAGCGTGGGCAGCAGCTGGAAGAACTGGAAGACGACGCCGATGGTCTTGCCGCGCCAGATCGCGAGCGCGTTCTCGTTGAGTTCGTGCACCGGCGTGCCATCGATCATCACGCGTCCCGAGCTGGGACGGTCGATGCCCGTGATCATGTTCACGAGTGTGGTCTTGCCCGAGCCGGACTTGCCGATGAGCCCGATGAACTCGCCGGTGTCGACGTCGAGATTGATGCCGCGAAGTGCGGTGAAGGGTACCTCGCCGGTGTCGTAAGTCTTCACGACATCCGTGAGGTGGATGAGGCTTCTCGAAGCAGCGTCGGCCACGTCTGGCTCCCTGTTGCCGAAGGGGTCCGTACAGAAGCTCAATGTACCACCGCAGACGCGACGGTACCGTCGCGAGCTGCGACTTCTTGCGGGGCAGCAATCGTGCTGGCAACCGCCTTCTAGCGCTGCCGCTTGCCCTTCGGCTCTTGTTTGTAGAAGCGCTTCACGGCCTTGGCGATCGCCTTGTTGGTCTTCTCCTTCTCCGCCCACGCCTTCTGGTCGCGGCGGCGGGAGAGCTCGTCCATCTCATTCACCAAGCGCTGGTAGCTTTCGAGGCGGCGTTCAGCGAGGTCTCCTTCGGCAACCGCAGCAAGCACCGCGCAGCCGGGCTCGCTCGTGTGCGTGCAGTCGCCGAAGCGGCAGCGTACGGCGAGCTCCTCGATGTCGGGGAAGGCGGCTTCGAGCCCGTCTTCGGCATCCCACAGGCCGAGCCCGCGCATTCCGGGTGTGTCGATGATGACGCCGCCGTCGGGGATGGTGACGATCTCGCGTGCGACAGTGATGTGGCGGCCCTTGTCGTCGCCTACGCGCACCTCGCCGGTGGCTTGCAGCTCGGCCCCCACGAGCCGGTTGACGAGCGTGGACTTGCCCACGCCCGAGGCGCCGAGCAGTGCAGCAGTGACGCCCTGGGGCACGCGGGCTCGCACGTCTTCGATGCCGATGCCCGTGACCGCGCTCTCCACGATGACATCGACGCCGAATGCCACCTCTTCGGCGTGCTTGAACTGGTCGTCAGCCGAATCGACGAGGTCGGCCTTGGTCAGCACGACGACCGGCTGCGCGCCACTCTCCCACGCCACCACGAGCTCGCGCTCGAGGCGGCGGATGTTGATGCCGTGTCCGGAAAGGGACTGCACGACGAAGACGACGTCGATGTTTGCGATGAGTACCTGCTCGCCGGTCTCTTCGCCCGGGTCGCGCCGCGCGAACGCGCTCTTGCGGGGCAGGATCGCCTCGATGATGGGCATCTCGTGACCTTCGGGGCGCGCGATAGCCACCCAGTCGCCCACGACCGCGCGGCTGGTGGACGCGTCCGCGGTCTTCACGAGATGCGTCGCCGGCTCCGCGCGCTCGAGCCCCGTACCTGTCGCGATCAGCGGCAGTCCGCGGTCGACGCGAGCCACGCGAGCCAGCTCGAAGCCCGGCTCTTCGAGAGATGCGAACAGCGCCCGCTCCCTGTCGGTCAGGCCGAGCTCTTCGAGCGAATTGATATGTACAGCGTCTTCAGGCACCCCAGTAGAATACCCGAGCGGGTACAAACCACCTGCACGTGCCACATGTGAAGACGATCAGGAGCCAGCCGTGATTGAGAAGACAGTCGCCGAAAAAGCGCGGGTGAAGCCGGGAGTCGCGGTCGCGACTATCAACGCAGTGCAGCCGGTCGTCGACTGCCTCGGGCTGCCAGGCGACGCCGTGTTCGTTGCCCCGGACGCCGCTGACATCGTGATGCTGTTCGTGAACACCCAAGCCGAGCTCGACGCAGAGCTGCCGAAGGCAGTCGCCGCCCTTAAGCCGGGCGCGGCAGTCTGGGTCTTCTTCAAGAAGGGCGCGAAGGCGGCTGGCTACGACATGAACCGGGACAGCGTCTGGTACGCGGCCGAGCCGCTGGGCCTGAGGCCGCTGGGCATCGTCGGCATCGACGACACGTGGTCGGCGTTCAGGCTACGGCCCGGCGCGTAGACGGAGCTACTTGGCGCTACGCACTACCGCGACGGCCATGTCGGCGAAGAGGTTCGGCCAGAAGCGCGACCGGCGCACACCCTCGGTACCCCAGCTCTCGCTCGCGAGCGCGATCTCGTTTTCGATGCGCCCGCCGTTGGCCGCCACGAAGTCGCGAAAGTCCACGAGCGTGGTGTGGTGGATGTTGGGCGTGTCGTACCACGAGAACGGGATCGACTTCGATACCGGCATCCGGCCCTTGAGCGCCAGGTAGCCGCGCACCTTCCAGTGGCCGAAGTTCGGGAACGAGACGATGCCGCGCTCCCCCACCCGCAGCATCTCGCGCAGCACGAAAGCCGGCTTGCGCACGACCTGCAGTGTCTGCGACAGGATCACGACGTCGAAACTGTGGTCGGGGTAGCCCGAAAGCCCCTCGTCGAGGTCGGCTTGCACGACCGAGAGGCCGCGACCCACCGCGACCGCGATGTCGGAGCGGTCGAGCTCGATGCCGCGTACGGTGCAGCCGCGCTCATCGCGCAGGTGCGCCATGAGCGAGCCATCGCTGCAGCCCAAGTCCAGCACGCGCGAGCCTTCCGGCACGAGCGCAGTGATGAAGCGCAGGTCGCTTCTGAGCAGGTCCGAGGGGCTCATCGCGCACTCCCTTCGGCAGCAGCGGGTGCTTCGGCGGCCCGCTTCGCGCGCTCGTTGGCAAGCGTCCATGCGAGCGTCGGCACGATGAGCTCGTACTGCGCCTCGGGCTCGAGCAGGAAGGCGTCGTGGCCGTAGGGCGATGGGATCTCGGCGAAGCTCACTTCGGCGTCGCCGGTCCGCAGAGCGTCCACGAGCTCGACGCTCTCGCACGTCGGGAAGAGCCAGTCGCTTGAGAACGACAGCACGAGGTAGCGCACGGGCGTGCCCGCCAGCGCGTCGGCAAGCGAATCCGCGCCTGCCGAAAGGTCGAAGTAGTCCATCGCCTTCGTCATATAGAGGTAGGTATTGGCGTCGAAGCGCTCGGTGAAGCGCTTGCCCTGGTAGGCCAGGTAGCTCTCCACCTCGAACTCGGTCACGAACTCGAAGGCGAGTTCGTCCCGGCCGCGAAGCCGCCTGCCGAACTTCTCTCGCATCGACTCGTCGGAGAGGTAGGTGATGTGGCCGATCATGCGCGCGACCGCGAGGCCGTGGCGGGGCACGGCACCCTCGTAGTAGTCGCCGTTGTTGAAAGCGGCGTCACCAAGAATCGCCGTTCGTCCCACTTCGTTGAACGCGATGGCCTGCGCCGCAAGGCGCCAGGTCGTAGCGATCGCCAGGCATGCCGCGGTGCGATGCGGATAGCGGCGCGCGAAGGAGAGCGCCTGCATGCCGCCCATCGAGCCACCGGCCACGGCCAGCAGCCGCTCGATACCCAGCTCGTCGAGCAGCTGCGCAGCGACGTCTGCCATGTCCTCGATAGTCACGACCGGAAACGCGAGGCCGAAGGGCTTGCCGGTCTCGGGGTTGGTGCTGGAGGGCCCGATAGAGCCCGAGCAACCGCCGATGACGTTGGCGCAGACGATGAAGTAGCGGTCGGTGTCGAAGGCCTTACCTGGCCCCACGAAGCCGTCCCACCAGCCCGGGCGGATCGCGTCGGCAGGCGCTGCATCCGGGTCGCCCGTCGCTGTCGCCGAAGGCGACCAGTCGGGGCCGTCTTCCGGCTTCCAGCCTGCCGCGAGGGCCTCTGACTCGCGCCACCCGGCGACGTGCGCGTCGCCGGAGAGCGCGTGGCAGAGCAAGATCGCGTTGTCGCGAGCCTCAGAGAGCGTGCCGAGCGTCTCGTAGACGACGTGCGCTGTCTCCAAGACCTCGCCCGACGCGAGGGCGACGTTCTCGAGGGTGAGCAGGCGTGAGGAGACGACGCCGGCTGAGCCGACGTCGTCCCACACACGCTTCTGTGTACAGTCAGTCTCCATGGTCTAGACCTGAGCCAGCGCCTGATCGAGGTCGGCGATGATGTCGTCGATGCTCTCGATACCCACGGACAGGCGCACGAAGTCGTCGCTGATGCCGGCGCGCTGAAGCTCCTCGGCAGACAGCTGCGAGTGCGTGGTCGACGCAGGATGGATGATAAGCGACTTGGCGTCGCCCACGTTAGCAAGGTGGCTGAACAGCTCGACCGAGTCGATCAGCTTCACTCCGGCCTCGCGGCCGCCCTTCACGCCGAAGACGACGACACCGCCGTAGCCGTTCTCGAGGTACTTGTCGGCGTTGGCCTTGGTGGGGTGCGAGTCGAGGCCCGGATACGCGACCCACTCGACCTTCGGGTGGTTCTCGAGGTACTTGGCGACGGCAAGCGCGTTGTCGCTGTGGCGCTGGACGCGAAGCGAGAGCGTCTCGACGCCGAGCAGGAACTGCTGGGCATTGAACGGCGAGAGCGAGGAGCCGAGGTCGCGGAGCAGGTTCACGCGAGCGCGGAACGCAAACGCGACGTTGCCCAGGCCCGCGAAGTCCTTGAAGACGTCCCAGAACTTCAGGCCGTGGTAAGACTCGTCGGGCTCGGTGAAGTACGGGTGGCGGCCGCCGCCCCAGTCGAAGTTGCCGCCGTCGACGATGATGCCGCCGATGGAAGTGCCGTGGCCGCCCAGC
The DNA here is from genome assembly GCA_035687245.1 of Coriobacteriia bacterium. GTDB lineage: Bacteria > Actinomycetota > Coriobacteriia > Anaerosomatales > PHET01 > DASRYH01. The sequence continues at coordinate 12,937 of DASRYH010000063.1, forward strand.
CACTTGGTGAGCGACTCAACAACCACTGCTGCGCCATGCTCGATCGGGCGCGAGAGGTACGGCGTGGCGAAGGTGTTGTCCACCACGAGCGGGATGTTGAAGGAGCGACCCAGCTCTGCCAGCGCGCCGATATCGGGCACGTCGAGGCGCGGGTTGCCGATCGTCTCGACGAACCACGCCTTGGTGGTCTCGTCGCTAGCCTTGGCGAAGCCCTCAGTGTCGGTGGTCTCGACGAAGCGGACCTCGATGCCAAGGCGGCGGAAGGTGTGCAGGAAGATGTTCCAGGTGCCGCCGTAGAGCGAGGTCGAGGCGACGATCGAGTCGCCCGAACCCGCGACGTTGAGGAGCGAGAGTACTTCGGCAGCGTGACCGGAGGAGACCGCGAGTGCCGCGGTGCCGCCCTCAAGCTGGGCGATGCGCTGCTCGAGCACGTCGTTGGTCGGGTTCATGATGCGCGAGTAGATGTTGCCCAGAGCGCGCAGGCCGAAGAGGTCGGCGGCGTGTTCGGCGGAGTCGAAGTTGTAGGCGACCGTCTGATAGATCGGAACGGCGCGCGAGCCGGTGGTGGGGTCGGCCTTGGCGCCGCCGTGGACGGCGCGGGTGTCGAACGAAGGGTTCTTGGCGTCGGAGCTCATGTCATGTCCTCATTTTCGGATTCGTGTCTGTACTGGAAGTTGATTCCCGACCTTGGAACTACTGGTCGGCCGAAGGCCGCCCGAGTCCGGCGCAAACGCCGATAGACCCGGGCTGGGTCATCATCATGTCCATACACATCACGAAACCGAGGACTTTCATGTTGCTCTAACGCACCTCCTTCGAGCGATAGGGCCGCGGCGCTCGACGCCTGCGGCGGGTTGCTGGTGACATTAACGGCGTCACCATCGAGCGTCAACCACTTAATCCGCACTCCCGCGTGGGCATTTCCGCAAGCGGTGCCAGAACGCGCGGCAAGCGGCGCGAGCCGATAGCGCACCCGCGCGTGCCTGCGCTACAGTTGAAAAGCCGCACAAATCCCCTGCTTGCCGAAGCCCCGCTAGCATCAGCGAACCCTTTCGGAGGCACTTCATGAGCGACTCTCTGCTCCTCGGCATGGCCGGCACCACGCCCGTCAACCTGCTGCTGCCGATGGCCAACCGCCATGGCCTCGTGGCCGGAGCAACCGGTACCGGCAAGACGGTCACCCTCCAGTCGCTTGCCGAAAGCTTCTCGCGCGCTGGCGTTCCGGTCTTTGCTGCAGACATCAAGGGCGACCTGTCTGGCATCGGCACCGAGGGCGGGGGCAACGAGAAGGTGACTGCCCGCCTCGAGCAGCTGGGTCTTTCGGCGGGCTGGGACATTACCGCCACCCCGGTCGTCTTCTGGGACGTCTTCGGGCAGCAGGGCCACCCCGTGCGCATGACCGTCTCCGAAGTGGGCCCGCTCATGATGGCCCGCCTGCTCGAGCTCAACGACGTGCAGGAGGGCGTCTTGAGCGTCGTCTTCCGTGTAGCCGACGACAACGGGCTGCTGCTGCTGGACCTCAAGGACCTGCGAGCGATGCTCGCTTTCGTGGCGGAGAACGCCGAAGACGTTCAGCGCGAGTACGGACTCGTGTCTGATGCGAGTGTCGGTGCGATCCAGCGCTCGCTGCTGTCGCTCGAGGACCAGGGTGGCGACGAGCTCTTCGGCGAACCCGCGCTCGACCTCTTCGACTTCATGCGCACCGACTCGAACGGTCGCGGGTACGTGAACCTGCTTGCCTCCGACCGCCTGATGCAGTCGCCGCGTGCCTATTCAACGCTGCTGCTGTGGCTGCTCTCCGAGCTCTTCGAGCGCCTGCCCGAGGCCGGCGACCTGGACAAGCCCAAGCTCGTCTTCTTCTTCGACGAGGCGCACCTGCTCTTCGACGACGCCCCCGCTCCGCTGCTCAACAAGATCGAACAGGTCGTGCGGCTCGTTCGCTCCAAAGGCGTGGGCATCTACTTCGTGACGCAGAACCCCATCGACATCCCCGATGACGTGCTGGGTCAGCTGAGCAACAAGGTGCAGCACGCGCTGCGCGCCTTCACGCCGAAGGACCAGAAGGCCGTGCAGGCCATGGCGGAGAACTTCCGGGTGAACCCGGCGATCGACGTCGCCACCGCCGTCACCGAACTCGGAGTCGGCGAAGCACTGATCTCGGTGCTTGACGAGAAAGGCTCCCCGACGCCGGTCGAGCGTGCGTTCATCGTCCCGCCACACAGCCGCATCGGTGCGATCTCGCCTGAGACTCGTGCGGCCGCGATCGCCGCCTCGACGATGGCGGGCAAGTACGACGCCGACATCGACCGCGAGAGCGCCTACGAGATGCTCAAGGCCCGCGCCGCTGCCGAAGATGCCGCAGCAGCAGCCGCTGCCGCGCCCGTCGCAGCCGCGATTCCGATGGCCGCCCCTGCCGCTGCGCCCGCGCAGGCAGCACCGGCACCCGCCGCAGAGCCGGCGGAGGCACCTGCGCCTAAGAAGGCCAAGAAGCAGATCGACACGGCCGCGATGGCTGGCGGAGCAGCGGTTGCCGCTGGCGTGGCCGGCTCGCTCATGAAGGCCTTCGGCCAGAGTGCGGTTCGCGCGGTGGGCTACCAGATCGGCCGCGAGATCAGCCGAGGCCTGCTGGGCAGCATGACCGGCAAGGGCAGCAAGCGCGGCTAGACGCGCTAAACTCGACAGACCCCCGAAGAAGAGGTCTGTCATGAAGAAGAGACTGGGTCCGGCCGAACGCCTCTACCCGATGCCGTGCGCGCTCGTCGTCGGCGGCACTATGGAGAAGGCCGACACGCTGGCCGTCGCCTGGATCAACGTGATGAGCTCGACGCCGCCCACGATCGCGATGGGCCTGCGCGAGACTCGCAAGACGCTCGAGCTGATGCGCGAGACCGGCACCTTCACCGTGAACCTGCCGTCGGCATCCCTCGTGCGCGAGGTCGACTACTGCGGTATCGCAAGCGGACACTCCGCCGACAAGTTCGCGGCCACCGGCCTGCGCCTCGTCCCTGGCGCGGTCGTCCCCACGCCGATCATCGAGCAGTGCCCCTTCAACATCGAGTGCCGAATCAGCGGCGAGCACGAGGTCGGCTCCTATCGGGTCATCTTCGGCGAGATCGTCGAGACGCATGCCGACGAGTCCGTCCTTGCCGAAGACGACGCCATCGACATGGCCGCCCTCGACCCGCTCGTCTACATCCCGGGCCTGCGCGAATACCACCGCCTGGGTGGCAAGGTGGCCGACGCCTATACGGTTGGTCGCGAGCTGCTTACCGAATAGCGGGTGTCGGCGGCCATTCGGCAATTAATTCTTACCTATTTGGTCAGCTTTTGACTGAAGTCAATTGCGGATGCGGCGGATCGGGGTATCACCGGTAGTGAGGTAACACGCGACGGAAGGCGTACCCGCGATGACTATCACTGCCGAGACTACGATCCACCAGCTGCTTGAGGCCTACCCGTACTTGCGGCCCTGGCTGGTTTCCTACGCACCGGACTTCAAGAAGCTCGACAACCCGGTGCTCTACAACACGATGGCTCGCGTCGCGACGCTTGAGGCCGCGGCCTCGATGGGCGAAGTGCCGGTCGAGAAGCTGCTCGACGACATCCGCACGCAGGTCGCTCAGCACGAGATTGCGGCCGAAGAGACCGCGGGCATAGGCGCCGCTCCTGCCGAAGGCGCCGACCGCCGCCAAGAGCTGCTCAAACAGATCATCAGACAGCTGCACGACGGCGCACCCGTCGAGGTCGTGAAGGCCGAGTTCGACCAGCTCGTGTCCGAGGTCGATTCGGCGGAGATCGCTCGCATGGAGCAAGCACTCATCGCCGAGGGCATGCCCATCGAAGAGGTGCAGCGCCTCTGTGATGTCCACGTGACGGTCTTTAAGGAGGCGCTGGAGGAGAAGCCGGACGCGGAGGTCGCCGAAGGCCACCCGATCGACAACTACCGGCGCGAGAACGAGGTCGTCGGCGAGCTGACCGCTGCTGTCAGGAGTTCAGCGCAGATCCTTTCGGCAGCCACTGATGATGAGACTCGTCACGCCGCTGTCGATGCGATCGGGCTCGAGCTCGAACGGCTCGCACAAGTCGAGATCCACTACCTGCGCAAGGAGAACCAGCTCTTCCCCGTCCTCGAGAAGCACGGCGTCGAGGGTCCGACCAAGGTCATGTGGGGGCTAGACGACGACATCCGCGGCCGCATCAAGGCCGCCCGCACGTTGCTGGCTGCGGGCGATCTCTCATCGGTGACCAAGATGCTGCCTGAGCTGCTCGGGATGATCGACGACATGGCCTACAAGGAAGAGAAGATCCTACTGCCGACCGCGCTTCAGGTGGTCACGGAGACCGAATGGGCCGAGATGGCGGCCGGCGACTCCGAGATCGGCTACGCGTGGATCGAAGGTTCGGCCGGAATCGCCGCAGCTGCTGCCGCCGCCGTCACCCCGCAGGCGGAAGGTCCGATGCTGCTGCCGCTTCCCACGGGCGCGCTCTCGCTCGATCAGCTCGATGTGATGTTTCGCGCGCTGCCCTTCGACCTGTCGTTCGTCGACGAGCACGACACCGTGCGCTTCTACACCGAGGGGCTGCGCGTCTTCCCGCGTTCCCCTGCCGCCATCGGCCGCCAGGTGCGCAACTGCCACCCGCCCAAGAGCGTGGACAAGGTCGAGCAGATCCTCGCCGAGTTCAAAGCGGGCACCAAAGACGTCGCCGAGTTCTGGATCCAGATGGGGCCGAAGTTCGTTCACATCCGCTACTACGCGATGCGCGACGCCGACGGCACCTACAAGGGCTGCCTCGAGGTGGTCCAAGACGCCACGCACGTGCGAGCGCTCGAAGGCGAGCGTCGCATCGTCGACTGGTAGGCCGCGCCGTTAGAGGTTCTTTGCCAGCCACTCGACGAGGGGCCGAGTCCGCAGGAAACGTTCGAGACACCAGCCGACGAAGGCCTCGCTCTCGAACTCCGGCGGAACCGGTCCTTCTTCTATCGCGTGCACTACCGAGAGCCGCAGCAGGTCCGCGCGCGGGTGGTCGGCGGCAAAGCCCCGCGGCACCCGCGCGAATGTGCGCTCGCCGATATGGAAGCCGTCCGCCTCGAGGTCCGCGATGATGGCAGCGAACTCGGCACCGGTGTCCTCGGCAGCGATGGCGGCGCGCAGCTTGGCGAGCTTAGGCGGGTCGATCCAGTGCTGGCCGGCTCCTGCCCACACCTCTCCGGGCACGATGCGCACGAAGTAGCCGGGGGAGGCCTTGCGGTCGTCGCCCGACCAGAACCACATGTCGGAGTGTGTCTTGTACGGCGACTTGTCGCGCGAGAAGCGCGTGTCGCGATTGATGCGGAAGATCGAGCGGTCGACAGCCGGCTCGCAGTGAACGCGCGGGTCGATGGCCTCGAACTCTTTGCCGAGCGCGGCCACAAAGCCTTTCTGCCGCTCGAGGAGCACGCGCTCGTAGCGAGGCTTGTTTTCGGCAAACCACGCGCGATCGTTGTTGTCCGCGAGTTCGGCTAGAAACGCGAGGGTCTCGTCGGAGAATCCGCTGAACGCCATCTCTTACACCCGCCCTTCAATGAAGAGGGGCCGGGGCGAGTGGCCCCGGCCCTCTTGGGAGTCATTTCCCAATCAGACGCGTATGTGTGCGAGGAAGCTGACCCTACGCGGCCTTCGAACGCTTCTTGCTCATCTCAACTACCTGCGCGCGCGGCGTCGGCGGCTTGGTGAAGAAGGTCAGACCGGCGGCTGCGAGACAGAGCACGGCGGCGACCGTATAGGCCATTCCGTAGGAGCCCGTGCTGTCGACGATCGTGCCGGCCGTCATCGAGCCAAAGACTCCGCCTACGCCCCACGCCGTGAAGACGAGGCCGTAGTTCACGCCCATGTTCTTGGTACCGAAGTAGCCGGCGGTCGTGGACGGGAAGAGCGAGAGGTTGGCGCCATAGCAGAAGCCGACGGCAGCGGCGACCGGGATGAGGGCGGCCACCGACACCGCGAAGTTCAGGATGCCCATCATCGCCGCCTGCGCGACGAAGACGGCGAACATCGTGCGAGTGCCGCCAATACGGTCGGCCACAATGCCGGCCACGACGCGGCCCAGCGCGTTGCCCACAGCGAGTACGGCCACGAGCAGGAAGCCGAGGTCGACAGCGGGCATCTGAGCAGCGGCGATCTTGGCCATGTGGCCGATGATCATCAGGCCAGCGAAGGCCGAGAAGGCATACATCACCCAGAGCAGCCCGAACTGCTTGGTGCGCATCATCTCGGTCCAGTCGTAGTCGTCGTTGACCGCAACCGTCTCGGGCGCTTCGTTGACGCGCTTCTTCGGGGTGCTGGCGGCCGGCACGTAGTCGGCGGGCGGGTTCACCAGCAGCTGCGCAAAGAGCACGGTGGCGATGAAGAACGCGATACCGAGGATGCGGAAGGTCCCGGTCACATGCTGAGTGGAGAGCAGGTAGGTGGTCAGCGGAGCGATGTAGACACTCGCCAGACCGAAGCCGGCCACCACGATGCCGGTGATCATGCCCTTGCGGTCCGCAGAGAACCACTTCACGGCAGCCGGGGTGGCGGCAGCGTAGCCAAGACCGATGCCCAGACCGGTCAGCACGCCGAAGCCGACGGTGATCGGCCAGGTGACGGCCGGCGTCGCGAGGCTCGCCACGATCATGCCCAGGCCGCACAGCGCGCCGCCGATAGTGGCCACAAGGCGCGGGCCGAAGCGGTCCTGCGCGCGGCCCGCAAAGACCATCGAGAGTGCGAAGACGCCGCACGCCATCGCGTAGGGCAGAGTCGCCTGGCCAGCACTCCACGCCCAGCCGCCTTCGGCGACGGGCTTGGTCAGGCTCTTGGCGATGACACTCCACGAGTACAGAACACCGAGCGCCAGATTGATGCCCAATCCGGCCAGCGTGACAGTCCAGCCACGCGACGCAGCAGTGCGCGCCATGCGCAAACACCTCCCGTATAGGCGAACCCACCCTTCGCGTACACGTCGCGGCAGGTTGGCTGACCCACCGAGCGGCGCACGCTGTTCGAGAAGTATCTCCATCGCCGAAGGTGCCGACGACGAAGCGCCCGCCACTGGCGGTTGTTCGGCGGTGAACGGTAGGTTAGCGGCGGGGAACGGCAGGAGCCGCTCCAGCCGAATGGAGCGACGCGGGGCCTCGAAAGCCCGTTACGCCCCCGTACTGTATCCTCACGCCCATGCGAGACAGACGGCTTCTCATCATCTTCGCGGTAGTGCTCGTCGACATGCTGTCCTTCAGCATCGTCCTTCCGCTGCTGCCCTATCTGGCGAAGTCGCTGCATGCGACTCCGTTTCAGACCGGACTCATTTCGGCGATGTATCCGATCTTCCAGTTCGTGGGCGCACCGCTGCTGGGCCGGCTCTCTGACCGCGTGGGACGCAAGCCGGTGCTGATGATCTCGATCGCCGGCACCATCGCGGGCTTCATCGTGCTGGCGACCGCGCGCAGCCTGTGGATCCTGTTCGTGAGCCGGGCGCTCGACGGCCTCACGGGCGGCAACATCAGCGTCGCGCAGGCCTACATCTCAGACATCACGCTGCCGGAGAACCGTGGCAAGGCGCTGGGCATGATTGGCGCCGCCTTCGGGCTGGGCTTCATCATCGGCCCCATCAGCGGCGGTCTACTCTCAGGCATCAGCTACACCGCGCCGGCCTGGCTGGGCGCCGCTCTGGCAACCGTCAACCTCATGCTCGTGGCGTGGCTGCTGCACGAGTCGCTGTCGTCAGAAGACAAGGAGCGCCTCTCTGCACGCCGCCGAAAGATCTTCGACATGGGCGGTCTTGTGGTCGCGATGCGCCACAAGCGTGTCGGCCCGTTGCTGGGAGTGCGCATCCTCATCGGGCTGTCCTTCGGCATCTTCGAGAGCGGCTTCGCGCTGTGGGCGATCGCCGCGCTGAACCTGCCAGCCAACCAGAACTCCTACGTGCTTGCCTACGTGGGTCTGCTCTCGGTGTTCATGCAAGCGTTCCTGATCGGGAAACTCACCGCCCGGTGGAGCGACGACGGGCTGCTGCTCACCTCGCTGAGCGTGGCGGCAGTCGCCCTGCTCGCCTGGGGATTCGCGCCGAGTCTGCTCGTGCTGGTGCTCATCATGCCGGCGCTCTCCTACGGCCTGGCGGTCACCAACACGATCAGCACGAGCGCGATCACCAAAGCGGTGCACGCCGACGAGGTGGGCGGCATCTTGGGCGTAAACACGTCGATCCAGGCCGCCACGCGCATCCCTGCGCCAATCATCGCAGGCGCGCTCATCAGCTACGCCACCGTGTGGTCGCCGGGCGCGCTCGCTGCGGGCATCACCGCGCTCGCCGCGCTGCTCGCCTACGCAACGCTGTGCTGGCGCCCGGGCGCGCAGGCGTGTGTCGAGGACGAAGACGCGCTGCGCACGAGCTGACCCGCACGCCGCGAGGCTGTCTCGGCGAGCCCTGCCTTCGGCAATCTGTGACGGCAGAAGGCCCCGCCCCTCGCGTGGAGGAACGGGGCCTTCGATATCGATGCCGAAGTGGACTTCGATGCGGGCCTAGTAGCTCAGGTCCTTCGGATCGACGCGACCCTTATAGGTCTTGTAGATCAGGAAGAAGTAGAAGAGCACTAGCGGCACGCCGATGACCGCAATGATGAGCATCGTGGTGAGCGTGAGCGGGGAGCTGGCCGAGTTGACCACGGTCAGCGCCTCACCCGGGCCAAGCGTCGGCACCAAGTTCGGGAAGATGGACGCGGCCCATACGCCTACGAGTCCCAGCGCGGAGACCGAACTGCCGTAGAAGGCGAAGCGGTCCTGGCCCTTACTCGCGGCCATGAACGAGATCGCCACACCAGCGAGGGTCAGCACGACGAACACGATGCCTGCGATTCCCATGCTGCGCGCCCATGCGTCCTTGGCAAGCAGAGCGGTGGCAACGCCGCCCACGAGGAAGAGGACCGTGAACGTGTAGAGCATCACCGCGCGAACAGCAGCCGCGCGCTTCTGCAGGTCGCCGACTGACTTGAGCGCCAGCCACGTCGAGCCCTGCCAGATGATCCACGCCAGGCCGACGAGGCCGATGACGAGCGCGTACGGGTTGAGCGCGGTCAGCAGATTGCCAAGGAAGATCGGCGCACCGCCGCCGGTGATGAACTCACCTTCGGCGGTCAGCGGGAGTCCGCGGATGATGTTGCCGACTGCCACGCCGAAGAGCAGGGCTGGAATCGCACTGCCGAGGAAGAACGAGATGTCCCAGAACTTGCCCCACTCCGGATCGGCGTGGCGGAACTCGAGGGACGCGGCGCGCAGGATCAGCGCGAAGAGCAGCAGCATCAGCGCGATGTAGAAGCCGGAGAAGACGGTGGCGTAGACGGCCGGGAACGCGGCGAAGAGCGCGCCGCCGCCTGTGAGCAGCCACACCTCGTTGCCGTCCCAGACCGGGCCGATCACCTGCCGCATGACGGCCTTGTCCTCCTCAGTCTTGCCCAGGAAGGGATAGAGGACGCCGACGCCGAGGTCGAAGCCGTCGAAGACGGCATAGCCGGCGAGCAGCACGCCGATGAGCACGAACCAGATCTCAGGAAGCCCCATCTACTTCACCCCCTCTACGACCGGACCGCGCTTGATGAACTTGAATACCACACGGCCCCACGCGATGTAGAGAACCGTGTAGAGAGCTACGAAGATCGCGAGCGTCACGATGATCTCGCCGGCCGGAACGGCCTTGGAGATGGCGTCCACGGTGCGCAGGCCCATCTCCGCCCGGGGATCGGACACCGGCGGATAGACGATCCACGGCTGGCGGCCGACTTCGGCGGCGGCCCATCCGAGCTGGATGGCCAGCATCGGAAGGATCGGACCCCACATGAGTGCCTTGAGCAGGCCCGTCATCTTCTCCAGCTTGCCGGTGCGGTGCAGCCACCATCCAGCGGCGATCAGCACGAGCATGACGATCCACAGCAGCACCATCAGATGGTAGGTCTGGTAGGTGAGCTGCAGCGGCGGACGGTCCTGGGGCTGGAAGCTGTTGAGGCCCTTGTGCGGCGTGCCCTTGAAGTCACCCGCGAGCATGTTGACGCCGTTGGGGATCTCCAGCGAGACGGTCTTGCCATTGGCCTCGTCGATGTAGCCGATGATGCCCAGCGGGATGGGACCGTCCTCCCAGTGCCCCTCGAACGCAGCGATCTTGCTCGGCTGGTTCTCGAGCACGTTGACGGCCTGCCAGTGACCAGCCGGCAGCATCAGCACGGTCGAGATGCCCGCGACTACGATGCCGGTGGTCATGAGCCTACGACCGTAGGACGTGAAGTTGCCGCCACGCAGCAGGTAGTAGGCGCCCAGAGCGACTGCCACGAAGCCGCCGACCATCATCATCGAGTCGATCGTGTGAACGTAGCGCGGCAGCGTGCTCGGGTTGAATCCCGCCGCGAAGAAGTTGGTGAGCTGCGCCTTGGAGCCGGTCGCCGTCTCGACGACCTTGTAGCCGGCCGGAGTCTGCATCCACGAGTTGGCGATGATGATCCACAGCGCGGAGAGCAGCGAGCCCGCCCACACGAGCCACGTCGAGACGTAGAAGAACTTCTTCGAGACGCGCTTTCGGCCGAAGATCAGCACCGCAAGAAACGTCGACTCGAGGAAGAAGGCGAAGAGGCCTTCGGCAGCGAGCGGAGCGCCGAAGATGTCGCCGACGAAGCGCGAGTAGCTCGCCCAGTTGGTGCCGAAGGCGAACTCCATGGTGATGCCTGTGGCGACGCCCACCGCGAAGGTCGCGGTGAACAGCTTGATCAGAAGGTCCGAAAGCGCGCGGTCCTCTGCCTTGCCAGTCTTGTAGTACGCCCGTTCCGCCAGGACCAGGATGAGACCCACCCCGATCGAAAGCGGCACGAAGAGGAAGTGGTACCCCACCGTGACAGCGAATTGAAGCTTCGACAGGGCAACGACGTCCATCCCCTCACCTCTCTTTCAGATGCTCTTTGCAAGACCAGCGAGGTCCTGCTCCGCCAGATACTTCCGAACCATTGCGTCCATCTCGCGCCAAACCCTGTGGACCCGGCAGCCACCCATCCGCTTGCACCACTCGGGGTCCTTGGTGCACACCGAACACGAGACATCCCCCTGCAGCGCTTCGACCACCTCAAGCAACGTGATGGAGCGGGGCTCGCGCGACAGCGAGATGCCGCCGTGCGCCCCACGCGTCGCGGTGATCAGACCCGCCGCAGATAGATCCCGCTGGATGCCGCGAGCGAAGGCGTATGGGACGGCCCCCTCTTCGGCAAGCTGCCGAACGGATACGGCTACACCCTGTGGCTGGCGAGCTAGCTCGGTCAGCAACCGGATGGCGTAGTCGGTTCGACGGCTGATGTCCACGTGTGTCCTACCTCAGGTCAATATGATACCTGTTGCGTAACATATTCCATTATTGATACTGAAGCAATATCAATTAAGGAAGAATCCCCCTCCCCCTTGTCGACTATGCCCCGAAACGAGAAACGCCCCCGGCTGAGCGGCCGGGGGCGTCTTTGGTTGCTGATGCAGAGAGTTGCGTTGCGCTACTGCTTCGGCGAGACCGTGAGGGACATGTCGGCCTTCTTCTCGGAGCCGTAGCCGATCGAAAGCGTGGCCATCAGGTCGCCCTTCTCTGCCGAAAGGCCGCCTACGGAGTCGCCGACCTCCATCGTCGACTTGATCTCCCAGCCCTTGTCTTCGAAGGCCTGCTTGTACCAGGCAAAGACCTCTTTCGCGTCGTCGTCTGAGGTGAGACCCACCAGGTAGCTCATGCCTTGATCGGTCTTGTTGCTCATCGCCGCGTTGACGGTCGCGTTCTCATAGATCGGGACGTCTGCCGGGAAGTCCGCCGGGAGCTCGGTGTCGCTCGAGACCGTAGCTTCTCCGTCCTCGGTCTTGATGGTCACCTCTTCACCGTTCTTGTCGACCTTGACGCCTGTGGCCTTCTCGACCGCCGCTTCAGTGGCCTTTTCGGCGATCTTGGCGCAGCCGACGAGCGCGACCGCTCCGGAAAGCAGCGACGCCACAAGTAGAAGCCTGAGTGCGCGGTACATGCGGATCCCTCCCCCGATTGTGCGTGCCATGCCCGAAGAATACACCCGTCGAAGACGCGTTTCACCACTTGGTCAGACGCGGGAAAGCACGAAGCGCCCCGCCGGTATGGCGCGACGCTTCGGGTGAGGCGCTTGAGTGGTGGTTAGAGCAGTTCGTAGTCTCCGCCCGTCTGCGCGTCGACTGTCACCTTCTGGCCTTCGTGGACGCTCCCATCGATGAGCGCCTTGGCAACGCGGTCCACGACCTGGCGCTGAATAAGGCGCTTGAGCGGGCGGGCGCCGAAGATGGGATCGAATCCATCCAGCGACAGTCGCTCGATCGCGGCAGGCGTGAGTTCGAGCTCGATCTTGCGCTCGGCCAGACGGCGGCGAACCAGCTCAAGCTGGAGCTCCACGATGCTCCCAAGCTCGTCGAGCGTGAGCGCGTGGAAGACCACGACATCGTCGACGCGGTTGAGGAACTCTGGACGGAAGGTCGCACGCAGAGCCTCCTGCAGCATCCGGTCCGTCTCCTCCTCGCTCTGACCGCCCTCGGCGAACATCTGGATGAACTGGCTGCCAACGTTGCTGGTCATGATGATGATCGAGTTCTTGAAGCTCACAACGCGACCCTGGCCGTCGGTGAGACGCCCATCGTCGAGCACCTGCAGCAGCACGTTGAAGACGTCCGGGTGCGCCTTCTCGATCTCGTCGAGCAGCACGACGCTATAGGGCCTGCGCCTCACCGCTTCGGTGAGCTGGCCGCCCTCTTCGTAACCGACGTAGCCGGGAGGCGCGCCAATCAGCCTCTGAACGCTGAACTTCTCCATGTACTCCGACATATCGATACGCACCATTGCGCGCTCGTCGTCGAACAGGTAGGACGCAAGGGTCTTGGCGAGTTCGGTCTTGCCCACGCCGGTGGGACCGAGGAACAGGAAGCTGCCGATGGGCTTGTCGGGGTCGGAAAGCCCGGCGCGCGAACGCCGAATCGCTCCGGCCACCACCTCGACGGCCTCGTTCTGGCCAATGACGCGCTCGTGCAGCACCTCTTCGAGGTGCGCGAGCTTGGCCATCTCGCCCTGCATGAGACGCGACACCGGAACGCCGGTCCACGCGGAGACGACTTCAGCGATCTCCTCTTCGGTGACCTCTTCTTTGAGCATCCCGCCGTCGCTGGCCTGCAGGTCGGCGAGACGCTGCTGGCCCTCGGTGAGCTGGCGCTCGAGTTCGGGGATGCTGCCGTAGCGGATCTCGGCCGCGCGCTGCAGGTCGCCTTCGCGCGTGGCGCGCTCCTCTTCGGTGCGAGCCTCGTCGAGTTCGGCCTTCACGCGCTGGGCGCCCTCGATCACGTCCTTCTCGCTCTGCCACGTTGCCTTGAGGCCGGAGAGCTGCTCGGTGAGCCCGGCCATCTCCGAACGCAACGTCTCGAGGCGCTCGGCGCTCGCGACGTCGTCCTCCTTCATCAGCGCCTGCTCTTCGATCTGCATCTGTGTGAGCTTGCGGTCGATCGCATCGATCTCGGTGGGCATCGAGTCGATCTCGATACGCAGGCGGCTGGCCGCCTCGTCGATGAGGTCGATTGCCTTGTCGGGCAGGAAGCGATCGGTGATGTAGCGGGTGGAGAGCTCGGCTGCGGCCACGATCGCACCGTCGGTGATGCGCACGCCGTGGTGCACCTCGTACTTCTCTTTGAGCCCGCGCAGAATCGCGATCGTATCTTCCACGCTCGGCTCGCCCACGAAGATCGGCTGGAAGCGGCGCTCGAGAGCCGCGTCCTTCTCGATATGCTTGCGGTACTCGTCGAGTGTCGTGGCCCCTATCGCGTGCAGCTCGCCGCGCGCGAGAGCGGGCTTGAGCATGTTGCCCGCATCCATCGCACCTTCGGCAGCTCCCGCGCCTACGATCGTATGCATCTCGTCGATGAAGAGGACGACGCGGCCTTCGGCGGACTCGACCTCACGCAGTACGGCCTTGAGGCGGTCTTCGAACTCGCCGCGGTACTTGGCGCCGGCCACCATCGACCCGAGATCGAGCGCGACGACGTCCTTGTCGCGCAGCGAGGACGGCACGTCGCCCGCGATGATCCGCTGCGCCAGCCCCTCTACGATCGCGGTCTTGCCGGTGCCCGGCTCGCCAATCAGCACGGGGTTGTTCTTGGTCCGGCGGGAGAGCACTTGGATCGCGCGGCGGATCTCCTCGTTGCGACCGATGACGGGGTCGAGCTTGCCCTCACGCGCCATCTCGGTGAGGTTGCGCCCGTAGCGCTCGAGTGCCTGCATCTGGCCCTCGGGGTTCTGGTCGGTAACCTTCGAGCCGGCCCGGAGCTCTTCTATCGCCTTGCCCAAGCGCTCCGACGTCACGCCAGCGCGCTCGAGGATGCGTCCCGCCTCCCCCTTGTCGGAAGCGAGCGCAACGAGCAGGTGCTCGGTCGAGACGTAGGCGTCCTTCATCTTCTCGGCAGCCTTGAAAGCGTCGTTCAAGACGGTCGTGAGGCGAGGGCCTGCGCCCATCTGCGCGGCAACACCGCTGACCTTCGGCATGGCGTCGAGCGCCTCGGTGACCGACGCGTCGAGCGCGCCAGAGTCCGCGCCTACCTTGCCGAAGATGGGCCGGACGATGCCGTCGGCCTGGTCGAGCAGCGCCTTGAGCAGGTGCTCCGGCTCTACGGCAGAGGCGTCGCGCTCAGAGGCGATGCCGGTGGCAGCCTCCAAGGCCTCCTGGGACTTGATGGTGAGCTTGTCGAGTCTCATTTCGCAGCCGCCCTATCCGCAGGCGGCTGCGGTAGGTCAGCTACTGCTGGGCCCAGCTGCCGTCCTGCTGCTCGGTGTAGGTGTATTCCTTCCACTTCAATGCCGACTCCTGCGTGCGAACAGTGATCTTGTTCGTCTTGCCGGGCACCGTGTAGTGGATGGTGAGTTTGTTGGCCTCGATACCGAGGTCGGAAGCGAGCATTGTGACGACGTCTTCCGGGACGGGCTTGTCCGCGACCGGCTGGCCGGACGTAGGAGCCGAATCCGTCACCACGGTTGAGAGGCTTTGCGCTGATCCGCGCGGCTTCGGCTTGATCGTTGGCCATGCCACGATGCCCACTACGACCAGCGCAATCACCAGGATTCCAATCGAGACCGGCACCATGTACCGACCCTCGCGAATCGAGTCCCAGATCTCTTCGAAGTCCATGCCGCCGTCCTTGTCTGAAGTTGTACCAGCACGGTTCGTTTGCATCCGCGTCTGTGCGCGACGCGCGCTCGGATCGACCGGGCGCCAGCGCAAACACTACTAGCGCACGGCGTGCCGAGATGTGTCCTGCATTACATGGTCCGTGCGTCATTCTCGCAGATTCCACTTCCGAAGGGCATGGATTTCTGGTGTGGTCTGGGCCGAGAGCCGGCGTCACTGTCGTTCCTATCCTCGGCGGTGCGCGACCACCCCGCCGCGCACATGGACGAGGGCGGTGTGGGTCTCGCGAACCGTCGCCGCGATGCGCTCTGCGTGCACCAACCTGCGGCGCGTCGCCTCGAGCTCGATGCGCAGCGCCTCGATCTCGTTCTGCATCGCCATGATCCGCGTCACCCCGGCCAGATTGACGCCCTCGTCTTGCGTGAGCTGCTGAATCAGCCGCAGGCGCTCGATATCGGCATCAGAGTACAGACGCGTGTTGCCCTGCGAGCGCTGCGGGTTGATGAGCATCTTGCGCTCGTAGATGCGCAGCGTCTGAGGGTGCACGCCGGCCAGGTCAGCCGCGACGCTGATCATGTACACGGGCCGGTCTCTTCCTGTCGGTCTCATCTCATACTCCCTGCCGAATACATGCGGCTTGCTAGCGTGCTGTGTGCGCACCACCGAGGTAGGCACGCACGTCATCTCCTTGGACCTGTTCGATCTCGGCGTAGAGCTCGCGCTCCCTGTCGCTTGGCGACGTAGGCACCGCGACCGCGACCTTGACCTTCAGGTCGCCGTGACCGCCTCCCTTGAGCTTAGGCGCGCCCTTGCCCGTCACGCGCAGCGTCTTGCCGTGCTGCGTGCCGGCGGGCACCTTCAGCTTCACCTTGCCGCCTGAGGGTGTCGGCACCGTGATAGTCGTGCCCAGAACCGCTTCGGCGGGCGTCACTTTGAGCTCGAGCAGGACATCGGCGCCCTCGCGCTTGAAGTACGCATGTGGCTTCACGCGCGTGATCACGTAGAGGTCGCCTGCGGGTCCGCGATTCACGCCCGCCTCGCCCTTGCCCTTGAAGCGCAGCTTGCCGCCGTCTGTGGCGCCTGCGGGTACGTTGACGGTGACCGGCTTGAGCCTGATCACCTTCCCCTTGCCGCGACACGCATTGCACGGGCTCTCGATGACTTGACCGCTCCCGCCACATCGCGGGCAGGCGCGCGAGAAGCCGAACATGCCCTGCCCCTGGCTCACCTGGCCGGTTCCGCCGCAGGTCTGGCAGGTAGTGGGCGACGTGCCGGGCTTGGCGCCCGAGCCTCCGCAGACGTCGCAGGTTTCGGCGCGTTCGAGCTGCACCTGCGCGGCCATGCCTTCGTAGGCCTGCTCGAATGTGAGGTCGAGATCGACCTGCACATCGCGCCCGCGGTGAGGTTGAGGGCCAGCAGACCTGCGCCCGCCGCCACCGGCGCCGCCACCGAACAAGTCGCCGAATAGGTCGCCCAGGTCGACGTTGTCGACGCGGAAACCGCCCCCGCCACCTGGCCATCCGGCGCTAGGTGCCCCCTGTGGAGGCACCTGCCCGCCGAAGTACTGGCCGTACTGGTCGTACTGGTCTCGCTTCTCGGAGTCGGAGAGTACCTCGTAGGCCTCGTTGATCTCTTTGAATTTGTCTTCGCTACCGCCCGCATCCGGGTGGTGCTTGCGCGCGAGCTTTCGGAAGGCCTTCTTGATCTCGTCGGCGGATGCGTCCTTCTTCACACCGAGGATGTCGTAGTAGTTGCCGCCCGGCGCCATGTGATCCGCCTACTTCCCGGGGCCCCCGGTCGAGACGACGACCATCGCGGGCCGAAGCACACGACCGTGCATCTCGTAACCCTTTTGGAAGACCGCGACCACGGTGTGGTCGGGGACTTCGGCGTCTTCCTGCATCTGCACGGCATTGTGCTTGTCGGCGTCAAAGGGCTGATCGAGCGGATCGATGGGCGCTACACCCTCCTTGGCCAGCACGGCCAGGAGCTTCCGGTGCACCGCAACGAGACCCTCGATCGCGTCGGCGTTGCCTTCGCCGATGTGGTCGATGGCGCGCTCGAAGTCGTCGATGACCGGCAGAAGCTCAGAGACGACTCGCTCGCTCGCGCGCAGGAGGGCGTCGGCGTGACGCACCTCCAGGCGCTTGCGGCTGTTCTCGAACTCGGCCTGAGCGCGCAGCGCGGTGTCGCGCCACTGCTCGACCTCTGCCTTCGCCGTCTCGAGCTCATCGGCGATCACATCGCCACGAATCTCAAGCTCAGGCCCGAGGTCGGCTTCCAACTCAGGATCGACGTCGTAATCGGTCATGACTACTTCTCCTCGTCGTCGACGACCTCGTAGTCGGCGTCAACGACGTCTTCGTCGCTAGCGGGAGCACCCTCGGCGCCTTCGGCACCTTCGGCAGGCTGCGCGTCGGAGTAGACGACCTCGGCGAGCTTGTAGCCGGTCTGCTGCAGCTTCTCGGTCGCAGCCTTGATGGCGTCGATATCGGTGCCCTCGAGCGCGGTCTTGACCTCGGCAGACGCCTCTTCGACGGCCGTCTTGGTCTCGGCCGGGACCTTGTCGCCCAGCTCGTTGAGGGTCTTCTCGGTGGAGTAGACGAGGCTGTCGGCCGTGTTGCGGACCTCTACCTCTTCCTTGCGCTTGCGGTCTTCCTCGGCGTGCGCATCGGCGTCGGTGACCATGCGGTCGACCTCGTCGTCGGAGAGCGCCGTGGAGCCCGAGATCGTGATCTTCTGCTCCTGGCCGGTGCCCAGGTCCTTGGCCGAGACGTTCACGATGCCGTTGGCGTCGATGTCGAAAGCGACCTCGACCTGCGGCACGCCACGCGGCGCGGACGGGATGTTCATCAGGTGGAACTTGCCCAGCGTCTTGTTGTCGGCGGCCATCTCGCGCTCGCCCTGCAGGACATGAACCTCAACAGAGGTCTGGCCGTCGGCGGCGGTGGTGAATACCTCGCTCTTTCGAGTCGGGATCGTGGTGTTGCGCTCGATGAGCTTGGTCATGACGCCGCCCAGCGTCTCAACACCCAGCGAAAGCGGCGTGACGTCGAGGAGCAGGATGCCTTCCTGACCGAAGTCACCTGCGAGCACTCCACCCTGAATGGCGGCACCTACAGCAACGACCTCGTCCGGGTTCACGCCCATGTGCGGGTCCTTGCCGGTGATCTTCTTGACGGCTTCCTGGACGGCGGGCATGCGGGTCGAGCCGCCGACGAGGATGACCTCGCCGAGCTCGGAGGCCTTGATACCGGCGTCCTTGATGGCCTGCTCGACCGGCTTCTTGGTGCGGTCCAGCAGATCGCTTGTGATCTTCTCGAACTCGGCACGCGTGAGCTGCACGTCGAGGTGCTTGGGACCCGAGGCGTCAGCGGTGATGAACGGCAGGTTGATCTGCGTGGTCTGCGCGGTGGAGAGCTCCATCTTGGCCTTTTCGGCAGCCTCCTTGAGGCGCTGCAGGGCCATCTTGTCCACGCGCAGGTCGATGCCGTTGTCGGACTTGAACCTGTCGGCGAGCCAGTCGATGACACGCTGGTCCCAGTCGTCGCCACCCAGATGGTTGTCGCCCGAGGTCGAGAGGACCTCAACGACGTTGTCGCCCAGCTCGAGGACGGAGACGTCGAAGGTACCGCCGCCGAGGTCGAAGACGAGGACGGTGTGCTCCTTGTCGCCCTTGTCGAGACCATAGGCGAGTGCGGCTGCTGTCGGCTCGTTGATGATGCGCAGGACCTCGAGGCCAGCGATCTTGCCGGCGTCCTTGGTGGCCTGGCGCTGCATGTCGTTGAAGTACGCGGGTACTGTGATGACCGCCTGCGTGACGGTCTCGCCGAGGTACTTCTCAGCGTCGGCCTTAAGCTTCTGCAGGACCATCGCCGAAATCTCCTCAGGCGTGTAGTCCTTGCCCTCGATCTCGACCGACGAACGACCGTCCTTGCCCTTCACGACGGTGTAGGCGATCGTCTTGCGCTCGCTAACGGTCTCCTCGAACTTGCGACCGATGAAGCGCTTGATCGACTTGATGGTGTTCTCGGGGTTGGTGACGGCCTGGTTCTTGGCCGGCTTGCCCACGACACGCTCGCCGTCCTTGCGAAACGCAACGACCGACGGCGTGGTGCGGTCACCTTCGGCGTTGATGATGATCGACGGCTCTCCGCCTTCCATCACCGCTACTGCCGAGTTGGTGGTCCCCAGATCGATTCCGATGACCTTTGCCATGTAGCTCGCTCCTTCGTTCAATACAGGCGCGAAACGCGCGCTGTGTGACTCACTCGTAGTGACTCTACCCCTACTTGCCGGACTTGCGGCGAATGAATCATACAATCTGACAATGGCATTATCAAGTTTCGTGTCAACGACACTGTAGGTCATACCCAATCGGGCGTCCGGCGGTGCAGGCGATTCGGCGAACGCATGGCAGTTAGTGGATATATGCCGAACGGTATGGCGGCCCGCTTCGTCGGATGGGTTTGAATTCGGGCTTTACAGGGGCCAACGCGCTTTGTAAGGTACCCACGAAAACTACGGCTACGTGCCGTGTTGGCTCCACCACAGAAGGAGAGACTATGCCCCGCCCCATCATCAACGAGGACGACTGCTCGGCCTGCGGCATCTGCGTGGATGCCTGCCCCAATGGCGTTCTCGAGATCGTCGGCGACGCGGCTGAGCCTGTGCGCGACGAGGACTGCGACGGCTGCGCCACGTGCATGGAAGAGTGCCCCATGGGCGCGATTACCGAGATCGAAGAGGACTAACTCCGATCACTACTCCACGGTAGCCGGCCCGCCAGGGTCCGCCGTGGCACCGCTCTCACACGAGTTGCCGAAAGCCGGCCTGCGAATCGCGGGTCGGCTTTCTCGTTTCCGCGTGCGACCTGATGCGACGCATGCCGCTCAGAGCTCAAGGTGCTAGAAGACCGGACCCGGCGGCGTGGCGGCTCTCAACTGCTGCCAGACGCGCTTCTTGGCGCCCTCATCCTCGAGCGACGCCTCGAAACCGTCGATCGCCACGATTCGCCTGCCGCACGCGACCACGGCCGTGCCGAACGGCGGCACCGGGATACCGAACGCGGCCGCTACATCTTCGGCAGCTTGAGCATCGAGCGCGATCACCAGCGGGGCGTCAACCGCCTCGAGCTGTCCTCGGAGCCGCGCCGCGCGCGCGTCCGCATCCACCGACGAGTCGGGGCGTGACAGCGTGCGGAAGGCGGCCTCCGGGTTGTGACCGAGTGCGGCCAGAGCCTTCGCGAGCGCCTCGCCGTCGGCGCCGGAGAGCGCGCGTCCGCCCGACGCCTCGGCCGGTCCGGCAAGCCCCTTCACCAGCGCGACCTCAGCGATGAGCGCGCCCGAGGATGCCACGGTGTCGGAGCCGGGCGCGAGCCTGTCGGCAGCCGCCACTTCGGCAGATGCCTTGGCCGCGTACAGGGCGTCGAGCTTCTCGGGACTCTCGTCGGCGCGAGCCATCGCGCTAGCCCTGATGGGAGAACCAGCGCCACGTGAGCGCGACGCCGGTATCGAGATCGACTCCAGCCTTCCAGCCGAAAGCGCCTTCGGCGAGCTGTGGTGAGAGCACGCTGTGCACGATGTCGCCCTGGCGAATCTCGAGCGTCTCGACCGGGCCAAAGTAGTGTGCGGCTTGTCGCACGGCGCCGACGAGCTCGTTGACCGACGAGCGGTGGCCGGTGGAGATGTTGTACGCAGGGCCCTGGGCTGCAAGCGAGCCCTCGGAGACCAGCGCAGCCATGATCGCGGCAACGACGTCGCCCACGTAGATGAAGTCGCGTGTCTGACTACCGTCGCCGAAGATGCCGGGCGCTTCACCCGCACGGACGCGACCAAGGAAGATGGCGACGACTCCGCCCTCCCCTTCGGCGTCTTGGCGTGGGCCGTAGACGTTGCTGAAGCGGAAGCTCGCGTAGTCGACACCCGCATCCGCGAGCTCGGCCGCGAGCAGCCCCTCGGCCTCGAGCTTGGAGTTGCCGTATGGGTTGATGGGCGCGGTGCGCGACGTCTCGAGCAGCGGGAGTTCGGCCGGCTCGCCGTAGACCGCCGCCGAGGACGCCGAAATGACGCGCTTGGCGCCTGCGTCGCGCGCCGCAGCGGCGATTCGGCGGGTGCCTTCGGCGTTCACCTGGCGGTCGAAGTCGGGCTCGCGAACGGACACGCTCACGCTGGCCTGCGCTGCGAGGTGGACGACCGCGTCAGGCGCGAACTCGGCGATGAAGCCTGGGGTCGCGTCGTCGAGGATGTCGAGCTTGCGGAATGCCGTGCGGGGGTCGATGTTGGCCGGCGATCCGGACGAGAGGTTGTCGATGACCGCGACCTCATGGCCCCCCGTGAGGAGTGCTTGTACAAGGTTCGAGCCGATGAAACCGGCGCCGCCGGTGACGAGTATGCGCATCAGGGCTACTTCGCTTTCGGCGAGCGCCGCGTCTTGAGCTTGGGGCCGCAGCCGTTCACGAGTGCGTGGTCGAGCACTTGGTCCATGCTATCGACCGGAATGATCGCCATATCGTCACGCACGTGCGGCGGCAGCAGCTCGAGGTCGCGCACGTTCTCGCGCGGAACCAGCGCGGTGGTGATGCCTGCACGGTGCGCGGCAAGCAGCTTCTCCTTGAGACCGCCGATGGGCAGGACGCGCCCGCGCAGCGTGATCTCACCGGTCATCGCCAGGTCGCGGCGCACGGGGCAGCCCATGAGCACGGATGCGAGCGCGGTGGCCATCGTGATACCTGCGCTCGGACCGTCCTTGGGGATGGCTGCGGCAGGTACGTGAATGTGCAGGTCGTTCTTGTCGGCGAAGTCCGTCGGAATACCGAGCTGCTCGGCTCGCGTGCGGATGTAGGAGATCGCTGCGGTCGCCGACTCGCGCATGACGTCGCCAAGCTGACCGGTGAGGATGACCTGCCCCTTGCCCGGCATGATCGTGGCCTCGATGAAGATGACGTCGCCGCCCACTTCAGTCCAGACGAGACCCGTTGCGACACCGATCTCGTCCTTCTCTTCGGCGAGGCCGAAGCTGAACTTGGCGGGGCCGAGGTAGTTGTGGAGAGTGCGCGCTGTGACCGCGGTCTTGCGAGTCTTGCCCTCGACCACCTTGCGCGCCACCTGACGGCAGACAGCGGCGATGGTGCGCTCGAGGTTGCGGACGCCGGCCTCGCGCGTGTGGCGGCGAATCATCTCGCGGATGGCGTCTTCGGCGAACTCCAGCTTGGCAGGCGACAGCCCGTGCTCGGCGAGCTGCTTCGGAATCAGGTACTGGAAGGCGATGTGCGTCTTCTCGTCTTCGGTGTAGCCCGGGAAGTGGATGACCTCCATGCGATCTCGCAGCGGTGCCGGGATCGGGTCGAGCAGGTTCGCCGTCGTGATGAACATGACGTCGGAGAGGTCGAAGGGGGCCTCGAGGTAGTGGTCTTGGAAGGCGAAGTTCTGCTCGGGATCGAGCACCTCGAGCAACGCGGATGTGGGGTCGCCCCGGAAGTCCATTCCGACCTTGTCGATCTCGTCCATCATGAAGACGGGGTTGCGCGTGCCCACGGTGTTGATCGACTGGATGATGCGGCCCGGCAGCGCGCCTACATACGTGCGGCGGTGGCCGCGGATCTCAGCCTCGTCGCGTACGCCACCCAGCGACATGCGGATGAACTCGCGGTTGAGCGAGCGAGCGATCGAGCGTCCGATCGAGGTCTTGCCGACACCCGGAGGGCCGACGAAGCACAGGATCGGTCCGCGCATGCGGTCGGTGAGCTTGTGAACGGCCAGGTACTCGAGGATGCGCTCTTTGACCTTCTCGAGACCGTAGTGGTCGTGGTCGAGGATCTCTTGAGCGGCGACGAGGTCGAGCTTCTCGACCGACTCCTTGCCCCAAGGCAGGCCTACAAGCCAGTCCAGGTAGGTGCGAATGACGCTCGTCTCAGCGCTTGCCGGCGGCATCTTCTCAAGGCGGGAGAGCTCCTTGAGCGCCTTCTCCTCGACGACTTCGGACATGCCCGACTCGCGGATCTTCTCCGTGTACTCGTCGATCTCGGCCTGGATCTCGTCGTACTGACCGAGCTCCTGCTGGATCGCCTTGAGCTGCTCGCGCAGGAAGTACTCCCGCTGCGACTTCGTCATCTGCTCTTTGACGCGGCTCTGGATCTTGCTGCCCAGCTCAAGGATCTCGAGCTCTTTGCGCAGGAAGAGAGCGGCCTTCTCGAGGCGCGACACGGGGTCGAGTGCCTCGAGGATCTCTTGCTTCTCTTCGGCTTTGAGGTTGAGGTGGAAGACGATGAAGTCACCGAGTCGTCCCGGTTCTTCGATCGCCGAAGCGGCCACGAGCACCTCTTGCGGAATCGGCTTGCCAAGCTCGGCGGCGCGCTCGAAGTCGGCGAGCAGCGCACGCATGAGAGCCTGCGACTCCATCGTCGACTCGGTGGCTTCCTCGATGATCTCGACGCGCACGAGGAAGTAGGGCTCCTCCTGGAGGAACTCGATGATGCGGAAGCGCTGCTGGCCCTCGACGAGCGCCTTGGCGGTGCCGTCGGGCAGCTTCAGCTCCTGCATGATCGTCGCCGCACATCCGATCTCGAAGACGTCTTCGGGACCAGGCTCTTGGGTTTCGGCGACCTTCTGGGTGGCGAGCGCGACGAGATGCTCCTCGCGCATAGCGGCCTCAAGCGCCTTGATCGAGCGCTCCCTGCCCACGAACAGTGGCACAACCAAGTTCGGGAACAGGATGAGGTCGCGTAGCGGTATCAGCGGCAGTATCTGCGTCTTTGCAGCTTGTTTTCGGGGTTGTGACACCTAGCAAGTCCTTTCTCAGGTCGTGCGATAATCCCTCTTGCCCTTACCCCATTCATGTTACACATGCCGTTTCCTGCGCCGTTCGCCCAACTTACGAACGGTGCGACCGAAAGCCGCAGATGACCTCTCGTCGCATAAGAAGCCTCATCTTCGCCGGTCTGGCTGCGGCAGTCGCTGCAGGTCTTGCGGCGCCTTCGGCGTTCGCGAAGCCAGCAGACGTGCCTGCTTCTGCCGCATTGCGGTCACTCCCGGTGACAGGTGCTGCCGGACCCGCGGCCGTCGTCTTCGGCCCCGGACGGCTGTCGATTCCTTCCGGCTCGCCCTTCCGCTTCGAGTGCCAGGTGCAGTCGAAGAAGCCGCTCGCGGTGCTTCAGGCGCGACTCCGGCTCTCACGAGCCGACGGCGCTCTCGTCTACCAGAAGACGTTCGTGAAGCACTCCGTGGAGACCTCCGTCGTCGCATTCGAGTGGGAGCGAGCGACCAACGACATCGGGCTGGCCCCGGCGGTCTACCCTGTCGAACTTGGAGTGGATGCCGAAGTGGCGGGCACCACGACCCATGCGTCGTTGCCCGCGGCCTTGCTCATCTACGATGCGAACCGCGCCCAGATGCCGATCACGCTCGTTGCGCGCATCAGTGCCCAGCCGCTCTCCGACCCGCAGGGCCGGTTCGTCTCGGAC
Organism: Coriobacteriia bacterium; assembly: GCA_035687245.1. Taxonomy (GTDB): domain Bacteria; phylum Actinomycetota; class Coriobacteriia; order Anaerosomatales; family PHET01; genus DASRYH01. The sequence continues at coordinate 37,596 of DASRYH010000063.1, forward strand.
CCCGCGCGGTTCACGCGTGCACGCGACGACGCGCATCGCCTCGCCGACTGGGTGCTGGGCAACCCCGCCGCAAAGGTGACCGTGAGCTTGTCGCCCGTCATGGTGCGCGAGTGGCTCCATATCTCAGGCGGCTACCAGCTCATCGGTGCCGAGGGCACTGTCGACGTCCCCGCGACCGACCCTGTCGCTGCCGAATACGCCGCGACCCTCGACTCTCTTCGCCGGGCGATCCAGACCGGCAGGCTCGAGGTACTCTCCGCCGGCTACGGCGACCCAGATCTCTTCGAGCTCAAGGGCGCCGATCTTCTCGAGGACCTGAGCCGCCACTACGAGTTCGGCCGCACCGCGCTTATGGAGTCTTTGAGCGCGACTCCCACGGCGGGAACGGCACCGCCGCGTGGCGTCCCCGAGGCCGCGCTCATCAGCCTCGCGCGCGCCGACATCACCTACATCGTGGTGCCCGGATCGCAAGCCAAGCGCAACGGCGGGCAACCGAATGGCGGTCTCTACCGCGCGGCCGATTCGCCGTTGACGGCACTGGTCGCGGACGGCGCGGTTTCACGGGCGGTCGCGCAGAGCGGGACCGTCGAGGCAGTGGACACGGCTTTTGTGCACTACCTCGCTACCCCTGGAGACCAGTCGGCACTGCCGGTGCTCGTCGATCTTCGGCCGGGCGCCGCCGATGTGAACCGCGTAATCGCGGCCGGCGACGCTTTCGCAACATTGCCGTGGGCCAAGCTCGTTACGGGAGCCGAGGCCGTGCAGAGCAAGCCGAAGGCACGCGTCACCTTCAAGGGTCGCAAACCCGACAAGGACGCGCCCGCGCAGTACTGGGACCGGGTCGCCGAAGGCCGCAAGCTCGCCGATGCGCTGGCCTCGCTGCTGCCCTCCGACGACGAGGCGGGGCCGCAGGTGGTTCGCCAGTCGCTCGTGGCTGCCGGCTCAGCGTGGGCGGGCCTCGAAGGCGACTGGGCGCCCGCTACTACCGGACTCGCCTACGCCGTGAGCGCGATCGATTCGGTGAACGAGGTCTTCGGCAAGCTGACACTGACCGCGAGCAAGATCACGCTGGCCGGCTCGAAAGGCACGCTCCCGGTCACGATCTCGAACAAGACCGACAAGAAACTGCGTGGCGTTCTGATGGTGGACCCCGGTAGCGGCGTCAAGCTGCAGGGCCCCGACCGCCGCGAGGTAGAACTCGATCCTGGTGACAACTTCGTCGAGATCCCAGTGGTGCTCGAGAACGCCTTCGCAGGCGACGTCGAAGTGCGCCTCCTCGCGGGCGACGCGCAGATCGCCGCATCGAGCGTGCGGGTACAAGGCTCCTACCTCGACCGCCTCGTCATAGGCGGCACGGCCCTGGTCCTGATTGCGGGACTTCTCATCTTCGTCATCCGTCGCGTGCGAGAAGTGGAGGCTGGCGAGGAGCTCATCGACCCCGGCCAGCTGACGCTCGACATCGCTCACGACCCCGCCGAATCGAGCGCCGAATCTCGTTCCTCACAAGAAGAACACGCCGAAGACGACTAACCCTTCGCACACGTGCTGGTACCATTCACTCCCGCGCGCGAAACGCCTATTGTCTTGCGTGGGGGAATACCGTGGGACCTAGTCCCGGTGTCGAGGGGCCCGTCGCGGGCGCACACGCACCAAGAGCAGGAAGGTCGTCATGGCGCAGACCGATGACACACGAGACATCGAACAGATTGTCGTGCTGGACACCAACGTCCTGCTCGCCGATCCCAACTCGGTGCTCTCATTCCCACGTGCCGAAGTAGTTATTCCTGAGACCGTCCTCGGCGAACTCGACAAGCTCAAGACAGCTCGCGTCGACCCTGACCTGCGCTTCCGCGGCCGTGAGGTCAGCCGTCTGCTCTTTGAGCTTTCCGAAGAGGGCTCGCTCGTGGGCGGCGTGGAGCTGCCCGACGGCGGCCGTCTGCGTGTGGCCCCTCTGGACTCCGACGTGGAGCTGCCCGAAGGGCTGTCGACCCGCAACGCCGACGACAAGATCATCGGAACCGTCTACTCGGTGTGCAAGACGGCGTCGAAGGGCTGCGACGTCACGCTGGTCACCAACGACCTCAACATGCTGCTCAAGGCCCAGACCCTCGGCATCACGGTCTCGCGCTACGGCGAGGGCGTCGAGGGTGGGTTCGCGAAGAAGTACATCATTCGCCCCTTCCAGCGCTACAAGGTGCCGCTGGGCATTCTTGCAGTCGCACTGGGCGTCTTTGCGGCCGTCGTCGTGCTGCTGATCGTCAATGGCGGTCTGCGTCCCTCCGGCGCGAACGCGGGCGTCCCCACCGAGTTTCAGGACCTGCTCTCGCAAAGCCAGCAGAAGGCGCTCCAGGCCCTCATCACGCTGGACGGCGACCCCAAAGACTCGACCGCGCTCCTCGCGATGGCCAACTTCTACTCCGACGCAGCGACCAACGCCCAGCAGTCGGGCGACCGGGCGGCGGTGCTCAACATGAGCCGCGGGGGAATCCGCTATTACGAGCGCTATCTCGCACTGAGGACCACAGACAACGACGCGCGCGCCGACCTCGCATCACTGCTCTTCTACTCGGGTCAGACCGACAAGGCGATCCAAGAGGTCGGCACCGTCCTCCAAGATGACCCCAACCACGTCAACGCCAACTACAACCTGGGCATCATCTACTGGCAGGGCCGGCACGATCTCAAGGCCGCCACAGACCAGATGAACAAGGTCATCAAGCTGACGCAGAACGACTCGCAGCAGCACTCCACGCTGCAACTCGCGCAGCTCGTGCTCACGCAGATCGAAGCCGAGAAGAACGGCACCGGCTCGGCCGGCGCGACTGAGACAACAGGGAGCACCATCCAGTGACAGAGAAGATCGACATCGCGATCGTCGGCGGCGGGCCCGCCGGCCTCGCTGCAGGACTCTACGGAGCGCGCGGTCGCGCCAAGACCGTCGTCTTCGAACGCGGTATCCCTGGCGGTCAGATCGTGACGACCGACTGGGTAGAGAACTACCCCGGCTTCCCGGGCGGTATCTCAGGCCAGGACCTCGGTGACCTGCTCACGAAGCAAGCCGAAGAGCACGGCGCGATCATCCGACCGTTCTCGCCGGTCGAGAATCTGCGCACCGAAGGTGACGGATTTGCATTCGAGTGCGAAGACGAGTCCTTCGAGGCCACCACGGTGATCCTCGCAACGGGCGCTGTGCCGCGAAAGCTCGGTATCCCGGGCGAGGCCGAGTACACCGGTCGCGGCGTCTCGTGGTGCGCTACCTGCGACGGCGCGCTCTACCGCGAGAAGACCGTCTGCGTGATCGGCGGCGGCGACGCAGCCGTCGAAGAGGCGATGTTCCTCACTAAGTTCGCGAGCCGCGTGCACCTCATCCACCGCCGCGACGAGCTGCGCGCCACCAAGTGCATTCAGGAGCGTTGCTTCGCCAACGAGAAGATCGATATGCATTGGAGCCGCGTACCCACCGAGGTCATCGGTACCGATGGCAAGGTCTCGGGTATACGTCTTGAGTCGACAGTCGGCGAGCCCGAAGTGGTACTGCCGGTCGATGGCGTCTTCATCTTCGTGGGAGTTCACCCGGTGAGCGAACTTGCCGTCGGCATGCTCGACCTCGATGGCATCGGCTACGTGAAGACCGACCACGACGGGCGCACTAACGTGCCGGGGCTGTTCGCAGCCGGCGACGTGACCGCCTCGGAACTCAAGCAGGTGATCACAGCTGCAGCGAAGGGTGCTTCTGCCGCCTTCGAGGCACTGAGATATGTAGATGAAAGCACGGTATGCTCGCTCTAAGGAGCGACGGCAATTTGGAAGGAGTTATCCATGGCTGATCTCGTACACGTCTCAGACGCGGACTTCGCCACCATGGTTGAGGGCAGTGCAAAGGCATTCGTCGTCGACTTCTGGGCACCTTGGTGCGGCCCGTGTCGCATGATGGAACCGGTCTTGACCGAGGTCGCCGCCGAGTACGATGCGATCACCATCGGCAAGCTCAACGTCGATGAGAACCCGGGCACCGCGACGCGCTTCGACATCCTGTCGATTCCGACGCTGCTCGTCTTCAAGGATGGTCAGGTCGTCAAGAAGATCGTCGGCGCCCGCTCCAAGAAGCAGCTGGTCGACGAGCTCGGCCCTTGGCTCGGCTAGTCTCTGGGCGCAATCGAAACTCAATGCCGAAGGCCCGCCGTATGGCGGGCCTTCGTGTTTCTCAAAGGGGTCGTGAAGCGCGACGGCTAGACGAGCTCGACGCCCACCTCGGGGCCGCCGACGCCTCCGTCGATGACATCGGCTGCCGAATCAAGCCGGGTGCGAGCCTCGCCCAGAAGCACCGACGCCTGTGCCACCAGAGTGCTCACACCTTCGAGCTGCCCGTGGTCGGCGAGGTGGTGGATCTGCTCGAGCCACTGCTGAGACATGGCCAGCTGGTCGCCCGCCTGGCCGATCATGAGCTTCATCTGATCGGTGTTGACGCCTTTCTGACACATGGGCGGCACGTCCTTTCGGTCAAGCGGATCTCGACGAGTCCGCGATGAGGTCGTGAGAGCGATGATGCCACGCGACCGCGCTGGTACGCCAGCCGCGTCTGCGAGGTTCATTCCCTTCGGCGAGCGCGGACCCTCAAGACCAGCCCAATCCCTGCGGCAAGCGCAAGGACGATGACTGCCCCCAAGATGCCTGAAGTACTCGTCCCGACGTCGACCGCAGGCCAGGATGCTCCTGACTCGCCCGCTTCCGCATCGGCCGAGGTCTTGAACGCATAGTCTGGCAAAAAGGCTGTCTTCTCCTGAACTGCCGCCAAGGTCCTGTGAATCGGATCTGCCGCTTCGATCTCTCTGCCGGCGACCTTGCCCATCGACCACTCGAGACCATCGGCGTTCGTCGATGCAAACCACGAGATCGCACCACCGGCCACAACCGCGGCGATCAACAGTCCAATGAAGACGGGCTTGAGGTTCAGGCCGGTGAGCTTCTCATCGCCGCCTCGCCGGATGAGCAGCTCGGGCTGAGCTTGCAGCACGAACAGAACCACGCCGGCGGTTATCAGCCCTTCAACTATGCCGATTGCGAGATGGATGGGCTGCATGAGTAGCACAAAGCTCGTGAAGGGCAGCGCGCTGATGCCTGAGTAGACGGTCTCGAGGACAACACCGAAGGCACCGAGCTGAAGACCCACGACCGCTGCGGCCATGGACCCCGCGATTACCCTGCCCCGCGTCGGACTGGCACCCACGATCGGTTTGTATATTAGGGGGTAGGCGAGAAAGGCCGGAAAGACCCCAAGGTTGAATATGTTGGCACCGAGCGAGAGCAGTCCGCCGTCCGCGAAGAAGAGCGCCTGCACAGCGAGCACCGAGGCCATCACGAGGAATGCGGCCTCCGGTCCCAAGAGGATAGCGAGAATCAGCCCGCCCCCCAGGTGTCCGCTGGAGCCGGTGCCCGGAATCGTGAAGTTGAGCATCTGCGCGGCGAAGATGAACGCGCCTGCAACACCCATCAGCGGAACGCGCGCAGCGTCGTCCTCCTCCCGCAGCTTCTTGGCGCAGTACGCCGTCGTGACTGCGGTTGCTGCCCACATCGTCCCACCCACTGCCGGTGAGACGAGTGCGTCTGCCATGTGCACGGCCTTCTCCCCTCGGTACGTTCTACTTCCGAATTCGTATTCGTCAGGTATTACGAGTCACCATATCGTGTTACGCTTCCCCCAGACCCTACGAGTCTCGGTTCGTTCGGGTCAAGTGATTCCCAACGATTCGCACGAACACGTTCAGACGTGCCACAGACCGGGGCTTCAGCCCTCAGATGAGTGCCACGCGGCATACGGAAGTGAGGCCCATCGTGCCCGACGTAGTCAGATTCGGCGTCTCCACCGACGAGCGCCTGCTCGACAAGTTCGATGCTCTCATCGACAAGAAGGGCTACGTGAACCGCTCCGAGGCGGTGCGCGACCTCATCCGCAACGCGCTCGTCGAAGACCAGTGGGAGTCGGGTGACGAGACCGCCGAGTCGGTTGGCACCGTCACGCTCGTCTTCGACCACCACTCGAGCGACCTGTCCGACAAGCTCACCGAGCACCAGCACTCTCACCACGAGGAGATCGTCTCCACGCTCCACATCCACCTCGACGCACACAACTGCCTCGAGGTCGTGGTGCTGCGCGGCAGCGCGCAGGCGATCAAGAAGATCGCCGACGGGCTGATTGGCACCAAGGGCGTCAAGCACGGCCAGTTCGTCGCCACCACTACCGGCCACGGCCTCGTCTAGCCTGCCATGTCCGGCATCGAACAGGGCATCTACCAGCTCGGCTGGCTCGACGAGTTCTCGCAGCGGCGCTCGCCTGTGCACTCGATCGACCCGCGCGCGAAGGTGATCGTCACCTTCGTCTTCCTCGTGTGCGTCGTCTCCTTCGGCAAGTACGACATCCTCGGCCTGCTGCCTTATCTGCTCTTCCCCATCGCGATGATGACCGAGAGCGGCATGCCAGGCGTCGAGCTGGGCCGCCGGCTGCTGATCGCCGCACCCTTTGCAATGGTGGTGGGCATCTTCAACCCGCTGCTCGATCGCGCGGTGGTCGCGCACCTCGGCGCGCTTGCGGTCACGGGCGGTGTCGTGAGCTACATCTCGATCATCCTGCGCTTCCTGCTCACCACGAGTGCGGCGCTGCTGCTGGTGGCAACGACGAGCATGCCCGACGTATGCGCCGCCATCGAGCGCCTCGGCGTTCCCAACGTGCTCGCGACGCAGCTGCTCTTTCTCTACCGCTACATCTTCGTGCTCGTCGAAGAGGTCATGCGCCTGGCACGCGCGCGCTCGCTGCGCTCGTTTCACGGCCGCGGCATGGGGATGAACGTCTACGGCAACATCCTCGGCCACCTGCTGCTTCGCACCGTCGCCCGCTCCCAGCGCGTCTTTGCCGCGATGCAGTGCCGCGGCTTCGACGGCCGGCTCCGCACCCGGCGCGTGCTTGCGATGACGGGGCGCGACTGGGCCTTCATCTTCGGCTGGTCGGCGGCTTTTGTGCTCTTCCGAATGTTCGACGTGACACTCCTGCTGGGCCTCCTCGTGACGAAGGTGATCTCGTGAGCCACCACAAGATTTCGGTCAAGGACCTCTCGTTCGCCTACCCCGATGGCACGCGCGCGCTTGACGGCGTGAGCTTCGAGGTCGGACACGGCGAGTCGATCGCGCTCGTGGGGGCGAACGGTGCAGGCAAGTCCACGCTGCTCATGCACCTCAACGGCCTGCACGCCGCGCAGACCGGCACGGTTGAAGTGGGCGACGTGCCCGTGACCAAAGAGACGCTGCCTACGGTGCGCAGAAGCGTGGGCATGGTCTTCCAGGACCCCGACGACCAGCTCTTCATGCCTACGGTCGCCGAAGACGTCGCCTTTGGCCCGCTCAACCTCGGACTGCCTGCCGAAGTGGTCGACGCGCGCGTCGCCGAAGCGCTGGAGCGCGTGGGTGCCGGCGATTTGGCCGACCGCCCGCCCTACCGCCTGTCCGGCGGCGAGAAGCGCGCGGTGGCGATCGCCACGGTGCTCGCGATGTCGCCGAGCATCCTCGTGATGGACGAGCCGTCCTCCAACCTCGACCCCCGTGCCCGCCGACGGCTCATCGGGCTGCTCGCCTCCTTCGAGCACACGAAGATCATCGCGACCCACGACCTGGATATGGCCGCCGAGCTCTGCGAGCGCACAATCGTGGTGAACGATGGGCACATCGCTGCGGACGGCCCCACCCGCGAGGTCTTCGCCGACGCCGAGTTGCTCGACACCTGCGGGCTGGAACAGCCGCCATCCTTGAGGCCGTGTTCCGCATGCGGGCAGGTCAGCGAGTAGGCGCGAGCGCCGCGTGCGGCTAGAATCGGGAGCTGTGAACGCGAATCCCTCGCATGCGGGCGGCTCGCCCGGGCACGCAAGCACCCCCAAGTACTGGGAGTGCCTGCCGTGCGGCTACATCTCCGACGACCCGAAGGTCGGGAGCGGAGAGCGCCCCTGCCCGCACTGTCACACCGCGCACCAGACGCGCGCCTTCCCTCCCGAGCGCCAGCGCCGGCTCGACGCGCGCATCCGACGCTACCAAGCCGAAGGCGATGACGAGATCGTCGTCATACTCGCGGCGACCTTCCTCGAGACGCTGCTGGAAGACGTGCTCGCCCGCATCATGGAGGCGCACGGTGCCGACGTGCGGCTGCGCGCGGCAGTACTCGACTCGCAGCGCTCGGTGGGTACCCGCATCGGCAAGCTCTTCCCCACGCTCACCGGCGAACAGTTCGAAGACGCCGCGGCCGAGCTGGGCTACCGCGAGTTCCCTCGACGCTGGCGCAGGCTTCGCGCCGAGCGCAACGCATTCATCCACGACTCGACCTTCGAAGGCCCTCGCGAAGCGCTCAACAGCGCGACGGCGTCTGAGGCGATGGCCCTTCTCGACCAGGCCTACCGCCTCTTCGTGAGCATCAACAACCGCTTCGTCGCCGATGGTCGCTCCGGCGGCCAGCGGCACTCCGGCGGCCGCTCCGACGAGCGCGCCCCAGACGCGCAGCCCTCCGGCGGGCCTACCGGATGACGAAGACCGCCCTGCAACTCCACGTCACGGGCATCGTCCAGGGCGTGGGCTTTCGCCCCTTCGTCTACAACCTCGCCGTCGAGCTTGGCCTGCACGGCTGGGTGCTGAACTCCTCCGATGGCGTGCACTGCGTCGTGGAGGGCGACCCCCAAGTCGTCGCGAGCTTCCCGCAGCTTCTGGAGGAACGTGCGCCGGCGATGTCGGTGATCGAGCACGTGATCGCCGAAGAGGTCGAGACCGAAGACTTCACCGGCTTCGAGATCCGCGAGTCGAAGGCCGAAGCTGGAGCGATGACGCTCGTCTCGCCCGACATCGCTACCTGCCCGGAGTGCGCGGCCGAGCTCTTCGACGAGAGCGACCGGCGCCACCGCTACCCGTTCATCAACTGCACGAACTGCGGGCCGCGCTTCACGATCATCGACGACGTGCCCTACGACCGGCCGATGACCACGATGCGCGACTTCCCGATGTGTGAGACGTGTGCTGCGGAGTACGCAGACCCGTCCGACAGGCGCTTTCACGCCCAGCCCGACGCCTGCTTCATCTGCGGCCCCCGCCTCTACCTGAACGCCAAGGACACGCCGCCCGAAGCTGCCGAAGGGTGGCGCTGGTCGCCAGAGGTCGAGGTCTCACCGCGCCCGCACCGCGATCGCGACGCCGAGCGCGTCCGCAGCGACGCGATCCTCGACGACGTCGCTCGACGCCTGCTCTCGGGCGAGGTCATCGCGATCAAGGGCCTGGGTGGCTTCCACCTCGCGTGCGACGCCACCAGCGCCGACGCTATCGCCACGCTGCGCGGCCGCAAACACCGCTGGGGCAAGCCGCTCGCGATCATGGTGCCCGACATCGAGACCGCCCGCACCTACTGCGAGGTGGGCGCGCAAGAGGCCGAGATTCTGTCGGGCACCGTGCGCCCGATCGTTCTGCTGCGTCGTCACGCCACCGAAGGCGCAACCCCGCTTGCGGCGGGACTCGCCGACGGCCTGGCCGAGATCGGCGTCATGCTCCCCTACACACCACTGCACCACCTGCTGCTTGCGGCGGTCGGCCGGCCGCTGGTGATGACGAGCGGCAACCTCTCCGACGAGCCCATCGCGACCGGCAACGCCGAAGCACTCGATCGCCTTGCGACCATCGCCGACGCCTTCTTGCTGCACGACCGCGAGATTCACAGCCGCTATGACGACTCGGTAGTGCGCGTGGTCGACGGCATCTTCGAGCCGGTACGCCGCGCCCGCGGCTACGCGCCCCACCCGATCCCGCTGCCCTTCACCACCGACGAGCCGATACTCGCAGCCGGCCCCGAGCAGAAGAACACCTTCTGCCTGCTCACCGGCGACTACGCGTTCGTCTCGCAGCACATCGGCGACCTTGAGAACGCCGAGACCCTCGCGAGCTACGAGCACACCCTCGAGCTCTACCAGCGCCTCTTCCGCGTCGATCCGCACGTGGTCGCCCACGACCTGCACCCCGAGTACCTCTCCACCAAGTGGGCGCTCGGCCTCGACCTGCCGAAGGTGGGCGTGCAGCACCACCACGCGCACATTGTGAGCGTGGCCGCCGAACACGGCGTCTCCGAGCGCGTCGTCGGCTTCTCCTTCGACGGCACCGGCTACGGCGAGGACGGCCGCATCTGGGGCGGCGAGGTGCTGCTCTCCGACTGGGCCAGCTACGAGCGCTTCGCACACCTGCGCTACATCCCGATGCCGGGAGGCGCTGCGGCGATTCGGCGGCCTGCGCGCATGGCGGTAGGCGCACTTGTTGAGCTCGGACTCTTCGAGCACCCCGGCGCACGCGCCTTGCGTGACCGGCTTGCCGAAGGTGAGGAGCGCACGCTGCTCACCATGATCGAGCGCAGCGTGAACACGCCGCTCACCAGCTCGATGGGGCGCCTGTTCGACGCAGTGGCGGCCATCTCCGGTGTCGCCGACGACGCGCGCTACGAGGGTGAGGCGGCGATCCTGCTCGAGGCGTGCGCGGACCGCCTCGCCAGCGGCTCCTACGAGTTCGCGGTCACCGAGCCTGACATCGCGGGCGCCCCGCGTGTCATCGACCCGACTCCCGTGCTCGCCGCCGTGCTCGACGACGTGTTAGCGGGAATACCCGCCGGGGTAATTTCAATGCGGTTTCATCGAGCCGTTGTGGGGTGTATAGTCACCCTCGGCACAGTCGCAACGCAGAGGGCCGGCACCCAACACGTAGCGCTCGCTGGTGGTGTCTTCATGAACCGCCTCGTGCTTGGCGAGGCCGTCGCGCAGATCGCTGCGGCGGGGCTCGTGCCGCTCACCCACGTGAGATTGCCGGTCAACGACGCCGCAGTGTCTTTCGGCCAAGCTGTTGTTGCTTGGGCCCGTCGGCACGAGGTTTGATTGTAGGACGGTTACGTCCCGGCAGACGTTCTAAAGGAGTACAAGCGTATGTGCCTTGCAATCCCCGCCCGTATCGTTGAGCTCGGAGACATTCACATGGCGTCGGTAGACATCATGGGTGTCAGCCGTACGGTATCGATCGACCTGTGCCCTGAGGCTGTGGTCGGCGATTTCGTGCTTGTCCACGCGGGCTTTGCGCTCCAGATCATCGACGAGCAGACCGCGAACGAGACCCTTGATCTGCTCAAGCAGCTGCCCTTCTTCGCTGAAGAAGCAGAGGCCGTCGCCGAAGGAGCTTAAGGCCATGGATCTCTCCGGCTTCCGCGACCCCGAGCTCGCTCGGGGCCTGATCGACGCTATCCACGGCTCAGATCCCGGGCGTCCGATCAAGCTCATGGAGGTGTGCGGCACGCACACCGTCTCTATCGCGAAGAACGGTCTGCGCGGTGTCATGCCTGAGTGGCTGACCCTGCTCTCCGGCCCCGGCTGTCCGGTCTGCGTCACGGCTAACCACGATATCGACACCGCAATCGCCATCTCGCAGGTCCCTGACGTCATCGTCACCACCTTCGGCGACATGATGAAGGTGCCCGGCAGCTACTCCTCGCTGACGCGCGAGAAGTCCGAGGGTCGCGACATCCGCATCGTCTACTCGCCGCTCGACGCACTCGAACTTGCTAAGCGCGAGCCCGACAAGCAGGTCGTCTTTATTGCAGTGGGTTTTGAGACCACCGTTCCTTTGATCGCCGCCTCCATCATGCGTGCTCAGGAAGCCGGCATCGAGAACTTCAGCATCTACTGCTCTCACAAGACCGTGCCCGCCGCATTGGGCGCGCTCGTCAACGACCCCGAGGTCAAGGTGGACGCCTTCATCCTTCCGGGTCACGTCTCCACCATCATCGGCATGGAGCCTTACCGCTTCCTTGCCGAGGAGTATCACGTTCCGGGTGTCATCGCCGGCTTCGAGCCGATCGACATGCTCCAGGGCATCTGGATGCTCGTGAAGCAGCTCAAGGAAGGCCGCGCCGAGATCGAGATCGCCTACATGCGCGGCGTCGAGCCGCAGGGCAATCCGACCGCGCTCGCCATGGTCGAGAAGGTCTTCGAGCCTGTAGACGCAGACTGGCGCGGTATCGGCGTCATCCCCGGCACCGGCCTCGCCCTGCGCGAGGAGTACGCGGCTTGGGACGCATCCAAGCGCTTCGACCTCGAGATCCCCGAGCCCAAGGAGATCAAGGGCTGCCAGTGCGGCGACGTCCTTCGCGGGATCGTGCTCCCCTTCCAGTGCAAGCTCTTCGGCCGCGGGTGCACGCCTGAGCACCCCATCGGTCCGTGCATGGTCTCTTCGGAGGGCAGCTGCGCGGCGTACTATCGCTACACGGACTACGGCAGGGAAGAAGCCTAGCCACACTTCGGCAGGCGGAAAACAAACGACACTACAGGGGAAGGTCGCCAATGCGCTCCGATCGCATCCTGCTCGCTCACGGCTCCGGCGGAACGATGATGCGCGAACTCATCGACGAGGTCTTCGTCACCGAGTTCCACGAGGATGCCCTGAAGCGCCTCGACGATGCGGCTTCGCTGCCGTTCCCGGGCGATCGCATCGCGTTTTCCACCGACACCTACGTCGTGACCCCGCAGTTCTTCCCTGGCGGCGACATCGGGCGCCTCGCGATCTGCGGCACCGTTAACGACGTCGCCACCAGCGGCGCGACCCCGCTCTACATCTCTGTGGGCTTCATCCTCGAAGAAGGCTTCCTCGTCGAAGACCTGCGCACGATCCTTCACTCGATGCGCGCCATGGCCGAAGAGGCCAACGTGCACATCGTCACGGGTGACACGAAGGTCGTGGGCAAGGGCAGCTGCGACGGCATCTTCATCAACACCGCCGGTGTAGGTGTACTCGCCGAAGGCGTGGACCTGTCCGGCTCGTATGCCAAGCCTGGCGACAAGGTGCTGCTATCCGGCAGCCTCGGCGACCACGGCATCGCGATCGTCTCGATCCGCGAGGGCCTCGAGTTCTCCACCGACATCGAGACCGATGCAGCTCCTCTCAACAAGCTCGTCGCCAACGTACTCGCCGCCGCGCCCAACACGCGCTGCTTCCGAGATCCCACCCGTGGTGGGCTCGCCTCGACCTTGAACGAAATCGCGGATGCCTCAGGCGTCTCGATCACCGTCCAAGAGACCAGTGTGCCGGTGAAGCCGCAGGTAAGGGGCGCTTCCGAGATGCTGGGCTACGACGTCTTCCAGGTCGCGAACGAGGGCAAGATGTGCGCGATCGTGCCCGCCGAAGAAGCCGAGGCCGCACTCGCCGCGATGAAGGCGTCGCCCTACGGCGAAGAGGCCGCAATCGTAGGCGAAGTTGCCGAAGGTCCGTCGGGCAAGGTCTACGTCAAGACCGCGTTCGGCGCGACGCGCATCATGGACATGCTCGTGGGCGAGCAGCTCCCGCGCATCTGCTAGCGCGACCGGCTACTCGCGGCCGAAGGACTCCAGCAGCTTGTCGAGCGTGGTCTCAGCCAGCGAGCTGAGGCAGACGTCGGCTGCGCTGAAGTCCATACCCTCCGTATAGCTGCCGGGCACCGCGACGGTGTGCATCCCTGCGCGCACGGCAGCCGTCAGCCCCGGGCCGGAGTCCTCGAGCGCGATCGCTTCGGCGCCAGAGACTCCCAAGCGGCGCATCGCCTCGAGGTAGAGCGACGGGTCGGGCTTGGAGCGCGCGGTGGCCTCTTTGGTGACGACCGCCGAGAAGTACTCAGCAAGTCCGAGGCGGCTCAAGTGGCGGCTCACCCACCACTCGCTCGAGCTCGATGCGATAGCAAGGCCCAGGCCGCGCTCGTGCGCGTCTTCGATGAGCGGCTGCACGCCGGGCAGCACCGGCAGCTCGTCGGCGATCTCGAAGGAGCGCTCGCGGCGGGGCTGCTCGTAGGTATCGAGCGGGAACTCCTTGCCGGTGAGCCGCTCGAGTTCGCGCCAGAGCACGTCGTCGTTCTCGCGCGTGCCCACCATCGTGCGCCACAGCTCGACCGGGAAGTCGAAGCCTTCGGCAGCAAACATGTCGGCATAGCTGCCAGCGACGGCGACTTCAGAGTCCATGATGAGACCATCGAAGTCGAAGACGAGCGCTCGAATCATCTTGGCGAGGGCCTTTCGGCAGGTCGGACGGGCTGTACGGCTACAGCTTACCTTCGATTCCGATAGACTGCCCCCTATGACTTCTCCCGCTTCCGACACGCGTGCGTCCCGGCTCTCAGGTATCGCACGCATCGCGCTCGCAGGGCTCATCTGGGGCTCGATGCCGCTCTTCCTGCGCTCTGCCGACGGCGCGTCGGTCATCAAGGTCTTCTTCCGAGTGGGCGGCGCCGCAGTCGTGATCGGCGTGTGGCTCGCGGTCTCGGGGCGCTGGCGGGAGCTCACTACGCTGCCCGCGCGCAAGTGGTGGCAGCTCGCGAGCCAGGGCCTGGTGCTCACCGCGAACTGGCTGCTCTTCCTCACCGCGCTCGACATGACCTCGGTGGCTACCGCCGAGCTGATGGCGTATAGCGCACCCGTGCTGGTGGCCGTACTCGCACCTGCGGTCACAGGCGAGCGCTTCGACCGTCGAGTCGTGCTGCCGCTCGCGCTGTCGTTGGGCGGCATCGTGGTGATTCTCGCGCCACAGGGCCTCTCGCTCGGCTCCGGCCGTCAGCTGTTGGGCGCCGGGCTCGCTCTGGCTTCGGCAGCTACCTACGCCACGCTGCTACTGCGCTCGAAGAAGATACTGGCGGGCGTAACGAGCGGCGCGCTGATGATCGTCGAGTACACGCTGGCTACGCTCGTGCTTTCGCCCTTCGTCATATGGCAGTACGCGCACGGCAACGGCCCGAGCACGCCGGTGGCCTACGCCTCTCTCATCACGGTGGGCATCGTGCACACAGCCATCGCCGGCTTCATCTTCCTCGGCGGCATGCGACGCGTGCGCACCGACCGGGTCGCGGTGCTCACCTACGTCGAGCCGGTGAGCGCGATCTTCTTCGCCGCGATCTTTCTTGCCGAACCGCTCTCACTGCCCACGGTCGTCGGCGCGCTCATGGTCGTGACCGGTGGCGTGATCGTCGCTCGGATAGACACTGACGCAGGCGTCATGCCGGTGCCCATCGAGGCCCCTTCGGCAGAACCAGCAATCGATTCCGTGTGCGAGGAACCCGACGCTTGGGCATACTCCGACGAGACGACTTCTGGGGAGGAGCTCTAAGGTATGCCCGCACGAGACCGGCTCACGGATGCAGACGCCATAGCCCGCCTGAGGGCCAAAGACGCCACGCTCTTCGCTGAGGACGCCGCTGGGCGCGACGAGATCGCTCAGCGCCTCGGCTGGGTCGACCTCGCATCCTCCCCCGTCGCCGTCGGGCTTGCCGCAAGCGCGAAGTCGCTGGCCAAGGAGGCTCGCTCGCAAGGCATCACCGACGTCGTGCTGCTGGGAATGGGCGGCTCGAGCCTCGCCGCGCTCGTGATGGACGAGGTCCTTGCTGCCGAAAGCTGCGGCGCTCGCCTTCACGTGCTCGATACGGTCTCGCCCGTCACTATCGCCCGCGCGCTGGAGGAGACGAACCCCGCCACGACGCTGCATCTGGTTTCGAGCAAGTCGGGCACGACGATTGAGACGACCACCCTCTACGCCATCTTCCGCGAGCGCGCCGACCGCGTCTTGGGCGCCGGCGTCGCCGGTTCGCGCTTCATCGCCATCACCGACCCTGACACGCCTCTCGCGCACTTCGCTGCCGAAGCGAACTTCCGGGCGCTCGTCTTGGCGCCTGCGAACGTGGGCGGGCGTTTCTCGGCGCTCACCGCCTTCGGCATCCTGCCCGCAGCGCTCGCTGGCGCCGACATCGACCTCATCTTCGAGCGTGCTGCGGCCGCTGAGACCGCGTGCTCCGCGCCCGCCGACGAGAACCCCGCCGTCGAGCTCGCAGCCTTCATCGAGGACTCGCGCGAGGCCGGTGCCGACAAGCTCACCCTCGTCGCGCCCAAGGAGCTGCGCGCACTCGGTCTGTGGATCGAGCAGCTGGTGGCCGAGTCTCTGGGCAAGGTCGGCCAGGGCGTAGTGCCGGTCGTGGAGCTTGCTGAGGAGCCTGCGGGCCTCGGTCCCGACCGCGCGATCGTGGTAGTGCGCATGAGTGGTGACGCAAGACTCGCCGAATGGGCCGCCGCGCAACGGGGCCGCTTCGGCGTCTTTGAGATCGTGCTCGACGATGCCTACGACATCGCAGAGGAGTTCGTGGTCTGGGAGCACGCGGTCGCGCTCGTGGGCTCGCTCATGGGCGTGAACCCCTTCGACCAGCCAAACGTCGCCGAAGCCAAAGACGCCACGCTCGTGGTGCTTGAGAGTGCTGCCGAAGTGCCTTCGGCAACTGTGGCCTTCGACGGAATCCACGTCACCTTCGCGGGAGCGTTGCCCGAACCGACGCATCAGGAGCGCAGCATCGCGACGGCCCTGGGCCATGCAATCGCCTCGCTTGGCGCGGGCGACTACATCGCGCTGCTCGCCTACCTGCCAAACGACGACCAGCTGCTGGAGCCGCTCACCTCGGCCGTGCCGGCAGTTGCGTCTGCGACCGGTGCCGCCTTCTGCTTCGAACTCGGCCCGCGCTACCTGCACTCCACGGGACAGCTCCACAAGGGCGGCCCGGACAACGGCGTCTTCGTGCTGGTAACCAATCGCGACGCTGTCGACCTCGAGGTGCCCGGCCACGCGTGGAGCCTCAAGACACTGCACCGCGCGCAAGCGCTAGGCGATCTCGCGGCGCTGATCGGCCACGATCGCAGGGTGCTGTGGCTCGATCTCCCCGACGCGAGCGAGGCGAGCGTGCGCAGGCTCGCCGAGGCGCTGCTCGACGGCGCCGGCGTGGTTCACGAGCCGCTGAGCTAGACCTGCGCTGTCAGCCGGTGGTTGGGAGCGGTGACCACAGCCGCCAGGCGAAGAACGCAATCCCGATGACGCCTACGACGGTCAGTACGATCTTGCCTTTGAGCGAGAACGACTTCATCCGCCACAGCAGGAAGAACGCCGCCGGGAAGAAGATGAAGTACAAGAGCAAGACGACGAGCAGCCGAGTCTCCGACGTTGACTCTTGGATGATTCCAGCGTTCAGTCCGTGCGGGCCATCGTCATCTGACTTGCGGAGGTTGAAGCCCTTCTCGCCCAAGAACCCCGGGGGCACGTTCGGAGGCAGCTCGGGCGTTCCGCGCTCCTGCTCCTGACGCGCACGGTGTTCGGCCCACTGCCCCTGATCTTGCTCCTGCCAAGCGGCCTGCGGGTCATCCGGGATCTCGCTTGGGCTCACGCAGTATCTCCTGCCTCAGACAGCGCGACGATGCGCGCTGTGAATTCGCCGTCTTGAATCTCGAGTATGGCGACGCTGCGTCCGATTGGCGAGCGCCGCGCTTGGGATGCCGAGCCCGGGTTCACCCAGAGCACGCCGCCCACTGAGTCGATGAGCGGCATGTGCGAGTGGCCGAAGACGACAGCCCTCACACCCGCCGGCACATTAGGCAACTCGCGGCGGATGTGGACGGCGCCGATGCCGACTCCACCCACGTCGATGCGAGCGTAGTCATGCAGATCGAAGCCGGGGATGCCGCCGTGGTCGCAGTTGCCGAGCACGGCCGTGACCGGCGCAATCTGCTCGAGCTCGTAGATGACGTGGTCGGCACCGATGTCGCCGGCATGCACGATGCGCTCGACGCCCGCGAAGACGCTCGCGACACGCGGGTCCAGGCGGCCGTGAGTATCGGAGATGAGGCCGACGAGGTGCCGGCCGCCGGTGTGACGTGCGAGCGACATGCTACAGGCCGAGCGCCTTCTTGAGCGCGGGCACGCGGCGGCGCGAGACCGGAATCTGCGTGCCGTTGTCGTCGGTGAGCGTGAGCAGAAGCGTGCCGCCATACATGGGCACGACCTCCTTCACGCGCGAAAGATTGACCAGGTAGCGGCGGTGGATGCGGAAGAAGCCGGCCTGATCGAGCTTGGACTCGAGGCTCGCAAGCGACATCGTGGAGAGGTAGCGGTCTGCAGCTGTGTGCAGGTAGCTGTAGTCGTCCTTGGCCATGATGTAGAGGATGTCTTCCACACTGATGAGCAGCTTCTTGCCGGCCTTCTCGACCGGGATGCGCTCGACACGCGCCGGGGCCTGTTCGGCCACGGGAGCGAGGCGCGAAACGGCCTGCTTGAGGCGCTCGACCTCAACCGGCTTCACGAGGTAGTCGGTGGCTTTGACCTCGAAGGCCTTCACAGCGTGCTCGGAGTGCGCGGTCACGAAGATGATCGCGGGAGGACGAGGGTGTGCCGAAAGGGCTTCGGCAAGCTGGACGCCGGTCAGGCCGGGCATCTGGATGTCGAGGAAGATGACGTCGTAGGGGATGGCCTTGATGAGCTGCAGAGCCTCGATGGCGTTGCTCGCCTCACCGACGACCTCTACGCCGCCGGTCTCACCAAGCAGGAAGCGCAGCTCGGAACGAGCCGGTGCCTCGTCATCGACGACTAGCGCCTTGAGCATTAACGCCTCCTCGTTCCACACGCCCCGCTGGGCTCGCCCGGCCCACGCGTCAGGCACAGTGTATCGATAATCACTCCACGCGGACAGAGTGCGGACAGGCCAATGCGCTGGACTACTGGCCCGCTTGAGGCGGCTAGGCGGGAACGGCCGCAATCGCGTAGACGTCGCCGACCCGCCGAAAACGCGCTGCCTCATAGAGCGCCTGAGAGCCCACGTTCTCGACCTGCGTGCACAGCGACATGCCGAGCGCGCCCTGCTCGCGGGCGTAGGCGGCAACGTCGCGCACGAGCGCCGATGCGACGCCTTGGCGGCGCGCATCCGGGTCGACTGCGAGGCGCCCCAGCGTGCACGACGAGCCCGAGACGGCGCACGTCGAGTAGCCCACGATACCCGTGGCCCCTTCGGCGACTACAACGCGCTCCCAGCCGAAGACGGTCTCGAACTCGGGCGGGCCGTAGCGCCAGAAGTCGTTGAAGCACTTGGCGTCGAGGGCGAGCAACGCGCTGGCGTCGGTGATCGTGCCTGGGCGCAGCGTCACGCCGTCGACTTCGGGAAGCGCACCAACGACGTCGGAGGGCACGGCGGTGTAGGCGTAGAGGCTGCACTGGGTGTGCATCCCTGCGCGCTCGTAGGCCTCGAGCGCAGGTCCCGCCAGCAGCGGCGAGATGACATCGGCGAAGCCGTGCTCGCGAGCGAGGCGGCGCGACTCGTCGACGATGTCGTGCATGCGCCACGGCGCGCCCCACGCCACGCGTATCGACAGCGTGTCGAGATGGCCGCGCCAGCGCCTCAGGACGACCGCAGCGCCGTCGGAGGCGATGCGGACGCGCCACGGCTCCTCATCGGAGAAGACGAGGAGCTGAGCGAGCGAGGAGAAGACGTGGGCTGAGCGCGCCGCAGGCCACATCGCAGCGAGGTCTTGGTGAGTGGCATCACGCCAGGTGCTCATCGCGCGAACACCCCCGGCGCCTCGCTGATGGCGAGCCATGCCGCCACTGCAAGCAGCAGCGTCGCGAAGCCGATACGAATCGCGCGATCCTTGGCTCCCAGCGTGATTCGCGCACCAATCGCCGCGCCGGGCACGACGCCGAGCGCTAGACCGGCGGCGATGCTCCAGTCGATGTTTCCCAGCAGCGCATGAGTGATCGTGCCGGGCACCGCTAGCACCGCCACCGTCACGAGCGATGTCCCGATCGCCGCCTTCAGCGGCATCCGCACCCATCGGGTCAGCATCGGCACGACGATGAAGCCTCCGCCCAGGCCGAAGAAGCCGGAGTAGAAGCCGGCGATAACGCCGATCACGACGAGCTTGAAGGTGGGCAGTTCAATTGACGCGCGTGCCGGCGACGCACCTGCGGCAGTAGCAGAGTCCACGGCGCGGGCAACCTGTGCGACGGGCGGCTTGAAGACCTGCATCAGCATGTCACCACCCGCGTACAGGATGAGAACAGCAGTGCCCACAAGCACCACCGGGCCGCCGACCTTGGATGCCGCCATCGCCCCCAGCACCGAGGTCACGGCGCCAGAGACGCCCAGCACGATGCCGGCGCGCGGGTGCGCAAGTCCCTTTCGGACGTAGCTCGCCGCACCCGTGATCGCGCTCGGGATGATGACGGGCAGGGGCGTGCCCACGGCGATGAGCGCCGGGGCGTGCATGAGCAGCCGAATCGCAGGCGTGGTGACGATACCGCCGCCTATGCCGAACGCTCCCGAGAGTACGCCCGAGATCAGCCCGATCCCGATTGCCAGCAGCAGTGCAGGCATCTTCGGCAGCCGCCTATTCGGCGGGCGGCACTACCGGGAAGCGCCCGGTGATCGCGGTACGATCGACGCGGCGCTCGCCGGTGAACAGCGAACTCAAGGCGACGTCGTCCCAGATGCGCTCCATCATCAAAGGCCAGCGGCGCTGGAACTCGAAGTAGTGCTGGCAGTGCTCGCGGGCGAACTCGCTCGCATCGCGCACCGCGTGGTTGGCGGCCTTGAAGTACAGCGCCTTTTCGGGGCGCATGATCGCGCGCAGCATGCCAGTCGCCCATGCTCGCCAGCCCACCGACGAGTCGATGAAGTCGCCCGGGTAGGGAGCCATCGACTTCGGGGTTACCTGCCGCAGGTCGACCTGCGACTTCGCGAACTCGATCTTGCGGTGCTCGTAGACGAAGCGGTAGACATCCTGGCGGAAGCGAAGTGCCTCGGACACCTGCTCCGGCGGCAGGTGAACGACCCGCCACTCGTCGTCGAAGAAGACGTCGCCGCCGTGCATGCGAACGTTGATGACGTAGTCCATGTCTTCGCCGCGCGTGACCCACGGGTCGAAGCTCACTGCGGTGTACATGTCCCGGTGGAGAATGAGGCAGCCGCCGAAGGCGAGGCGTGCGCGCTGAATGCGCGGAGGCTTCATCATGACGCCAAGGCCGGCGTTGAAGGCATCGCGCTGGCGCCAGAACATGTCGGAGAGTCTAACCGGCTCGCTGTGCTGCCACTGGCCCTGCTCGTCGACGTAGAAGCCGCTCTTGGCGAGCAGCGGCGTTCCGTCCTGAAGCGTCTGACCCACACCGTAGAGCGCGCGCTCCATGAAGTCCGCGTCGCGCACGATCTCGTCGTCGTCGATGAAGAGCACGCTGTCGTGCCCGAGCACTGCCGCCGCGATGAGGCCGACGTTGCGCACCGCGCCGTAGCCCATGAGCGTGACGCCCTCGATCATGTCCGCGAACTCGAGCTGCTCCAAGCGGCGGTGCAGCGAACCCATCTCAGCGGGGCCGAAGACGAACGCGTCGATGTCGGGGAACTCGTCGACGATCTCTCGAACGCGATCCTCTGCCTGATGAGCGATGGACTCGTCGGTCACCGCGACGATCACAAGGACGCGACCCAGCCCGCGCACGTTGCGCAGCGACTGAAGGCAGGATGCCAGGGTGGACTCTTCGTTGATCGGGGTCGGATGGTCATAGATCGCGCTGACCTCATCGACCGTTGAGCGCCCGCGGCCGCTTCGGCGGCGGGTCCAAAACGTAGGTATGACAACGACCGGTTCCACGTGCGTGTGCGCTCCGATTCGTTCGGTTGGTGATGCTCGCCCGTCTTGGGACGGACCGACATATGATACCGCTAAGGGCCGGATGGTGCCGCCCACTGACACTTCGTCTGCCGAACGGGCGCGACCATGCGCTGCACTAGGGCTCGCGCGTCACGATGGGCACTTGGGCGCCGCACTCTGGACACGCGCCCGCGTCCAGATCGGGGTGCGAGCTGCCGAAGTAGCGCCGGCGCACAACCGCATGCCCGCAGCTCGGACAGGTGGTGTCCTCCCCGCCCGGTACGTCGACATTGCCGAGGTAGACGTAGTCGAGGCAGGCCGCCTTCCCGATCTCCTGCGCGTGCAACAGCGTGTCGACGGGCGTGGGCGGCAGGTCGGCGAACTCGAGGTAGGGCACGAAGCGCGTGACGTGCCACGGCGTGTCGCAGCCGAGCTCTACGGCGATCCACTGCGCGATCGATGTGAGCTCACTGTCGCTGTCGTTGATGGTGGGCACGACGTTGGTCACGCACTCGACGTGCATCCCGTGGTGCTTCTTGGCGCGCACAGCCATCGCGCGCACCGCTTCGGCGTGTCCGGCGTGGCACAGGCGCTTGAACGCGTCTTCGGCAAAGCCCTTGATGTCGACGCGCCATACGTCGATGACCTCGGCGAAGAGGTCGAGGCCGGCGGGCGTGACGTAGCCGTTGGTGACCATCACGGTGTAGAGCCCGGCGCGCTTGGCCTCCCGCGCGACATCGAGCACCCACTCCAGCCAGATCACGGGTTCGTTGTAGGTGAAGGCCACGCCCTCGCACCCGGCGTCGTGCGCCATCGCCACGACCGCACCGGAATCCACGTAGCGCAGCGGCATCGCGGCTTCGTCCGCCGGCGGCCGGGAGATCTGCCAGTTCTGGCAGTGCCCGCAACGCAGGGAACAGCCTACCGAGCCGAACGAGAGCACCTTGGTGCCGGGGCAGTAGTGGAAGACCGGCTTCTTCTCTATGGGGTCGGCGGCGACCGAGCTCACGAGCCCGTAGGTGAGCGCCTGCAGGTGCCCGTCCACGACCCCGCGCGCCCCGCAGATGCCGCGCTTGCCTTCGGCGATCAGGCACGCGTGAGGGCATAGGCCGCATCGGACACGGTCGCCTTCGGGCGTCTGGAGCAGGGCTTCATGCATCATGGCGCGCACTCCCCTTGCGTATGCGCAGACCGCCTCACCCGTTTCGGGGATGCGGCCTCACACCAAGTGCTTACCCAGGAGCGAGCTCGACGCGATTGCGCCCGGCACGTTTGGCAACGTAGAGGGCGCGGTCGGCGGCGTCGAGGAGGTCGTTGGCGTGCTGTGTGGCTTCGCCCACCGAAGCGATTCCGATAGATGCCGAAGAGGAGATCATCGCGTCAGTCTCGGTGGTCACCGTCAGGCGCTGAAGCGCATCTCGGATCTTTTCGGCGACCGCCCACGCGTCGGTCTTGTGCGTGTTGGGCAGGATCATCGCGAACTCGTCGCCGCCGTAGCGCACGGCGACGTCGATGGCGCGCAGCTCGGCCTTGAGAAGGACTGCGACCGCGCGCAGCAGTGCGTCGCCGGCGCTGTGGCCGTAGCGGTCGTTGACCTCCTTGAAGCTGTCGAGGTCCATCATGCACAACGACAGCGGCGAGCCGTAGCGACGGGTACGCGCGACTTCCTCTGTGATGCGGCGGTCGAACGCGCGACGGTTCATCAGCCCCGTAAGCGGATCGAGCACTGCCGCCTCGGAGAGCTTGATGCGCTCGCGTTCGAAGAGCCGGCGTTCCAGCGGGAAGCACATGTGCCACGTGGAGCGGCCGTCCCAGATCGCCATCGCGTGCGCCACGCACGTCGGGTAGCCGCACGCCCCGCAGTCGAGCACGTCCTCGCGGCTGAACTCGCCTTCGGCGAGCACGGCGTCGATCTCGGCATCCGACGGCATCGGGCCAAGCGGCGGGCGCGCAGCATGGATGCGGTCGACTTCAATGACCGGCAACGCCGAGAGGAAGGCGCGGCTGTCAATCTCGGCAGGCGGCTGGCGACGACGCTCGGCGGCGTCGATCGCTCGCTTGGTGAAGACCGAGAGCTCGTTGTTCACGCACGGGCCATCGATGCAGCCCTCGCAGGAGAGCATATCGACCACGCGCGGGGACACTTCGCCGCGCCCGATGGCGGTACAGATGCCGTCGAGGTCGTTTAGCCCTCGCACCACGAGGACGTCGCAGCGAGTGAGGTCGGTTTCGGCGAGCACGCGGCGCGGGAAGCCGTCGGTCACCGAGATCTGCTTGACCGCGCGCGGACGGCGGGCGGGAACGTCTTTGTTGGTGTCGTCGAGACGCTCGTCGAAGAGACGGCGCAGCTCGTCAAAGCCGATCGCGACATCTACATCGCCGAAGAAGTCGTGCTCGTAGACCTCATCCTTGCGCGCCCAGCACGGCGAGACGTAGACGATGGCGGTGTCTTCGGGATAGAGCATGCGGATGAGCCGCGATTGAGCGATGTAGGGCGGCACGACGGGCGCGAGCATGTCGACGAGCCCGGGGTGGAAGGTGCGCACCCACGAGACGGCCACCGGGCACGTCGAGCGCAGCTGCGTGCGTGTGGCGGGCAACGCGTCGAGGCGCTCGTAGGTAGCCGCGACGATCTCTTCGCCCAGCACCGTGGTCTCAACAGAGGTGAAGCCGATGGCGTGCAGGCGCTGTTCGATCTGCTCGGTAGTGAGCGGGTGCAACGCGGCGACGTATTCGGTAGACAGCAGTGCGACCACCGTGATGTCGGACTCGAGCAGAGCGCGTACGGCCCCGAGGTCATCACGCACGGTCTGGCCGGAGTTCGGGCACTCGATCACGCACAGGCCGCACTTCACACAGCGCTCATCGAGGATCTCGACCTGCGAGGAGCCGTCGGTCTTGATCGCGTGCGCGGGGCAGTGCCGCGCACAGGTCCAGCACTGTGCGCAGTCGGTGCTTGCGTGCGAGAACAGGGGCGTCACCGGCGCCGCAACACGCGGACGCTGGCTACCCTCGGCCTTCGGCACCGGTCACCTCCTTCTTGAACTCCTAGTTCTTGAGCATGTCTTCGAGGCCCAGTCGCCGAAGGGCAGCGAGCAGACCCCATCCAAGCGTGTAGATGACGACGGCCTGCCCTGCGGCGACCGCCACCATTCCCACAAGGTACATCGGCAACCAGGGCCCTGCTACTGAGAGTCCAAACACGTTGTAGAGGCCTTGGAGGCCGAAGGCTTTGAGCATCGTGGGCAGGTAGGCGGCCACGATCACGGCGTTGGTCACGACCGGTCCGGCCAGCGCGATCGCGGTACGTCCGCGGAAGCGCCACATCCACCACGCACCAAGCATCGTGCCAAGCGAGCCGAACACGACGTCGAAGAGGGCGAGGGGCCATGTGGCCTGCGGATTCAGGGCATTGGCGATCACTGAACCCAAGGTGAGGCCGGGGATCGCCGCGGGCGTGAACATCGCCAGTACCGTAACGGCTTCACTGATGCGGAACTGGATGAGCCCGTAGCCGAGGCTGAAGGGCAGGTAGAGCGTGGCGAGCGTCACCGCGCCGTAGACGGCGGCGATCATGCCGGCCTGAGCGACATAGCGGGTCTTCTTCATCGGAGGTGGAGTCCTTGCGGGAGGTGGTCAAGAGGCGCGCGTATACGCGCTAGGCGGGGCGAATTCTAGCACCCGCACGCTCCGGCAGCACTTACGCGGGCAGATCGAGCCGCGCGCGCGATTCGGCGGGCGCGAACAGGCCCGTCTTGCCGGCGAGTTCCAGCTTCTCCAGGTGCGCGAAGAGCGCCGCGACCACCGAGGCGTCGAACTGCGTGCCCGTCTTGGCTTCCAGCTCGCGGCGCGCCTGCACCTTGGTCAGCTTCTTCTTGTGCGGACGATCGCAGGTCATGGCGTCGTATGCGTCGGCGACGGCCAGGATTCGCGCGCCCAGCGGGATCTTCTCGCCTACCAGGCCCTCGGGATAGCCGCTGCCGTCCCAGTGCTCGTGGTGGTGCAGGATGATGGGAGTGATCGACTTGAGGAACTCGATCTGCTCCACGACGGTCGCGCCGAACTCCGCGTGCTGGCGCATGACCTCGATCTCGCTCGGTTCGAGCGCCGACGGCTTGAGCAGGATCTCCTCGGGCACGCCGGTCTTACCGATGTCGTGAAGCAGGCCCGCGAAGCGCAGCTGCTCGACGGCTTCGAAGCCCATGCCGAGCTCTTCGCCGATCGACATCGCGTACTCCATGACGCGACCGGTGTGACCCGACGGCATCTTCTCGCCCAGATCGAGCGTCGCCGAAAGTGCGGCGATCGTCTTTGCGTAGTCATCACGGATGCGTGAGTACATCGCCGCACGCCCGTAGGCAGCACCAGCGTGTGCGGCAATACCTTCGAGCAGCGCGTGGTCCTGCGCGCTGTAGCGCTCGCCGTCAGTGCGGGCCACGAACAGCCAGCCGACGTTCAGGTCGCCGAAGGTCAGCTCGATGAGCGCGAGTGCGACGTCTTCGGTCTCCTTGCCCTCCACGATCTCACCGCCGCCTTGAACCTGGCGCACGATGTCGAACGGCGTGACCTTCACGTCGCGGCCCGAAACCTCGCCGAGCACGCGGTTGACGTCTGCTTGGCAGACTTCGCCGTTGACGGCGATGTCCGCGCGGTTCTTGCCCCAGCCGGTGAGGATGAGGCCGGCGACCGAGTAGCCGAAGGAGCGCTGCAGCGCAGCCACGACGATGTCGGCGACTTCAGAGACCTCTGTCTGCCCGCCGAGAGCTGCCGCGAGCGAGTTGAGCTCGGAGTAGCCGGTCATAGCGCGCTCGACGCTCTTGCGCTCGTCTTCGCGCTCGAGTGCGATGGCGACGAACTGGCCGAAGCGGTTCAACCGCGCGAGCCGCTCCTTGCGGACCGGCAGCTGGGTCTGAGGCACGCGCGCCTCGAAGATGCCGACTACGCGGTCGCCCGCGACGAGCGGCATCGCGACGGTGGCGGCGCCGTCAGCGCCGTTCGCTACGACAGCGCGCTTCGTTTCGGCAGCGCGACCGGATGCCGTGCCCGCACGGGGTACGAGTGCGCCCTGAGGGCCGCGCCACCCGGCAGTGCGCGCGACGACCTCGAGGACGGACCCGCGCGGGCGCAGCATCGCGGCTGCTTCCGCGCCGAGCAGGCTTACGGCCTCTTCGGCGATTGAAGCCAGCATCTCCTCGTCGAGCACGGAGCTCGACGCGACCTGCTGGCCTGCGGATACGAATAGGCGAAGCTCCTCGACGCGCTCGGATGCCGACATGCGCTCGGCGGTCGCGTCGATGATGGCTTCGGCGGTGGAGCGGGCGATCTGCAGGTAGGACTCGCCTTGGTTGCGCGAGATGACCTGCAGGCCCTTGATGCTCTTGCGCGCCGCGTCGTCTGACGCGCCACGTGAGACCTGCTGGAGGTAGACGCCGCGGCGCTCACGCGTCGAGGTGACGAAGCCGCTCACGAAGACATGGGCGATGGTGCGGTCGTCGCGACGGATCGCGGCGCCAAGAGAGACGAGACCTGCGCGGCAGATCATTCGGCAGGAGTCGTGAGAGGAGGACGGCGGAGTGTCGAAGCAGTCGCTCGGACCGGGTGCATCGACAGCCGTAGCGAAGTGGCAGAAGCCACAGCACTCAGAGTTGCCGACAAGCGCGTCAGACTCAAGATCCATGACGTGAACGGTGACGCCGCTCGCCTGTGCGAGTGCGGCCGTCGCCGA
The DNA here is from genome assembly GCA_035687245.1 of Coriobacteriia bacterium. GTDB lineage: Bacteria > Actinomycetota > Coriobacteriia > Anaerosomatales > PHET01 > DASRYH01. The sequence goes on from DASRYH010000063.1 coordinate 64,821, forward strand.
TGTCCACTCAGTGGAAGAGAATGCGCGTGCAGCGATATCCGAATCGCGAGCGGTCACGTAACCGAGCCCCCGTCAGCCGAGAAAGTCTAGGCTGTGTATCGGTCGCGCAGGGTGCGCGCTTGAGCACGCATGACGGTTGGCAGATGCAGCCAGCGTTCGCTGGCGCTCGCTAGCGGCCTGCAGTGGCGGCCCGCACACGCGTCGCGGCTAGGTGCGCGACTTCGGTAGCGAGACCTCGAAGGTCGTCCCGGAGCCCTGCTCGCTTGCGACTTCGATGGTGCCGCCCATGCTGTCGACGATGCTCTTGCAGATCGACAGACCCAAGCCAAAGCCGGTCTCGCCTTCGGCGCGCGCCTTGTCGCTGCGGAAGAAGCGGTCGAAGACGCGCGGGACGTCTTGGGGCGCGATTCCTTCGCCGGTGTCGCTCACGCGGAAGAAGATGCGGTCGCGCTCTCCACGCGTGGAGACGACGACCTGGCCGCCTACGGGCGTGTACTTGCCTGCGTTGTCGAGCAGAATCGAGAGCACGTCCTCGATGCGATCGGGGTCGCCGGTGATGACGAGCGACTCGTCGACGGGGCCTTCGAACTCGATGTCTTTGTCGAGGTAGCGGGTGGCGGTGGTAGCGAGGCGCTCGCGCACGAGCTTGTTGAGGTCGAACTTCTCGCTCTTGAGCACGAGACCCTGGTCGAGGTGGAGCAGGTTCAGCAGGTCGCTCGAGAGCCTCGCCATGCGGCGGGACTCTCGGTCGATCGCGTCGATGGCCTCTTCGCGCACCGTCTCGTCTGAGCCGCCCCAGTTGCGCAGGATGCTCGTATAGCCGCGGATGCCCGCGACCGGCGTGGCAAGCTCGTGGCTCGCGTCGGCCACAAAGCGCGTCTGTGCTTCGGCGCGCCTCTGCAGGCGATCGAGCAGGCGGTTGAGCGAGCGCGCGAGGTCGCCGATCTCGTTGTCAGCGTCGGCAGGCAGGCGCTCCTCGAGGCGCCCGGCGTCGATGGAGTCTGCGGCTTTGCGCAGGTCGGAGACGAGGTTCAAGACCCACGCCATCGACGTCTGCATGAGCACGACCATGATGAGCGTCGCCGAGATCGCGAGGATGAGCATCGGAATGCGGACCGCGTCGATGACCTCTTGCTCGTTGCTCGGCAGGTAGGTCACGTCCAGCACGCCGATTGCGTCGCCCGGAAGCGTGACCGGTGTGTGTACGACCGTGACGCCCAGCTCGGCCTCGGTGAACAGACCCGAGAGCACGTGCCCGGCGTCGATCGTGGAGAACATCGGCTTGAGCGCGGTGAGCGCGCGCCTGCGCGCGGCGTGCTGGTCGGGGTGGAGCGCCTGCGAGCTGGAGGCCCACTCGAGCCTGGCGTCGGGGCCGTAGAGCGCGAACTCCGTCTCGCCGAAGGTCGCCTTCGCGAGCGTCTCGGGAAGCTGGTCGATGAGCAGCTGCGTTGCCGCCTCGGTCCGTTCGGCGCCGAAGAGCCCTTGGGAAGCCGCAAGCATCTCTGAGTCGGTGACCGCGCTGCGCATGACGCCGGCCGCCGAAGACGCCACGCGCTCAGTGGTGTCGTAGGCGACGACCTGCATGCCGTCGGAGAGGATGACGTAGGTGGTTAGCGAGATGCCGCCCACGACGAGCAGGGCGAACAGGACTGAGATCGCCAGTAGCCAGCCGCGTAGCGACAGGGTTCGCACAGGGAGCCTCGTCTAGGTCCTGGAGAAGAAGTAGCCCACACCCCGGATCGTGCGGATGATCTGGTTACCCGTATCCCCGATCTTGTTGCGCAGATGGCAGACGAAGACCTCGATGACGTTGCTGTCCGTGGTGTGCTGGCCGCCCCAGACCTTCTCGAGGATCTCGTCGCGGCTGATGACGCGACCAGCGTTGGTAACGAAGTACTCGAGCAGGTCGTACTCCTTGGCGGTGAAGTTCACCGGCTCGCCGCCCACAGTCACGCTGCGCGACGACGGATCGATCTCGATGTTGCCCGAGCGGTACTGCGCGACGGGCTTGTCGAGTTCGACGCGCTTGAGCAGTGCGCGTACGCGCGAGAGCAGCTCGGAGATCTCGAAGGGCTTGCGCAGGTAGTCGTCGGCACCGGCGTCGAAGCCGGTCACGACGTCTTGGGTCTGCGAGCGGGCGGTGAGCATGAGGATCGGCACGTTCTCGCCACGGGCGCGCAGTGCGCGGGCGACCTCGATGCCGTCGATCCCGGGAAGCATCAGATCGAGAAGGACCAGGTCGGGGCGCACGTCGTCGAAGTTCTCCAGCGCCGCCTCGCCTTCGCCGAATCGCGTGACCTCGTAGCCCGCATGGCCCAGCTCAAGCTCTACGAAACGGCCGATGGTCGCGTCGTCTTCAACGAGTACGATCTTGCACGGATTCTCAGTCATCATGGCCTCCTGGAGTCCCCAACCGGTGTTTCGAGCTCCCCTAGCCCAGCAGCGCTTCGGCGATCTGTACCGCATTGAGCGCGGCGCCCTTGCGCAGCTGGTCGGCGACCACCCACATCGTAATGCCGTTGGGTACGGTCGCGTCCTTCCGAAGGCGCCCGACGTAGGTATCGTCGGTGCCTTCCAACATCGCCGGCATCGGGTAGACCTTGCCGGCGGGATCGTCCATAAGCGTGATGCCCGGCGCGTGCATGAGCGCTTCGCGGGCCGCCTCGACGGTAATAGGCGCGGCGAACTCCACGTTCACGGACTCGGAGTGGCAGCGCAACACCGGCACGCGCACGCAACTCGCCGAGACCTCGATCTCAGGCGCGTGCATGATCTTCTTGGTCTCGACGACCATCTTCCACTCTTCTTTGGTGGAGCCGTCGTCCATGAAGACATCGATGTGCGGGATGCAGTTGAAGGCGATGCGATGTGCGAACTGTTCGACGGTGAGCGCCTCGCCCTCGAGGAACTGGCGCGACTGCTCGTAGAGCTCATCCATCGCAGCCTGGCCAGCGCCGCTCGCAGCCTGATAGGTCGCGACCACGACGCGCTTGATCGGCGCGAGGTCGTGCAGCGGCTTCAAGGCCACCACCATCTGGATGGTGGAGCAGTTGGGGTTGGCGATCACGCCGGAGTGCCACGCCACGTCGCTCGCATTGACCTCGGGGACCACGAGCGGCACGTCTTCGTCCATGCGGAATGCCGAGGAGTTGTCGATCATCACGCAACCGGCACCGGTGACGGCGTCACGGAACTGCTTGCTCACGCCAGCCCCCGCGGAGAACAGCGCGATGTCGACGCCCTCGAAGCTCGACTCCGTCATCTCCTCGACGATGAGCTCGCCGCCGGCGAAGGGAACCTTCTTGCCCGCCGAACGCGACGAGGCCAGCGGGATAACGCGCTCTGCCGGGAAGCCGCGCTGCTCGAGTGTGAGCAGCATCTCGCGGCCGACGGCGCCGGTGGCACCGGCCACGGCAACGACCGGGCGGGCGGGCATCTGCTTGCTCCAAGCCATGAGCTACTTCCCCTCTCCGCAGGGCGCGGATGGTGAGGTGACGGCGGTGATCTCGTCGCTATCGAGGCCGAAGGCCGCATGCAGCGAGCGCACGGCGTCGGTAACCTGCGAGGCCGCGATCACGCACGAGATGCGGATTGGCGAGGTCGAGATCATGTCGAGGTTCACGCCCGCGTCGGCAAGCGTGGAGAACATCTTGGCGGCGATGCCGGGGTGCGTCTTCATGCCCGCACCCACGAGGCTGACCTTCGCGATGCCCTCGTCGACGGTCCACTCGCGCGCACCCAGCTCCTTGACGACGGCATCGAGCGCAGTGCGCACGCGGCCCAGATCGTCCTTCGGCGAGGTGAACGAGATGTCGGTCGTCCCGTCTTCGGAGACGTTCTGGATGATCATGTCGATGTTGGCGTTCACTTCGGCAAGCGAGGTGAAGACGCGCGCTGCTACGCCCGGCGTGTCCGGGACGTCGCGAATCGTGACCTTGGCTTCGGAGGTGTCATGGGTGACACCGGAGATGATCGCCTGCTCCATGTGCTCGTCGGCCTCCTTGACGATGGTGCCCGGCCCGTCGTGGAACGACGAGCGGCAGTGAATGACAACGTTGTGGTTGCGCGCGAACTCAACGGAACGCATCTGCAGAACACCAGCGCCGGATGCCGCCATCTCGAGCATCTCGTCGTAGGCGATGTAGTCGATCTTGCGCGCCTTAGGCTCGATGCGCGGGTCTGCGGAGTAGACGCCGTCCACGTCGGTGTAGATCTCGCACATGTCGGCGCCGATGCCAGCGGCCACAGCCACCGCAGTGGTATCGCTTCCGCCGCGGCCGAGCGTGGTGATCTGGCCGTCGGGCGTCATGCCCTGAAAGCCGGCGACGATAACGATGTAGCCGTCGGCGATTGCGTCACGCACGCGGTCCGCGCGCACTTCGGCGATCTTGGCCTTGCTGTGCACGGCATCGGTGACGATGCCCACCTGCGCGCCGGTGAACGAGATCGCGGGGAATCCCTGCGCCTCGATCGCCATGGCCAGCAGCGCGATGGAGACCTGCTCGCCGGTGGAGAGCAGCATGTCCATCTCGCGGTCGGGTGGGTTGGGGCAGATCTCGCGGGCGAGCGAGACGAGCTCGTCGGTGACGTGCCCCATCGCTGAAACGACGGCCACCACGGAGTCGCCCGCCTTCTTGCGAGCGATGAGGCGGTCGGCGACCGCGCGGATGCGTTCGGTGTTGCCCACCGACGTGCCGCCGAACTTGGTTACTACGAGCGCCATGCATCTTCCTTGAGTCTGCGTGCCCGTATGTGGATACAGGCAACGCGACGATTCGTTAAGGATTCACCACGGAGTGTAAGACGAAACCTTAACGCGCACCAGCGAATCGGCACATCGGCACGAACGTGTTGCCGAATAGTCGCGGCCAAAGGCGTAAACGAGGCCCCCGGCACGTCGTGCGCACCAGGGGCCTCGGTTCTCACAGCGACTGCGTGGGAGCGCCTACCCGCACGACCCCGACGTCGCGGCCACACGCTGCTGGATGTAGACCAGGTAGCGGTCGACCTCGTCCTGAACGGCAGCGAGAAGGGCCTCGTTGCCCGGAGCGAAGAGGTGCTTGAAGCGGCCCTGCGGCTTCAAGAACTCCTCGATCGGCTTCTTGTTGGCGACCTTGACGGTCTCGCGCCATACGCCGTCTTCGACCTCGAACAGCGGCCAGAAGCCGGTCTGCACGCCAAGCTTGGCGAGCTCGATCGACTTGCCGGGCACGGTGCGCCAGCCACGCGGGCACGGCGAGAGGATGTTCAGGAACGCCGGTCCGTCGCAGGCGAACGCCTTCTCGGCCTTGGTAACCATGTCGCGCCAGTGGCTCACGCTGCTCTGCGCGGCGTAGGGTACGCCGTGGTCGGCGATGATCGAGGTGAGGTCCTTTCGGCGCTGAACCTTGCCCTGCTGCGCCGAGCCGACCTCAGAGGTGGTCGCCCAGGCACCCATCGGCGTGGCCGACGAGCGCTGGATGCCGGTGTTCATGTAGGCGCCGTTGTCGTAGCAGACATAGACCATGTCGTGCCCGCGCTCCATGGCGCCGGACAGCGACTGCAGGCCGATGTCGTAGGTACCGCCGTCGCCGCCGAAGGCGATGAACTTCGCCTTCTTGCCGGCCGGGATCTTGCCGGCACGCTGCAGGCCCTTGAAGGCTGCCTCGACGCCGGACATGGTAGCGGCGGAGTTCTCAAACGCGTTGTGGATGAAAGGGGTGCGCCACGACGAGTACGGATAGATTGTCGTGGAGACCTCGAGGCAGCCGGTCGCACAGCTCGCAACGACCGGGGTGTCACCCGCGGCCAGCAGGATCTGGCGTACGGCGATCGAGGCCCCGCAGCCTGCGCAGAGGCGGTGGCCGCCCGACAGCTTGTCAGGCGAGTGAGTCAGTTCCTTGAGATTGGCCATCTTCGCCTCCTATCGGGTGCCGAGGTACTGCATTGCCGAAGGCTGTGCAGTACCGGATGCGATATCGGACAGGTCACCGTAGACACGCTCCATGAGCTCTTCTCTCACGTCGGAGCCGCCCAGGCCGTAGATGTAGTTCACGGTCGGGATTCGCGTGTCCAGGTCGTAGAGCGCGTTGCGGACCTCGAGGAAGAGCGGGCCGCCCTCAGCGCCGAAGCTCTCGGAGCGGTCGAGCACCGCAACAGCCTTCACGTTCTTCAGGGCCGCACGCAGCTCCTCGCCCGGGAACGGGCGGAAGACGCGGACCTTGACCACGCCAGCCTTGACGCCCTTGGCGCGGAGCGCGCGGGCGACGTGGCGGGCGTTGCCGGCGGTGGAGCCGATGACGACGATGGCGATCTCGGCGTCCTCCATGCCCCAGCCCTCGATGACGTCGAAGGGACGTCCCGAGAGCTCGAAGAACTCGGCGCCAACCTGCTTGATGACCGGCATCGAGCCGTCGATGGCGGCACGCTGCTGCTTCTTGAACTCGAAGTACGGACCGCCCAGACCGGCGAAGTTGCCGTGGCTGACCGGGCTGTCGAAGTCGAGAAGCGCGTAGCTCGGCACGTACTCGCCGACGAACTTGGCGACGCTCTCATCGTCCATGATCTGCGCGCGGTCGATGGCGTGTGTGGTGATGAAGCCGTCGGCCGTGGTCATGACCGGAAGCAGCACGTCGGGGTGCTCCGCGATGCGGAACGACATGATCGTGTTGTCGTAGGCCTCCTGCGCCGTTTCGGCGAACAGGATGACCCAGCCGGTGTCACGCGCACCCATGATGTCGCTGTGGTCGCAGTGAATGTTGATGGGGGCAGACAGCGCGCGGTTGGCGTTGAACATGACGATCGGCAGTCTCATGCCGGCCGCGATGTGCAGCTCTTCCCACATGAGCGCGAGGCCCTGCGACGAGGTCGCTGTGGCGACGCGGGCACCGGCGGCAGACGCGCCGACAGCGGCCGACATCGCAGAGTGCTCGGACTCAACGTTGACGTACTCAGCGTGCATCTTGCCGTTGGCGACGAACTTCGAGAGCTCCTCGACGACGGTGGTCTGCGGGGTGATCGGGTAAGCCGGGATGACATCCGGCTTGGCCTGCCGAATCGCTTCGGCGACCAGAGAGTTGCCGGTAGCGGCTACGGTCTTCTGCTCGGGCATCTACTTCACCTCCGTAGAAGCCTTGGCCGAAGGCAGTTCGCAGCCCTCTGGCACCATCTCGATGGCCTTGCGGCCAAACTTCGGGTTGGTCGGGCACTCGTTGGCGCAGATGCCACAGCCCTTGCAGTGGTCGTAGTCGAAGGCGACAACCTTCTCGTCCTTGACGACCACTGACGTATCGGGGCAGAAGATCCAGCAGAGCATGCACTGGGTGCAGACCGCGTCGTCGCGGTACGGGCGCTCGCTGCGCCAGCCGCCGACGTTGTAGTCGTTGGAGTTGCCGGCCTCAGGGATGACCGCGGCGCGCGGGAACTCCTCAGACTTCCATTTGTTGACGTTCGAGACGTCCCACTTGGTCACGCTACCGTCACCTCCCGACCAGCACGGTCGACCGCCGCGAAGTTCGCGTCGATCATCTCCTGCCCAAACTTCTTGGACAGGTTCTTCGCGAGCAGGCCCTTGAAGACCTCACCGTCGATGACGCCGGTCACCTGGATGAGCGCGCCGACGATCGGGGTGTTGGGGATGTCGCGCTTGATGGTGTCGAGCGCAATGCCGGAAGCATCCACGCACGCGACCTTGACGCTGTCGTCGAGGCCGAGCGCGACCTTGACGTCTGCGGCAGGCGAGCACGTGTTGATGATGATCGTGCCACCGTCGACGATTCCCTCGGAGACATCGACGACGTCGAGCAGAGACTCGTCAAGAACAACGACGATGTCAGGATTCTCGATGTTGTTGTGGATCTCGATGGGCTGGTCGCTGATGCGGGTGAACGCCTTGATCGGCGCACCCATGCGCTCCGGACCGTACTCAGGCATCGCCTGCATGTACTGGTCCGCAGACAGAGCCGTCTCGGCTACGACCTTGGCTGCGGTAACCGCACCTTGGCCAGCGCGAGCGTGCCACCGAATCTCGGTCAGCTGCTGCATGGCGCCCCCTTTCTGACAACTCGGCGTGAAGGGCGTACCCACGCGCCCAGGCGGCGAATGGGTTCGTACAGGATAGGTGCGACCCCCAGTCGAAACCGCGTACGGCATCGCTGGGGCGGCAAACGGCAGAAACGGGTCGGTAAACGGCCTCGATTCGCGAAGTCGGATAGCCGGCGAGACAGCCGCTCCCCTGCAGCTATGAAGCTATGATGCCCGTTTCCTGCGGAATGTGCAGCTTCCGAAACGCCGCCGGACGCAGCAACCTCCCGCTACAGATGCCGCTCGGCGCCGCGCCGATGCTAGATCTCGCGGCGCGCTTCGAGCGCACGACCAAGCGTGACCTCATCGGCGAACTCGAGGTCGCCACCCACCGGCAGGCCGCTCGCGATGCGCGTGACCTTGATGCCGGGCGTGGGCTTGATCAAGCGTGCGAGGTAGAGCGCGGTAGTCTCGCCCTCGACGTTGGGATTGGTGGCGAGCACGACTTCGGTGACGTCCTCTTCGGCAAGGCGCGCGAGTAGCTCGCGGATCTTGAGCTGATCGGGGCCGATGCCGTCGATGGGCGAGATAGCTCCGTGCAGCACGTGATAGAGCCCGTGGAACTCGCCGGTGCGCTCGATAGCCGTGACATCGCGAGGCTCCTCGACGACGCACAGCATGCGCTGGTCGCGCTTGCTGTCAGCGCAGATGGAGCAGAGCGGGCCTTCGGAGAAGTTGAAGCAGCGCTCGCAGAAGCGAATCGTGTGCTTCACGTCCACGATGGCGTCCGCCAGCCTCTGGGCGTCGGCCGCCTCGGCGGTCAGCAGCCAATAGGCGATGCGCTGCGCCGACTTTGGCCCGACGCCGGGAAGGCGTTCGAGCTCCTCAAGTAGGCGAACGATGGGCGCGGCTTGGCGCACGTTACATGAGCCCCGGGATGTTCATGCCGCCCGTGACGGCCGACATCTTCTGGTTCATGAGCTCCTGGGCCGAGCGCATGGCCTCGCTGACCGCAGCGGTGACCATGTCCTGCAGCACCTCGACGTCCTCAGGATCGACCGCGGCCGGGTCGATGGTGATCGACTGGACCTTGAGGTCACCGGTGACGACGACCTTGACCATGCCGCCGCCGGCCGAAGCCTCGACGGTCTCGCCTGCGAGCTCTTCTTGCACGGCCGCCATCTTGGCCTGGGCCTGCTGGACCTGCTTCATCATCTTGCCGAAGTTCACTGCTCTGATCCCTCTCCTTCGGGCTCTGCCGGCTTCTCTCCCACGATCGTCGCACCAAGTCCGTTGAGCAGCATCGCCTCGACGTCGGATGCGGGCGCGGGTGCCGCGTGGTGCTCGGGTGCTGTAGGTTCACTCATCCCACTGGCCGTCTCGTAGTACTCCGGCAGCGGGCCATCACTGAATTCAGGCACATCCGGCTCGACATCAACATACGGCACGGCTGTGACAGGCTCGGGCACCCCAGGCGCCTCTACCGGGCGCACAACGCCGCGACCCAGCTGGAAGCGGAAGGGCGGGGCAGCCCCAAAGACCGCAGCCAGCGCCTGCTTCAGCAGGTCGCGGTTTTCCGGGCTGTCGGCCATGTCCATCGAGAACTGCTGGTCGGACGCGAACTCAATAACCAGCGTCTCGCCGTCGCTGTCCACGTCCACCTCGACGTTCGCATACGTCTGAACGCGCGTTGACTTGATCTTCTTAATCTCGACGATGACCGCCGACCAGTCCCGCCTCACCGCCGAAGGATCCAGCTTCCCACCCATCCGAGGCGCCACCACCGTCTCGCGCACAGCGGAGGCCGCAGGCGCCGGGGCCGAAGGTTCAGGCAAGACGGCCGCAGGTTCTGGTCTGGCCGCACTCGCAGCAGCGTCGTTGCTGACGGCACCCGGGGATGGGGTTTGCGGAGTGGCGGCAGGCGGTGTCGCGGCGTGGCCCGACTCGACTTGCCGAACGGCGTCTCCGCCCGCTTTCTGGGTGGAGACTCCAGTGAGGTCTGGAGAGGAGGGTCGCGGGGCGACGCCGCCGGAGGGTAGACCTCGCTCAAGCGCTTCCACGCGTTCCGCCAGCGACGTGATCGTCATCTCGCCCTGTGGCCGCGCCATCCGAGTCAGCGCCACCTCAAGCGACAACCTCGGGTCGCTACTCCAGCGCATCTCAGCAGCCAGCTCTCCCAGGAGGTCGAGCACGTTGGCGAGGCGATCAGGCCCGCCGAATTCGGCAGCCTGCGCTTCGAGGCGCGCGGTCTCTTCGGCAGTGCGATCCACGACGCCGCGGCCGTCACCGACCGAGGCGATCACGAACAGGTCGCGGACGTGGCCGGTGAGCGCGCGGACGAGCTCGGCGAGGTCGGTGCCGGTCTCTACGGTCTCGGCGACCCAGCGGAACGAGCCTGCGATGTCGCGTCGGGCGATGAGGTCGGCCACCGTGAAGAGCGCGGCGGCATCAACTTCGCCCAGCACGCCCTCGACGTCGTCGGTGGTGATCTCACCGCCGGTGAAGGCGGCGAGCTGCTCGAGAGCGGTGATCGCGTCGCGCATTCCGCCTTCGGCGTGTCGCGCCATGAGCGTGAAAGCTCCGCGATCGACCTTCATGCCCTCGGCTTCGGCGATGTAGCGAAGGCGGTCTGCGATGTCTTCGATAGAGAGGCGTCGGAAGTCGAAGCGCTGGCAGCGCGACTGGATCGTCTCGGGCACCTTCTGAGGGTGCGTCGTGCACATCACGAATATGACGTGGGACGGAGGCTCCTCGAGCGTCTTGAGCAGCGCGTTGAACGCCGCGGTCGAGAGCATGTGGACCTCGTCGATGATGTAGACCTTGTAGCGCCCACGCGTGGGAGCGAACGCCACGCGGCCGATGATCTCCTCGCGCACGTTGTCGACGCCCGTGCGTGACGCGGCGTCGAGCTCGTAGACGTCGGGGTGGCGGCCTTCGGCGATCTCGTTGCACTGCTCGCAGGTGCCGTCGGGCTCGTCGGTGGGGCCGCGCTCGCACAGCAGCGCCTTGGCGAGCAGGCGGGCAGTGGTGGTCTTGCCGGTGCCGCGCGGGCCAGTGAACAGGTACGCATGCGAGACGGTGCCTTCGGCGACCGCATTACGCAGGGTGCGTTCGATGTGAAGCTGGCCGACGACGTCATCAAACGTCGCGGGGCGGTACTTCCGGTACAGAGACGTGTGAGCCATAGAGTGGCGTCGAACCCTTCGAAGTGGCGCTTCCGTTCGAGCGCCCCCGGCGGACCCGAGCGCTCGTCAGAGGCCGCTTATGGCTGCTTCCTTCCGGATCTGACCAGGTTCACGACATGACGCCGCTCGAGCCCGCCCGAGGCGCTCGATGGGCGAGAAGCCAGTATACCCGACGCAGCCGACATCTGAGCTGCGTTCGGGCGGCTTGCCGAAGGCTATTCGGCAGCCTGAGATGCGCCCGACTTGCGCGCATCGAGACGGTTCTTCACCGCGTGCCACGCCGTGGGCAGCACGCTCACGCCGATGATTCCCAGCACGAGCACCTCGAAGTGCTCTTTGACGAACGGCACGTTGCCGAAGAAGTAGCCCAGTGAGAGGAAGATCGTCACCCACACGACGCCGCCGATGACGTTGAACGAGAGAAAGCGGCCCTTGTCCATGCGGCTGATGCCCGCCACGAACGGGGCGAAGGTGCGGATGAACGGGAAGAAGCGCGCGAGCGTGATCGTCTTGCCGCCGTGGCGCTCGAAGAAGGCCTCAGTATCGGTGATGTAGTGGTCTTTGATGATCCGCTTGAACTTGCCGGAGTCCAGAATCGCGCGACCCCACCGGTGGCCGATGGAGTAGTTGGCGAAGTCGCCAAGGATCGCGGCGGCGATGAGCACGCCCAGCAGGATCCAGATGTTGAGCTCGCCGGAGAACGCGGCGATGGCGCCTGCGGTGAAGATCAGCGAGTCGCCCGGCAGAAACGGCGTGAAGACCAAGCCCGTCTCAGCGAAGATCACCACGAACAGGATGCCGTAGACCCACAGCCCGTAGGCGGCCACTGCCTTGGCAAGTTCAGTATCGATGTTGAGGAAGAGGTCGATGAAGGACTTCAGCAGGTCCATGTGCTCGTCTCGTGATAGGGGGCGAGGCGACCGAAGCATACAACACGCCTTCGCCCCCCGTTGAGAGCGTCACCGTCTTGTATGGGTATCTTTGACTGACGGATTCTGCACGTGACAAGGGGTGGTTCAGACGCTACAAGCAAGGCCCGAAGAGGCAGAACTGGCGATTCGCGATAACGGGCCCGCGTGGTTCGAGGCGGTGTCGTCGCGACGCTCGTGGCGCTCCTACAACGGTGAGGCGCTGCCCGAGGCTGACCTCTTCTTCCTCACCGATCTCGCCGAATCGTTCGTGCCCTACAACGACGCCCGGTGCGTGGTGGTCGAGAAGGCCGACCCCCAGCTGTTCACCGGCATCGTGGGCAGCTACGGCTCGGTCAAGGGTGCCCCCAGCGCGCTACTCGTGATCGCACGCAAGACCGGACGCGGTCAGCAGCACGCAGGCTACACCGGCGAGGCGCTCGTTCTGGAAGCGGGGTCTCGAGGCCTCTCCACCTGCTGGATCGGCGGCTCTTTCGACCGCACCAAGGCGCTCGAGCTCACCGATCTTGCCGAAGACGAGTTCGTCGTCTGCGTCTCCCCGCTCGGCTTCCGCACGCCGACCGAGACTCTCACCGACCAGCTCATGCATGGCGCGGCGCGCTCTGCCACCCGCAAGCCCCTCACAGAGATCGCGCCCAACTTCTCCGACGAGTGGCCCACGTGGGCGCGCGTCGCCGTGGAGTGCGCGCGCCTCGCACCTTCGGCGATGAACCGCCAGCCGTGGCTGTTCGACTTCGCCGGCGGCGAGCTCTCGCTCAACGTCGTGCCCGGTCGAGAGCGCGCCGAGCTCACGCGCGCGCTGGACTGCGGCATCGCGATGCTTCACGCCGAAGTCGCGGCGCGCCAGACCGGTTGCGTCGCCCACTGGGTTGACGACGGTGCGGGCAGCGCACTCGCGGTGTTGCAGTGCGACGGGGCGGAGGCGGAGTGAAGAGCCGCTGGCTGAAGTGGACGCTGGTCGTCGTCGCGGTCGCGCTGGTCGCGGCTGTCGGCGGCGCGCTGTGGTGGGCACTTACGCCGCTTGGTCCGACCGGGAGAGCTCTTGCCGCGCTCAAGAGCGATACCGACGTGAAGGTCATCGAGACCGATCTCGGCTACGAGTTCGCGCCTGCCGAAGTCCCGGTCAACGGCGGCCTCATCTTCTACCCCGGCGGTCGCGTCGACGTGCGCTCCTACGCTCCACTCTGCCGAAGGATCGCCGCCAAAGGCCACCTGGTGGTGTTGGTGAGGATGCCGCTATCGCTCGCCGTGTTCGGCACCAACCGAGCCGCGGAGGTCATGGCCAGCCACAAGGAGATCGGCTGGTGGGCGATCGGCGGGCACTCGCTGGGCGGCGCAATGGCGGCCAGCTACGCAGCCAAGAATCCGGATGCGGTCAAAGCGCTCATGCTCTACGCGGCCTACGCCACCGGCTCGGCCGACCTCAAGCACACGAGCGTCTGGGTGCTCGACACCTTCGGCAGCAAAGACGCCGTTCTCAACCGCGAGAACCACGCCGCAGGCAAGCAGTTCATGCCGCCTTCGTACGAGGAGATCGTCATCCACGGAGGCAACCACGCGCAGTTTGGCGACTACGGGCCGCAACCCGGAGACAACGAAGCGAGCATCACCGCCTCGCGTCAGCAGCAGGCTGCAGCCGACGCCACGGAGCGTACGCTGCAGACCGTCGCGCCCTAGAAGGAGCCGCACATGAAGGTCGCGATCGCGGGAGGTAACGGCTTCATCGGCCGCGAGCTGACGCGGCAGCTTCTCGAGCGTGGCGACGAGGTGACGTGGTTGTCGCACCGTGCGGGTCGCGTCGCTCCGCCCACGGGAGTGGCCGAAGTCGCGTTCGATCCCGCCACGCCCGATGCCGAATGGGCCGGCGCTGTGGCCGCCTCCGACGCCGTCGTGAACCTCTCCGGCTACCCCATCGCCAGCCGCTGGGACGAGCACGTGAAGTACCTCCTCGTGAGCTCTCGCGTCGAGACCACCCGCGCACTCATCGAAGCAATCGGCCGTGCACGAGAAGCGGGACACGCGCCGAGTGTCTACGTGAGCGCGAGCGGCATCGGCATCTTCGGCGACGCCGGCGACACGGTGCTCGTTGAGACCGCCGCGCCCGGTGAGGACTGGCTTGCGCAGCTCGCCGTGCTCTGGGAGAGAGAGGCGGCGCGCGCTGAAGCGGTGAGCTGCCGCACCGTGATGGTCCGCACCGGGCTCGTGCTTGGCGACGAAGGCCTCGTCCCGCGCCTCAAGCTGCCGATGCTGCTGTTCACGGGCGGCCCAATAGGCACCGGCAAGCAGTGGGTGTCGTGGATACATCACGCCGACATCGCCGGCATCTACGTAGAAGCGTTGCACAACGCCGCGCTCACGGGGCCCGTGAACGCCGCCGCGCCCAAACCCGTCGTGATGGACGACTTCATACGCGCCTTCGGCCAGGTGCTGCGCAGGCCAGCGTGGTTCCGCGTGCCGGACTTCGCTCTCAAGATCGTGCTGGGAGAGGTCGCGCCCTACACGCTCTACAGCCAGCGTGTTTCGGCGGCCAAGGCGCTCGACGCGGGCTACGTCTTCCGCTACCCGGAGGTCGAAGGCGCCCTGCGAGACGTGCTGAGGTAGGCAGTCAGGCGTACACCGCGCCGCGCCTCTGCGGCCGCCCCGCTCCCCGCTACAGCAGCCTCGACCACAGCCGCATGAAGGCGTTGCGAAAGCGAATCAACCTGCCGAAGTCGCCGTAGATCGACTCGTCCACGATTCGGCACTTCTCGATATCGGCGGCAAACACCGCGTCTTGGGCTTCGGCGACCTCGCGGTCGTAGAAGAAGATGCTCAGCTCGTCGTGGAGCATGAAGCTGCGGATATCGAAGTTGGTGGTGCCGATGGTGGCGATCGCACCGTCGATCGTCATCGCCTTGGCGTGGAAGAAGCCGGCCATGTACTGCCGCATCACGCCTCCCGCGTCCACGAAGTCGTCGATGTAGGAGAACGCGGCGTTCCACGCGATCTTCTTGTCAGGCAGGCCCGTCATCATGAAGTCGACCTCCACACCAGAGAGCGACTGCGCGATGAGCGCCTGCATGATGGGGTCGTCGGGCACGAAGTACGGCGACTGGATGCGCACGCACTTCTCTGCCGAAAGG
Source organism: Coriobacteriia bacterium (assembly GCA_035687245.1). GTDB lineage: Bacteria > Actinomycetota > Coriobacteriia > Anaerosomatales > PHET01 > DASRYH01. The sequence continues at coordinate 80,058 of DASRYH010000063.1, forward strand.
ATCGCGAGCATGAAGGCGTTGCGGATCTCCTCGAGCGGAGACTCAGGTCCCGACGTCGTGAGCTGCGAGAAGACGACCCGCTCCCCTTCGGCAACCTGGAGCTCGGGGAAGTAGCGCGACGCGAACAGCGACTGTTCGGTGACGCGATACCACTGCTCGGAGAACATGCGCTGCAGCTCGGCGACGAGCGGGCCTTCGAAGCGCACGTGCGTGTCGCGCCACGACTCGTAGCGGGGCAGGCCGTCGATGTACTCCTTGCCCATGTTCATGCCGCCGGTGTAGCCGATGCGGCCGTCGATGATCGCCATCTTGCGGTGGTTGCGGTAGTTGATCTTGCTGATGTGCGCGATGTCCGCGTGCACTTGGCCGCCGGCCACCTTCAGCCGCTTGAGCTGGTCTTTCTTGAACGGATATGAGCCGACCCAGTCATAGAGGACGCGCACCTCCACGCCTTCGGCGACCTTCTTGGCGAGCAGCTCGCACAGCTGGCCGGTGAGCTCATCGCACTCCCAGATGAAGTACTCGAGATGCACTGAGCTTGTGGCGCGCTCGATGTCGGCGAAGAGCGCGGGGAACTTGATCGAGCCCGCGGGCATGAGCTGGAAGTTGGTGGCGGGCAGCACGCGCGTGCCATTCTGGCGCGTGATCGAGTGCGCGATGCGGCTCGCGAGGACCGGCTGCTTCGCCATGTGCTCGGCAGCCGCGTCTGCCCACCGATCGTAGAGCGGCTCGAGCTGCGAGCGCCCAATCTCCTGGGCATGCATGAGCCGGCGATCGCTCCGGCTGATGCGCTTCCAGTTGCGGCCGAAGAGCAGGTAGAGCACGAGTCCAATGCCGGGAAACGTGAGCAGAACGAAGGCCCACAGCAGCGTCGTCGATGGATCGCGCTCGTCGTAGATGAGCAGCGCGACGACGAAGATCGCGTAGACCGGGACGGCAATCGCGATCAGCGGACCGAGCAGAGTCATCAGCGCGGCGATGATGGTGTTTCCCATGCATTCGAGTCTACCCGAGACCGCGTCGCGCGAGCGTCGACAAGCAAGAAATGCCCGTACCCGTATACTAGTCGCATGACATTTGATGAATTGGGTTTGAGCGAGCAGATACTCGCAGCTGTAGAAACACTCGGATATGAGTGCCCCACACCGATCCAGGAGCAGGCGATCCCGCTCGTGCTGGCCGGTCGCGACGTCGTCGCAGCTGCGCAGACCGGCACCGGCAAGACCGCCGCTTTTTCGCTTCCTCTGATGCAGCGAATCGGCGCCGGCGCCAAGGGCGCATCACCCTCTGCGCTCGTCGTCACGCCCACACGTGAGCTCGCGGCACAGATCGATCGCGTGGCCACCGAAGTCGCCAAGCACACCGGGCAGAGCATCGCCACGGTAGTAGGCGGCGTGAAGTACGGGCCGCAGGTCGCCAAGATGAAGTCGGGCGTGGACGTGCTTGTTGCCACCCCGGGCCGTCTCATCGACCTCACTGAGCGCGGCGACGTCGACCTCAGCAAGATCCGCGTACTCGTTCTCGACGAGGCCGACCGCATGCTCGACATGGGCTTCTGGCCCAGCATGCGCAAGATCCTGAGCTTCCTGCCGAAGGACCGTCAGAACCTGCTGTTCTCGGCCACGCTCACCGAAGAAATCACCCAGATCGTAGGCCGCATGCTGCACGATCCGGCCTACGTTGAGATCGCCGTGCGTGGAACGACCGCCGCAAACGTGGAGCAGGCGGTGCTCCCGGTGGAGCAGGGGCAGAAGCCCGAGCTGCTTGCAGCGCTCATTCGCCAGCGTGGCGCCGACCGCGTACTGGTCTTCACCCGCACCAAGGCGCGCGCCGACCTCGTGAAGACAATCCTTGAGAACGACAACTTCAAGGTTGCCGTGATGCACGCGGATCGTACGCAACAGCAGCGCGACAGCGCGCTAGAGAAGTTTCGCGAGGGCAAGGTCGACATCCTCGTGGCCACCGACATCATTGCGCGCGGCATCGACATCTCCGACATCGACCACGTCGTGAACTACGACGTTCCCGAGAACCCGGACGACTACGTCCACCGCATCGGCCGGACCGCCCGCGCGGGAGCAAGCGGATACGCGCTCACACTGCTGGGCCCCGACGAGATATCGCAGTTCCGGGAGATCGAGTACCTGCTGGGCGAGCACGTGCCCACGCTCGATATCGAAGGCTTCGTCTACCGCGACGGTCGCATCGTGCCGTTCCCCGGCCGTCCCGTGAAGAAGACGGGTCGCAGCGTCTTCGGCGGGCGAGTCATGCGACGGGGTCGTCGCTAGCCGCCAGCCGCACCTCGCACCGCCAGTCCTCGTCCACCCGCTCCCGCAGAGCTACTTCGCGGTCTTGTAGCGCGCCGCCGAATAGGTCGCGGCGTGATCGTTACCGCCTGGCACGTAGGCCACGAGCTTCCACTTGCCCTTCTTCGGCAGCTTGATCTTGGCGGAGTACTTCGTCGTCTTCGACGAGTTGTAGTAGACGTTTCGCGCCTTGACCGTCTTGACCCACTTGTAGACGCCGGCGGAGTTCTTCAGGTAGCACTTCACGCTCACCGAGTACGCACCCGTCGAGTGCTTGGGGCGCAGGTAGCCGGTTGAGGTGAACGTCTTGTTCTTCTTGACGGTCTTGGGCACGGTCGGCGCCGTCAGATAGGCGTAGGGACGGACCTTCACGTCCGGGACGTTGGCGGTGGGCAGGTAGGCCGCGTCGCCTTCGAAGCGCACGTCGTAGGTCATCACCGCGGTCGGCTTCACTGTGAAGTTGTAGGTGCCCGTCGCGTCCGTGCTGGCCACCGCGAGCCGCTTGTAGCTCGCGCCCACACCCGACTTCTTGCCATACAGCGCAACCTGGCGCCCCGCGAGCGCTCCCGTGGAGTTGGAGAGCACACCAGTAACTTTGCCCGACCCGCCCCACGCAACGATGGGCGTGGGCGCTGTAGCCGTCATCGTCGGCTGGTCTGCCGAAGGCTTGCCAAGCGTGACGGTATAGCGACCCTTGCCATCGAACGCGTAGAGGTTGAGGAAGTAGTCGCCCGTGGTCTGCGCCTGGAAGAAGAAGCGCTCGTCGCTCGTGGCCTTGGTCTCACTCCACGCGACCGCGGGAGTGGAGCCGGCAACCGATGTTGCTTCAGAGCTGAACAGGAACATGTCGAAGTCGGTGTCGCCCGCGGTCATCGAGGCGTAGAGCCACTCGCCTGCCTTGAGGCGGAGCAGGTATACATCATCAGTGTCGGTGCCGGCATCGGGCACGCCGTCATGGTCGGAGTCCACCCACGACGCCAGCGTGTTAGAGAGCGAGGTGTCCGTCACGGGCACGGCCGTCCGCACATCGGCGATGTCGTCGGTACCGTCGCCAGAGACGTAGGCGCGCGCGGTCAGCGGCACAGCGATGAGGGCTGCGACGGCGACTGCCGTCAGAAGGGTTGCGCGAAGAGCTCGATGCATGTCGTGACGTCCTCTGATCTTCGATGGGGCCCGTATCAACTATCGGTGCCCGGCTACTCGGACTGCACGCCTACTAGTATGCCACTTGTGCGCAAGCTCACTGGGTCTGGAGCACGGGCGCTCCCACGCCCAGAACCACAGAGACGATCGAGCCCTCGCCCTTCGGCGTGACCGTGACACGGGTCTGCGCGCCGTTCTTCACGAGGGTGACTTCGTAGCCCTTGCCGCCTTCGGCGGACCTGTCCACGACGTCGGTCAGCCCCCACCCGCGATTGCCCAGCGCCGCGAGGTACCAGGCTGCCACCGACTTCGCGCTGGCAGGAGCGGCGAGCTCGTAGTCCCACGCGTCGTCACCCTGAGCTTCGCCGCGCGTGATCTTGCCCTCAATGACCGGCACTTCCTCCGGAAAGCTCGTGGCGATCTGGGACTTCTTCTGCGCCGCGTCCATCGGATCGAGCGTCGCCGGTGCCCCAAGCGCAAGGGCTGCATCCGGCACACTCTTCGCCGCCGGTGCCTGCTGCTGCGGTGCGCTCTGCGCGGGAGCCTGCTGCACGGGCTGCTGGGCCGTCGTTTCGGCAGGCTGCTTGGCGCAACCAGCGGCATAAACAGCGAGAACGGACGCGACGAGCGCGAGGGCGAGCTTCTGCAACGTGATCCTTCCAGGCAGGCAAACGACACGAGCCATGATACCCGCCGAATGTGAGTCGCATGGAGCGGATGGCGGTAGACTCGAAGCATGAACCCTGCCGAATCCACGCCGACGCCAGAAAGCGTCGCAGGGCACCTCATCGAGGAGCTCCGCGCGAACGCGCGCCCGGAGAACCTGCCGGGCATGGCTCGCTACGGCATCAGCACCGCCGGCACGTTGGGTGTCACGATGCCGGTCGTGCGAGGCCTCGCTGCCGAAGGGAAGCGGGCAGTCGGCCGCGATCCGCTCGCGCGACATGCGCTCGCCAACGCGCTGTGGGCCAGCGGCATCCACGAAGCGCTCATCATGGCGGCCGTCGTCGATGAGCCGCGAGCCCTGACGATCAAAGAAGCTGACGCGCGCGTCGCCGTCCTCGACTCTTGGGACACCTGCGACCAGCTCTGCGGCAACCTCCTCTGGAAGACGCCGTACGCCTGGGAGCTGCCCGACCGCTGGGCCGGCCGCGAAGAGACCTTCGTGAAGCGCGCCGGATTCGTCGTCATAACGCAGCTGCCGAAGGACAAGAAGGCGCCCGACGAGCGCTTCCTCCCCTTCCTTGAACTCTGCGAGCGCGAAGCCTTCGACCCGCGCAACGACGCGAAGAAGGCCATCAACTGGGCGATCCGAGGCATCGGCAAGCGCTCCGCCGCCCTCAACGCCCCCGCCATCCAATGTGCCGAACGAATCCTGGAAGCCGCACTAGCCGTGAAGCCGGCGACCGAGGCCTCCAAAGCCGCTCGCTGGATCGCCCGAGACGCGATCCGCGAACTCAACAGCGAACCTGTCCGAAGACGCTTGGGGCTTCACTGACGGGAGCGGTGACCGCGGACTTACTCGTAGTGCAGCGCCTCCACGATATCGAGCTTCGCCGCCTGTCGTGACGGAATCAGCGCCGCGAGCAGCGCGAACGTGAATCCGGAGATGATGGCGGTGATGATTCCCATCCACGGGAAGACGTACGGCATCGGGAACATCGCGTCGGTCGCGAACGTGAGCGCGTAGCCTAGGACGAGTCCGCCCGCGATGCCGAAGGAGACGCCGACGCCTGCAAGCAGCAGCGATTCGGCAACTACCATCCCCTTGATCTGTCGGCGGGTGGCGCCAACTGCGCGCAGCATCCCGATCTCGCGGGTGCGAGCGAGCACGCTGATCGCGAGGGTGTTGAGCAGGGCGAGCAACGTGGGCAGCGCGAGCATGCCGATGAGGACGTAGAAGATGGGCATCTCGGCCTCGATGAGCTTGACCTGCGAGTCCTTGAAGTCCTTCGAGTCGTAGAGGATGAACTGCGGGTAGTCGCGGAAGAGGCGTTCGAGGCGCGCCTTCACCATGGGGATCGACGCGCCCGTCTCGGCGTTGGCGAGAACGAGGACGTTGGTGGTCACGCCGAAGTCGCTCTCGAGGTTGTCTTGGGAGATGTAGGTGCTCGCGAGCTTGGCGTTGAGGTAGTCGGTGGCGATGCCCACGACCTTGTAGTCCTTCAGGCCGTTGGGCGTCTCGACCTGCAACGTCTGGCCCACGCTGACGCCGTTTTGCGCCGAATAGATGCCGTTGACGAGCATCGTGCGACCCTTGCCGAGCATGGCGACGTCGGCTACCGATGTGCCGCTCGAGTAGGTGAACGAGGCGACCTTCGGATACATGACCGGGTCGACACCGATGATCTGGACCTCGCCGTCGTTGATCTTGCCGGCGCCCAGGCGCAGCGTGGCCACGTCACCCACGCCGGGTGTGCCAGCGATCTCGTTGACGAGGTTCTGGTCGGCGCCCACGTGGCTGCCGCCGATGATGAGGCCCTGCGGAATGGCGACGAAGTCGCTGCCCAGCGACTTGTCGATGTAGCTGAAGAAGCCGGCGAAGATCGAGTTCAGCAGGCCGATGATCGCCACGACGATCGCAAGCGAGATGAGGATCGCCGAAGCGGTCGCGGCTGCGCGCCCGGGCTGTCGCGTGAGGTTGCTCGAGGAGAGCTCGGCCGTGGCGGGCGAGGTCACGCGCAGCAGGCGTGCGAAGAGGTTGGAGAGCGGCGCGATGAGCGCCGGTGCCACAAGGATCATCCCGATGAGGAACAGAACGGCGCCCATCCCGATTGCGCTGGTGTTGCCCGTGATGAAGAGCAGTGGGACGGACACGGCGAGCAGGGTCCATCCCACGAGGACGAGCTTCTTGTGGCCGCGATCGGCCACTTCGGCCATCTGCGGACGCATCGCTTCGAGCGGCGTGATGTTGGCCGCCTGACGTGCGGGAATGATGGCGCCCAGAATCGTCACGCCCATGCCAAGGATGATCGAAACCGCCCAGTTACCGGGCGTGAAGACCGGCTTGATGGTGACGTCCATGTGCATCGCCGTGCGCCAGATCGGCACGAGCGCGTTGACGGCCAGCAGCGCAAGCCCCCAGCCGGCAAGCAGCCCGAGTGCGGTGCCAAGCACGCCCTGCACGAGGCTTTGGACGAGGAAGACGCCAAGGATCGTTCGGCGGCGCGCACCTATCGCGCGGAGCATGCCGATGTCGTGACGCCGCTCGGAGACGAGCGTTCGGAAGGTGTTCAAGATGATGAAGCCGCCCATGATTAGCGCGAAGACACCGAACATCGTCATGGAGAACTGGCCGACCTTCAGCGAAGCGAGCAGCTGGCTTTCGGTGGAAAGCCCGCCCACCGTGTAGTCGCTGCCCAGTGCGCGGCGCACCCGACTCTCCACGGCGGCCCGGTCGACGCCAGTGACGAAGCGGCCTTCGACCGTGCTCACCTTGCCGGGTTGACCCACGAGCATTCCGGCGTCGGCGAGACTCATGTAGATCTCCGACGCGCCAGGCGACGACGCGTTGCCCAACAGCCCGATGACCTCGAAGCTGCGCGTGCCTGCCACCGACGGGATCGTGAGCTTGCTACCCAAGCGCAGACCCAGCTCACCGGCGGTATCGGTGCCAATCACCACAACGCCGCGGTCGCTGCCTGCGAGGAAGCGGCCCGACTGCTGCTGGAAGTCGTGTACCTTGCGCGCGCTACGCGGCTCGATGCCCACCACCATCACGGTGCCCAGAGCGCTGCCTGTAGGCATTCCCACAGTTCGCCGAAGCGAAGGAGTCGCTGCCGCCACGCCGTTGACGTTTCGCACCTTGTCGACGATTGACGAGTCGAAGTAGCCGCTGCTCGCGCTCGTGACCGACAGGTCCACCTGTCCGGCCGCGCCCAGAAGCATGCGGTTGAAAGCGTCGATCATGCCCGGGAGCATGCCGTTGAGGCCGAAGATCAGCATGACGCCGAAGATGACGGCGAGCGTGGTCAGAAACGTGCGGAGCTTGCGGCCCCACAGGTAGCGCCAAGCGAGCTTGAAGGACACGCTCACAGCAGGCCCACCTTCTCCATCGCCTTGCGGGCGTCGTCGGAGCCGGCGATCTGCGTGTCGTCGATGATGCGCCCGTCTTCCATGAAGACGATGCGGTGCGCGTGCGCGGCGATGCGCGGGTCGTGCGTGACCATGAGGATGGCGCGGCCCCACTCGTCGGATGCCGTCTTGAGCAGACCGGCGATCTCTTCGCTCGAACGCGAGTCGAGGTTGCCGGTGGGCTCGTCGGCAAGGACCAGCGCCGGGTCTGTCACGAGCGCCCGAGCTACAGCAACGCGCTGCTGCTGGCCTCCCGAGAGCTGGTCGGGGCGGTTCTTCATCCGATCCGACAGGCCGACCTTCGCCAGCCAGTCGGCAGCTTTGGCGCGCGCCTCGGCCTCGGACATTCCATCGAGCGTGAGCGGCAGCGCCGCGTTCTCGATCGCGGTGAGCACCGGGATGAGGTTGAAGAACTGGAAGACGAAGCCGAAGCGCCGGCGACGGAGCTTGGTGAGCTCCTCGTCGGTCATGCCGGCGACCTCTTTGCCGTCGATGCTGATGGAGCCCTCGGTAGGCGTGTCGAGCCCGCCCAGCAGGTTCATCAGCGTCGACTTGCCGCAGCCGCTCGGGCCCATGACGGCGACGAACTCGCCCGGCGCCACGGACAGATCCACGTGGTCCAGAGCGGTCACGGCGGTCTCGCCGCTGCCGTACACCTTCGTGAGCTGCTTCGCTTCTACGATCGCCATCGTTCGCCTTCTTCTTTCGCCGTCGTGTTGTTTGTTCCGTGCTGCGTGCGCTTCTATCCAGCCGCCATCTCGGTGGCGTCATCTTCGGCAGCGCGCGGCGGGCGGCCGCGGCGTCTGGGCAGCGGCTGCGGCATCGGCTGCTGCTCGATCTCGCCAAGGCGCGCCTCCACCATGTCGAGCCAGCGCAGGTCGGCCTCCAGGTGCATGACCGCCTTGTCGAGCAACATCGCGCGCGCGAGATCGCAGGTGCGATCGATCGTGGCGCGGTTGTGGGTGAGCGCGTGCAGGTCGCGGTAGAGCGTGATGCGCTGCTGCCGAATGACGGCGCGCGGGTCGGCGCCCGTGGTGGCCACGGCCACCATGAGCTTCACGAAGAAGGTGTCGCGCACGTGATCGCCGTGCACTCCTTGAGCGAACCAGCCGTGCAGCGCGCTCCGCCCGTCGTCGGTGAGCTGGTAGACGACTCGGTCTGGACCGCCAATGCGCACGCGCTCGACGGGTGCGACGAGGCCATCGCGCTCGAGGCGGTCGAGGGTCGTGTAGACCTGCGCGGGCTTGAGTTCCCAGACCGCCGGGCCTCCAACGAGTGCTTCGAACGCCGCGCGCAGGTCGTAGCCGTGGCGCGGTCGCTGGTCGAGCAGGCCCAATATCGCGTGACGAACGGGCACGGCTCCCTTTCGGTGGTCGTTGCAGCTAATACGATGTTAGTCCCCTGACTTCTCCGAATTCAATAACCTAGTTACTAGTTTCTTCAGATGCTCGGCGAACGGCTGCGGTGGGTACAATTACCACACGCTCGACCGCATGGGTGAGGAGCCACGGATGTTTGACGAAGCGCGGCGGGACACGTCAGATCAACTGAGCATGACGATGGGCGAACTCGAAGAGTGGCTCGACGACAACGAGTACCCCGTCACCTCGGTGACGCTTGCCGGCGAGCTCCCTCTCGCCCAGCCCGGCGGGCTTGCCCTGAGCGGCGACAACGACGCGATCACCATCGGCTTTCTGGCTGCCGAAGGTGCCGAGCCCGACTGGCGCAGCTACCTGCTCGAGGAGCTGTGGTCGATGAACGAGACCGAGTTGCGCTCCGAACTCGACGACCTGATGACATCGCCCGAGGTCGAAGAGGAAGAGTAGCCCCCGCGTCTGGCCCGGGCGGGCGCGTTACCGCTGGTTGAGCGGTGTGATGGCCGTCACACATTCGCCAGCAGCGCCCGACCTGAATACACTTCGAGTTGCTTCGATTGCTGAGAGCGAGCTCACACACGGGTAAGGAACGGGACGGGTCGATGAAGAACAAGATCGTCGCGAGGTTCACGGATGGGCACGTGCTCAAGGGAACGACCATCGACTTCGCGACCGACAAGAAGAACTTCCACCTGACCGTCGTGGGAGAGATCGACCCGCAGGTCGTGTGGGCCAAAGACCTCAAGGCGCTCTTCTTCGTGAAGGACTTCACCGGCGATCCCGCCCACGTCGAGGCCAACGAGTTCGTCGCCGACCCGCCCCCCGTCGCCCGCAAGATCCGAGTGAAGTTCAACGACGGCGAGGTCCTGATCGGCTCGACTACCGGCTACAAGCCCAACCGCGCGGGCTTCTTCATCACGCCGGCCGACGACAGCTCCAACATCGAGCGCGCCTACGTGCAGCTCGAGGCCGTCGACGAGATCGACTTCCTGTAGTCACCATTCGGCAGGTCGTACGCGACGCAAGCCGCGTCGCGCCTTCCCGCTGCCCTAGCAGCCGGTCTTCTCCATGTGCTCCTGGCGTCGCTTGTTCCACGGCCACACGCCCTCAAGCTCGACGTCGAGCGACCACGACAGGAAGCTTCGAATCACTACCAGCAGGCCGAGCACGTAGAGGTTCTGCAGCGTCGGCTCCACCGCGATCGTGCGGATGAGGTCAGCGGCTACGAGCACTTCAAGGCCCAGCAGGATGCTCTTGCCGAAGACGCGGCGCAGCATCTCGTAGGCCTCCGAAGGCCGTTTCGTAAGCCACATCTGCAGCGCTCGAACGAGCGCGAAGAGAAACCCGCCAACGATGATTGCGACGCCGGAGATCTCGAAGAGATGCGAGACCTGCGTCATCACTTCTTTGAGGGTGCTTGCGAGCAAGGTCGGCTCCTTCGTCGCTGCTTTCGGCTACGTGAGGTATACCCCTGTTGCTACCGCGCGAGTTCAGTTTCGGGTATGAACGGTGGCAGGTAATGACAACTCGAAGTTCGATCGGCCCGGCAGCCGGAGCTTCGAGGGCATAAGGGGGCAGCGGCATGCGCGCTTCAGGCAAGACGATTGTCGTTACGGGTGGCGGGAACGGAATCGGTAGGCAGCTCGTGCTGCAGCTGCTGGAGCGCGGCGCCAAGATCGCGGCCATCGACATCAGTGAAGAGGGCCTCGCCGAAACGACGAAGCTTGCTGGCGCCAAGGCGAGCTCGCTGTCCACGCACGTCGCCAACATCACCGACAAGGCCGTAGTCGAGGCGCTCCCCGACGCGGTCATCGCGGCTCACGGCCAGGTCGACGGCCTCATAAACTGCGCAGGCATCATCCAGCCGTTCGTGAAGTTCAACGAGCTCGAGTATTCGGCGATCGAGCGCGTCATGAACGTGAACTTCTGGGGCCTGACCTACATGACCAAGACGTTTCTGCCGCTTCTGCTCACGCGCCCCGAGGCGCACGTCGTGAACTTCTCGAGCATGGGTGGCTTCCTCCCCGTTCCGGGGCAAACGATCTACGGCGCGTCGAAGGCGGCAGTGAAGCTGATGACCGAAGGCCTGCACTCCGAGCTCACCGAGACCGGCGTGAAGGTGACCGTGGTCTTCCCCGGCGCAATCGCCACCGATATCGCGGCGAACTCCGGCCTCGACATGCATCTGGCCGAAGGCGCCGACGCGCCCAAGCACAAGACGACATCGGCGGTCGAGGCTGCTCGCGTGGTCATCGAGGGCATGGAGAGCAACTCTTACCGAGTGCTCATCGGCGGCGACGCCAAGATGATGGATCGCCTGTGCCGCCTGATGCCCGAGCGCGCAGCGGCTATCATCTACAACCAGATGAAGGACCTGCTGGGCTAGGACGGGAGACTCGTTGTCGCGCCTGAGCGATACCCTACACGGCGGACCGGTAGACACCAGCGAGATTGAGCGCGTCCGCGACTCGGTGATCTTCGAAGGCGCCGACTGGCAACGTCGCGTGGTGCGCTTCGTTGTGCTGCTCGTTCTCGCGTCGGCAATCGCGACCTACGGCCTGCTCTCCGACTCCGTAGCTGCCGTGATCGGCGCGATGATCGTCGCCCCCTTGATGGGGCCAATCGTGGGACTCGCGTTCGCAATCAGCATCGGCGATCGCAAGTCCATCCTGACCTCGACGGCGATGGTGGCGCTCGGCATCTGTTTGGCGATCCTCGTGGGGCTCTTTCTGGTGATTCCCTTCCGCTTCGCCAACCCCGAGGCGAATGCGCAGATCATGGCTCGAACCGCACCGCGGCTCGTGGATCTGCTCGCCGCACTCGCCACCGGTCTGGCGGGCGCCTTCGCGGTCTCTCGCTCGGACGTCTCCGACACGCTGCCGGGCGTGGCGATTGCGATCTCGCTCGTTCCGCCGCTTGCGAACGTGGGACTGCTGCTGGGACTCGGTCGCCCCGAGCTCGCGCGAGGCAGCGCGCTCCTGTTCGCCACCAACTTCCTCGCAATCGTGCTCACCGGCGCCTTCATGTTCGGCATCATGGGCTTCCCCAAGGCCGTGCTCGGATCGGAGTCGAAGAAGGCGCGGCTGACCGCGATCGCTGTCGTTGGTGTGCTGTCGGTCGCGATCATCGCACCGCTCACACTCGGCAGCGTTCGCGTAATCGCGCAGACGGTGAGCGAACGCAACGCGACGGATGCCGCAAACGCGTGGGTCGAGGGTAGCGGCTATCAGGTGGACGGAGTGCGCAGCGCTGACGGCACCGTGACGGTCACGGTTGTCGGACGTGGCAAGATCCCGCCGATCGCGTCGCTCCGAGAAGACGTCGCCGGCAAGCTCGCAGGCAAGGCTCTCGTGGTGCGTGCCGTACCCCTGACCGTTTACACGGTGACCACACCGTAGGCGGCGTCGGTCTCCGTCCGAGCGCTACTGCATCAGCGCGAGAATCTCGCCCGACTCGGCTTCGCCCAGCCCCATGATGAACTCGACGAAGGCCGGCGCTATCAAGCGCTGGTACTCTTCGGCGTCGCCCTCGCTCGCTATCCACGCGTTGATGCTTCGCTCGCCGAAGTCGGGCATGCGCGTTTGCAGCGCGAGGAAGAGGTCGAGCAAGTCGCCGCCGAACGCGTCGATCATGCGGATGTAGGCCGCCGGGTAGTGACGCACCAGCGGCTCGTGGAAGGTCATCCAGAACAGCTCGAGACCCTGGTACTTCTGCGTAACGGGCGTCGGTCGGTCGTAGAAGAACGGGAAGATCGAGGGGTTCGCTTCGACGACCTCGGCCTCCCAAGTCGTCATGGGTCGGTACGCCATCTCAACGAGCGGGTTGTCCTTGTGGAACACGAGGTTGCCGGCCTCCTGCTCGGTGTAGACCGTGCCAGGCAGGTAGATGAGCGGCCAGATCTGGAAGTCGTCCACGCCTAGCCGAATGGCCGTGACGATCAGCGACATGGTCTCTTTGAGGTCGTCTTCGGTCTCCTCCGGGAAGCCGTAGACGAAAGCAAGACGAGGCGTGATGTTCCGCTCGAGCAGCGACTTCACCACCGGTACAAGTGTGCTCGTGTCGAGCTTCTTATTGATGATGTCTTGCATGCGCTGCGAGCCGGTCTCCACACCAAGGAAGATACGGACGCAGCCGGCGGCAGCCATCTTGTCGAGCAGCTCGTCATCGAGCGTGTCGACGCGCGCGCTGCACTTCCACGTCACGTTGAGCTCCTCGGCGATGAGCGCGTCGCAGAACTCGATGACCTTGTCGCGGCGTGCCGTGAACAGGTCGTGGTTGAACTCGAAGTCGGTACGGCCGTAGAGGTCGCGCAGCCTGCGCAACTCGCCTACGACGGAGTCGATCGGGCGCACGCGCACGCGTCGGCGGTGGAAGCCCCGCGTGGAGCAGAAACGGCAGGTGAAGGGGCAGCCGCGCCCGGTGTCGACCGGCACGGGGTACTCCGCCTCACCCGCGAGGCCGCCCACCAGCGAGTAGTCCGGCCATGGCAGCTCGTCGAGCGCGGGCGGGCACTCCGGCAGCGGCGTGGTGCGCACGGCACCTTCGGCGTCGCGATACAAGACGCCCGGCACCTCTTCGGCAGGAAGCTCGCCTTGCAGGTAGCGGACGATAGGCACGATGGTGTCATCGGCCTCGCCGATGCAGATGAGATCGACGTACGGGAACGCGGCCATGCTTTCGGCGGCAGTATGCGCCGCCTGCGGTCCGCCGAAGGCAATGCGCACGCTCGGGTCGAGTTCCTTGGCGACCTTGGCGAGGCGCACCGTGTCGAGGTAGTTGAGGTTCAGCGTGTGGAAGAGCAGCGTGCGGCTGCCGCGCGCGAGCAGGTCTTTGGCGACGCGCACGTCCCAGTCGGGCTCCTGCCAGTAGTGCTCGCCGAGCTCTGCCTGCGGGTACTCGAGCAGCTCGACCTCGTAGCCCGCGTCTTGCAGCACCGTGCCGATAGCGAGAAGCCCTCCGCAGTGGAAGTCGCGCACGTGCCCGAGGGTCGCCGTGCAGTCTACGAGCAGGACCTTCTCCATCAACGAGCGCTCCTTCTTGCGAATCCGTCGTCAGCCGCCGGCGGGGACGGCGCCCGAAGGCGCCGTCGAAACCGCACGCCGAGTGTGCCACGACTCACGCTTGGGCGCACCACAAGACATGCTAGCCGAAGGAGACCGGCGAAGTGGCAACATCTTCCAGCGACGTGCTAGCGGCGCTGGTGGTGCGGGCGGGGTGGGCCGCCGCGACCGGAGCCATCGACTTCGTCCGCAGCATCACGATGCCGAGCCACGCACACCAGACGATCATCGCGAGCCCGAAGAGGATCGCGGCGTCGTGCAGCGGCGGGACCACCGAGGTCAGGCCAGCAAGTGCCATGATCACGCCGAACCAGCCTAGTGCCTTCGGCAGCGCGGCAGTTCGCAGGGCCACCACGCTCAGGAGCAGGATCCACAGGCCACCGAGCAGCTCGCCGCCAGCGCCACCCAAAGCCTCAGACATCGGCTCCATCGCATGCCACACCAACTGCGCCTGCGCCGGGCTCGTCTTGGCCAGCGACACGACCGTCGTCATGCCGTAGTTCCACACCATCCCGCTTGCGATAAGCGTCACCGACCAGATGAGGCCGACCGCCGTCGCCGCGCGCATCAGTGCGGGCGCGCCGGGCGCCATCCTGTCGTGCAGAGCGAATGCGAGCACGCCCACCGCGAGGCCGTAGAAGACGTAGGACGCGAGGTACATCGCGTAGAGGCTCGCGTAGTTGGCGACGACGACGGCGACCTTCTGCGCCGCGGTTGTCGCGCTCTGGTAGTCCACCAGCAGCAGGAAGAACGGCATCGCGGCAATCAGCGCGAGTGAGATGTAGAGCGCTGCCGCACCGCCGGCCTTCTGCCGCCTTGCTTCGTCTTGAGTGAGTGCGTTCATGTCTGTCTCCCCTTTCCGTGACCCGGGCGCCCTTGCGCGCCCCGTCGTCATCGGTATACTTACTTAGTAAGTGCCTACAACCGTATTCTGATACTTACTAAGTAAGTACGTCAACCCCTGGAGTGGAATTGCCCAAGAAGTCGCCAGACGCCGCCGGCAAGAAGCCCGCCTCGCGCACGCCCCTGAACCGCGGCCGTGTGCTCGCAGCCGCAGTCGAGATCGCCGACGAGCGGGGTGTGGGGGCACTGACGATGCGCGAAGTCGCGT
>DASRYH010000064.1:0-11898 GCA_035687245.1 Coriobacteriia bacterium
GACCTGGTAGTACAGCTCGAGATACGCGTTACCGGGACCCCATTTTGTCTTGGGCGTCTTGGAAGCGCCGTCGATCTTGATCTGGTATCCGCCGGTGATGCCGGCTGGATCTGAGACTTTGACCGATATCCTCGGCATCGATTCGGCACTCGTGCCGCCGACCGCTGGATACTGGTCGTAGTACGTGCTCGCTGCGAATGCGGATCCCCCACAGAACGAGAAGATCAATCCAACAGCGACAGCGAACGTTGCTAACCTTTCGAACCCCCACATCTTGTGATGCATGACGCCTCCCCTACCTGCCCCAATGTGCGCGAAGCGCGTACTGCAAACGCCCGATTTGTGGCTGGCTGAAGGTGCTGCATGCGACGAAGGGCCACTCAGGCAACTTCATACTATAGGCGCATGCAGGCCTGTCGAACACCGCGAGCGTGCCGCGTGCCGCGCTTTGGCTGTGGTCGGGGACGAACACAGGTCTGCCAGCGCTGCACGCGGCCCGCACGCAAGACGGCCCGGCGGGTGACCACCGGGCCGTAGTCAAGCAGCTGCGCTGAAGGAGAAGACCTACCGCGATAGCGCGCCTAGAGCGTCTTGAGAACCTCGCCGGCAGCGTCGAGGAAGGCCTCGATCTCCTCGTCGGTGTGCGCGAGCGAGACGAAGCATGCTTCGAACTGGCTGGGCGCGAGCCAGTAACCGCGATCGAGCATGCCGCGGAAGTACTTCGCGTACTTCTCCGTGTCAGAGGTCGACGCGGCCGACCAGTTCGAGACGTCCAAGTGAGTGAAGAACATCGTCGACATCGAGCCGACGCGATTGCACGACGTGTGAACGGCGGCGGAGCCGGCAGCGCGGCACAGGCCGTCGGCGAGCTTCTTGCCTTTGCGCTCCAGCTCGTCGTAGACGCCCGGCTGCGAGAGTGCCTCGATCGTGGCGAGCCCCGCGACCATCGCGACCGGGTTACCCGACAGCGTGCCCGCCTGGTAGACGGGACCGGTGGGAGCCAGCTGCTCCATGATCTCGCGCTTGCCGCCGAAAGCGCCGACCGGGAAGCCGCCGCCAATGATCTTGCCGAGCGTGGTGAGGTCCGGCGTCACGCCATAGAGCTCCTGCGCACCGCCCAGCGCAACGCGGAAGCCTGAGATGACCTCGTCGAAGATGAGCACGACGCCGTACTTGTCGCACAGGTCGCGCAGGCCCTGCAGGAAGCCGGCCTTGGGCGGAACGACGCCCATGTTGCCGGCGATTGGCTCGAGGATGATGGCCGCGACCTGCTCGCCTTCGGCAGCCAAGACCTCGGCTACCGCATCGATATCGTTGTACGGCAGCACGATCGTGTCGCCGGCAGCGCCCTTGGTCACGCCGGGCGTGCTCGGGATGCCGAGCGTCAGCAGGCCCGAGCCGGCGGCCACGAGCAGCGCGTCGGAGTGGCCGTGGTAGTTGCCGTCGAACTTGATGAACTTCTCGCGGCCGGTGTAGCCGCGCGCGAGACGGATGGCGCTCATCGTGGCCTCGGTGCCGCTCGAGACGAAGCGCACCATCTCGATGGAGGGCACGGCCTTGGCAACGGCTTCGGCGGCGGCGATCTCCACGCACGTGGGCGCACCGAACGAGGTGCCCCGATCGAGCTGCTCGCGAACTGCGTCGAGCACAGGCTCATAGCCATAGCCCAGGATCATCGGGCCCCAGCTCTGAACGAAGTCGACGTACTCACGACCGTCGACGTCGAAGATGCGGCTGCCCTTGGCGTGGTCGACGAAGCGCGGCTCGATGCCGACGCTCTTGTACGCGCGGACCGGCGAGTTCACGCCGCCGGGGATGAGCTTGCAGGCTGCCGAAAAGGACTCGGGCGAAGTGGACTGAGACATGGCTTGGAGCCGCCTTTCACATTCGGATGATTCGCGCGGCGCCGCACGCCCCGATGGGCCGTCGGCGAGCTATGACAGTGTACCTGACGACAAGGCGCGGGTGTGCCTGTGCAAGGCGCGGTCTAAGCCCGCGCCCTCACCAGCGAACGACCGGCGAGCAGTGTGCTCACTCCTGAGACCGGTACCGACAGGTAGAACAACGCGATGAGCGCGAGATTGACGATGTCGGAACCGCCCCACGTGATCAAGCCGAGACCGGCCCACGCGCCAATGTAGGCAACGCCGGCCACGATCGAGACGACTGCGAAGGTGCGCTGCCGCGACACCAGTGCAGCTAGGGCCGAGAGCACCACAGCCGCGAGCTGGGCGTCGGAGAGCAGGCGCGTTGTCTCCTCCGTCACGGCAAGTACGCCGCCTGCAAGAAACGCCATCCAGCTCACGAGAGTGAGCGCGCCAACCAGCAGGATCGCGAGCGGCACTACACCCGGCGACTTCGGCTGCTTGGGCTGCGGCGCCTCAGGCGCCGCGACCGCTGTCTGTGTCATCTACTTCAGCCCAACCTTCTTGGCCGCGCTCCTCGCCGAAAGGTACGTGCTTCCGCCCTTGTAGGTGGCGCGGAAGTACGTCGCCTGCTTGATGGCCGCGGTCTTGTAGGTGTAGGCGCCGGAGCTGTTGGTCTTCACGGTCCATACGGGCGTCCACGTCTTGTTGTCGGTGGACGACTCGATCTTGACCGAACGCTTGGCGATTGCGCTACCCGCTGACGTCTTCAGCTTGCCCGTGAGTTTGACTCGCGAGCCCGAGGTTACCGCAGTCGGTGCCGCGATCGTGAGCTTCGGCAGCTTGAGCGACGCGAGGTAGATGCGGCTCACGCCCTTGGAGTCCGTCTTGATGTAGACGACCTTCGAGCTGCTGATCTGCGGCGAGTCGATCAGCGAGGTGCCCGAGAAGAGCTTGTGGCGCGTGCCTACCGCAAGATCGTAGTAATAGAGAGCCGAGCTGGTAGCACCTTGGTAGACCCAGACGACCCGGTCGCCAGAGACGTCGGGCGCGTACTGGTTCGCGGTACCGATGCTCAGACCCCTCGACGACGACGCCGTGATCTTGCCGGAAGCGTCTGTCCCCAGCTTGATGTGGCGGATGCTGCTCGAGGCGCCAGTCCACGTCTCGTAGACCACGTTGTTACCGCTTATCACCGCGTTGGTCTGGTTGCCGGCGCTCCCCACAAGCAGCTTCTCTTCGCCTGTCTTGAGGTCCTTGACGTAGATGTCCCAGTCCGTCGAGTTGGCGCGGTTGTCTGCGTAGACGACGCGCGAACCCGAGACCGACGGGTCGATCTGGTTGCCCGTGGCCGTGCACACAATGCTCTCGAGCTTGGTGGTCAGGTCGTAGGCGTAGATATCAGAGCTGCCGTTGCGGTCGTCCTCCCAGACCACGATGTTGCCCGCGATATCGGGGTTGGTCTGGTCGGCAGTGTCGGAAGTGATGCGCGACTGCACGCCCGTCGAGCTTGCCGAAAGGTCGCGAACGTAGATGTCGTCTTCGTTGGAGCTGGCAGACGGCTGACGCGAGTAGACGACCTTGAGCCCGGAGATGCGCGGGCGGCCCAGCGAGATGCCGTCCGCCTTCATGAGCCGCTTGGCAGTCGAAGCCGCAGTCGAGTAGCGGTACAGGTCGACGAGGTCATTCTCTTCGTCGACCACCTTGGTGTAGACGACCGAGCCCTTCGTGTAGGCCAGGTTCCCGTAGCTGCCGATCGTCGGCTTGCCTGCTACAAGCTTCTCGCTCATGAGCGTTGCCGTGGACGCCCCCGCAGGGATAGCCATGGCGACGAGTGCAAGGGCGAGCAGTGCTGCAACTGTCATTCGACGCTTCACTTGTGGGCCAGTCCTTTCGCTTACAAAGCGCGTGTTCCCGTTGAAGTCTTACCCATACTAGCGACGAACGGCCGAGCGCGTGGCGCCCGACCGTCCGATGATTGCGATTCGTTACCCGCGGCTACTCGCCGGTGGTAGAGACACCCATCTCTTCGGCGGCCTGCTCCAGCGAGCACTCGCCCTTCCAAGCGGGCGGCTCGTAGGCGCAGTACGGCTCCGCCTCCATGTAGTCACCCGTGAGCTCGAGGGCACGAGCGCGGCAGCCGCCACAGACGGCCTTGTACTCGCACGCCCCGCACTTGCCCTTGAGCAGCGAGTAGTCGCGCAGATCGTTGAAGACCTTGGACTCGGTCCAGATCTCGTGGAACGGCTTTTCCTTGACGTTGCCAAGCTGCATGTCGAAGTAGCCGCACGGCTGAACGTCACCGACGTGGCTGATGAAGCCGAAGGTGATGCCGCCAAGGCAACCGCGAGTCATCGCGTCCAGGCCGTACTCCTCGCGGGTGACCTTCTTGCCTTCGGCCTTGGCGAGTTGGCGGATGATGCGGTAGTAGTGCGGTGAGTCGGTAGGCTTGAAATGCAGCGAGCTGGTCTTCTGGCGGTGATACGCCCACGTCAGCACGCGCTCGTACTCCTCGGGCGGAAGCTCCTTCTCGAGCAGATCGCTACCGCGGCCCGTCGGCACCAGCATGAAGATGTGGAACGCGTCGATGCCCAGGCCCTCGGCGAGGTCGTGGATCTCATCGATCTTGTTGGCGTTCTCCGTGGTGACGGTGGTGTTGATCTGAACGCCGACGCCGTGGCGCTTGGCGATCTTGATGCCTTCGATCGACTGGTCGAAGCAGCCGACCTGGCCGCGGAAGGCATCGTGCTCCTCGGCGGTCGGGAAGTCGATCGACACACTGATGCGCGGGATCTTGTGCTCCGCCATCTTCGCGGCGATCTCGTCGGTGATCATCGTGGCGTTCGTGCCGATAACCGGCATCGCGCCCTTCTCGTGGCAGTAGTCGATGATCTCCCAGATGTCCGGGCGCATCAGCGGCTCACCGCCGGTGAGGATGATGATCGGGTTGGAGATGGTGACGATGTCGTCGATGACCTTCTTGATCTCATCGAGGGACAGCTCGCCGTGATAGTGGCCGAACTCGGCCGCCGCGCGGCAGTGCGCGCAGGAGAGGTTGCAGCTACGGGTGATCTCCCACGCGAGGATGCGCGGGGCCTTGATGCCCGTGCGCTCCTGATAGGCGATCGCAGCGGGGCCGCCACCCGGACGGAAGCCTACCGAACGGGCACCGCCGTGGCGCTGGGTGTCGCCAGTGCCAGGACCGCCCGGCACCCCAGCGGGATGACCGCCCCCCATGGGAACGCCTGCAGGGTGTCCGCCGGGATGCCCGCCCATGGGCACGCCAGCGGGATGACCCGCCGGTACGACGGGAACGTTCAGCGCAACCTGGCCGCACCCGGCCATCGCTTCGGCCATCTCCTGCTCGTTGATAGTGCCTTCGTCCTCGCCGAACTCCTCTTCGAGCTCGAGGTCCGGACGGGCATCTGAGTTTCCGACGTTCTCTGCCATCTGGAATCCTTACTTTGACGGTAACACTTCAGGCCAAAGCAACAGCGAATACCCTGCCGAACGACAGGGCATCGCTGTCGCGCAACGGTGCTTACTTGCGAAGCCAGCGAGCGGCGTCTTTCGCGTGATAGGTGATGATGAGGTCCGCGCCTGAGCGCTTGAAGCTCAGCAGCGTCTCGAGAACCACGCGCTCTTCATCGATCCAGTCGTTGGCCGCTGCAGCCTTCACCATCGCGTACTCACCCGAGACGTTGTAGGCCACCGTGGGGTAGCCGAACTCGGTCTTCACGCGCCAGATCATGTCCATGTAGGCCAGGGCCGGCTTCACGATCATCAAGTCGGCGCCTTCGTCGACGTCGAGGGCAGCCTCGCGCAGACCCTCTTCGGCGTTGGCGGGATCCATCTGGTACTGCTTGCGATCGCCGAAGGTCGGCGTGCTTTCGGCGGCCTCGCGGAACGGGCCGTAGTAGCCGCTCGCGTACTTCACCGAGTAGGCCATGATGGGCACGTTCTCGAAACCTTCGGCGTCCAGCGCACCGCGGATAGCGGCCACGCGGCCGTCCATCATGTCGCTCGGGGCAACCATGTCAGCGCCCGCCTCGGCGTGGCTCACGGCCTCCCTGGCAAGCAGCTCGATCGTAATGTCGTTGATGACGCAGCCGGCGTCGTCGAGCACGCCGCAGTGCCCGTGGTCGGTGTACTCGCACAGGCAGACGTCGGTGATGACGTAGAAGCTCGGATCGTGCGCCTTGATGGCGCGGATCGCCTGCTGCACGATGCCGTCCGGGTCGTAACCCTCCGAGCCCACTGCGTCCTTCATGCTCGGCAGACCGAAGAGGATGACGGCCGGGATTCCCAGCTCCTTGAGCTCGTCGATCTCTGCGGGCAGCATGTCGACCGAGATCTGATAGACGCCCGGCATCGAGCTGATCTCGTCCTTCTTGTTGCTGCCCGGCTTCACGAACAACGGGTAGATGAAGTCGGTCGGCGCGAGAGTCGTCTCACGAATCATCGAGCGAATCGTCTCGTTGGCGCGCAGGCGGCGCGGGCGGTACTGCGGGAACTGCATGCGGGTGCGCCTCCTTAGTCGACGAACTCGTCGACCGAAACGTTCTTGTCTTCCGCGACGACCGGGGCCGAGCCGGCCTGCTGCTCCATGCGCAGGGCGCCGCTACGGCCGGTGCCGAGCTGGTAGTTGACCCAGCGCTTGTACTGCACGACGGCGTAGGCGACCAGAACGAGCATCCCAAGCCAGAAGGCGATCTGGGCGAAGAAGTAGACGACGTTTCCGTACTGGCTGATCCAGGCCAAGAGGCCCGTCGGCTGAGTGGCGATAGTTGTTGCGTCCATCTGAATCCCTTCAATGGGGTCTGACTACGATGTCGGGGCGTCCGTGCTTGGCACAGACGCCCCGACATTCTACCTGCCGTGCCCGCATGGGGCTAGCGTTACCACCAGCCTTCGGCCTACTCGGCGGTGCATGCAATCCGCGACTACTTGACCTTCACGTAGTCGGACTTCGAGAGCGAGTCGGCGTGTGATGCGTCAGGCATCATTCGGGCGCTGAGAGCCCAGCTGCCCTTGCTCGTGAGACGCATTCTCACCTTGTACTTGCTGTAGCTCTTCCCCTTGGGGTTGTAGACCTTTGCCTTCACGTAGCCTTTGCTCTTCCACACCCACTTGCCCTTGACCTTCACTTTCTTGAACTTGTAGATGCGGACGATCTTGCCCTTCGCGTGCTCTGGCTTGAGTGTTGCGCTGATCGTGTAGTAGCGGTTCTTCCTCATCGTCTTTGGCGCGTTCGGCTTGCCGAGGTACGCCGGAGGCGTAATCGTCAGCTCCTCGTCGCCGTAGCAACCCAACCAAGCGCTGGCGACCCCGTCAAAGCGCACCCGGTACCGCGTAGCAGAGGTCTGAATGGGCGCGAAGCGCGCGACACCTGATACGTCGGTCAATGCCGTCGCGATATCGACCCAAGTCGGGCCAGAGAGCTTCTGCAGAACGACAGGTAGCCCAGACAAGTCGCCGATGATCTCGCCTGTCAGATGCGCCGACAGATGCGCTGGCTTCTTGTAGTAGAGGATCTCCTCTGCCTTGGAGAACATGATTCCGGACTTGCCCTCTGCGAGCTGGTGGACGAACACGTCCGCCTTGTTGTTCACGTCATTGAGAACAAGCTTGTCCGAGTCGCTCTCGAACCCCACCCAACGCCCGTCAGCGGACAGACTCGGCTCCCAGCATGCCTTGTCTGCGGGTACTCCGCTGGTACTCCTGCTCAACCGCGATGTCGTGTGGGTCGTCAGGTTGCGCACGAATATGTCACGAAGGCCATTCGTGTCACCGATGACGAGATTCGACGCCAGCGAGCTAAACGCCACCCGGCTGCCATCTGCCGAGATGACGGCGTCCGCACTCTCGCCATTACCTTGTGCGCCAAGCTGACTCAGGCTCACGAGAGAAGTGGTCCCAGCAGTGCGATCTCGCAAGCAGACGTCCCAGATGTTGTCGGTATCTCCAGGCACCAGAGTGGTCGAGGACGTGCCGAATACGATGAAGCGGCCATCTGCCGATATCGCGGCGTCATCGCAACGACGGTCGGCTTCGACCCCTGTCGACGAGATACTCACCCGTGTAGTAGAGGTGGTCGTCGCGGACTGGAGGTCGCGAACGAAGATGTCCGCTTGGCCATTGTTGTCGTTGGCGACCAGGTTCTCGGCCGCCGAGGAAAAGGCGACAAAACGACCATCGGCCGAGATGCATGGCGCGCCGCTGAAGTTGTCTGCCTGCAGGTTCAGCGGCACGTCGCCGATCATTACGGTCCTGACCGATACTCGCTTGGTCGTGTGCTCGACCAAGTCGCGAACAAAGATGTCCTCATCGCCATTGCTGTCGTTGGCGACCAGATTCGTTGCTTCAGACGAGAACACGACGTAGCGGCCGTCCGCAGAGATGTCTGAGTCGTGCGAATAGGCGTTCGCGCCGCTGCCATCACTGGCCACGCTTACTCGCGTCGTCACGCCCGTGTTCATGTCATGCACGAAGACATCTACGTCGTTGTTGGTGTCGCCAGGCGCAAGGTTCGTAGCATCAGACTCAAAGACGACGTAGCGACCGTCTGGCGTGATCTTCGCCATGTCGCTCTGCTTGTTGGCCTGCTCCCCAGTGCTGGCGACACTCACGCACTGCACCGCCCCGGTGCGACGGTTGCGAACGAAGACGTCGGATGTAGCGTTGGTATCGCTGGCGATCAGATTCGTCGCTACCGAGCTGAATACCATCTGGCCGCCGTCTCCAGTGAAGTTGGAGTGCCAGCTCTCGTCATTCGCCTGGACCCCTGCGGGGGCCAGCGATCCGATGGTCGTGTCGCCAATGGCGGCTGTGGCGACCGAGGGGGTCGCGAGCACCACGGCTACGCCCAGCGCCATCACTGCCGCCATGCGCCAGCCCCTTCTGTGTGAATTGGTCCACAACGGCTGGCGAGTATTCACGATGGCCCCCTTTTGTTCGCCGCGCCCCCGCGCGGCTGCCCTCCCTCGGGCATACTCTCGTGTTTTCCCACTGTCAAGTTGCGGCGGTAGTCAGAAGCGTCGGTGGCGGAGGTGCACGAAGGCCCCACCATTCCAGGTGAGGCCTTCGCATAGGGTCACGATCGGCCCACGAAATCGAGTGTGTTCCGCTACTCCAGCGGAGGTGCGACCACAGCCTCCTCGATGCCCGGAGTACGAAGGATGCAGTACTGCGAACCGGACTCGGGAGTATCCCGCCGTCCACCAGCAATCCACCCGGTGTCGATGTCGATGAACCACATCGCGCTCGCATCGGCCACGGTTCCGCCGGTGTACGCCGTGTCCAAGTCGACGGAGGTCCAGGTTGCCCCCCCATCACGGGATGTCCACACTACCGTCGTGACATTCGACGGGCCGTCTGTGACGCGTGGCTTACCGCCAACGAGCCTGACACCAGTAGTGCCGAAGCCCTGGATGAGATCGTAACCTTGCGACTTTGCGTACTTGATGCGGTGCCAGCTCTTGCCTGCGTTCGTGGTCTTGTACAAGCCCTTCGCGATTGCATATCCCACGCTGCGATTGACGAACCAGACATCGTTGACGCCACCCACCAGCCCGAACTTCGCTCGCTTCCAGGTCTTGCCGCCGTTTCTGGTGCGCAAGAGGATCGGCTTCGTCCATCCGCCGATGTATCCGCCGCACGCCCAACCGTTGTTGGCGTCTACGAACCTGAGGCCCTGAAGCCAGGCGAGCTTCTTCGGCGCAAGGATCGCCTTGTCGGCGTGTTGATTCTTGAGGGTGACGCCCCCGTTTGTGCTCCGGTAGACCGTGCGACCGAGCACGAACCAGCCACGTGTGGGACTCACGAACTGAAACTCCGCAACAGACGCCCTACGCGTCCACAGCTTCGTCCACGTCGCACCCCCGTCCGTGGTGCGGTAGAGCCGCGATGCGTTGTACCAGTAACCGTCCTTTGCCTTGTAGTCGCCAGCCGACAGCACCCATCCGTTGGTCTTGTCGATGAACTGAATCTGCCGCGCTGTGCCGAAGCGGAAGCTGGACGTCTTGCTCTGCGGCAGCCGGGACTTGGCCCAGGTCACGCCGCCATCGGTCGTGTGGAACAGGTAGCCATCCAGATCGCCGGCCCAGCCCTCGTTCGCGTCAACGAAGTAGATGGTCCGCGCGCCCTCGCTGTCGACGACGTGCGCCGACCACTCAGGGATCTGCGCCCGCGCCGTCTCAGGCACGCCTCCAAACATGAGGGCCACCACCACGCAGAGCAGCAGGCACACCAAAGCCCACACGAATCGTCGGGACAGCACGGTGGCAGACGACATAAGCGCCCCCTTCGATGGAACCGACGACCTCGCCCCCCGGGGTCGTTCAGCCTCGATCACCCGTACGCCGGCGTCTGAATGCCGAGGCCATCCTGCGATGGCTGGCGATAGGTGGCGTACACGAGGAGGAGTACCCATACCCCGGGCATTTGTAAACCGCTGGAAACGGACGCTCGTGAACGCACGAAGGCCCCGCCGGTATTCGGCAGGGCCTTCGGAACCATTCATGGTGGAGACGAGGAGATTCGAACTCCCGACCTCTGCCGTGCGAAGGCAGCGCTCTCCCAACTGAGCCACGTCCCCACGAGGGGCGCTATGCCGCCGACCTTCGGCTGCAGAGCGAACGCTATGATGCCAAGCTCCCGCTTCGATGTCAAAGACGAGACGGCCTGCTCGTGCTCATGGGCGGAAGGCCGAAAAGCGCGCGCCCGCCAGCACTCAGCTGCTAAAGTGCGCGACGATCGCCTCGACGAGAGCATCCATCGTCGATTCGGCGGCCTCTATCTGGGGCTCGAAGCCCAGCTTCTCGATTCCGGCAGTGGTCACCGGACCCACGCTGGCGATCGTCAGTTGGCTCATGATCGCGCTCGCGTCGAGGCCGTTTTGCGTGAGCAGCTCCATGAAGTGACGAGCGGTCGCGCCACTGGCGAAGGTCGCTACCTGCACGCCGCCTTCGGCGAGTCTCGCAAGAACCGCGGGATCGGCGAGCGCGGGTACCAACCGGTAGAGATCGACGGCATCGACGTGCGCGCCAAGGGTTGCCAGCTGCTCGGGGAGCACCTCGCGAGCCTCGGCGGCACGCGGAATCAGAATGCGCGTGCCAGCGACTCCGGTGGCTTTGAAGGCGTCCACCAGGCCCTCGGCGCGAAAGTCCTCGGGAATCAGGTCAGGCTGGCAACCGCGTGCCACCAGGCACTTGGCGGTCGCGCTACCCACCACCGCAAAACGCACGCCGTCGAGTGCGTCCTCAGGCGCACGCAACGTGCGCAAACGCTCGAAGAAGCGGTCGACGCCATTGGTGGAGGTGAGTACGACCCACCCGTAGCTACCGACATCTGCAAGTGCGGCGTCGAGCGCCGTCGTGTCAATCGGGTCAGCGACTTCTATGACGGGCAGCGCGATCACTTCGGCACCCAGCGCGCTCAGCGGCCTGGCGAGTGCGCCGGACTGCTCGGCCGTGCGCGTGACAAGCACGCTCACGCCAGCGAGCGGAAGGCCAGCAGATGCCGAATCGGTCGCGCTCACGCGCGCCCCCTACGTCTTGAGCAGGTCGTCGACGTCGTTCGCGGCGCGAACTGCGGCGAGAATCTCGTCGGCACCCAGCTCGAGCATCGCGACGACCATCTTCTCACCCAGCTCGACAGGCGCGTCCACGCTACCCACGAGGTGATGGCGAAGGATCGTCTTGCCGTCCACAGATCCGACGAACGCGTCCATGACAAGCGCGCCATCCTCGATGCGGGCGTAGGCACCAATCGGTACCTGACAGCCACCCTCGAGCTTGTTCATGACGACACGCTCGGCCGAAACACAGCACAGCGTCTCTTCGTGGCTGAGCTTGGCGCAGACGTCGAGCATGAACTCGTCGTCTTCGCGGATCTCAACGCCGATAGCACCCTGCCCGACGGCCGAGACCATCTGCTCGGGGTCGATGTAGTGCGTGATGCGGTCTTCCCAGCCCAGGCGGGTGATACCTGCCGAAGCGAGGATGACGGCGTCGAGCTCACCGGTCTCTGCCTT
>DASRYH010000065.1:0-7532 GCA_035687245.1 Coriobacteriia bacterium
TCGCCTCGGCGTCGTGGCGCCGCTCCCACTCGCATCGGAGAGATCATGGTCGATCAAGGCACTTCTCCTCAGCCGTCTGAGCCTTCGGGGGCGTCGTACCCTCCTGCGGCTGATGCTGTAGCTCCCGCGCAGTCTCAGGTGCCGCCTGTCGGCAACGCCGTGCCGCCCGTGTATGGATCAACGGCGCCGGTGCGGCTCGAGGACCGGCGGCGCGGCAGGCGCGGCTGGTGGATCGCCATCGCGATCGTGCTGCTACTCCTGCTCGCGTGCGGCTGCGTGGTGCCGACGGTGCTGCTGATGCGCGCCGGAGGCGGCAGCAAGGCCCGACTGTCGGGCTTCGGCAGCGATGCCGTCGCGGTCATCCATGTGGACGGCGCCATCGCAGGCACGGGAGACACCTACTCCGGCTACATCACGCCCGAGTACTTCCTCGACCAGCTTCAGCAGGCCGAAGACGACAGCCGTGTGAAGGCGATTCTCTTGCGCGTGGACTCTCCCGGCGGCACGGTGGCCGCGAGCGAGGAGATCGCCGAATACGTGCGCACGTGCCCCAAGCCCGTCGTGGTCTCCATCGGCGACGTGGGCGCTTCGGGTGCCTACATGATGTCGTCGCAGGCCGATGAGATCTGGGCGATGCCCGGCTCCACCGTGGGCAGCATCGGCGTCATCAGCGAGATTCCCAACGTGTCGGGCCTGCTCGACAAGGTGGGAGTCCAGTTCCAAGTCATCACGGCGGGCAAGTACAAAGACGCCGGCAGCCCCTACCGCAAGCTCTCCGACGAGGAGCGCGCGCTGATCAAGGGTGAGGTCGACGAGGCCTACGAGCAGTTCATCGCTATCGTTGCCAAGGGCCGTGAGATGTCCAAGGCCGATGTCACCGAACTTGCCACCGGATGGGCTTGGAGTGGCGACAAGGCGCTCAAGCTCGGGCTCGTGGACAAGATCGGCACCTACCAGCAGGCGCTCGACGCCGCTGCCGACCGCGGCGGCATCAAGGGCGACTACGACACCGTGACCTACGAGGACGAGTTCAGCAGCCTGCTGTCGCCTTTGATGGGGCTCGTCGACCGCCTCGGCGGAATCGGCGATGCAACCTCGCGTACTTCGGCAGTCCGAAACGGCGTCCCGCGTTAGCTGCGAGGGAGGGTGATGATGAGCGACAAGACGGTTATCGCGCACATCTCCGATCTGCACTGCGGCTCCAGATACCACATCCCGTCGCTGGCCAAGCGGGTCATCGACGAGGTCAACGAGCTTGCGCCCGACATCGTGGTGATCACAGGCGACCTCACCGACATGGGTTTTCAGGCGGAGTTTCGCCAGGCCCAGCGGCTGATTTCGGCACTCACGTGCGAACGCGTCCAAGTGCTCATGGGCAACCACGACGCGCGCAACGTCGGCGACGAGCATTTTGCCGAACTCTTCGGCGACCGTAGCAAGGAACTCGCGTGGGGCGGGGTGACAGTGCTCGCGCTGGACTCGAGCGAGCCGGACCTTGATACCGGCCGAATCGGCCGCGAGCGCTACCGGTGGATCGAGGAGCGCTTCGCCGCCAATCCCGAGGAGTTCAAGGTCGTGGCGATGCACCACCACCTGGTACCGGTGCCGGGCACAGGCCGCGAGCGCAACATCGTCCACGACGCCGGCGACCTGCTCTCAGTGCTGGCGCGTAACGGCGTCGACCTGGTTCTGTGCGGCCATAAGCACGTGCCCAACGTTTGGCGCCTTGAGGACATGCTCATCGTCAACGCGGGTACCGCCTGCACGCACCGCCTGCGCGGCCACGTGAAGCCCTGCTACAACATCATCGAGATCATCGACCACCGCAGGGTTCGCGTCCTGCTCAAAGAGCCCTACGTCGACCCCGAGGTCGTCGCCGACTTCCACGACGTCAACCGCCGCTACTGTCGCTGGCGTCCCGGTGACGGCCCCATCGAGTCAGGGATTGAGCCTTCCGAAGAGGAGCCGACGTGAGCCGCGTAGTCGCTCTCATCGATGGCGAGCACTACCCGCCGGTGGTTCGCTTCGCGCTGACGGCTCTTTCGGCAGAGCACCAGGTGGCCGCAGCGGTCTTCATCGGCGGCACCGAGAAGGTGGACGCCGAAGGTGCCGAGGCCTACGGCGTGCCGCTCGTGCGGGGAGAGAGTGCTGAGGCCTCGATGCTCGCAGCGATAGAGCGCTACGAGCCCGATGCGTTCTTCGACCTGTCAGACGAACCGGTCGTCTCTGCCGCCGACCGCTTTCGGCTCGCTTCACTCGCGCTCGAGCATGGCGTGGAGTACCACGGCGCCGACTTCGTCTTCACCCCGCCGCGCGATCGCGTAGTGCCCTGCACTCCCACACTCGGGGTGATTGGCACCGGCAAGCGCGTGGGCAAGACGGCGGTGTCCGCCTATGTTGCGCGCGAGCTGAAGTCCTTCGGCGTCGATCTGGTGGTCCTGGCGATGGGCAGGGGAGGCCCCGGCGAACCCGAGGTCATCCGCGGCGACGAGGTCGCGCTCACCACCGCCGACCTGCTCGAACTCGCGCGGCAGGGCAAGCACGCGTCCAGCGACAACTACGAGGACGCGGTCATGAGCCGCGTCACCACGGTGGGCTGCCGGCGATGCGGCGGCGGGCTGGCAGGCGAGACGTTCTTCAGCAACGTGCCCGACGGCGCCCGCGTGGCCGACGCACTGGGCAAGGACCTGATGATCCTCGAGGGCAGCGGCGCTGCGATTCCGCCTGTGCACGCGGACGCCACGATTCTTGTGGTGGCCGCAAGCCGCGGAACCGGCTACGTCTCCGACTACTTCGGACCGTACCGCATGTCGCGCGCCGACCTCGTTGTGGTGGCCTTCGCCGAGCCGCCGATGGTCAAGCCCGGCGAGCTCGACGCTCTGATGGCCGCGATTCGCGCGGAGCGCCCCGACGTTCCCATCGTGCCCACGACCTTTCGGCCGGTGCCCATCGAGTCCGTCGAGGGCAAGCACGTCTTCTTCGCCACGACTGCGCCTGCGATGGCTGCGCCCAGACTCGCCCAGCACCTCGAGGAGGAAGCGGGCTGCAAGGTCGTGGCAGTGAGCACCTACCTGTCCAATCGCGCGCGTCTGCGCGAGGAGCTCCAGAAGCACGCTGGCACCTTCGACACGATCGTGACCGAGCTCAAGGCGGCCGCCATCGATGTCGTGGCTGCCGAAGGCGAGGCGCTTGGAGTGCCCGTGGTGCTGTGCGACAACGTCCCCGTGGCGTTGGACGGCAGCGACTTGGGCGAACGCGTCCGAGAGGTTGCGGCCACCGCACAGCGGCGGTCAGCGTCCAGACGAGGTTGCCGATGACGCCCGAACGCCACCCCACCATCACTATCACCGACAAAACCCACGGCCTGCCGTTCAGCAAGGGCCTGCTCGCCGTCTCCATGATGTCGACGGGGCTCTCGCCAGCGCTGGCATACCAGATCGCGCAGACGATCCAAGACGACCTGCGCGAACGCAACGAGCTCAAAGTCACCTCCGACCGCCTGCGGGACCTCGCGTTCGAGTACCTGCAGGACATGGCTGGCGACGAGTGGGCGAGCCGCTATCTCAAGATGCGCAAGCTCGCACGCCTGGACCGGCCGCTGATCGTGCTCATCGGCGGGACGACTGGCGTGGGCAAGTCGACGGTGGCCACCGAGGTCGCGCACCGGCTCGGCATCACGCGCATATCGTCGACCGATTCCATTCGCGAGGTCATGCGTGGTATATTCAGCCGCGACCTGATGCCAGCGATCTATGAGAGCGCATTCAACGCGTGGCAAGGTCTGAGAGTCCCGGTGCCGGATGGCGCAAACCCCGTTATCGTCGGTTTCCGCGAGCAGACTGCCGCGGTGACGTCCGGGGTGAAGAGCTTGATAGACCGGGCGGTTCTCGAGGGTCTCTCGATGGTCATCGAAGGCGTGCACCTCGTCCCGGGGTACCTCGATGCCAGCGCCTTCGAGGGCGCGTGTGTCGTCCAGATCGTGATCGCTGTCGACGACGAGCAGTCGCACCTTTCTCACTTCTACATTCGTGAAGTCCAGACCGAGGGGTCTCGTCCGCTGGAGAGGTACCGGGCGAACTTCAACGAGATTCGCATGCTGGGCCTCTACATCGAGGAGATGGCAAGGGAGCACCAGATTCCCGTCATCTACAGCCATCAACTCGACCGTACGGTGGCAGACGTTCTCGAACAGGTCGTCACCACGGTGGTCGAAGAAGCGTGAGATAACGGCGGCGTGAGCTGCCGAAGAAGCAAGGAGCCGGACACGCAAGGGCCGGCGTTCCAAACCCCAAAGGAGGGGAATTGAAGTTCTTCCTGGACACGGCGAACATCGCCGAGATCGAGGAGGCCGCGAGCTGGGGAGTGTTGGCGGGAGTCACCACCAACCCCACGCTGTACGCGCGTGAAGGCGGCAAGCTTGCCGACTTCCACAACCACCTCAAGCGGATCTGCGACATCGTCGACGGTCCGGTCAGCGGCGAGACCGTCGGCCTTCAGCGCGATGAGATCGTGCGCGAAGGCGAAGAGCTCGCTGCGCTCGCGCCGAACCTCGTCGTCAAAGTGCCGACAATGCCTGAGGGCCTGGCGGCCACGCGCCGACTCGCCGACAAGGGCATCAAGGTCAACATGACGCTGTGCTTCACGGTGCCGCAGTCGATCCTCGCGGCCCGATCGGGTGCCGCCTACGTCTCGCCGTTCGTAGGTCGTTTTGACGACATCAGTGAGGACGGCATCGCTCAGCTCGAGCAGGTCGTTCAGGCGCTGGGCAACTACGACTTCGGCCACGACGTGGAGGTCATCGCTGCATCGATCCGTTCGGCGAATCACGTCACGCAGGCCGCTCTCATGGGCGCCGACATCGCGACCGTGCCGTTCAGCGTGCTCAAGAACCTCGTGAAGCACCCGCTCACGGACCGCGGCCTCGAGTCGTTTCTTGCCGACTGGGAGAAGGTGAAGAACGCGTGACTCCCCGTCCTCGTAAGCGCGGCCGTCGCGGAGCTGGCGGCAGTGGTGGTGGCGGCGGCCAGGAAGTGCCGCAGCCTTCTGTCACTCGCGAACAGCTGCTAGCACTGACCGTCACTGAGCTCAAGGCCATGGCCACCGAGCTCGGAATCGACGCGAAGTCGCTGAAGAAGAAGGACGACTTGGCGACTGCCGTCCTCGAAGCCAAGGTCAAGTCCGAGGGCTTCATCGAGATCTCCGGCGTCCTCGACGTCCTGCCCGAGGGCTACGGCTTCGTGCGCACGAGCGGCTACCTGCCCGGCGACAACGACGTCTACGTCTCGATGTCGGTCATCCGCCGCAACGAGCTCCGCCGCGGCGACATGATCAAGGGCCAGGTTCGCCCGCCGAAGGAGCAGGAGAAGTACCCCGCGCTCCAGCGGCTCGAGAACGTCAACGGCACCGAACCTGACAACTCCCGCCGCCGTCCGAAGTTCGCCGACCTCACGCCGGTCTACCCGGACGAGCGCCTGCGCATGGAGCACGGCCCGCAGTACATGACCGCGCGAACCATCGACATGGTGGCGCCGATCGGCAAAGGCCAGCGTGGTCTGATCGTTTCGCCGCCGAAGGCAGGCAAGACGACGGTCCTCAAAGACATCGCCGCCGCCATCAGCGCAAACAACCCCGAAGTGCATCTCATGTGCCTGCTCGTCGACGAGCGGCCTGAGGAAGTCACCGATATGGAGCGTTCGATCCACGGCGAGGTCGTCAGCTCGACGTTCGACATGCCCGCCGACAACCATATCGCCGTCGCCGAGCTCGTGATGGAGCGCGCCAAGCGCCTCGTCGAGGCCGGCCACGACGTGGTTATCCTGCTCGACTCGATTACCCGCTTGGCTCGCGCATACAACCTCGCGCAGCCCGCGTCCGGACGCATCCTGTCCGGCGGTGTCGACTCCCAGGCGCTCTACCCGCCGAAGAAGTTCTTCGGCGCGGCGCGCAACATCGAGCACGGCGGCTCGCTCACTATCTTGGCCACCGCACTCGTCGACACAGGATCCAAGATGGACGAGGTCATCTTCGAGGAGTTCAAGGGCACCGGTAACATGGAGCTCCGCCTCGATCGTAACCTCGCCGATCGCCGCATCTTCCCTGCTATCGACGTCATCACGTCGGGCACGCGCAAGGAAGAGCTGCTGCTCGAGCCGCAGGAGGCTCCGTTCGTCTGGGGCGTCCGCCGCATCCTGCACGGCATCGACAACCCTGAGCGCGCTATGGACATGCTGCTCAAGGGTCTCAAGCAGACCGAGAGCAACATGGAGTTCCTTGCCAAGATGGCCCGCAAGGCCGGCGAGACCCGAAACGGGGTCGATCTCTAGCGCACTGCTCGCGCTCGTCGCGAATGTCGCAGACAACTACGAACGCCCGTCCCTTCGGGGGCGGGCGTTGCTGCTTCTC
This sequence comes from Coriobacteriia bacterium, assembly GCA_035687245.1. GTDB lineage: Bacteria > Actinomycetota > Coriobacteriia > Anaerosomatales > PHET01 > DASRYH01. The sequence goes on from DASRYH010000065.1 coordinate 6,403, forward strand.
ATGTGTAGATTCGGATGTGGCATCACGTCTCGACGCGTGCTATCCTCTTTCGGCTGTCCTCAGAGTCCTGGTCGGAAACCAGGGCGCCATCGAGAGGTGAGATAACGTGAAGCCCGAGATCCATCCGAATTACGAGCTGACCACCGTCGTCTGCTCGTGCGGTAACCGCTACGAGACCCGTTCGACTGCCGGCGGAGAGCTGCATGTCGAACTGTGCAACCAGTGCCACCCGTTCTTTACCGGCCAGCAGAAGTTCGTCGACACCGGCGGACGCGTCCAGCGCTTCTCCGACAAGTTCGGCGCTGCTGCTGCTGCAGTTCTTGAGAAGGAGGCCGCCGAGAAGGAGGCCCGCCGCAAGGCTGCCGAAGAGGCCGAAGACGCCGTCCGCGAGGAGCGCCGCGTGAAGGAAGCCCAGCGCGCCGAGCGTGCCGCCCTTCACGAGTCGAAGGCTGCCAAGGCCGCTCCGGTTGAGGAGGCTGTCGTCGAAGAGGCGCCGGTCGCCGAGGACGTCGTCGAGGAGCCCGCTGCCGAGGAGTCGGCCGAGTAGCTCTCGCGACACAAAGTCGATTGCATAAGGGGCGGCCTTCGGGCCGCCCCTTTCTGTCGGTCTTTGGGCAGCCGTCAGCGATTGAGGCAGTGCTAGAATGAACGCCGCCGCACAGCCGTGTGGCCCGCCTGTAACCCCACCTTCGACGAGGTCTCTTTCATGAACGTCGAGCTTCTCTACAGCACTCCCGATCCAGAGCGCGCGGTCGCCGTCGCGGCCCGCCTCTGCTACGCACCCGTCGGCGCTGCAGAGCTCATGGAGCACATGAGCGACGAAGCAGTGCGCAAGGTGCTCTCCACGATCATGAACAGCGGCCACTTTTCGGCGCTCGAGCATGCAAGCTACACGTTTGCGATCGACGGAGTCTCGCGCGCGCTCACGCACCAGCTGGTGCGCCACCGCCTTGCGAGCTACAACCAGCAGTCGCAGCGCTACGTCTCCTACACCGACGACCCGTCGTTCATCGTGCCGCCCAAGATCGCCGAAGATCCCGAGGCGTGCGCGGCGTTTCTGGACGCCTGCGGCTCGGCGTTTCTCGCCTACCGCGAGCTGATGGACGCGGGCGTGCCTGCCGAAGACGCGC
>DASRYH010000066.1:0-7202 GCA_035687245.1 Coriobacteriia bacterium
ACCCGAGGGGGGAGGGGGTAGGCGGGTCGCCCTGCTCTTGAGTTTTCAATAGCAACGCATATGCCATATTTGGTGTAGCACAATGCTATTTAAGAACCCTTTCGCAAACGGCAGGAGAAGGCGTGGACGGAGTCGTGGTACGGCCTGCGACACGAGACGACGCAGAGGCGATTGCTCGCATCTACAACCACTACGTACGCACCTCTGTGGCCACCTTCGAGACGGTGGAGCGAGATGCTGACCACCGCCGTCAGTGGCTTGCGGAGCACGGAGACTCGCACCCGGTGTTGGTTGCCGAAAGCGAAGGCGAGGTCATCGGCTGGGCATCGGTCTCGAAGTGGTCCGGAAGGCCTGGGTGGCGCTACACCGTCGAGGCATCGGTCTATCTCGCCGAAGATGCCACGGGCGCAGGTCTTGGACCCCGCCTCCTCGATGCGATCATCGAGGCAGGCGTCGCCAAAGGCTTCCACGCCTTCATCGCCCAGATCGTGGGCGATAACCAGGCAAGCCTTAAGATGGTGGAGCGTGCGGGCTTCCACGTCGCCGGCACGCTCACCCGTGTTGGCCACAAGTTCGATCGCTGGCTCGACGTGGTGCTCGTCGAACGCGTAGTGGAGTAGAGGGGGGCTAGATGAGCGCCACGGGTGTCGGGCCGGGCAAGGGCCTGGGGCGGATGCGCGAAGGCGTCGCGGAGTTCATGCATCAGGAGTCGTCTGGTGCGATCGTTCTCGCTGTCGCGACGCTCGCGGCGCTGCTCATCGCCAACAGTCCCCTGCACGCCGGCTTCGAGCACCTCTGGGAGCTCAAGGCCGGGTTTCACATGGGCGACCTGGTATTCGACCAGAGCCTGCGGCACTGGGTCGACGACGGCCTGATGGCGATCTTCTTCTTTGTCGTGGGCCTCGAGATCAAGCGCGAGTTCGTCGTGGGTGAGCTCTCCACTGTTCGCGGCGCGACGCTGCCGGTGGTTGCGGCTCTGGGCGGCATGATCGTGCCGGCTGGGCTCTACATTGCGCTCAACTTCGGCGGGCCGGGCGCGCACGGCTGGGGCGTGCCGATGGCCACCGATATCGCGTTCGCTCTTGGAGTGCTTGCGATCCTGGGCTCGCGCATTCCTTCGGGACTCAAGGTGTTCCTCACGGCCCTCGCGATCGCAGATGACATCGGCGCGATTGTGGTCATCGCGATCTTCTACACTACGAATCTGCAGTCCATGTGGCTTATCTGGGCGCTCGTGCCAATCGCGGTGCTCTTCGCCATGAACCGGCTGGGCGTCGACGAGCCGCTCGCGTACCTCGCAGTGGCTGCCGTGCTCTGGTTCATGGTGCTCAACTCCGGCATCCACGCCACGATCGCTGGCGTTGTGGCTGCGATGCTGGTCCCGACGGTCTCGCGGCTCACGCCCGCTCAGTTCGTCGATGCTTGCCGAATCGCCGCCGAAGACATCGAGGCTGCCGACGTGCCTGGTGCGCACACGCTCGAGAACGACCACCAGCAGCACGTGGCGCTGCAGCTCGCTCGCGCAGCGCAGCACTCCGCCGCACCGCTTCAGCGGCTCGAGCTAGCGCTGCATCCCTTCTCAACCTTCGTGATCCTGCCGCTGTTCGCCCTCGCCAACGCAGGCGTTCGCATCGTCGGCGAGGCCGGCGTCGGGCGGCTCGATGGGGCAGGCGTCGGCGTCATCGTCGGTCTCGTCCTCGGCAAACCGCTCGGTATCGCGCTGGCGTCGTTTGCAGCGGTCGCGCTCGGGCTCGCCTCGTTGCCCTCCGGCGTGAACTGGCGCCATATCATCGGGGCGGGCATGCTCGGCGGCATCGGCTTCACGATGTCGATGTTCGTGGCCAACCTCGCATTTCGCTCTGCAGCCATGACCGCCGAAGTGAAGGGCGCGATTCTCATCGCGTCGGTGGTTGCGGCCGCCTTCGGCTACGCCTGGCTGCGCTTCGGTACCGACCCTTCGGCAGCAACGGGAGATGACGCGTGAAGTTCAACCTCGCAAAGCTCGAGCGGCTCAACGACCCCGGCCGCTTCGATGACCTCAAGCCCGATGTGATGTGGTCGGCGCTCGGCGCGCCTTCGCCGAGCGTCATCGTGGAGATCGGCGCCGGCACGGGCCTGTTCGCCGAGCGCTTTGCTGCGCTGGCGCCTGCGGCAGTCGTCTATGCCGCCGATATCGAGCAGACGATGGTCGACTGGATGCGCGAGAATCGCGCCGACGTCGCGTCGGGGCGGCTCGTGCCGCTGCTCGCCGAAGAGACGCGCGTGCCGCTCGATGACGGCATTGCCGACCTCGTCGTGATGATCAACCTGCACCACGAGCTCGTAGACGCCGACGCCAGCTATCGCGAAGCCTCGCGGCTCCTCAAGCGCGGCGGACAGCTTCTCGTCGCCGACTGGGCGCCGGTGGATTCGCCGAAGGGGCCGCCCAAGGAGATCCGCATCGACACGCATGCCGCAGTCGCCTTCCTCGAAAGCGCGGGCCTCGTAGACGTGGCCGCTCATGAGGGACTGACCTATGCATGGCTCGTGACAGCGGTGAAGCCGTGACAGATCGCGTCATCGATGCGGGAGGCGCGCCGCTTGCACGTCTGAGGGCGGGCGACGGGCCGGTACTCGCCATAGCCCTCCACGCCGGGCACGCGCTGCGACCCGACCTCGTCGAGCATCTCGCGCTTGTGGACGATGAGCGGCTGCGCGAGGAGGACCCGTTCACCGCGCAGATGGCGCCCGATGCGATCCCACTCGTGGAGGCTCTGCGCTCGCGCTTTGAAGTCGACCTCAACCGCCCGCGCTTTCGCTGCGTCTACCAAGGGCCGCATGACTCGTGGGGCCTGCACGTCTACAGCCACGAGCTGCCTGACGCGGTAGACCGCGTCTCGCGCGCGGTCTACGACACCTTCTACGCCGCCATCTTCGACGAGATCGCCCGGGCGCTTGAGACGCACGAACGCCTTGTCGTGCTCGACTTGCACAGCTACAACCATCGCCGCGATGGCGCTGGCGCGAAGCCGGCGGATCCCGCCAGAAACCCTGAGATCAACCTCGGGACCCAGCACATCGACCGTGTGCGCTGGGCTCCGGTGGTCGACGCCTTCACTGAGACGATGACGGGCGCAGGCTACCAGGTGGGGGAGAACGTGAAGTTCGGCGGAGGGCACCTGGCGCACTGGCTGGTCGAGCAGTTCGGCGACTGTGTCTGTCCGCTAGCCATCGAGTTCAAGAAGACGTACATGGACGAGTGGAGCGGCGAGCCTGACGCGGCCGCGATTGCCCGCGCTAAGGACGCGCTCACGGCCTCCGTAGGACGCCTGACAGCCGCACTTGTGGACGTAGGGTGAGAACTTCGTAAGTTCTGGGTCATACCCCCTACCGCAGACTGAATCCGCAACGCATACTGATTCGGCTCTCGCGTATGCAGGTGAAACGGGAGCCGGATGACGCACTTGTCGAAAGGACTCGGACGCACGTGAAGATCGGTTTTGTCGTAAACGATATCGCCACTGAAACGGCCGGCTATACCACCACACGGATGGCCGTCGCCGCGATCAATCGCGGTCACGAGGCCTGGGTGATGACACCGGGCGACTTCGCCTACGACCCCGACGAGAAGGTGAAGGCTCGAGCGGTCCACGCCCCCGGCACCAAGTACACGACCGGCGCATCCTACCTTTCCGGGCTGAGAGGCAAGAACGCCAAGACTCGCCGAATCACCGTCGATGACCTCGACGTACTCATGTTGCGTAGCGATCCCGCGCAGGATGTCGAGGAGCCATGGCGCCAGAAGGCCGGCATCGACTTCGGCCGCCTCGCGATGCGCAACGGTGTCGTCGTCTTGAACGACCCGAACGGTTTGGGCAAGGCCGCCACCAAGATGTACTTCCAGCAGTTCCCCGAAGAGGTGCGTCCACGCACGCTCATCACACGCGATCGCGACGAGATCAAGGAATTCGTGAAGAACGAGGGCGGGCGCGCGGTCCTCAAGCCGCTCGAAGGTAGCGGCGGCAAGGGCGTCTTCCTCGTCGACCACGCTTCGAACAAGAACCTCAACCAGATGATCGACGCGCTCACCCGCGACGGCTACATCATCGCGCAGGAGTACCTGGAAGAGGCCGAACAGGGCGACACGCGACTGTTCATGATGAACGGGCGTCCCTTCAAGTTCAAAGGCAAGTACTGCGCGTTCCGGCGGATTCGGCAGGGCGACGATATCCGCAGCAATGTGCATGCGGGAGGCCAGATCGCGCCGGCCGAGATCACAGAGCGCGAGCTCAAGATCTGCGAGATCGTGCGGCCGAAGCTCGTTGCCGACGGCATGTTCCTCGTGGGACTCGACATCGTGGGCGACAAGCTCATGGAGGTCAACGTCTTCTCGCCGGGCGGCCTTGGCAGCGCGCAGACCTTCGAGAAGGTGAACTTCGCGCAAGGCGTCATCGGCGCGATGGAGCGCAAGGTGGACTACATGAGCTCGTACCGCCGCCGCTTCAGCAACGTGCAGATGAACACGCTGTAAGGAGCGTCGTAGGCGACCTGCCGAAGGCGAGCCGCACGCGCGACTAGAGCTCGTCGCACCTCAGTCGCGAGAACATCACCAGATCGACGCGCTGGCCGTGGTGCTCGCGGTAGGAGCGCAGCACGCCCTCTCGCATGAAGCCGCAGGTCGCAGCGACGCGCTGCGACGCCTCGTTGTCCCGGTGCGTCGTGATCTCGAGGCGCTCGATACCGGCTTCGGCAAAGGCCCATTCGGCGACGAGCATCACGGCGCGCTTCGCAAAGCCGCGCTGCCGCTCGTGCGAGCCAATCCAGTAGCCGATCTCCGCGATAGCGGCGTCGTCCATCGAGCGCTCGAGCCCGACCGAGCCCAGCAGCCTCCCGCCACGCGTGGCTTCGACCGCAAAGGTCATGTCCACGCCGCTCTCCCAGCCCTCGGCACGCCCGGACAGCCACCGGCGCACGCCTTCGGCGGTCTGGCTCAGCGGGATCTCCATGAAGCGCGGGATCTCGGGGTCCTGCACCATCTCGTGGACGTGCAGCGCGTCGGCCATGTCCCACTGGCGAAGGGTGACGACGCTGTCGGTGAGGATGGGGGCCTCCACTAGTCGACCGTTCCGAAGCGGCCGGTCCAGCCGTGCCCTTTGAGCGCGGAGTTGAGCTGGTCGCAGAGCGCCTGGCGAGTGAAGTGGCCCGGCGGCAGCAGCTCGACGATGCCGATGAGGTCGCCAGGCAGGTCGTAGGACTCAGCGCGCAGAATCGCATCGAGCCGGCTCGCGCGCCGTGCGTCTTTGTACAGCGAGTCTACAACGCGCTGCAGGATCTGCTTGTCTTCGTCGGTCATCAGCATTCGCCGGCCGCCTAGCCCAGCCACTCCTGCACGGCGGCTTCGATGCCGTTGCGCCCGGAGTCGACGACGTCGGCGAAGCGCTCTTCGGCGCGCCCGAGCTCGGCGAGTTCCTTGGGCACGACAGCGCAGCCTATTGCGAGTCTCATGACTTCGCCCAGCAGCTGCACGCCGCCCATGCCGTCGTATTCGGCTGGTAGGGGGTCGGAGTAGGAGGCGCCAGAGAGTGCCTTGAGCACGTCGCTGCCGAACTTCGCCCAGTGCGCGGTGGCCACCACAAGCATCGGCGCGCCATCGAAGGTGCGCTCTGCGACCTCCCACGCGACCGCCGTGTGCGGGTCGAGGAGGTAGCCGGTCTCGTCGAATACGCGCTTGACGGTGTCCAGAGACTCCTCGTTGGTGACGAAGTCGCCGATGAACAGCTCGCGCATCTTGCGGAAGGTGTCGGAATCGACCTGGAAGCGCTGGCCCAGCGCGAGGTCGGCCATCCAGCCGGCCACGGCATCGGCGCCTGCGAGGTGGTACAGGAGACGCTCGAGGTTGCTCGAGATGAGGATGTCCATCGAGGGGCTGGGCGTGGTGACGAAGTCGCGTCCACTGATGTCGTAGACGCCGGTCGCGATGAAGTCGGCCAGCACGCGGTTTTCGTTGCTCGCGCACACGAGCCGCCCGATAGGCACGCCCATGAGCTTGGCGTAGTAGGCGCCCAAGATGTTGCCGAAGTTGCCGGTGGGCACGCAGACATCGATCTCGTCGCCTGCCTTCACGCCGCCGGAGGCGACCATGTCGGCGTACGCGCTCACGTAGTAGACGATCTGTGGCAGCAGCCTGCCGAAGTTGATGGAGTTGGCGCTCGAGAGCTTCAGCCCGTACTTCTCGTGCAGCTCGGCGTTGAAGTCCGCATCGGCGAAGGCCTCTTTGACCGCGCTCTGGCAGTCATCGAAGTTGCCGCGCACGCCGAAGACGCCCACGTTCTCGCCGGTCTGGGTGACCATCTGCTTGCGCTGGATGTCGGAGACGCCGGCTGCGGGGTAGAAGACGACGATCTTGGTGTGCTCGCGGTCTGCGAAGCCCTCTAGAGCGGCTTTGCCGGTGTCGCCCGAGGTCGCGACGAGGATGAGGTAGTCGTCGGTGAGCTCGCCGCGCTGCTGCTGGCGGTTGACCGATGCTGAGAAGAACAGCGGCATGCACTGCAGCGCCATGTCTTTGAACGCTGAGGTTGGCCCGTGCCACAGCTCGAGCACGTGCATGTCCGCGCGCACTTCGACGACTGGGGCGATGCGTTCGTCGTCCCACTGGTCGCCATATGCAGACTGCATAAGCTCATCGATAACCGAGCTCGGGAAGTCCACGCCGAAGGCGCCGAAGACTCGAGCGGCACGCTGCCAGTAGGGCAGCGACGCGAACCCGATGACCTGCTCAAGCGTCAACTTCGGCAGGTCGTCGGCGACGTAGAGGCCGCCTCCGTTCGCGATGCCCTTGACGACAACATCGCTGAAGGTGGGGTGGCCACTGTCGAGTCCACGGGTGTCGTGGAAAGTCATCACGTTTTCCATGCTCGGCATGATACCCGAGGAGGGGCCGAGCAGCTCGCCATTCGCACCCTGTCTCGCTCGCTACTTCTCGCGGAAGGTCTTGCCCGGCTTGCCGAAGCCAACGCCGATGGCCTTGCTCGGGCAGACGTCGACGCACGTCTCGCACATGAAGCACTCGGTGGTGCGCATCGACTCGGCGGCGACCATCTCTTGGACGGGCAGCTGCATCGGGCAGTTGCGGGAGCAGCTGCCACACGACGTGCACGCGCTGGAGTCGGCCGTGAGGCGCAGGCGGGGGAGGCGCAGCAGCGAGCCGAGACGCTCGCCCACGA
>DASRYH010000067.1:0-30537 GCA_035687245.1 Coriobacteriia bacterium
CTCGCTGATCCACCAGATGCTCAAAAACCCGGTCTACACGGGCCGCATCCGTCACAAGGGCGTGGTCTATGACGGCAACCACGACCCGCTGGTATCTGATGAGCTGTTCGAAGCGGTGCAGGAGGTCTTCTCGCCGCGTCAGACCGGCCCCAAGCGCACGAAGCATACATTCGCCCTGCGTGACTTCGTCGTGTGCGCAGAGTGCGGCTGTAAGGTCACGGCGGAGTACCAGAAGGGCTTCACGTACTACCGCTGCACCAAGGGCAAGGGCCGCGATGCGTGCTCACAGCGCAAGTACACCCGCGAGGAGCTGCTGCTCGCGCAGTTCTCCGAGATTCTCGGCTCAATCGAGCTGACTCCCGAGATCGTGCAAATGCTGCTTCGCGACTCCCGCGAACTGGACAGGTTGCAGGGCGACGAGACCGCCACACAGCGGACGCAGATCGACACCAAGATCGCCGCGCTCGATGCCAAGGCTTCGAAGCTGCTCGATAGCTACCTCGAAGGCGTAGTGCCGGTGGAGGCCTACCGCGAGAAGGCAGATGAGATCGCCGCACAGCGGGCAACTTTCGAACGCCGCCGTTCCTCACTTGCTGGGGGTCAGCCCGAGAAGACCTCGCTGGTAGAGTACTGGGCCAAGCTCGCGATGGGGATTCAGGCGCGGTTCGCGGAGGCAGGCGTGGAGGACAAGCGCTTCCTCCTCGATTCGGTACTTTTGAACGCCCGTCTAGAAGACGGCAGCATAGCCTCCTACCAGCTAAAACACCCCTTCGAAGTTCTCCGTAGAGACCTCAAAGGGGCGTTCTGTAACGAATGGTGGGCGATACTGGATTTGAACCAGTGACTTCCACCGTGTGAAGGTGGCACTCTCCCGCTGAGTTAATCGCCCATTGTGCCGCTCAGGCGGCGAATAGCGATTCTACCGATACCCGTGGTCAGCGGCAAGCCAGCAGCGCCCACTATTCGGCAGACTCACCGAAGCTCGGCTACTGCGAAGTGCCCGCTAGGTACGCGAGAATGCCTTCGGCCATGCCTTCGGCGAGCTTGTCCTGATAGTGCGGGCTTGCGAGCAGCCGATCCTCGACCGGGTTGGACATGAAGCCGCTCTCCACGAGGATCGCCGGCACCTTCGAGTAGTTGAAGCCGGTGAGGTCGCCCCTCGCCGAAAGCCCGCGGTCGATAGCGCCCGTCGACTCGATCAGGTGAGCCTGTACCGCGCTTGCCGCCGTCTTACTTCTGGCCACGATCGGCTTCGTCCACTTGTTACTCGCTGGGTAGAGCGTTGAGATGCCTGAGTCCTTCGCCTCGGGGCTGCCATCGCAGTGAACGCGCACGAACAGGTCGGCGCGCGCGTCGTTGGCCACCTTGGCGCGCTGCGAGTTCGTGAGGCGGACGTCGTTGGTGGTCCGCGTCATGATGACCTTCACACCGGCCGCCTCGAGTCGCTCCTTGAGGTTCATCGAGATCTGAAGCGCGACCTCATACTCCGCGAGCTTGGTTGCGGCGCCCGTGGTGCCCCCAGAGACGCCCACCTTCGTCTTGTGTGACTTGGGACCGATCGGCTCGGGCTTGCTGTCCGAGCGCTGCTGATGACCCGGATCGATCACGACCACGAGCCCATCGTCGACCGGCGCCGGACCGCCCGTCGTACTCGTGCTCGATGCCTTGACGCCTTTGACCGCCGAAAGCACTACGACGGTATCTGCCGAAACGACCTCGCCTGGTGAGGGCGACTGCGTGGCAACCGACGACTGCGTCTCGCTCCCCTTCGGCGATCCATCGATGCGCACTCTCAAGCCAGCGGCGTCGAGCACGAGTCGCGCTTCGGAAAGCGGCAGGCCGAGCACGCTGGGGACTTCGACTGAGGCGGACGCGTCCACGGCGGTCGACGCGGCGGCGACGGCAACCGCAGTCGATGCCTTGGTGGTGACCTCGGGAGCGGCAGCAAGCGCCGCGGCTGTGGCTGCCTGCGCGTTGCGATAGCGCACGACCCCGTAGCCGACCGCGGCCAGGCCAACGAGCGCCACGACCACCGCGGAAATCACCGCGAGGCGCGTCGTGTTGCGCTTGCCGCGAGCATCGCGGCGACGTGTCGTGCGTCTGTCCACACCAGTCCTTTCTGGTGGGCCCGGCAGGATTCGAACCTGCAACCAAGGGATTATGAGTCCCCTGCTCCACCATTGAGCTACGGGCCCCTGAAAAGGCACCAGAGCATTCTATCCGAAGTCGCCCCCAAACCCCGCTTCTCGACGCGCCAAGCGTCCTTGCCAACCGCCGAAGCCGTGCGTATACTTCCGATTCGCGCCGTTTCGACGGCAGCGCTGAATATTCCTCGGTAGCTCAATTGGCAGAGCATTCGGCTGTTAACCGAAGGGTTGTAGGTTCGAGTCCTACCCGGGGAGCCACGAACATGAAAAGGGCCTCTTTCGAGGCCCTTTCTTTATGCTCGTAATTCGCACGTTTCCGCTGGTAGCGGGCCTACTCGAGGTAGTCGCGCAGGCGCTGCGAGCGCGACGGGTGGCGCAGTTTGCACAGCGTCTTGCTCTCGATCTGGCGGATACGCTCGCGGGTGACGCCGAACTCGCGCCCAACTTCTTCAAGGGTGCGCGGGTGGCCGTCCACGAGACCGAAGCGCAGCTCGATAACCTTGCGCTCGCGCTCAGACAGGCCGTCGAGCACCTTGGAGAGCTGCTCCTGCAGCATCGAGAAGCTGGCAGCATCCGGCGGAACGACGGCCTCGGAGTCCTCGATGAAGTCGCCGAGCTGGGAGTCCTCCTCCTCGCCGATAGGCGTTTCAAGAGAGACCGGCTCCTGGCTGATCTTCAGAATCTCGCGGACGCGGTCCGCGGTCATCTCCATCTTCTCGCCAATCTCCTCCGGGGTAGGCTCGCGGCCCAGCTCCTGGAGCAGCTGACGCTGGATGCGGATGAGCTTGTTGATCGTCTCAACCATGTGCACCGGGATGCGGATGGTGCGCGCCTGGTCTGCAATGGCACGGGTGATCGCCTGGCGGATCCACCACGTCGCGTAGGTCGAGAACTTGAAGCCCTTGGTGTACTCGAACTTCTCAACAGCGCGAATCAGGCCGAGGTTGCCTTCCTGGATGAGGTCGAGGAAGAGCATGCCGCGTCCCACGTAGCGCTTGGCGATTGAGACGACGAGTCGCAAGTTCGCCTCAACGAGCTGCTGTTTGGCGTCGAGTCCGACCTGCTCGATGCGCTGCAGGCGGCGCTTCTCCGCACGATCGAGGTCAACGCCGCCTTCCATGGCGTCGTCGAGCTTGGCGGTGGCCTCGAGCCCCGCCTCGATCTTCATAGCGAGGTCGACTTCCTGCGCCGCGGTGAGCAGCGGGACCTTGCCGATTTCCTTGAGGTACATGCGGACCGGGTCGCCGGTGAGCGGCGCCACTGAGCTCGTGTCTGCCGAACGCTTCTTGGTCTTCTTCTTGGTGGCCTTCGGCGCGACCTTCGGCAGTTCGATGTCTACAACGGCGGTCTCGTCGGCGACGGTGTCTTCCTCGTCGGCCTCAAGCTCCAGTACCTGCTCGGCCTTACCCTCCACGGCGGCGATGTCATCGGCTACCGCATCGGGGTCGAGCGCGTGCGACGGGTCCTCGACTACGTCGATGCCCGAGTCCTTGAAGTAGGTGTAGATGCGATCGAACTGATCTTCAGACAGATCGATGTCCGAAAGCGCGCCCTGGATCTCCTCGTCGGTGAGGTTGCCCTTGGAGCGGCCCATCTTGATGAGCGTCTTGACCTCACCGAGCTCGAGCTCAGGAGAGAGCTTCTCAGGCAGCGGTGCCACGGCGACCGCGGTCTTGGCGGCCTTGGGTACCTTGGGGACCTTAGGCAGGGTCACAGGCTTCTCAGCGGCCTTGGATGCCTTCGCATCCGCGGCCTTGGTTGCCTTCGCCGGCTTCTTCTCAGCAGCCGCGTGCTTCTCGGCCTTCTTCGGCGCAGCCTTGGCGGCCAGCTTCTCGGCGGCCTTGGGCGCCTTCGCCTTCGAAGTGACGGCCTTGTCGGCGGGCTTGGCCTTGGGAGCAGCTGCATTCTCGGCAGGCTTCGCGGCCTTGGGCGCGGGCTTCTCGGCAGCGGCCTTCTTGGGCGCAGCCTTAGCGGCCGGCTTGGCCTCGGCGGCCTTGGCCGGCGTGGCCTTGGCTTCAGCGGCCTTCTTCGCCGGCTTGGCGGCAGGCTTGTCCGCAGCGGCCTTCTTCGGGGCTGCTTTGGTCGCCTTCTCCACCTTGTCGGCGCTCTTCACGGTGTTCTTCTTGGGCTTGTCCGCCACGCTAGTTTCGAGCCTCCAGTTCTTGGTCCGGGACGTCTTCACCTCGACGCAACGCATCCAGCGTGCGCTGCAGAGTAGACACTTCCCTGAATACTGCGTTGTAGTCCATCGCGTCGGTTGCAGGCGCACCTTGATCGAGTGCTGCCTTCCCGACCGCTATTCGCCGTTCAAGCTCGAACTCCTTGAGCCGGCGGGTCAATCCGTCGGCAAGCGCATCGGCCTCTGCCGACGACTCGCCGAATCGCGCACCCGCAAGTTCCTCGATCGCACCGGGCACGCGCTTCTCCAACGCACCGTTGATCTCGGATGCGCCGGCGGCTTCGCCGGCCTCAGATAGCACTTCAGCCATCGCCTGATGTTCGGCAGACGACAGCAGGCCCATAGCAAGCAATTTGCGTGCCCTGCCACGCAATCTGGCCTCAGCCACCAGCAAAGAAAGCAGTTCGAGCTCGGCTCGGGTGCGCGGAGTGTGCTGCACCACACGCTTTGGCGTCTCGGCCTGCCCGCCCTCTTCGGGCACCTCTGCCCGCGCCGGTTGGGGCCTCGTGCTGCTGATTGCGCGTCGCACCGTCGCGAAGTCGGCGAACAGCCGGCTCGCGATGTAGTTGGCGTAGTCATCGGCGAGAAGCGAGTCCTTCACCGGCGCCAGCACTTCGGCAGCTTCCTTGAGCGCCCGGGCCCGCTCCTCGGGACGCTCGAGGTCCCAACGCGCGAGCCTGCGGTCGATCGAGAAGCGCAGAAGTGGCACTGCCTCGCCCACCAGCTCTACGAGACCCTGCTTGCCGCGCGCCTTCACGAAGTCGGCCGGGTCCTGCCCATCAGGCACGACCGCTGCGTTGAGCTCTAGCCGGTGCTCGCGGTGCGCCTCGGTGGAGTAGACATCGACGAACTCGGCGGCGCGATCTGCCGCGCGCATGCCGGCCTCGTCGCCGTCGAAGAGGTAGATGATGCGCCTGGCGAAGCGGCCCAGGAGCTTGAGATGCTGCTGCGTGAGCGCGGTGCCCAGGGTGGCGACCGCGTTGGTGATGCCCTCCTCGTGCAGCGCGATAACGTCGGTGTAGCCTTCGACGACTATCGCGTCGCCCGTCGAGGTGATCGACGCCTTCGCGCGGTCGATGCCGTACATGTTCGCCGACTTGCGGAAGACTGGCGTGTCGTTGGTGTTGAGGTACTTCGGCTCGCCCTTCTCCACCACACGCCCGCCGAAGGCGATGTAGCGCCCCTGCAGGTCCACGATGGGAAACATGATGCGCTCGTAGAAGCGGTCCCGAAGCTGTCCGCCGTCGGTTCGCAGAGCGAGGTTCGCGTCCACCATCTCGTCGGCCGAGAAGCCCTGCTCGGTGAGGTGCCGCACGAGCACACCGCGCCCGGGTGCGTAGCCGAGCCTCCAGCCCTTGGCGACCTCGCTGCCGAAGCCGCGCTTGGAGAGGTAGTCGCGAGCCGTCTTGGGGCCGGCATCACGCGAGCTGGTCAGCGTCTTGTGGTAGTAGTTCGCCGCCTCTTCGCACGCGGCGAAGAGCCGTTCCTTTCGGCCACGCGGCGCGCCGCCCGACTCCTCGACGATGTCGATGTTGGCGCGGTCGGCGAGTAGACGCACAGCATCGGGGAAGTCGACCTTGTCCGACTCGATCACGAAGCCGAACGCGTCGCCGCCCTTGCCGCAGCCGAAGCAGTGCCACAGCTGCGTGCCCGGATCGACCTTGAAGGAGGGGGTCTTCTCGCCGTGGAAGGGACAAAGCCCCCAAAAGAGGCGGCCCTTCGGCTTGAGCACGATGCGCTCGGAGATGAGGGAGACGAGGTCAGTGGCCTCACGAACACGTTGAACATCCACGTCGCTGATGCGGCCCAACTGACTACCTCCCCTCTCAAGCGCATGAGGCGGGGGCCGCTGTGGCCCCCGCCTGTGCATTGTGACACTGACCTGCGTGCTTCGCTCTGCCCTCTCGAGCAGGTACCGGTGTCCCGCCTATTCGGCAGGAACCTCGGCCAACTACCTACTTAGGCATGTTGATGAAGAGCGGAGCCATAACGAGCGTGATCGTGGACAGAAGCTTGATCAGAACGTGCAGGGACGGACCCGCAGTGTCCTTGAAGGGGTCACCGACGGTATCGCCGACGACAGCGGCCTTGTGGGTCTCAGAACCCTTGCCACCGCCGAAGCCCGTCTCGACGTACTTCTTGGCGTTGTCCCACGAGCCACCACCGTTGTTGAAGAAGAGCGCCATCAAGATACCCGTGATGGTGCCCACCATCAGCATGCCTGCCACGACCTTGGCGCCACCGAACGGATCGTCGGCGTTGAGGAAGCGGAAGAGCACGCCGACAACGACCGGCGCGAGAACGACGAGCAGACCAGGAGCGATCATTTCCTTGAGCGCAGCGCGCGTGACGATGTCGACCGTGCGGCCGTAGTCAGGCTTGCTGGTGCCAGCAAGGATGCCCGGATCGGCCTTGAACTGATCGCGAACGTCCTCGATGACGTACTGGGCGGCGCGACCAACGGCGCGGATCGCCAGCGAGCAGAAGAGGAAGACGAGCATCGCGCCGAGCATCGCGCCGACGAAGATCTTCGGGTCGGCGAGGTCAACGGAGCCGAACTTGCCGGCGGCGTTGAACAGGTAGGCGCTGACCTCGTCCATGTAGGCCGAGAAGAGCAGGAAGGCGGCCAGGGCAGCCGAACCGACAGCGTAGCCCTTGGTGAGAGCCTTGGTGGTGTTGCCGACCGAGTCGAGACGGTCCGACTTCTCACGGACGTCCTCGGGCTGGCCGGACATCTCGACGATACCGCCGGCGTTGTCAGCCACAGGGCCGAAGGTGTCCATCGCGAGGATGTAAGCGGCAGTCGCGAGCATACCCATGGTCGCAACAGCGGTGCCGAACAGGCCGCCCATGTGGGCGAGCTCGGCCTCGACGCCACCAAGCGCCGAGTGGCCGAGGCCGTAGGCGGCGAGCAGCGCGACGGAGATCACGATGATCGGAGCAGCAGTGGACTCAAGACCGACCGCGATACCAGAGATGATGTTGGTCGCGGGACCGGTCAGAGATGCGTCAGCGATCTCCTTGACCGGGCGGTACTTGTACTCCGTGTAGTACTGCGTGATGTAGACGTAGATCAGAGCGGTGACGACACCCACGATGCCGGCGATGAAGAAGTGCCACCAGGCGTTGGGAGCAGCGTCGGAGTGAAGCAGCCAACGGGTCGCGATACCGAAGCCCACGAGGGCGAGTGCGGTCGCAACATAGAAGCCGCGGTTCAGCGAGTTCATCGGGTCCTCGTCGCCGTTCACCTTGACGATGAAGACGCCGATGGCGGAGGCGAGGATACCGAAGGAGCGCGCGATCAGCGGGAACATCATGACGCCGACGACGCCGAGGCTGAAGGTCAGCCCGATCTTCTCGGCGGCAACGGCCATCGAGGCACCGAGGATCATCGAACCGATGTTCTCAGCAGCAGACGACTCGAAGAGGTCCGCGCCACGACCGGCGCAGTCACCGACGTTGTCACCGACGAGGTCGGCGATGACGGCGGGGTTGCGGGGGTCGTCCTCGGGGATACCGGCTTCAACCTTACCAACGAGGTCGGCACCGACGTCAGCGGCCTTGGTGTAGATGCCGCCACCGAGCTGCGAGAAGAGCGCCACGAACGAGGCACCGAAGCCGTAGCCGACGATCAGCAGCGGGATGCGCTCGAGCGGAACGTTGGTGGTGAACTTCACCGCGTAGAACAGACCGGCAACGCCCAGCAGGCTCATGACGACAACCATGAAGCCAGAGACGGCACCGGCGCGAAGCGCGACCTGAAGGCCGTCGTTGACGCTCTTGAGCGTGCCGGCGGCGGTGCGGATGTTGGCGCGGATCGAGATCCACATACCAACGTAGGCCGCGACGACCGAGCACAGCGCACCGAAGACGAACGAAATGGTTACCCACATCGCCAGTGCAGCACCGGACAGCGGGTCGTTGACGCTCTCAGGCTTGACCATGTAGCCCGCGAAAAGGACCACCGCGAGAACGCCAGCCAGCATGAGAATGGTGCCGAACTGGCGCTTCATGAACGCCTCGGCTCCAGTCTTGATGGCATCGGACACTTCGCGCATGGCAGCTGTGCCCGTGTCACGTCCGAGTACCCACTTTGCGAGAACGAAGGCGACAATCAGCCCGAATACGCTGAAGCCTCCTACGATCGCCGCAAGTACCCCTTCATTCATCCGAAATCTCCCTTCGGGTCCCCTTCGAATTCCTTGCATGCAGCCGCAGGTGGCGACTGCCGAGTGACAGAGTAGCAGTCATGCGTGTAACGCGCACGTAATGAAAACGTGCGCGTTCGCATACGATGGAGCGAGCGCGTGCCTAGTGCTGATGCAGCGCATCCGATATTGGCCGGTCCGCTACTCGCACGGCCAGGATGTAGGGTTGTCTAGTCGCTCAGCTTGCCGCCGCAGCAGCCTTCGAGAACGTCGACCATTGCCGCCGTACTCGAGACCGTCTCATCGACGCCGAAGCGCTCGGTAAACAGCCACGCGTTGCGCGGGTTGTTCACGCGGGCGAGCGTGGTTGGGACGTTGTACTCGCGCTTGCCGAGCAGGCTCACGACCAGGTTGTCCTCGTCGTGTCCCGTCGCAGCTACAACTACCTCTGCGCTGCGGATACCTGCCGCATCTAGCACGGCCGGCTCGTCGCCGTCACCGTGGATGAGCTGAACACCTGCAGCGGCCATCTCGTCCTTGATCAGGTCGCAACGCGCCATGTTCTCTTCGATAACGACGACCTTCGCACCGCGTCCCGCCAGGATCTTGGCGAGATGGGAGCCTACCTTGCCGCCTCCTACTATGACTGCGTTCATGATGGCTCCTTTACGGGTGGATGAGTCGCTTGAACAGGTCCATCGCCGAGGTCAGCACCGCGACCTCGAGGATGTCGCCGGAGGCGAACTGCTCGCCGCTCGCCGGGATGAAGGACCGACCGCCGCGTACAATCGCGACGGGAAGAACCTCACCGGGCACCGTCAGGTCGGCCACCGTGCGACCCGCAAGGCGTGGCGGAGCACCGATTCTCACGAGGTTGACCTCGCCGTCGCCTAGGGAGACATCACGCGACAGCGAGGGGTGAATCACCAGCGACAGGATCTCGTTGGTCGCCCACGAGACCGACGACACCGTGCTGATGCCGATCCGGCGGTAGATCTCGGCGCGGCGCGGATCGAAGATGCGTGCGACGACCTTCGGCACGCGGTAGATGTCCCTAGCCACCGTGGCCGAGACTATGTTGGAGTTGTCTCCGCTCGTGACCGCTACAAACGCGTCGCAGCGGTCGACTCCGGCGCTCTCGAGCGCATCCTTGTCAAAGACCATACCGCGAACCTTCGTGCCTTTGAACGCGTCGCTCAGGTGCTCGAACGAGGCCGGATCCTTGTCGATCACGGACACCTCATGGCCTTGTGACTCGAACTTCGAGGCGAGCAACGCCCCGACGCGACCGCATCCTCCGATGACGATCTTCACGGTTACTCCTCCCCAGCGACGACGACTGTCGGCTGCTGCGCCTTGGTCGTTTTCCGGACAATGAACTTGCGGATCTCATCCGACACGAACAGCAGCGGAATCAGCGCGAGCAGAAACGCCCAGTCGAGCAGTCCAAGCGGGCCGTGTTCGAAGATGCCCTGGAACGGCTGCACGTACACGAGGATGTTGAACATCACGAGTTCTGCGAGGATTCCCCACAACAGATACTTGTTGGAGAACAGACCGATCTTGAATACAGATTCCCTGTTCGTGCGCTGCGCGAACGCGTTTCCGATCTGCGTTGTGACAACGGCACCGTGAGTCATCGTCGTTGCGGCAGCGTAGACGCCGCCGGTGGCGATCATCGCGGTTACACCCAATGCGGGGTCCCAGCCGTGCATCCACTGGTACCAGGTGAACGCGGCCATCGCCGCGAGGCTCTGGATGCCACCAAGGAAGAGCATCGAACGCAGCAGCAGGCTGCCGTTGAGCAGGCGCTCGTCGCGCGCTCGCGGCGCGCGCTCCATGATGCCCGGCTCGGCGGCCTCAGTGCCCAGCGCGAGCGCCGGCAGCAGGTCGGTTCCTAGGTCGATCGCGAGCACCTGCATGACCGTGAGGGCAAGCGGCATCTTGAACAGCACGTAGAAGATGAACGGGAAGAGTTCAGGCATGTTGCTGGCAAAGATGTAGCCCACGAAACGGCGGATGTTGTCGTAGACCGCTCGCCCCTCCTCAATCGCATTGACGATTGAGGCAAAGTTGTCGTCGGTCAGAATCATGTCCGCCGCCTCTTTGGCGACGTCTGTGCCGGAGATGCCCATGGCGACACCGATGTCGGCGACCTTAAGTGCCGGTGCGTCGTTCACGCCATCGCCGGTCATGGCCACGATGTGGTCCATGCTCTTGAGGACTGTCGCGATACGCATCTTGTGCTCGGGCGAGACGCGGGCGAAAAGCACTTCGTGTCCGGCAAGTGCCTCGCGCAACAAATCGTCGCTCATCTCATTGAGATCGTTGCCGGTGATGATGCGTGCACCTGAGGACTTCACGATACCGATTCGCCGTGCGATCGACTCGGCGGTAAGACCGTAGTCGCCGGTGATCATGATGACGCGAATTCCGGCGGTCGCACACTCGGCCACCGCCGTCGCAACTTCGTCGCGCGGCGGGTCCATCATCGACATGAGGCCGACGAAGACAAGGTCCTTCTCGATCTCTTCAGATCGGTAGTCGACCATCGCCTCGGGCAGGGGCTTGTAGGCCATCGCAAGGACTCGGAGCCCATCTCGCGCGAACGCGTCGTTCTGAGCGATGACCTTGGATCGCATCTCATCCGTCAGCGGCACAGCACCATCCGGCGTCGCAATCTGGGTGCACAGTTCGATCGTTTCTCTCGGCGCACCTTTGACGTAGCCGATCTTTCCGAACTTGTGCATATGCACCGTGGTCATGCGCTTGCGCACCGAGTCGAACGGCAGCTCATGAATGCGCGGATCCTGAGAGATCTCGGCCTCGTAGTCGAAGCCGGCCTTCCTCGCCGCAACCAGAAGTGCCGCCTCGGTCGGATCGCCAAGAATCGTCCAGCTGTCTACTTCGCCACCTGGCTCGATAAGTCGGGCATTGTTGCAGAAGGCCGCAGCACGCATGAGAGTCTCGATCGCCTGCAGCTGGTCCTCTGTGAGCGTGTGCGCGCCGGTTCCGAAATCGCCTGTCGGCTCGTAGCCGGCACCCGAGACCTCGATATGCTGACCGTTGACCCAGATGTCTCGCACGGTCATCTCGTTCTTGGTGAGCGTTCCGGTCTTGTCCGTGCAGATGACTGTCGTGCAGCCCAGCGTCTCGACGCTGGAGAGCTTCTTGATGAGCGCATGGCGACCGGCCATACGTTGCACACCCATAGCGAGTGCGAGGCTTACGGTCGGCAGCAGGCCTTCAGGTACGAGGGCCACGATGATGCCGACCGCGAAGACGAAGCCCTCGATGAGCGGCTTGCCCATCACGAAGTGCGCAAGCAGGAAGAAGCTAACGCCGATCGCGGTAGCGATCACCGCGACGGTCTGCGTGATCTTGCCCATCTCCTTCTGGAGCGGGCTCAGCTGCTCTTCGACGCTTTGGGTAAGCTCGGCGATCTTGCCAAACTGCGTGCCCATGCCTGTCGCGACGACCACGGCGCGGCCACCGCCGTATGCGACTGACGTCCCAGCGAAGATGAGGTTGGGCATCTCGATGACGGTCAGCCCATCGTTACTGTGCGGGGCCGCCGTCTTGCGCACCGGCTCGGACTCTCCCGTGAGCGTGGCGTTGTTGGTGCGCAGCTCGAACTCCTCGATCAGGCGGGAGTCGGCTGAGATGCTGTCGCCCTCTTCGAGCACGACGATGTCGCCCGGCACGATGTCAGAGGCGAGAATCTCGGTCGTCTGTCCGTCGCGCACCACCTTCGTCTTGTGCGGGATCATCCGCTTCAACGCTTCGGTGGCCTTGTTCGCGCGGAACTCCTGCCAGAAAGAGAAGACCGCGTTGATGATGATGACCGCGAAGATCGCCCAGCCGAGCTGCGGCATCTTGGCGACAAAGGCCAAGCCACCGCCGACCCACAACATGATCGCGAAGAGATGGTAGAAGTTCTCGAGGAACTTGAGGATGAGAGAGCGTCCGCGGATCTCGCGGATCTCGTTGGGGCCGTAGCGCTCGAGTCGTGCAGCGGCTTCTTGACTGGTCAGGCCCGCTTCAGATGTTCCCAGCCGTTCGTAGAGCTCTTCCTTCGTCAGTGAAAACGCTTTCAAATCCGCCAACGGGTCATTCCCGTTGTCCATATTGCATACGCCTCGGCTCGTCACTCGTAGGTTCCGGACCCGTGCACAGTACCTTTCGGTTCTGAGCACCTTCCGCAACAGTTTCTTTACTGTGCGGGCGCTTCCTCTTTTTTCGCGAGCGCAAGTTCCGTGAACGGTGGGGACGCGAAACACACCGGAAACTCGCCGTGGTTAGACCAGCCACTTCTTAGGAATGAAGATGCGCTCGAAGTCGCGAATTGCGAACCGGTCGGTCATGCCCGCCACGTAGTCGACGATGCGCTGTATCGGCTCCTCGCCCGCTTTCGGTTTGAACTCCGCTGAGAGCTCGTCAGAGTGCGTGAGGTAGTGCTGGAAGAGGCCTTGGACAACGCGGTAGGCCTTCGGCTCTTCGGCCTTGGCACGCGCGGAGAAGTAGACGTTGTCGAACAGGTAGCTCCGCATCTCCATCATCGCGTCCCAGACGCGTGGCGACATGCGGATATCGTCGATATCGGCAGACGTCTCGATGAGGTCGTTGATCATCGTGGTGATGCGCGCGGCGTGCCGGTGGCCCAGGACTTCGAGCGGAGCCTTCGGCAGCTCGTCTTCTGAGAGCACTTTGGCGCGTACTGCGTCGTCGATATCGTGGTTCACGTAGGCGATACGGTCTGCGACCCGTACGATGCGGCCCTCAAGCGTCTCAGGCATGTGACCACCTGTGTGGCCAAGGATGCCGTCGCGTACCTCCCACGTGAGGTTCAGCCCGTGTCCCTCGTATTCGAGCGACTCCACGATGCGAAGCGACTGCTCGTTGTGGTGGTAGGCCTTTGGCGCGTCCGGGTAATCGGCCGCGATCGCTTTGAGGGCGTCGTCGAGAGCGCTCTCCCCCGTGTGACCGAACGGCGTGTGCCCGAGGTCGTGGCCGAGCGCGATGGCTTCGGTGAGGTCCTCGTTGAGCCCCAGCACGCGTGCGATCGAACGCGAGATCTGCGCGACCTCGAGCGTATGCGTAAGCCGCGTGCGGTAGTGATCGCCCTCGGGTGTGAGAAAGACCTGCGTCTTGTGTGAAAGCCGCCGAAAGGCCTTGCAGTGCAAGATGCGGTCGCGGTCGCGCTGGTACTCGGTCCGGTACGGGTCGAGCTCCACCGGCGTCTCGCGCCCACGAGTGGCATCTGAGAACGCCGCCTGCGGCCGCAGGCGCTCGTGCTCAGCTGCTTCGAGGTCTTTTCGGCTGATGATCATCATGGTCACTCGATTCTAGCGCAGGCTGGCCGCGTGAGACGCGCACGCTGCGCGCTGAAACGAACGGACCCGGCCGAATGACTCCGACCGGGCCCGCATTCAGGCTCTTGGGTACTCAGATGCGCGACTAGCGGTTATCCGAGGCCTTCGCGTTCTCAGCCAGCTTGGCCTGCGCTGCCGCGAGACGTGCCAGCGGCACGCGGTAGGGCGAGCAGGAAACGTAGTCGAGGCCGGCCTTGAAGAAGCGCTTGACCGAGTCCGGGTCGCCGCCGTGCTCACCGCAGACGCCGAGCTTGATCTTCGGGTTGGCCTGGCGGCCGAGCTTGCAGCCGAGCTCGACGAGCTTGGCAACGCCCTCGTCGATCGTCTCGAAGGGGTTGCGCGGCAGCACCTTGCGCTCGAGGTAGCGCGGCAGAAACTTGCTCTCGATGTCGTCACGCGAGAAGCCGAAGGCGGTCTGCGTGAGGTCGTTGGTGCCAAAGCTGAAGAAGTCGGCGACCTCTCCGATCTCGTCGGCGGTCACTGCCGCGCGCGGCAGCTCGATCATCGTGCCGATCGGGATGTCGATCTCGACGCCGCACTCAGCCTTGACGTCGGCGACGATCTTCTCGCACTCAGCACGCAGAATCTCGAGCTCGGCCTTGACCGAGACGAGCGGGATCATGATCTCGGGGCGCGGGTCCTTCCCCTGCTTCTTGAGCTGGCAGGCGGCCAGCGTGATGGCGCGGGCCTGCATCGCGTAGAGCTCGGGGAACATGATGCCCAGACGACAGCCGCGCAGACCCAGCATCGGGTTCATCTCGGCCATCGCGTCGATCTGGGAGAGCAGCTTGCGCTTGCCGGCGAGCTCTTCGGCAGACGCACCGGCGCACTCGGCCTTGACGATCTCGACCTCAAGCTCGCGAGGCGAGTCGAGGAACTCGTGCAGCGGCGGGTCGAGCAGGCGGACGGTCACAGGCAGGCCGTCCATGGCCTCGAAGATGCCCAAGTAGTCGCCGGTCTGCGCATCGAGCAGCTCGGAGAGCGCGGCGCCACGCGTGGGAGCGTCCTCGTTCAGGACGAAGCGCTGGATGATGTCTTTGCGCTCGCCAAGAAACATGTGCTCGGTACGGCACAGACCGATGCCTGCGGCGCCGAAGCTGCGACCCAGTGCGGCGTCATCGGGGGTGTCGGCGTTGGCGCGCACGCCGGTGGTTCGGAACTCGTCGGCCCAGGCAAGAATCGTGTCGAAGTCGCCCGAGACCTCAGGTTGCACGAGCTCGACGGCGCCCAGCACGACGATGCCGGTGGTGCCGTCGATCGAGATGATGTCGCCCTCGGTGAGCACGACGTCTGTACCTTCGATGGCGGCCTTCTTGTTCGCGGCGTCGATCTTGAGGCGGTCGGCGCCACAGACGCAGGGCTTGCCCATGCCGCGGGCGACGACCGCCGCGTGGCTCGTCTTGCCGCCGTGCGAGGTGAGGATGCCCTGAGCGGCGATCATGCCGTGCAGGTCGTCGGGAGTGGTCTCCCAGCGCACGAGGATGACCTTGCGGCCAGCGGCTACGGCCGCTTCGGCGTCATCGGCTGAGAAGACGACTTCGCCCACCGCCGCGCCCGGGCTTGCGTTGAGACCCTTGGCGAGCACGTCGTAGTTGGCGGTGGTGTCGAACTGCGGGTGGAGCAGCTGGTCGAGCTGGGCCGGGTCGATGCGCAGGATGGCTTCCTCGCGCGTGATCATGCCCTCGCCCACCATGTCGACCGCGATCTTCAAAGCAGCGCGCGCGGTGCGCTTACCCACGCGAGTCTGCAGCATCCATAGCTTGCCCTGCTCGATGGTGAACTCGATGTCACACATGTCGCGGTAGGCGTTCTCGAGGGTCTCGAAGACCCCATCGAGCTCGGCGCCGGCAGACTCAAGACCGGGAACGATCTTGAGCTCGGAGATCGGCTCCGTGTTGCGGATGCCGGCCACGACGTCTTCACCCTGTGCGTTGGTGAGGAAGTCGCCGTAGTACTCGTTGGTGCCGTCGGCGGGGTTACGGGTGAAGCCGACGCCCGTCGCCGAGGTCTCTCCCTTGTTGCCGAAGACCATCGTCTGGACGTTTACTGCCGTGCCCAGATCGTCGGCGATCTTCTCCATGCGGCGGTAGTCGATCGCGCGACGGTTGTTCCAGCTGCGGAAGACGGCCTCGATGGCCAGGTGAAGCTGCTGGGAGACGTCCTGCGGAAACGCGATCTTGCCGTCGGCACCGACGAGCTCGGGGAACTCGGCACCGTCGACATGCTCGGCGACGATGGCCTTGAACTGTCCGGTGAGCGTCTTCATGTCGGCCGCCGAAAGCTCGGTGTCGACCTTCACGCCGCGGTCAAGCTTCATCTTGTTGATGGCGTTCTCGAACAGGTCGCCTTCAACATCGAGCACGACCTTGGAGAACATCTGCACGAAGCGGCGATAGCTGTCCCACGCGAAACGCTCGTTGCCGGTCTGGGCGATGACGCCTTGGACCGAGATGTCATTCAGGCCCAGGTTCAGGACCGTGTCCATCATGCCCGGCATCGAGAAGGGTGAGCCGGAGCGCACGGAAACAAGCATCGGGTCACCGGGGTCGCCCAGCTTCTTGCCCATCTTCTCCTCGAGCTCAGCGACGTAAGTCGCGATCTCTTCGGAAAGACCCTCAGGGAAGCCCGGCGGGGTCGAGTTGTAGTACTCCATGCACGCCTGGCATGTGATGGTGAACCCAGGAGGAACCGGCAGGCCCATGTTGGCCATCTCAGCGAGGTTCGCGCCCTTGCCTCCAAGGACGAACTTCAAGTCCTTGTTGCCCTCGGTGCGTCCTCCGCCGAATGCGTAAACGCGCTTGACGTCCGACAACTTCCCTCTCCCTTACTGTGCGGGGACCCAGCCTCACGAATGATACCGTACCGAATCATGCTCGACGCGCGTTATTGGCGCGCCTGTATCCACCACGACTCAGTCCGAAGTATGGACCGCTTCGTTGATGTGCCGAAGAATCTCTTGCGCCGCCTCTTCCACCGCTCGGTTGTCGGTGTGAACGACGAGGCAGCCGATCCTGCGCATGAGCGCACGCGCCTCCTCGAGCTCGACCTCGACCGATTCACGCTCGGCGTAGCCAGGCACCCAAGTACCCAACTCGCGCATGCGCTCGCGCCTGATCTCGAGCAGCACTTCGGGATCGGTCACGAGTCCAAAGACCTTGCGCGGGTCGACTTCGAAGAGCTCGCGCGGGGGATCGATACCCGGCGCGAACGGGTAGTTGGCCACCCGGATGCCCTTGAATGCGAGATACATCGAGAGCGGCGTCTTACTGGTACGCGAGACGCCCACGAGCACGACGTCGGCGTCGATGTAGCCCTCGGGATTGCGGCCGTCGTCGTGCTTGACGGCGAACTCCATGGCCTCGATGCGGTCGAAGTAGTCCTCGTCGGTGCGCCGAATGGAGCCCGCTTCACCCGTCGGCTCGTAGCCAGTGACGTCGATAAGCAGGCGCAGTGCGGGACTGAGCAGGTCGACGCCGTTGACGCCCTCGTCGCACAGCTTGCGCATCTCATCGCAGAGCGACTGGTCAACGAGCGTGTAGAAGAAGATGCAGTAGCGCCCGCAGTGCGACTTGACCTCGCGGCGGAGCTGCTCGGGTGATTCGATCTTGGGCAGGCGCTCGATCCGAAACGAGTCCGGCTCGAACTGGCCAACCGCTGCGCGCGCGACCATCTCCCCCGTCTCACCGAGCGAGTCGGAGACGACGTGGATCGAGATTGGAAGTCGTTCAGTCATCTGCGCCCTAGCCCGCGAGTGCGCTGAAGTCGGCGAAGCGCTCGAATAGCGCCACGAAGCGGTTCAGCAGCCGCAGACGGTTCGTGCGCAGCGCCTCGTCCTCGTCCATGACCATGACGCCGTCGAAGAACGCATCGATCGGGCCACGCAGCGAAGCAAAGGCCTCGAGCACTGCCGAGTACGCGTGCTGGTCAAAGAGCGATCCGATGCCTGTCTCCGCGTCATCGAGCGCCGTGGCAAGCGCGCTCTCTTCGGCGCCCATGATCGCAGCGTCGGTAGCCACACCCAGCTCGGGCTTCGCGAGGTTCTTCGCACGCGCGAAGGCGATCGAGAGGTCTTCCATGTCGTCGCTGGATGCGCGGAACGCCGAAAGGGCCTCACAGCGATGCAACGCGTCTGACGGGTCGTTGGCGCTCACTGCAAGCACGGC
Source organism: Coriobacteriia bacterium (assembly GCA_035687245.1). Taxonomy (GTDB): domain Bacteria; phylum Actinomycetota; class Coriobacteriia; order Anaerosomatales; family PHET01; genus DASRYH01. Next base: position 18,010 of record DASRYH010000067.1, read on the forward strand.
GCCGACGGTGTCGTAGGCATGGCCGCGGTCGCGCAGGATCTTCTCAAGACGACCGACGAAGAACTCGCGGATGGCGGAGCCGATGGCATCGACGTCGAACTCAACGACGCCCGAGAGCGGCTCGAGGCCGTCGGTGATGAGCGTGTCGAGCGTGATGGCGGTGCCGCCAAGCGCCATCTGCAGCACGCCGATGGCGCTGCGGCGCAGAGCGAACGGGTCGGCCGAGCCCTTCGGCGCCTTGCCGATGGCGAAGATGCCGCAGATGGTGTCGGTCTTGTCGGCGATTGAGACGAGACGGCCGGCGAGCGTGGAGGGCAGCTCGTCGCCGGCGAAGCGCGGACGGTAGTGCTCCTCGATCGCGAGTGCGACCTGCGGCTCTTCATCGGCGGCGGTCGCGTAGTAGCGGCCCATGACGCCCTGCAGGTCGGTGAACTCGACGACCGCGTTGGTCACGAGGTCGGCCTTGGCCAGATGCGCGGCACGCTCCGCGAACGCGGCCTCGTCAGCCGGAGCGCCCAGGTCTTCGGCGAGCTTGGCCACGAGGCGCTCGACGCGCGCGACCTTGGCCGCAGCTGTACCGAGCTTCTCCTGGAAGACAACCGTCTCGAGTTTGGAAAGCCACGTCTCGAGCGGAACAGCGAGGTCCTCGTGATAGAAGAACGCCGCGTCGGCCAGGCGCGCCCGGATGACGCGCTCGTGACCGCGAACGATCGCCTCGGTGCGCTCGGGCGCGCCGTTGTGGGCGACTATGAAGCGGTTTGCCAGCCCGCCATCGGCGTTCTCGATGGCGAAGTAGCGCTGGTGGCCGCCCATAGCGTACTCGAGCATCTCGCGCGGCACGGCGAGGAACCCCTCGTCGAAGGTGCCGACGCCGATTGTGGGCCACTCGACGAGGTTCACGACCTCGGCAAAGGTCTTCTCTGCGATGACTGCGCGGCCACCTGCGCCGGCGCCCGCCTCGTGGATGCCCTCCCGCAACAGCTGCGCGCGGCGATTCTGGTTGACGATGACCTTGCCCGCCTCGAGAGCTGAGACATAGCCGGCGGCCTCGGTGATGCGGATGGCGCCAGGCGCCAGGAAGCGGTGGCCGTAGGTGACGTCGCCCGCAGTCAGGTCGCCGAAGGTGACGGGCACGACGGCGCCTCCATGCAGTGCGAGCAGCCAGCGCACCGGGCGCGGGAAGCGCACGTTGCCGCTCCCCCAGCGCTGCGACTTGGCCCACTCGAGGTTCTCGATGATGCGGCCCAGCAGCCCGGGGAGTACTTCAGACGCGTCCACGCCGACAGTCTCGACCGTGGCGTAGACGTAAGCACCGGCTTCGTCCTCGACGAGCTCGAGCGACTCGACCGGCACACCTTTGCCGCGAGCGAAGCCCTCAGCGGCTTTGGTGGGGTTGCCTGCGACGTCGAAGGCGGCCTTGGCGGCCGGGCCCTTGTGGCGCTCGGTGGCATCCGGCTGGCGCTCGGCAAGCGAGGTGACGAGCACGGCCAGGCGACGCGGCGTCGCCATGACGGTGACCTCGTCGTACTCGAGGCGAGCTTCACGCAGCGCAGCGGGGACGGCCACGGAGAGCTGCTCGATCCCGGAGTAGACCGCCGAAGATGGCAGCTCCTCGGTGCCGATCTCGAAGATCAGGTCGCGACCCTGCATCAGGCATCACCGCCTTCCGGGGCATCCGAGCCTTCAGCAGCGTCACCTTCGGCGGGTGGCGTGATGAGTTCGATGTAGGCCTCGCAGCACGCCTTGGCGATCGCGCGCACTCGCAGGATGTAGCCCTGGCGCTCCGTCACGCTGATGGCGCCGCGCGCGTCGAGCAGGTTGAAGGCGTGGGAGCACTTCAGCACGAAGTCGTAGGCGGGAAGCACGTAGCCGGCCTCCAGGGTGCGCTTGCACTCGTTCTCGTAGGTGGAGAAGAGGCCGAGCAGCATGTCCACGTCGGCGATCTCGAAGTTGTAGGCGGAGTACTGCTGCTCGTTGCGCAAGAAGACGTCGCCGTAGGTGAAGGTATGGCCGTCGGGACCGACGCACCACACGAGGTCGTAGACGCTGTCCACGCCCTGGATGTACATCGCGAGGCGCTCGAGGCCGTAGGTGATCTCGGCAGGCACTGGGCGACACTCGAATCCGCCAACCTGCTGGAAGTAGGTGAACTGCGTGCACTCCATGCCGTTCAGCCACACCTCCCAGCCCAGACCCCAGGCACCCAGCGTGGGCGACTCCCAGTCATCTTCCACGAGCCGGATGTCGTGCTCGGCGGGCTCGATGCCTATCGCGCGCAGAGAGTCGAAGTAGAGGTCGAGCACGTTGTCAGGGCTCGGCTTCAGAATGACCTGGTACTGGTAGTAGTGCTGCAAGCGGTTGGGGTTCTCGCCGTAGCGGCCGTCGGTGGGGCGGCGCGAGGGCTGCACGTAGGCGGTACGCCACGTGTCCGGGCCCAGCGAGCGCAGCGTAGTGGCCGGGTGGAACGTGCCCGCACCGACCTCGGTGTCGTAGGGCTGCAAGACGACGCAGCCCTGATCGGCCCAGTAACGCGACAGCGTAAGGATGATGTCTTGGAACGTAAGCGAACTCATCAGCCGATGGCCCTCTCGAATTCGGGACAGGTCCTCGCGGCTGGCGCGAGTGCCGAATATCTTACACGGAAGGCACGGCCCGTGGGACGCGAAGAGGCAGCGCATGCGTCTGCCTAGCGTGCCGGCATCATGCCCGCGTAGAAGTCGAGTGCTTTGAGGCGCGATGGGACGTGGTAGACGACGAAGCTGCGCACCAGCACGAAGCAGTCGTAGACGGCCGCGGCCGGCACCTCTTCGGCAGCGATATCGGCCATCGTGGAGGCGAGTAGGTGGCTCAACCACTTTCGGGCGGCCTCAGAGAAGCGTAGCGCCGAAGCATCCGCACCGCCGCACGATGTGCAGAGAACGCCGCCGTGCGATAGCGAGAACGCGGCGCTGCCGGCGACCTCAGAGGTGCACGCTGCGCACGCCTCGAGCTCAGGGCGGTATCCATGCATCGCAAGCGCCTTGACGAGGAACGCCACCACGAGCGAGGGCAGAGCATCGACCGGTGCGGTCTCCATGGCGTCGAGCGTCGCGCCCGCCAGGCCGAAGAGGCGCGGCTCGGTCTGAGCCTCAACTGCGATCTTGTCGAGCATGTCGGCCACCACCGCTGCCGCGGCGGAGCGATCAAGGTCTTCGCGAAGTGCCGCGTGCGGGGCGACGCTGCGCGCCTCGGAGACGATCTCAAGGCTCTTGCCGGTATGCATCAGCAGATCGACTACCGCGTAGGGTTCCAGACGCGCGCCAAATCGGGAGCCTGGCTTGCGAAGCCCCTTGGCAACGGCGCGCACCTGCGTGCCGTCTTCGGCAAGCAGTGTGAGGATGAGGTCGGTCTCCCCCAGCTTCGTCTTGCGAAGCACGAGCGCTGTCAGCGGGTATGACGGCATGGCGAGAGCGCGCGGTTAGGCGCGAGCGCGCAGCTGAGCGAGGATCTCGCTGCCTGCGGAGGTGCCGACGCGAGTGGCACCAGCGTCGATCATCGCGAGCGCGGCATCCAGGTCGCGGATGCCACCTGCGGCCTTCACGCCGATGTCGGGGCCGACCGTCGCACGCATGAGCTCGACGTCGCGCACGCTCGCACCGCGAGGGCCGAAGCCGGTCGAGGTCTTCACGAACGCAGCGCCCGCCTCTACGGCCAGCTCGCAGCCGCGCACGACATCTCTCTCCTCCAGGTACCCGGTCTCGAGGATGACCTTCACAAAGGCCTCGCCGCCCGAGATCGACTCCACGGCGTCGACGACGGCCTTGATGTCGTCACGCACGAGCGCGTCTTCACCTTCGAGGAGCGCAGCGATGTTGACGACCATGTCCACCTCGGCGCAGCCCAGCTCCACAAGGTGCACGGACTCCTCGGCCTTGGTCTCGGTAAGTGAGTAGCCCAGCGGGAAGCCCGCGACAGAGCACACGGCGGTAGCACTGCCGGCGAGACGCTGCGAAGCGAGCGGCACAAGGAACGGCGAGACGCACAGCGTCGCGAAGCCGAACTCGCGGTTCGCCTCCATCCACTCGCCCGCCTCAGCAAGGCCGACGGTGGGCTTGAGTAGCGTCTGGTCTATGTAGCTTGCAAGCGTCCGCTCGTCCATGACGTTAGCGTCCTTCTCCGTAGCCGAAGCGCCGAATCTGCGATGCATCGCGGCGCCAGTCCTTCTTCACCTTCACAGTAAGCTCGAGGAATATGCGCGTGCCCAAGAGGCGCTCGAGGTCCTCGCGCGCTTCGCTTCCGATGCGCTTGATCATCTCGCCACCCCTCCCGATGATGATGCCCTTCTGGGAGTCGCGCTCCACGTAGATGATCGCCCACAGCTTCGTGAGGTCGTGCTTGAGGTCTTGCTCCGCCTGCTCCACCACGACGCCAACCGCATGCGGTACCTCGTCGAACGTCGAGCGCAGTACCTTCTCGCGAATGAACTCCGCGATCATCACCTCGACCGACTGATCGGTGGGCATGTCGCGAGGGAACCAGCGCGGGCCTTGCGGCAGATAGGCCGCCACGGCCGCGAGGAATCCTTCGAGATTGAAGCCCTCGACTGCCGAAAGGACGACGACTTCGTCGAAGTCCATCAGCTTCTGTGCAGTGGCGAGCTGAAGGTCAACCTGCTCCGCGTTGGCGATGTCGGCCTTGGTGAGCACGAGGATCTTCTTGCCGCGCGAGCGGGCCACGTGCTCGGCGACCCAGCGGTCACCGCCGCCGACGGGCTTGGTAGCATCCACGAGCATGGCCACCACATCGACGTCCTCGAGCGCCTTGAGCGCGCTTCGGTTGAGCTCCTCGCCCAACGCGTCGTGCGGCTTGTGCAAGCCGGGCGTGTCGACGAGCACGATCTGAGAGTCGTCACGGTCCACGACGGCGCGCAGGCGGTGCCGCGTGGTCTGCGGCGTGTCGCTCGTGATAGCCACCTTCTCGCCCACAAGCGCGTTGGTGAGCGTGGACTTGCCGGCGTTCGGCCGTCCCACGAGGGCGACGAATCCGCTCTTTACCTGCTCGATTCCTTCAAGGTCCGGGGTCTTTGCCACTACTTGGTCGCGTCCTGGTCCAGATACCCGCGCACGAAAGCCTCGGGCAGCAGCTCGTCGAGCGTCATGACCATGACGTCATCGCTCTGGGCGCCCATGATCACGCGCATCTCCGGGTTGAACTCGGCCAGGATCTGGCGACACGTGCCGCACGGCACCGTCGGGGCCTCAGAGTCGCCCACTACCGCCACGGCGGTGATGTCGCGATAGCCTGCCGAAACGGCCGCGGCGACAGCCGCGCGCTCGGCGCAGGTGGTTGCCGGATAGGCGGCGTTCTCGATGTTCACACCCTGGAAGATCTCTCCCTCGGCGGTGTATACGGCGGCTCCCACGCGGAACTCCGAGTAGGGCGCGTACGCCTTCTCCTGTGCCTCACGTGCGAATGCGAGTAGTGCGAGATCGGGCTGAGTGAGGTTACGCACCTGTCTCTCCTTCCACCCGCGGCGCGGGTTCGACTGTCAGTTGGCGAATCCGGGTCTCCTGCCTGTCGGTCACCGTCAGGCGAAGCCCTTCTATGTCAATCGACTCCCCAAGCTCGGGAATGCGCCCCGAGGTCTCGATGAACAAACCGCCTACAGAGTCGGCATCGGTGTCGAGATCAGTGTCAAAGATGTCGTTCAGGTCATCGACTGGAAGCCGCGCATCGAGACGATACCGCCCCTCGCCCAGCTCCACCAGAAGCGGCTCCTCGATGTCGTACTCGTCGGATATCTCACCGACGATCTCCTCGAGAAGGTCTTCGAGCGTCACGATGCCTGCGGTACCACCATACTCGTCGGCGACGACAGCGATGTGAGTACGCGTGCGCATCTCAAGCAGCAGCTCTTCGACGGGCTTGGTTTCAGGTACGAAGTAGGGCGTCCGCGCGAGCCGCGAGACACGCGTCCCGCTGTTGGCCGACTCCCTGCCCAAAGCGAGCAGTACGTCCTTGGCGTAGAGCACCCCGCGTATGTCGTCGATCGACTGGTGGTAGACGGGCAGGCGCGAGTAACCCGTCTCGTCGATGGTGCGGATCGCCTCAGCCACCGTGGTCGTGTCCGGCAGCGCAGTGACGTCGGTGCGCGGCACCATAATCTCGCGCGCGACCTTTTCGGCGAAGTCGGAGACGGCCTCGAGCAGCGCCTCTTCCGCCTCATCGCGATCAGTCTCCTCGCCGCCCTCGCTCACGCGCCACTCGGGTGCGGCCGACCACGGGCTCGGCAGGCTTTCGGCGCCGAATGTGCCTGCCATCCACTTCCACGGCGCACCGAGCGCCTTGGTGATCGGGTGAAGGAGCTTGACGAAGGGCAGCGCCGTCTTGGAGGCCTGCAGACCGATCGCCTCGGGATTGCCCGCCGCCAGTGTGCGCGGAAGCGCTTGGCCGAGCGAGTGCACGAGCATGATGACGACGAGCGCTCCGGCGATACAGGCGACTGCCGTCGCGGCCGCCCCACCGATCGTCGTGACCGTGCCGTCGATGGCGAGCAGCGCGCTCCATCCCGCCTGCCAGCCGGTGTAGCCGGCGCACGCGAATAACAGCCCGGCGACAAGCGCGCTCGCAGCCCGAAGGCGGTGCTTGATCTCGAAGAGCGTTTCGAGACTCTCGGCCCCCGCGACCTGCGCCTCCACCAAGCGGTGCACGCGGCCCGGGGTGAGCAACATCGATGAGGTCTCTGCCGCAGCCAACAGCGCTGAGAGCGCGAGTAGTGCAAGGGTGATAGCTATGGCGATCAGCAGCATGTGCGTCCCGGTCCGTGTTCGCGGGGCGGCATCAGCGAGCCCCTACCGAAAGAATAGCTGAAAGACCAGTGTCACCAGCACGATTCCGAGCAGGCTGCCCACGATCGTCTGCCGAATCGAGTGGATCTCACCCTCGACCCTGCTCTGCGCGACGAGTGCCGCAATGAAGAACGCGAGCGCAGCGAGGCCCGGATTCCACGAGACGTAGGCGATGATCGTGGCTGCGCCAAAGGCAACTGCCGAATGCCCGCTCGGCCAGCCCCCCTGCATCCACGTGCCCTCGCGCGAGATACCTTTGAAGATGAGCACCATGAGCAGCACGATCCCCAGTGCGATGACCGTGAGATCGGCCGGCGCGAACTTGATCCACTGAAGCCCTCGGGCCATTACGCGCTTCACAGGGTCGAAGAGCACCAGGTAGGCGATGATGAGCGCGTTGATGGCAGCGACTAGCACGGCACCCGCTGCTACGTCCTTGGCGATCTTGGCGATGGGATCGTAGTGATCTGTCGCCACGTCGACCGCAGCTTCGATTGCGGTGTTGAGCAGCTCGGTGACGAAGACGAGGCTGATGGCGAAGATGATCGCCACGAGCTGAAGCCGCGTGACTCCCAGAAGCAGCGCGGCCACCGCAGTCGCGACCGCAGCGGCCATGTGCACGCGCATGTTGCGCTGCGTGCGCAGCGTCCAGACCATGCCCTCGATTGCGTAGTTGAAGCTCCAGAGGATCGAGCGGCTCTTCTTCACCGGCTGCCTCAGCTCGCCGAAACCCACGCCTCGAGCAGCGCGCGCTCTCGCGCCTGCATCGCAGCGGCGTCGTCATCCTCGATGTGGTCGTATCCCAGCAGGTGCAGCACGCCGTGCACGAGCAGCAGGTTGAGCTCCTCTTCCACGGTGTGGCCGTACTCGAGCGCCTGCTGCTCGGCGATGACCGGCGCGATCACCACATCCCCGATTGCGACCTCCTCGCCTTCTTCGGCAAGCATGCAGGGGTCGTCACACGGGAATGACAGCACGTCGGTGGGGCCTTCCTTGCCGCGATACTGCCCGTTGAGCTCGGTCATCTCCTCGATGTCGACGAGCGCGACGGAGAGCTCGACGGCGTCGGGGACCTCCTCACGCTCGAGCACGAAGGCGGCCAGTCGCTCGAAGGTCTCAAGGTCGAGCGGCTCGGGCTCGCGGTGGCTCAAAACGCTGATCTGCATCGGTGGCCTTTCGGTCTAGCGCTCGGGATATGCGCAGCGCACGTGGCAGATACCCACGAGCTGGCGCACGAACACGGCAATGATCGTCTCTTTGTCTTCTGCCGAAAGCCCGCTCTCGTTAAGCTGCCCATCCTCGTCACGTTCGTCGATCACGCGGCGCACGACCTCCTCGATCTTGTCGACCGAGGGGTGGTTCATCGCACGCACGGTGGCCTCGCTTGCGTCGGCGAGCATGACGATCGCGGCCTCACGCGAGATTGGGGGCTGGCCCGGGTAGCGGAAGTCGGACTCGACGACACCGGCATCGGTCTGCGACGCCTTGTGGAAGAAGTAGCGCACGAGCGAGGAGCCGTGGTGCTGCTCGACGATCTCGCGTACCGGTCCCGGCAGCCGGTAGTCGCGCGCGAGCACTATGCCGTCGGTTACGTGCGCCTTGATGATGCGCGCGGATTCGGCGGGTGTCGTGGTCTCGTGCGGGTTGTCGTCCTCTTCCTGATTCTCGAAGAAGAAGCACGGGTTCAGCAGCTTGCCCACATCGTGGTAGTAGCCACCCACGCGGGCAGTCATCACATCGGCGTGCAGCGCTTCGGCAGCCGCCTCGGAGAGGTTCGCGACCGCAAGAGAGTGTACGTAGGTTCCCGGCGCCTCGGTCATCAGGCGCTTCATCAGCGGGTGCGTGGGACTGGCGGCCTCGATCAGGCGGTAGTCGCGTCCAGCGTGCGTCCGGCGGATCACGACGAATCCGACGATGGCAAAGATCATCGCACCAACCGCGCCGAAGGCCCCCAGCCCAGCCGACACGATGATGTCGGGTAGCCGCTCGTGCAGATGCGAGATCTCCGCGACCCCGACGGCGACGAGCGTGCCGCAGACGATAGCGAAGCTCGCCAGCGCGATAGCTACGCGTGGCGGGAACCAGCGCAGTGCGGCGCCCGGTCGCGCGAGGCGACGAGCCTCTGCCGAGCGCATATGGTCGCGGGTGAGGCTATCCATCGGTGGCGGCGTCCTTCGCCTCCTCGTAGGCTTCGTAGGCAGACACGATGCGCTGCACGAGCTTGTGGCGCACGACGTCTTTGCCCGTCAGGTCGCAGAACTCCAAGTCCGCAACGCCCTCAAGGATGCCGCGAACAAGCCGGAGTCCGGACTTGCCGCGCGGGAGGTCGACCTGGGTGATGTCGCCGGTGATAACGATCTTGCTTCCGAAGCCCAGGCGCGTGAGGAACATCTTCATCTGCTCGGGCGTGGTGTTCTGGGCCTCGTCGAGGATGACGAAGCTGTCGTTGAGCGTCCGGCCGCGCATGTAGGCGAGCGGCGCGATCTCGATCGTGCCACGCTCCAGTAGTGCCGCGGACTTCTCGGCATCCATCATGTCGAAGAGAGCGTCGTAGAGCGGGCGCAGGTAAGGGTCGACCTTCTCCGTGAGCGTGCCGGGCAGAAAGCCCAGCGACTCGCCGGCCTCTACCGCCGGACGCGTGAGGATGATTCGGCCGATCTCCTTGCGCTTGAGCGCGTCGACCGCCATCGCCATCGCGAGATACGTCTTGCCGGTACCGGCGGGCCCCACGCCGAAGGTGACGGTGTTCTTGCGGATCGCGTCCACATACCGCTTCTGACCTGCGGTCTTGGGGCGGATCGCCTTGCCCTTATGCGAGAGGATCACGTCGCCGTGAAGCGCGGTGGGAGTCACGTCGCTATGGCGCAGCAGGTCGATCGAGCGCTCGAGGCCGTCGGCGGTGAGCGGCTCACCCTTCTCAACGAGCTGAATCATCTCCGCAAACAGCGTGGAGACCGTCTGGCTGTCAGACGGCACGCCGGAGATGGTGATCTGATTGCCACGAACGTTGATTTCAGACTCGAACTGGTCCTCGATGAGGCGAAGCAGCTGGTCCCCTTCGCCAAGAAGGCACGTCATGTCGAGGTCGGGCGGGACGACAAGACGGATCTGGGTCGCATCCACGATGGGCGCACACACCTCGAATCATTGGTCGCATATACACGAGAGCCGCCAGAGAAAGACGGCGTTGTTCACTACCGGGAATTCTACCACCCCACGAGCGGTTCCCCTGCTCGTGCGAACGCCGTGCCGAAGCAAGGTCGCGCGGCCTCTACGCAAGCTCGGCGAGCACGATCGAGCCGAGACGCCGCTTGAGCCGCACGCTCACGAGGTCGCCCTCGGATAGACCGGGTGCGCCCGAGAGCGCGACGCGCAGGTAGTCGGGCGTGGTGCCTTCGGCGGTGTCGTTCTCCCCGACCTTCTCGACGAGCAGCTCGGTCAAGCTGCCCAGCCTCGCGTCAGTGAAGGCGTCGCGCATCGCGTCCCCCGCCTGCCGAAGGGTCTCAGCGCGGCTTGCGCGGGCCTCTGGCGTGACCTGCGGCATCTCGGCCGCGGGCGTGCCGGGTCGCTGCGAGTAACGGAAGACGTGGAGCTTCGCAAAGCCGATCTCGCGCACGAAGGCGGCAGTTTCGGCGGCCTGCTCCTCGGTCTCGGTGGGAAAGCCGGCGATGACGTCGGTTGTGAGCGCGAGCCCCGGCAGTGCCGCGCGGGCGCGCTCGACCATCGCGCGGTAATCGGCGACGGCGTACTTGCGACCCATCGCCTCCAGCACCGCATCTGAGCCGCTCTGCAGAGGAACGTGCAGGTGCGGACAGGCGGCAGGCGTCGCGGCAAGCACCGCGAGCAGACGGTCTGTCACGTCGGGCGGCTCGACGCTTGAGAGCCTCAGGCGCGAGACGCCGGCGGCGGCCACGGTCTCGACGACGCTCGCGAGATCCGCGTCCCCGTCAGAGTAGCGACCGATGTTAATGCCGGTGAGCACGATCTCGGCGGCCCCGGCGGCGACGAGTGCGGCCACCTGCTCCGCGATCCGCGCAAGCGGCACCGAGCAGGGTACGCCGCGAGCATGCGGCACGATGCAGTAGCTGCAGAAGTTGTCGCAGCCGTCCTCGATCTTGAGCAGCGCGCGGGTACGGAAGCCTTGGCCAGAGCGCACGGCGTGACCGTGAGGTTCTTCCGATTCGAGGCCCAGTGCCTCGGCGACTCGCGATGCGACGCGCTCCTTGTCGGGCTCGGCGATCACACGCTCGCCTAGCGCCTCAAGCCCTTCGGCGTCGAGTGCCGCGAGACAGCCCGTCACCACGACCAGCGGCTCACCGGCGGCCTTGAGCGCCTGGCGCACGGCCTTGCGCGCCTTGGCGTCGGCCTCGCCGGTGACGGTGCACGTGTTCACCACGATGACGGAGGCCGCGTCCTCTTCGGCAAGCTGGATACCGCGTCCCAGCAGGTCAGCGGCGATGTCTTCGCTCTCCACGCGATTGACCTTGCAGCCCAGCGTACGAAACGCGACCTTGAGCCCGCTCACTGGTGCGCACCCAGCCCGCCGAATGCGTGCACCGCGAGCGCAAGCGCCACGATGGCTGCCGTCTCCGTTCGCAGGATAGTCGCGCCCAGCGTGACAGGTACCGCTCCGAGCTCCTCGAGCCTCGCGACCTCTGTTGCCGACAGCCCGCCCTCGGGACCCACTACGAGAGCAACTCGCACACCCGGCTCTGTCGCCCACGAGGCGACGCCTGCGGCGAGTCCCTGCCCGCGCGCTTCTTCCCACACGACGATGACGCCGTCGTGCGCGGCGATGATGGGCAGCGCTTCTTCGAGGGTGGCGGGATCGTGCACCACCGGGACCGAGTCGCGGTGCGACTGTTCGGCAGCTGACTTCGCGATACGGCGCCAGCGCGTGCCGCGATCGGCCCGCTTCTTGGCGTCCAGCTTCACCACCGAACGCTCGAAGAACACCGGCACGATCTCGACTGCGCCCACCTCTACAGCCTGCCGAACGATCGCGTCCATCTTCTCGCCCTTGGCCACGCCCTGTACGAGCGTGATTCTCGGGTGGAAGCGCAGCTCGAGCTGCTCGAGCGGCTCCACTTCGAGGCAGTCGGCACTCACGGCCGTCACACGCGTGCGCCAGCCACCGCCGCCCGGCTCGATGAGTTCGACCTCTTCGCCCGCAGCGATTCGCAGCACCGAGCGCGCGTGGTGCAGGTCCTCGGCGGCGAGTGGCGCGACAACCGCGCCCTCGCCTTTCGGCAGCGCGTCGGTCAGGAAGAATCGGGGCGCAGACATTGCCGTGGGCTCGCTAGCTCGTCAGCCAGTCGCGGAGCTTCTCGAGCGGGTTGCGCTCCGTGCGCGTCGCGTCGCCGAATTCGTCTGCGAGCTCCTTCAGAAGCTCCTTCTGGCGCTTAGAGAGCTTCTTGGGAACCTCAATCCCCAGATGCACAATGAGGTCTCCGCGCGAGCTGCTTCCGTGACGCGGCATGCCGCGGCCCTTGAGGCGAATGGTGTCGCCGTGTTGCGTGCCCGCGGGCACGTTGATCTCGTTCTCCTCGAGAATGCCTGCCACGGGGATGTCAGCACCCAGCGCGGCCTGCGTGATGCTCACGTTGGCCTTGCAGTGCAGGTCATCGCCCTGGCGGTGCAGGTAGTCGTCTTCCTTCACGCGAATCTGGATGAGCAGGTCACCGGCGGCCGCACCACGGAT
>DASRYH010000068.1:0-96667 GCA_035687245.1 Coriobacteriia bacterium
ACTCGGCGGCGACCATCTCTTGGACGGGCAGCTGCATCGGGCAGTTGCGGGAGCAGCTGCCACACGACGTGCACGCGCTGGAGTCGGCCGTGAGGCGCAGGCGGGGGAGGCGCAGCAGCGAGCCGAGACGCTCGCCCACGATGCCCCAGACGCCGAAGGGGCAGAAGTAGCGGCAGAAGCCGCGGCGGCCAAGGGCGGCCGGAGCGAGTGTGATCGCGACGAGCATGAAGTAGGTGATGAGGTTACCGGCCTCTGTGACCGACACCCCGTTCTCGGTCATGTAGAGCGGGTTGAAGCTCCGCCAGCCGCCGACCGCGATCGCGATGCCGAAGACGCCGGCCACCCACGCGGTCCACATCACGTACTTCGTTGCGGCCAGGAAGCGCACTCGCTTGAGCGGGCGGACGCCCACCGACTCCCAGAGCTGCTGCAGCCCGTTGAAGGGACACGCCCAGCCGCAGAACGAGCGACCTAGCACGAGCGAGCTCGCGAAGGCGGTCAGCCACAGCACGAGCGAGAATGTGGCGACACGCTCCGCTGCGCCCTGGGTCATAAGGTAGGGGGAGTAGTAGTTCAAAGTGATGGGCAGGGCTAGGAAGAACAGTGCGATGAGTAGCCTGCGCAGCCGCTGGCGACCGGTCTTCATCGGGTCCCTCTCTTCTTCGGTTCGGCTGGCTGCTCTTTGTGCAGGCCAGCTAGGTAGTCGTCGATGGCGGTCATGCACAGCGCATCGAGGTCGATGCTCACATGTGCGAGGTGGTGGGCGCGAAGCATCACGCTTCCGTGTACAAGGGCCCACATGCCGAAGGCGATGCCACTCGCGCTACGGCCAGCCCGATCGGTGAACTCGCCAGTGGCAAGCCCGCTCTCAACCGCCTCGACCAGCGCGGTGAAGGGGTACGCCACTGCTACGTAGTGGTCCCAGTTGGCAACGGGGCTTTCCAGCATGTCGAAGACGAGCCGGTAGCGCACGGGTTCTTCGGCGGCGAAGCGCAGGTACGCCGCTCCCAGCTCGCGCAGCCGTTCCGACGCGGTAACCGCCGCGCGAGTAGGCGCGAAGTAGGCGCCGAGCAGCTGCACGCACTCGAAGGCAAGCGCGTTGATGAGCGCCTCGCGGTTCTCGAAGTGGTTGTAGAGCGCGGACGGGGAGAGGCCGACGCGTCTTGCCACCTCGCGCAACGAGAAGCCGTCCGGGCCCGACTCGGCAAGATGCTCGCGAGCGGCGGCCAGAATCTCCTCGGTCGTGCGTTCTCCGCGCTTGGTCTGCGGTGTCACGGCGTACTCCTTATGAACAGCGTTCATATTAAGAACAGTGTTCATATTAGCCGCCTCGCCGGGGGTGTCAAGCGCGCGCGTGTCGGGTACGCTTCCGACTAACCACGAACGCGAGAGGGGCGGGCGCATGAAGTACGTCGTCGTCATCTTGGACGGTGCAGCGGGCTGGCCGCTCGACGATCTGGGCGGTCGCACCACGCTTGAGGCCGCCGCGACACCGTGCCTCGACGCGCTCGCGCCTGCATCCCTCGTAGGGCTGTCTCAGACCGTTCCCGAAGGTGCGGAGCCGTCGTCTTCGGCAGCGTGTACCTCGATCATCGGATACGACCCGGTCGCCGACTATGTGGGCCGAGGCGCCATCGAAGCGGCGAGCATGGGCATCGAGCTGGCGCCCGATGAGGTCGCGCTCCGGCTCAACGTAGTCACCACCGAGGCCGGCACGATGAAGAGCTACTCGAGCGGCATGATCTCGACCGAGGAGTCAGGGGCGATCATCAGCGGCGTTGCCGAGGCCCTCGACGATGCAGCCTTCAAGCTCTACCCCGGCGTGGCCTACCGCCACATCCTCGTGGTCAAAGGCCACCCCGAGCTGCTCGAACTCTCCTACACGCCGCCGCACGACATCCCGGGGCAGCCCATCGAGGGTCACCTGCCCACCGGGGAGGGTGCCGACCTGCTGCTCGGCTACATGGAGCGCGCCAAGCCGATCCTTGCCAACTCCGGGGTCAACCGCTGTCGCGCTGCCGAAGGCGAGCTGCCCGCCACCGACGTCTGGCCCTTCTGGCCGGGCGTCGCGCCGCGCGGCATGATGCCGTTCGAGCAGATGCGCGGCGTGCGCGGTGCGATGACAAGCGGCGTGGACTTGCTCAACGGGCTCGCGGTTCTGGCCGGCATCGACCGGCTTCACATCGCGGGCGTCACCGGCGGCCCCGACACCGACTACACCGCCCAGATCGAAGGCGCGCTCGCGGCCCTATCGGATCACGATCTCGTGGTCGTCCACATCGAGTCCCCCGACGAAGAGGGGCATGCCGGCAACACGCAAGGCAAGCTCGCTGCCATCGAAGCTATCGACCGCGAAGTGATCTCTCGCGTGTGGCGAGCTGCCGAAGAGGAGTTCGCCGAAGAAGGGCTGCGCCTCCTTGCGATGCCCGACCACCCCACGCCAATCGCGCTCAAGACCCATGTGGGCGAAGCGGTGCCGTTCCTTTTGTGGGGCACAGGCATTAGCGGCAACGGGGCGAGCGCCTACAACGAGAAGGAAGCCGCCGGGACGGGTCTGCTTCTGGACCCGGGCCGCCAGGTGATGGACAAGCTGCTCGGCTAGCGCGCTACGACGTGCGCTAGATCTTGCCGGCGATGACGCGGCCGAGCGCCTCTGCCTTGTCGCACTCCCACAGGTCGAGCTCGGGGCGGCGCCACGTGCCCGCCACCGCAAGCGATCCCACCGTGCGGAAGTTGCTGTTGCCCAGCGCCGCGCGCAGCTCGCGGATCGGGCCGGTCGTGTAGCCGAAGAACGTGGCCACCGGCTCAGGCGCCGAGCATGCGGTGAAGATGATCGCACGCTTCGCTGCCCGCGCTTCCGGCACACGCGTCTCCTTGTCGGAGAAGCCCGGGAGGCGCATCTGACGGTCGTCGGGGAAGAAGCTTGAGATGCGATCGAGCACGGCCTGGAACCGGCGGTCCGCCTTGCGGAAGTAGGAGGGGATGCCGAAGATCACGCCGTCGCTGTTCTGGATGGCGTCGACGACTCCGGGGAGATCGTCGGTGATCTTGCAGGCTCCGGTGAGTCGGCACATCCGACACCCGGTACAGAACCGGATGTCTTGCTCTGCGAGTCGTATGCGGACGACCTCAGCGCCGGTCGCTTCGGCAGCCTTGGCTGCCAGCTCGACTGAGCGGCTCACCGTTCCTCGGCGAGTGCTCGCGTCGATTGCGATGATCCTCACGCCCAACCCCCTTCGATTGAGCCTGCCCAAGTGTAGCAGGCCTCCATCTTGTGTGTGGTTGCACTAGGAACTAAACAAGTGCCGCTGGCCCGTTCCCTTCTCCGAGCCAGGAAGTGCCCCGTCTTCGACTGCGTGGATGCAGTCGTCCAGCCAGTCGAGTGTCGCGCGACAGGCCGTAGCCGCGCCGTCGAGCGCTGTCTGCCGAAGGACTCCCTCGCGCGCCGGCAGCCCCTCGGTCTCCGCCAGTTCGGCGGAGTGAACACGGATCGACTCAAGCCGTGCCGCGTACTCGTCGCGCCGGGACTGCAACAGCGACAGCAAGTCCTCGTCGGCGAGGCGAGCTGAGAAGAACAGCTGGATCAGGAACGGGTCTCGCAACGCCGGCAGTTGCTCCGTGTGAGCGAGGCCGTGGGCGAGGGCGGCAAAGCCTGCGTCAGTGATCTCGTACACCTTGCGGTCCGGGCGCGACGCTTGCCTGCGCCGAGAGGCCGAGACGACCTTCGCGTCCTTCAGCCGCTCGAGGGTGCGGTAGATCTGCGCCTGGTCGGCCGTCCAGAACGCTGAAAGGGGGCCGCCGAAGCACCGAGTCTTCAAGTCGTAGCCGGTGCGCGGCCGCTCTGCGAGGAATCCAAGGATCGCGAGGTCGAGTGACACACATATCCTGTCTGACAAGTCATATAGGACAACACACATAATAGGCAAATCATATATAGAAATCAAGATTCAAGTAGAAGTTGAGACAGAAGAAGAAGGCGCAGGTAGTGATAGCTGCGCCTAGGGTGAAGCGCTACTTGATGCGCTCAGGTGTTCGTGTCAGGGAGTCTGCGGCGGATGCGTCACCGCAGCGGGCCCGTTCCTAGGCCCGGTTCTCCACAGGCGTGACCCGTACATCGCCCGCTGGCGCGACAGGCGTGGCCTTTGCGCGCCCGAGCAGCTCTATGAAGCCGCTTGCCGGTGCCGGCTTGCCCAGCAGGCATCCCCGCGCTTCCTTGCACCCGTTCTGCGCGAGGAGGGCGAGTGCTCTTCGCGCTCGACACCCACGGCAACCGCACGCGTGCCCAGACTGTTGCCCAGGCAGATGACGGCGCTGGAGATGGTGGCGGCCCCGCGGGTCGAGCGTCCGATTCCGAACGCGAAAACGGCCCGGCTGGGGGAAGCCGGACCGTTTTCGCGCAAGGAGGGAAGAGAGAGGCGCGGGCGACGCCTGGAATCAGTGTCTTAGCAGAATCAGCATTCGGCGGTACTCCTCGACGTTGATCTCACCGCGTGCGTAGCGGCCAGCGAGGATACGGAGTGCGTGGTCGTTGGAGCGGTGCGCTTCGCTGACACCTGTGAGGCTCTGCGACGGTGCCGTAGGGGCGAGACGAGAAACGACGATGGCCGCGAGGGCTGCGACTGCGGTGAATAGCAGGACGGTTGTCATCATCATCGTGGGTGCCCCCTTTCGGCGTGTCGCTTGGTGTCTTGATTGCAGTATCGACAAGGGATGCGGACACCCGATGAACGCCGTGTGGAGATGGTGTGGAGATGCCTCTAGCTGCAGAAACGTGCGCCAGTCAGACCTCGCTGGGCTCGGCCGAGAGTGCCTCGGTGACGGGGTGCTCGGCCAAGGGCCTTCGCGGTGGCAGCGTGGGGGCGGAGGTGGTGATCGCCACGCCGGCGACGATCACGATCATGCCGATGAGCATGCTCGAAGACACGGGCTCGGAGGGGACGAGGCCGATTCGGCCCGCCGCCCATCCTGCGAACACGGCGATGACCGGGTTCACGTACGCGTATGTCATGACCTTGCTTGCCGGCAGGTGCTGAAGCGCGTAGACGAACGCGGTGAAGGCCAGGCAGCTGCCGAAGATGATGAGATAGAGAAGCGCGCCCGCACCCTTCGGCGTCACGGTGAGGTGTCCCCACTCGCCAAGCAGCGTGCCGATGATCAGAGTGACCACCCCGGCGGCGAGCATCTCCCATGCGGTAGCCACGAGCGGGTCGGTATCGACGGGATTGCGCTTGCTGTAGACCGCACCTGCGGTCCACAGCCACGTTGCCCCGATCTGTAGCAGGATTCCGGGCAGGTCCTTGGAGCTCGCCCCCGTCGCAAGCAGTCGTGGTGTGACGAGGATTGCGAGTCCCGAAAAGCCAACAGCCAGACCGAGCCAGCCCATGCGTCCGGGGCGTTGCATGTCGGGAAGGAGCGATTCGGCGAGCGCGATCCACAGCGGCACGACTGCGACTACCAGCGCGGAGAGGCCGGAGGGCACGAAGACCTCGGCGAGCATGGTGCCGTACTGGCCGCCCACCAGCAGCAAGACGCCCACGAGTAGCACGACGCGCAGGGCAGACCCGGATGGCTTGAGCGATGCCCCCCTCGCGCGGGCGATCGTGAACATGATCGCGGCGGCGGGCAGAAGCCGCAGAGCAGAGAAGAGGGCGGGAGGGAGCGCAGCGTCTAGGCCGACCTTGATACCGAGGTAGGTAGTGCCCCACACGATGTAGAGCGTAAGCATGGAGAGAATGACGCGTGCGCGATGCGACAAAGACAGGCCCTTCTGGTGCGTACGAATGCGTGTCGGTCACGTCAGTCTAGCCCACGGATACTAGTGCGATTCCTGAACCCTCGGTTAGCTGGGAATTGTCAGCTATTTACATAGCGCTGCATCTGCACGCTCGGCTACACTCACGTTTATGCAGTACACATACGAATACCCGCGACCGGCTTTGTGCTGCGACACCGTGGTCTTCTGCGGACCAAGTGAGGCGCGCAAGGTGCTGCTCGTGAGACGGGCTGCCGACCCGTTTCAAGGCCAGTGGGCACTCCCGGGTGGTTTCGTCGACGAAGGCGAGAAGCCCGTCGACGCCGCTCGCAGAGAGCTCGCGGAGGAGACGGGGTTCGTGTGGGAGGGGCCGATGGTCATGGTCGGGACGTTCGCTGACCCCGGTCGCGATCCGCGGGGCTGGACCGCCAGTGCGGTCTACCTCGCCGACATCGGTCTGGAGGAACCGCTCGTCGTGCCTGGCGACGATGCGGCGGAGGCGCGATGGTTCTTCGCGGATGAGTTGCCCGGTGTGCTCGCGTTCGATCACGCGGACATCGTGACAGCCGCTCTGGGGAGACTGGCGCACCTCTGAATTGCCGTGCACGACCCGGGCGACCGAGACGTGTACGTGACGCATACCGGTAACTACAGGAAACGCAAGGAGTAACGACATGCCGGTCGCTTGGCGCACTGACTACGCCATACGCCTCGTCTACGAGCTCGCACGTCTCGGAGCAGACGTCCAGGAGAGCATAGGCACCGTGGCAGAGAGGGCCGAAGTCCCCTATGACTTCGCCAGGCAGATTGCCAACCGTCTCGCACGAGAGGGTCTGCTCGTTTCACGCAGGGGGGCAAAGGGCGGTTTTGCCCTGGCGCGCCCAGCCGAGCAGATCACGCTGCTGGACATCTTCACCGCGATGGACGAGAAGCCCACGCTTTCGCTGTGCACCCACGTCGACAACGCGTGCAGTCGCTCCGAGTGGTGCCCTGCGCACGCGGGAGTGTGGGAGCCGCTCGATGTGATGATCGCTGATCATTTGCGCGCCTCGACCATCGCGGGGGCCGTCACACGCGGTATCGAACTTGGGCGCGAGGACATCGCTCGGAGCTAGCGCACGCTTGGGGTGCGTTTTGACCCGGCGTTCAGCGAGCCGTATCATCGACGCCAATCGAATACGCATGCCCGTGATGGGGATGAGTAGGCGGACGAAGAGCCTTCAGAGAGCCGGCGAAGTGCTGAAAGCCGGTGGCCGAGTAGTCTGCCGAACATGGCCCCGGAGGCTTTCGGAGGAACGGCGCGACTCAAGCGCTCACTAATGCCGGACGGATACCCCCCGTTACCTGAGGACGCGACGGCATCGGAGAAGCTTCAGCCTCTAGCTGAGGACTCCCGTGCCCGAGACGAGGCCGCGGCACAGCCGCGGTGAAGTCGGGTGGTACCGCGAAGGCGCGAAGTAGCTGCGTCTCTCGCCCTGGCAGATGTCGGGTGAGGGGCGCTTTTTCGTGCCCCGAAGACTGCGGGAGGTGTGGGATACGCCATGGCCAAGAGCTGGGAAGAGATCAACGCAAAGATCGCCTCGGGCGACGTTGTCGTCATGACCGCCGAGGAGTTCGCCGCGCTCGCCGCTGAGGATGGTGTGAAGAAGGCGGCCAAGCGCGTTGATGTGGTGACGACGGGGACCTTCGGTCCGATGTGCTCGAGCGGCGTCTTCATGAACTTCGGCCACTCGGACCCACCAATCAAGATGGGCGAGATCACCCTCAATGACGTGCCTGCGAGCGGTGGGCTGGCTGCCGTCGACACGTACTTGGGCATCACCGAGCCGTCCAAGACGCGTGGCATCGAATACGGCGGCGCACACGTCGTCGAGGACCTGATCCGCGGCCGCGCGGTTCGGCTGAAGGCTACTGGACCCGGCACCGACTGCTACCCGCGCACCGAGATCGACACGTGGGTGACGCTCGACGACCTCAACCAGGCCTACTTCTTTAACCCGCGCAACGCCTACCAGAACTACGCCGTAGCCGTGAACTCGTCGGACCGGCAGCTCGACACCTACCTCGGGCCGCTGCTGCCGCGATTCGGCAACGCGACCTACTGTTCGGCGGGCGCGCTCTCGCCGCTGCTCAACGACCCCGAGTACCGCACGATCGGCGTGGGGACGCGCTGCTTCGTGGCGGGCGCGCCGGGATTCGTGGCGTGGGAGGGAACGCAGCACAACCCCAACCAGACGCGCGACGACAACGGTGTGCCGGTTGCCCCGGCAGGGACCCTCGCCTTCATCGCCGACCTCAAGCAGGCGAGTCCGGAGTTCTTCTCGGCGGCCTCGATGACGGGCTACGGCGTGTCGAGCTTCGTGGGGATAGGCGTGCCGATCCCCGTGCTCGACGACGAGATCGCCGCCCAGCTGGCGCTTACCGACGCAGACATTTCGGCGACGATCTTCGACTACGGCGTGGCACGACGCAGCCGGCCGTCGTTCGGTCGGGTGACCTACGCGCAGCTGCGAAGCGGGCAGATCGAGGTCGATGGCCACAAGGTGCCGACCGCGCCGATCAGCTCGCTGAAGAAGGCCCGCCGAATCGCCGCCGAACTCAAGGGCTGGATCGAAGGCGGCTTCACGGTTTCACGTCCGCTACAGGCGCTGCCCAAGCCAGGTGCGCCGGCCAACAAGACGCTTGAGATCCGGACAGGGGAGGCGATCTAGATGTCGAAGAAGCGACTCGACCTGACCTTCCCGCCGCGCCAGTCTTTGAAGCCAGTGGTCTACCATTTGGTCAAGGACTACGATGTCGTGCCCAACATCCTCCGGGCTGCAATTCAACCCGGGCAGCAGGGACGCATGCTGTTGGAGGTCACGGGCAAGAGCGCGGACCTCACCGCGGGTATCGAGTTTCTGGCCGAGCAGGGATTGACGGTTCGCGAGGCCGCGAGCGACATCCACTTGGACGAGGAGCGCTGCGTTACGTGCGGGCTGTGCACCTCCGTGTGCCGCACGGGATCGCTCACGCTCGACGGCGAGGAGCTCGTGCTCGACCGCGACAAGTGCGTGCTGTGCGAGGCGTGCGTGTCGGCGTGTCCGCGCCGGGCGGTCACGCTGCAGTTCTAGACGAGACGACGGGAGTGGCGAGCAGGTGTACTTCGGGTACAGCGAGATATGGCGGTTCACGTTCGTTCCGGTCGGCTTCGTGGTCACGATGGTGGCGTTTCTGGCTCTGTGCTTGGTGTACCTGTATGGGATGAATCGCGACGGGCGTGCGGTTGCACGCTACGTGAGTGTCGTGGGGGCCGGCTTCGTGGCCGCTTCGGCGATCGACTTGATCGTGGCTGTCTTCAACGGCCAGCTCGCTCGCTTCACTGCGGTATTCGGCCTGGCACCGCTCTTTGAGATGGCCGTGCTCGCCGTCATGTGCGTGGGCTCGATGTGGTTCATGGCGGTCGCGTACGCCAACAGCAAGCGCGACTAGATTCGTACGACTTCTTCGAGGGAAGGCTTCACCCAAGTGCCTGACATCATGATGAGACTGGGCCGCGAGATGCTCGTGCTGGACGGAGCTATGGGCACCATGCTCCAGCGCCAAGGCATGCCCGCAGGCGAGTGTCCCGAGCTGCTCAACGTCACCGCGCCCGAAATGATTGGCGAGGTGCTGAACCTCTACAAGCTCGCCGGCAGTGACTGCACCATCACGAATACCTTCGGCGGCACGCGCGTGAAGCTTGCCGAACACGGGCTGGGCGACCGCGTCGAGGAGCTCAACCGCGCTGCGGTGCGCATCGCCCGGGAGTACGGTGCGCCGCACATTCTGGCCGACATGGGCTCGACCGGCCTGGTGATGCAGCCGCTGGGGCCTGCGACCTTCGACGAGGTCTTCGAGCTCTTCGCCGAGCAGGCACGTGCTCTGGCAGCCGAGAAGCCCGATGCGATCTTCATTGAGACGATGACCGACATCGCCGAAGCACGCTGCGCGGTCATGGCCGCCAAGAGCGTGTGTGACCTGCCGGTCTTCGTGTCGGTGAGCTTCGGCCTGTCGGGACGCATGGACCTGTCAGGCACTACGCCGGAGGCCGCTGCAGTGATCCTGGAGGCCGCGGGCGCCGACGCCGTGGGCCTGAACTGCGGGCTCGGCCCCGAGCAGATGCTGCCGCTGACAAAGCGCTTGGTTCGCGCGTGCTCGATACCGGTGATTGCGCAGCCGAACGCCGGGTTGCCGCAACTCGACGAAGCCGGCAAAACGGTCTTTCCGGGCACGCCCGACGAGATGGGTGAGTTCGCCCGCGCCGCGCGCGATGCCGGAGTTGCCGCGGTCGGTTCGTGCTGTGGCTCGTCGCCGGCGTTCACCGGTGCGATCGCGGACGAGATCGCTGACCGCGACATCGTGGAGGTGCCGCGCGGCTACGCGGGCACCGTTGTCGCCGGTCCGCGCGGTGTGGTGACGATCGGTGGAGGCGCTCCGCTTCGCGTGATTGGCGAGCGCATCAACCCGACCGGCAAGCCCGAGCTCAAGGCGGCGCTACTCGAGGGCTCGATGAGCGTCGTGCGTGCATTCGCCGTGGAGCAGGAGGCTGCAGGTGCCGACCTGCTCGACGTGAATGTTGGAGCCGCCGGAGTGGTGGCCGAAGAGGCGCTGCCCGCAGCCGTGCTTGCGCTCGTCGGCACGACCGATCTGCCGCTCGTGCTCGACACGACGGACCCGCGCGCCCTTGAGGCCGCGCTGCGCGTCTATCCGGGCCGCGCGCTCATCAACAGCGTGAATGGTGACCCCGAGTCGCTGACGTCGGTGCTGCCGCTCGCGGCGAAGTATGGCGCTGCACTCGTCGCGCTTGTGCTCGATGACAACGGCATCCCGCACGACGAGGCCGGGCGCATCCAGATCGCAGAGCGCATCCGCGCCAAGGCCGGCTACCACGGCATCCCCGCGAGCGACCTCGTGGTCGACTCGCTGGTCATGACGGCGGCGACCGACGAGACCGCGCCTGCCACCACGCTCGGTGCACTGCGTGGTGCGAAGGCCGCTGGCCTCGCGACCGTGCTCGGCGTCTCCAACGTAAGCCATGGCCTGCCGAGCCGCCCGCTGCTCAACGCGGCGTTCCTTTCGGCAGCTGCAGAGGCGGGGCTCGACGCCGCCATCGTGAACCCCAACGATCACGTCGTGATGGAGGCCGTGCGAGTGGCCAACCAGCGGCGTGCGGGTGGGGAGGCCGATGTCGCCGGCGATGCCTGGACGGCATGGGAGGCAGTGCTGCGCGGGGCCTTCGAGGCCGCCGCGTCGGGCGTGGAGAGTGCCGTCGCAGAGAGCGCGGGCGCGGAGCAGGACGAGGTCGAGCCGAAAGTGTCGCTCGAAGCCGCCGTCCTGCGCGGCGACGCCGATTCGGCGCCGTCGCTGGCTGAGGCCGTCATCGCTGCGGGCACCGCGCCCGAGGACGTCATCGGCGAGGTGCTGACGCCCGCGATTCAGCGGCTTGGCGATGCCTACGGGCGTGGCGAGGTCTTCCTGCCGCAGATGATGGTGGCCGCCGAAGCGATGAAAGCCGCCGTCGCGCAGGTCAAGACGCACCTGCCCGAGGGTGGCACCAGTGATGGCAACCGCGTCGTCTTCGCCACGGTGAAGGGCGACATCCACTCCATCGGCAAAGACATCTGCGTGTCGCTACTTGAAAGCCAGGGCATCGAGGTCGTCGACCTGGGAGTGGACGTTTCCGTCGAGCGTGTTGCCGAAGCAGCCGCCTCAGCCGGTGCGGTCTGCCTGTCGGCGCTCATGACCACGACGCTGCCCGCGATGCAGGCGACGATCGAAGCGGTACGCGCCACCGGCGACGTGCCGGTCTTCGTGGGCGGAGCCGTCGTGACCGCCGAGTGGGCGGCCTCCGTAGGCGCCGGGTACAGCGCGGATGCGCCGGGCTGCGTCGAAGTGGTGCAGGCGGCGTTGAGAAGGGGTATTGTTTCCTGACCTTTCGCGCCCCGCGCGCGTATGTATATAACGCGGCGCACGAGCCGCGACCACGAAAAGGCCGTGACCTGATGATCATCACAAAGCCAAGAGACTGGGGCAGGATCAAGCGCAACCTCGAGAGCATCGGGGCTAAGCGCGTCTTCCTCATGGGCTGCGGCCAGTGCGCCACCGTTGCGCACACGGGCGGCGAGAAGGAGCTCCTGATCGCCAAGGCCAAGCTCGAGCAGGAGGGCTACGAGGTCACGGGCTGGGCTGTTGGCGAAGTGGCCTGCCACCTGAACGGCACCAAGCTCGAGACGCGTAAGCACTTCGGCGACGTTGACGCGGCCGACGCTGTACTCGTGCTCACCTGTGGTGCAGGCGTACAGACGGTGGCCGATGCGGTGAACAAGCCGGTCTTTCCTGCGCTCGAGAGCGCGTTTCTGGGCACGGTCATTCGGCATGGCGTCTTTGAGGAGCGCTGCCAGACCTGCGGGGACTGCGTGCTCGACCTGACTGCGGGCATCTGCCCAGTCACCACCTGTCCGAAGGGGCTGCTCAACGGCCCGTGCGGCGGCATGTGGGACGGCAAGTGCGAGGTGCTCACCGACCGCGAGTGCACTCACGTGCGCATCCAGCGTCGCCTTGCCGAGCAGGGTCGCACTCGCACCGGCACTGTGCCGCCGAAAGACTACTCGGCCAAGCGCGGTCCGGGCTCGGTCAACATCCGGGACAGGGCATTCGGCCATGACGACGAGAAGGGCGGCGCCTCGTGAGCGTGCTTCGCGACAAGCTCGCGGCCGGCCAGTTCGTCGTGACTGGAGAGGTCGCGCCGCCTCACGGCACCGACTACTCCTCGATGCTTGAGAGCGTCGAGCGCCTTGCGCCCTACTGCGATGCGCTCAACGTCACCGACAACCAAGGTGCGACCTTGCACCTGAGCTCGCTTGCGGCCTCTCGCGTGGTGCGCAAGGCCGGCTGCGAACCGATCTTCCAGCAGACTTGTCGCGACCGTAACCGCCTTGCGCTGCAGTCCGACCTGCTGGCCGCGTGGACGCTCGGGCTGGAGAACGTACTCATCGTGACGGGCGACGACCCGCGCGGCGGCGATCACCCGAAGGCCAAGGGTGTTTTCGACATGGACTCGACGCAGCTGCTCGAGGTCGCGCGTGGCATGAACGGCGGAGTCGACATGAACGGCGTCGAGCTCGCCGGTGGCACCGACTTCCTCCTCGGGGCGGCAGCGTTCCCGGAGGCCGAGCCGTGGGACGTGCAGCGTGCGCGTGCGCTGGCCAAGGTCGAGGCTGGGGCGCAGTTCTTCCAGACGCAGGCCGTCATGGACGTCGACAAGTTCGCCGATCACTGCGCTGAGCTGCAGGAAAGCGGCGTCAAGGTCATCGCAGGCGTGCTGCTGCTCAAGAGCGCACGCGTCATCAAGTTCATCAACGAGCGGCTCGCGGGCCTGATGGTTCCCGACCACCTCGCGGAGCGCATCGCCGGCGCTGAGGACTCGCTCGCCGAATCGATCGCGCTTGCCACGGAACAGGTGCGTGCGCTGTCGACGATCGCCGACGGCGTCCACATCATGCCGCTTGGCGCGGACGACGCCGTTCGGCAGATCCTGCTCGGTGCCGATCTCGCGTAGCTTCAGGTGCGACTGCGCCTCTGTGTATCAGCGACAGCCGTCTATTCACTGCGCCAGCACTCCACCGTGGTAGAATCTGCGGACGTTTTCGGCATGGCGAGACGATTGTGGAGGCACTCAGATGCGCATCGCAGTCCTTGGTGGCGGTCCTGGCGGCTATTCGGCAGCGTTCGAAGCTGCACGGCTGGGCGCTGATGTCGTGCTCATCGAGAAGGAGCGCCTGGGCGGTACCTGCCTGAACTGGGGCTGCATCCCCACCAAGGCCATCCTGCGATCAGCGCACATCGTCTCCGACACACGTCACGCCGCTGACTATGGCCTGAAGGCCGCACCGGCTGAGGTCGACGTGGCCGCGCTGCGCGCGCGCAAGGAAGGCGTCGTCGACGAGCTGGTCTCGCAAGTCGAAGGCAGCGCGAAGCGCCTGAAGGTCGAGGTCATCTACGGCGAGGGCACGCTCACTGCGCCCAAGACGATCGAGGTCACAACAGCCGAAGGTGCCGTCACGGTCGACGCCGACGCGGTGATTCTCGCGACTGGCTCTGTACCATTCCTGCTTCCCTCAATCGATCACTCCCTCGATCGCGTCTGGACGAGCGATGAGGCCACCGCTCTCAAAGACATCCCCGCCAGCGTCGTCATCATCGGTGGCGGCGTAATAGGCCTCGAGTTCGCCGACGCTTATGCGAACTTCGGCTCGACTGTTCACGTCGTTGAGCTCACTCCGAGCGTACTCCCGGGCAATGACAAGCGGGTTCAGCGCGAGGTACAGAAGGCGCTCGAGGCAATCGGCGTCGTCTTCCACCTCGGCATCGCCGTCGACAGTGTCGCTGAGTCCGGCGACAAGATCATCGCGACGCTCACTGACGGCAGCACTATCGAGGCCGACATCGTGCTCTCCGCACCGGGCCGCCGCCCCAACGGGCTCGGCTTCGGTTTCGAAGAGGCCGGCGTTGAGATGGACCGGGCGGCCGTGAAGGTCGACGAGTTCTACCGCACCAACCAGCCGGGCGTCTACGCAATCGGGGACCTCATTGGCGGCATGATGCTCGCGCACGTCGCCGAGGCCGAGGGCGAGGCGGCAGCGCGCAACGCCGTGGCCGAGCTCAAGGGCGAGAGAGCGACCCAAAGCGTGAACCTCGCGCACGTGCCCGCAGCCGTCTACACCGAGCCCGGCATCGGGGTCGTGGGCTCGACCCGCGACAGCGCCAAGGAGCGCGGTCTCGACGTCGTGCAAGTCGTCATGAAGTTCGCCGGCAACGGCAAGGCGCTGGGCGAGGGTCATTCGGAAGGCTTCGTGCAGATCGTGGCCGAGAACGGCACCGGGCGCATCGTGGGCTGCCAGATCGTCGGCCCGTCAGCTGCTGAGCTCATCCAACAGATCAGCATCCCGATGGCCGGTGGCATGACCGTGGGCCAGGTCGGTCACAGCGTATTCGGCCATCCCACGCTCTCCGAAGTCATCAAGTTCGCCTGCATCGAGGCGGCCAACAAGACCGGCACCTCGCACTAGGGAGCCTTCACGTGATCAAGCACATCGTCTTCTGGAAGCTTGCGGACACCGCGCTCAACAACACTGCCGAAGAGAACGCGCGCGAGATCAAGTGCCAGCTAGAGGCCCTCGCGGGGCAGATCGACGGGTTGCTGCACATCGAGGTCGGCATCGACTTCAGCCGCACTGATGCTTCGGCAGATGTCGCGCTGTACTCGGAGTTCGCGGACCGCGAATCGCTCGACGCCTACCTGATACACCCACTGCACCTCGCTGCGGCTGCCTTCATCGGTCAGGTGCGCAGCGATCGGGTGGTCGTCGACTACGAGCTCTAGCACGTAGGCTTTCCAGTTTCTACCTCTACGCACCTCCTGCGGATAGGGATAAACTTCCCGCAGGGAAGGTAGTGCCAGTTGAGGTGCGCCGTGCGCGCGTCGAATGGCATCGGGGCAAATGAAGAGGTGGGATATGAACAGCAAGGTGCGTAGGCTCGTACCCGCGTTCGCGCTCCTTCTGAGTATCGTGCTCGCTCTTTCGGGCTGCGCTCAGAAGACCGCGACGACCGGGGACAAGGCAACCGATACGAAGAGCACGGCGAGCGACACGTTCACGTTCGCGCAGGGTGCAGACCCGCGCGGCTTGGACCCAGCTCGAGTCGATGACCTCGAGTCTGGCAAGGTCATCGTCAACCTCTATGAGGGCCTCACCAAGTACGCTGCCGACTCGACTGACGTCGAGCCCTGCTTGGCAGAGTCGTGGGAGGTCAGCGACGACGGCCTGAAGTACACCTTCAAGCTGCGTCAGGGCGTCAAGTTCCACGACGGCACCGAATTCAACGCGGACGCCGTGAAGTTCAACATCGACCGCCAGCTCCCGCCGAAGGTCGACGACAACATGCCGTACGCGAGCTTCTGCTTCGGCACCGTCAAAGAGGTCAAGGTAGTCGACGCAAGCACCGTCGAGATCGAGCTCACCCAGCCCAACACCGCGTTTCTCGCGAACCTGGCCATGGGTATCGCCTCGCCGATCGTCAGCCCGGCGGCGCTCGAGAAGAGCGGCAACAACTCCGTCATGGAGACGCCGGTCGGCACCGGCCCCTACAAGTTCGTGAAGTGGAACAAGGGCGAGAACGTCGTCCTCGTGCGCAACGACGACTACTGGGGCGAGAAGGCCAAGACCAAGAACGTCATCTTCCGCATCATCGCCGACAACTCGGCACGCGTTCTGGCTCTCAACAACGGTGAAGTCGACATGATCGACGGCATCGACGCCACTGTGGTCGACAAGATCAAGGAAGGCGGCAACGAGCTCTACGAGGCGCCGGGTATGAACGTGAACTACATGGCGTTCAACACGACGACCAAGACCTTCAAGGACGCCGCGGCGCGCAAGGCAGTCGCCCAGTCCATCAACAAGGAAGAGCTCGTTAAGAGCCTCTACCAGGGCTACTCAGAGGTTGCGAACACGATCCTGCCGACCTTCATGCCGGGCTACGACGCCGGCGTTCAGCAGGTGGCCTACGATGCCGCAGCGTCCAAGGCTGAGCTCGCCAAGCTGGGCATCAAGAAGGTTCACATGATCACCTACTCCAACCCGCGCCCGTACAACGCGGCAACGGGTTCGGCGCTCGCGACCGCCATCCAGGGCTACCTGCAGAAGGTCGGCGTCGAGGCCACGATCGACACCTACGACTGGACGACCTACAAGGACAAGGTCAAGGCCGGCGACTACGACATGGCGTTCTACGGCTGGATCGGTGACAACGGCGACCCGGACAACTTCTTGAACCTGCTCGCCGACAAGGACCCGAACCTGAACATCGCGCGCTATGACGACGCGACCTACAAGGACATGATCAAGAAGGCCCTTGCCACGCCTAACGGCGACGATCGCAACGCGCAGTACGCTGGGTGCGAGAAGTACGTGGCCGAGCGTGCCGTCTGGGTTCCGTTCAGCCATGCCAAGACCCAGGCTGCCTACCGTCCGGGCGTCAGCGGATTCGTCTATCACGTAACTGGTAGCGTCTTCCTCTCGGGCGTCGAGAAGAAGTAGTACCCTTACTTACTGCGAACTGACACGTCAGCCGGAAGCCACTGGCAAAGTGGCTTCCGGCTGCACGTTCGATAACCCGCGAGAGCCGAGCAGACTAGATGCTGAAGTACGTCATCAAGCGAATACTGATGGTCGTGCCGGTCATGATCGGCGTGTCCATCATCGTCTTCTCGCTTATGCGGGTCTTCTCTCCCGATCCTGCGCCGGTCGTATTGGGCCAGCACGCTACGCAAGAGCAGATGGCGGCATGGCGTGAGACGCAAGGGCTCAACGAGCCGATCCTCAAGCAGTACGTGCTCTATGTGAAGGGCGCCGTCACTGGCGACCTCGGCACGTCCTACTACACTCAGACGCCGGTCTCCAAAGAGATCGCCGCGCGCTTTCCGGCCACGATCGAGCTGGCCGTTGCCGCGATCATCTTTGCGTCGCTTGTGGGTGTGACGCTGGGAGTCGTCGCAGCGGTGAAGAAGAACTCGATCTTCGATGCCGGGGGCACGCTCATAGCCCTGGTAGGCGTCTCGATCCCGATCTTCTGGCTTGGCATCCTGTTCATCATGTTCTTCAGCGGCTACCTGCACCTGCTGCCCACTGGCGGACGAATCAACGTCCTGCTCGAGCCGGTACACGTAACGGGCTTCTACATGCTCGATGCGCTGCTGACCGGTAACCGCGAGGCCTTCGATGACGCGCTGCTTCACATCATCTTGCCGGCGCTCACCCTCGGCATGTACTCGATGGCCATCATCACGCGCATGACGCGCTCCACGATGCTCGACGTGCTCGGCCAGGACTACGTGCGAACGGCGCGGGCCAAGGGTCTGTCGGAGCTCAAGGTCGTCGGCAAGCACGCTCTGCGCAACTCGATGATCCCGGTCGTGACCGTCATCGGCCTGCAGTTCGGCGCACTGCTTGGTGGCGCGCTGCTGACAGAGAGCGTCTTCTCGTGGCCAGGCATAGGCAAGTTCACCGTCGACTGCATCCTGAAGTCCGACCTGCCTATCGTTCAAGGCATCGTGCTGCTCGTCGCGGTCGTGTTCGTGCTGGTGAACCTGTGCGCGGACCTGATCTACGCATTCCTTGATCCGCGCATCAAGTACTCGTCGAAGAAGGAGGGGTAGAGACGTTGAGCGACCTCGACCCCATCGCTCGGAAGGACCTCTCTGACCCGCCATCCGACGGGACCATCGCCGACGAGACGCTTGCACTTGGTGAAGTGCTGCCCGAGCCCCAGATCCCGATGGCTGACGAGACTTTCTATGAGAAGTCCGACAACCGCTGGCTCGAGATGTGGCGCAGCATGGCTGCGAACAAGGCAGCGCTCGTGAGCATGTTCTTCATCCTCGCGCTCGTCTTCGTTGCGATCTTCGGCAAGTACCTCACGCCGTACAATCCAATCGAAACCAACATGGCCAACGCCCTCAAGCCGCCGAGTCCCGAGCACTGGTTCGGAACCGACCAGCTGGGCATGGACATCTTCAGCCGTGTTATCGCAGGCACGCGTGTCTCGCTTACCGTCGGTCTTCTGGCGGTCTCGATCGCCCTCACGATAGGTACCGTGCTCGGTGCTATCGCGGGCTACGTGGGCGGCCGCGTTGACACCATCATCATGCGGCTCATGGACATGATGCTCGCCATCCCGTCGATCCTGCTGGCGATCACTTTGATGGCCGCCCTCGGCAAGGGCATCGACAAGGCGGTGGTGGCGATCGGGCTCGTCTCGATCCCGGAGTACGCGCGGCTCGTGCGCGGAAACATCCTGTCGATCAAAGAGAACGACTACGTTGCCGCCGCCCGCATCTCGGGCAACAGCAACCTGCGCATCATCTTCCGCCACGTGCTGCCCGTCGCTCTCTCGGTGATCATCGTGCGCGCGACGCTGGGTATCTCGGCAGCGATTCTCGACACTGCTGCACTCGGCTTCCTCGGGATGGGCGTTCAACCGCCACAGGCTGAGTGGGGCGACATGCTCGGACGCGCGAGGGGCTTCATCTTCCAAGCGCCACACACGCTGCTCTACCCCGGTCTGGCCATCACCCTGACCGTTCTGGCCTTCAACCTCGTGGGCGACGGCATGCGCGACGCCCTCGATCCCAAGTCGCGCATCAAGTAGGAGTCCAAGACCGCGATGTCTGAAACGACACCCATCA
This sequence comes from Coriobacteriia bacterium, assembly GCA_035687245.1. Taxonomy (GTDB): domain Bacteria; phylum Actinomycetota; class Coriobacteriia; order Anaerosomatales; family PHET01; genus DASRYH01. The sequence goes on from DASRYH010000068.1 coordinate 19,020, forward strand.
ACCACGGAGCCGCCAACGGCTCGAAGACGCTGCTCGAGGTCAGCAACCTCAGCACCGACTTCGAGATGAAGAAGGGCACCGTGCACGCCGTCATCGACGTGAGCTTCCACGTCAATGCCGGTGAGGTGCTCGCCATCGTGGGCGAGTCCGGCAGCGGCAAGAGCGTGACGTCGCTCTCAGTCATGGGACTGCTGCAGGCTCCCGGCCGCGTGGTGCAAGGAGAGGTGCGCTACAACGGGCGCAACCTCGTTACGGCCCCAAAGAAGGAGATGCGCGCGATTCGCGGCGACCAGATCTCGATGATCTTCCAGGAGCCGATGACCTCGCTGAACCCGGTCTTCACTGTCGAGAACCAGCTGACGGAGAGCATCCGTACACATATGAAGCTCAGCGGCGCCGCGGCACGCGAGCGGGCGATCGAGATGCTCGCGCTCGTGGGCATCCCGTCGCCGGAGAAGCGCATCAAGGACTTCCCTCACCAGATGTCGGGCGGCATGCGGCAGCGCGTGATGATTGCGATGGCGCTCTCGTGCAACCCGCAGCTGCTCATCGCCGACGAGCCCACCACTGCGCTCGACGTGACGATCCAGGCGCAGATCCTCGCGCTCATCAGCGATCTGCGCGAGAAGATCGGCATGGCCGTGCTGCTCATCACTCACGACTTGGGCGTCGTTGCCGAGACAGCCGACCGCGTGGTGGTCATGTACTGCGGCCGCGTCGTGGAGGAAGCCACTGCCGAAGAACTCTTCGAGCGGCCGCTGCACCCCTACACGCTGGGCCTGCTGCGCTCGATTCCCACGATGGAAGACACCGACGAAGATGAGCGTCTCTACATGATTCCGGGCATGGTGCCCAACCCGCTCAACCTGCCCGCGGGCTGTGCCTTCGCTGACCGCTGCGACCGCCGCATGGAGCGTTGCACTCGCGAGGTTCCCGAGCTCTACAGCGCCGAAGGCCGCGCGCTGCGCTGCTTCCTGTTCGACCCGGCCGCTTCCGAGACCGGGGAGGTGGCGTCGTGACCGAGCCGCTGGTGAGTATTCGGCATCTCTCGAAGTTCTTCTCGGTCGACACCGATCTGTTCGGTCGCACGAGCTCGGTGCTCAAGGCCGTCGACGACCTGTCGCTCGACATCTACCCGGGCGAGACGTTCGGTCTGGTGGGCGAGTCGGGCTGTGGCAAGACAACCGTGGGCAAGATGCTCGTCGATCTCTATACGCCCACTGCCGGCAACATCTACTACGAAGGCGTCGATCTCGCCAAGATGACGCCGAAGGAGCGCCGGGCCCACTACCGCGACATCCAGCTGATCTTCCAGGACCCGTACTCGTCGCTGAACCCCCGCATGACCGTAGGCGACATCATCTCCGAGCCGATCGCAGTCAATCACCTACTGCCGGCCAACAAGATCGATGACCGCGTGAGCTACCTGCTCAACGCCGTGGGGCTTTCGGCGAACTGCAAGAACCGCTATCCGCACGAGTTCTCGGGCGGCCAGCGCCAGCGCATCGGTATCGCGCGTGCGCTCGCGATGGAGCCCAAACTCATCGTCTGCGACGAGCCGGTGTCGGCACTCGACGTCTCTATCCAGGCGCAGGTCCTGAACCTGCTCTCCGACCTCTGCGACGAGTTCGGCCTGACCTACCTGTTCATCGCGCACGGCTTGAACGTCGTGAAGCATGTGAGTGACCGCGTGGGCGTCATGTACCTAGGCCGTCTCGTCGAGCTTGCCGAAAAGCGCGAGCTCTACCGCAACCCGATGCATCCCTACACCAAGGCGCTGCTCTCCGCGATCCCGGTCACGAACCCGGCCAAGCGTCGCGAGCGCATCCTGCTCGAGGGTACCGTCACAAGCCCCATCGACCCGCCGCCGGGCTGCCGCTTCGCAAGCCGCTGCTACGCGAAGGGCGAGTGCGCCGGCTGCGCGTGCGAGTCTGAGATGCCCGAGCTCGTCGAGGTCTCGCCGGGGCACTTTGTCGCCTGCCACCTCTTCGCCAAAGGTGAGGCCGAAGTGCGCGATCGACAGATGCGCGATGCCGGAGCGGTCGCTCTCTAGAAGACCTGCGCGGCGCGCGTTCCCTGCGTCTCGCGTGCTAGCATTGCGCCCATGTCTGACACGACTCCCACAACCAACTACGCCCACGGCGGCGACGAACGCACCAAGCGTCTGCCAGCTTGGCTTCGGCGTCCCATCGCACGTACGGGCACGTTTGCCGAAGTGGACGGGCTGCTCGCCGAACTCGAGCTCAACACCGTCTGCCAGAGCGCGAAGTGCCCCAACCGCGGGGAGTGCTTCAGCGAGGGCACGGCGACGTTTCTGATCATGGGCGGGGTGTGTACACGCAACTGCCGCTTCTGCGCGGTTGAGTCCCGGCCGCCGGCGCCACTGGATTCCGATGAGCCACGCCGCGTGGCCGAAGCGGCCAAGCGTCTCGGGCTCACCCACGTCGTCATCACCACCGTGACTCGCGACGACGTCGCCGACGGGGGAGCGGCGCACTTCGTCGCCACGATCGAAGCCGTTCGGGCGGCCGTGCCGGCCGCGGCCGTCGAGGTGCTCACGAGCGACTTCGGCGGTCTGGAGTCGTCGGTGGACCTTGTCGCCGCGGCGCGTCCCGACGTCTTCAATCACAACCTCGAGACGGTGCCGCGCCTCTACCCTGAAGTGCGCCCGGAGGCTATCTACGACCGCAGCCTGCGCGTGCTTCAGCGCGTGCGCGAGACACAAGCCGATCTGCCGACGAAGTCCGGGCTGATGCTGGGGCTCGGAGAGACTCCCGAAGAGGTTGTTGCCGTCATGTCTGACCTGCGGGAACACGGTGTCGAGCTGCTCACGCTCGGGCAGTACCTGCGACCGAGTCCGCAGCACTCGCCCGTGACTGAGTTCGTCGATCCCGCGGTCTTTGCCGAACTCGCGCGCGAAGGCTATCGCCTTGGCTTCACCGGCGTCGCAAGCGCCCCGTTCGTGCGCTCGAGCTACCACGCCAAGGACCTCGTCGGCTAGCGCTGCCTCTCGGCGTACTGACCATTCGGCAACCTCGATATGCACGGTTCCAGAAGTTAACTGGTGACATATGCGCGTGCGGGGGTATAGTGACGCCTAGGGGGGGCGATCGGGCGAACCCGAAGTGCCTTCTTCACGGATGCTGGGACGCTTACGCAGGGGCGCGAGCGTCCTAGCTTTTTGCGGCGAGGAGTGGCGCCTTCATGTCGTATGAGCCCCGCACCTACCGGCGCCTAGCGACCCCGCACGGAATGGTCGCCTTCGAGGTCGTGGTAGGCGAGACCGACCTGCTCATCCACGCAGAACGCGACTTCTCCGAGATAGCCCACGAGCTCGTGGTCGAGGCGCGCGCCGCAATCGCCGGCTACATCTCACGTGTTCCGCGTTTCGCTGAGACCTTCGTGCCGCTGCCCGTTGAAGACGACGCACCGGCGATCGTGCGCGCAATGGCGCAGGCAGCGAGTGCCGCGCACGTAGGTCCCATGGCGTCGGTCGCGGGCGCCGTTGCCGAATACGTCGCGCGTGGTCTGGCCGACGTGAGCCGCAACGTCATCGTCGAGAACGGCGGCGACATCTACCTGATGGGCGGCGCGGAGCGCGTCGTCTCTGTGTGGGCTGGCGAGGGCGGTGCCACCGGCCTTGGAGTGCGACTCACGGCCTCGCAGATGCCGCTTGCCGTCGCCACATCGAGCGGCACGATCGGGCCTTCGATCTCGCTGGGCTCCGCCGACACGGCCACCGTGCTTGCGGGCTCCGGGGCGCTTGCGGATGCGGCCGCATCAGCGGTGGGCAACCGCGTCCATTCGGCAGGCGATCTGGCTGCGGCACTCGATGTCGCCAAGGGCATCGAAGGGGTCATCGGCGCGGTCGTGACCGTGCAGGGCGCCGTGGGCGCATGCGGTGCAATCGAACTGGTTCCCGTGGCAGCAGGCGGGCCTGCGGCAGGATAGAATGTGATGCGCCGCTTCGGCGGTTGACGATGTCCAAATGCGAGAAGCTCGAGAGGGAAGCGAAGTCATGGACAGCATCGACGAGCTGGATATGTACGAGGCGCAGAAGCGCCTGGCCCTCTACAACGAATACCGCGACGCGATTCGGGTCTTCCAGTACTACGTGGAGACCGAGCTGCGCGCCTACCTCTCCAACGGCGTCGAGGTCGAGCCGGTAGCCGCTCCGGGAGGCACCTACTTCCGCGTGAAGCTCACTGATGCGTGGATCTACGAGGCCGAACGCCCGCAGCGTTTCGTGCCTGAAGTGGAGATCTACGAGGTCGGACCGGTGCACGTTCAGAAGCTGCGCGCAGACGACGAGTAGCGCACGCCAACCGCGCCCTCGCCGCCTCGCTCGCGGGTAGAATAGGGCGAGAACTTCGCGAGAGAGGCCCCACGCGTGCCGCCAGTCCCCATCGACGCTGCTTCAGCCGCTACCCGCGCCGCCGAACTCCGGCGCGAGATCGAGCACCACAACTACCTCTACTACGCGCTCGACACTCCCGAGCTCTCGGATGCCGCCTACGACTCGCTCCTGCGCGAACTGCGCGAGATCGAGGAGGCGTACCCCGAGCTCGTCAACGCCGAATCACCTACGCAGCGCGTCGGAACCGCACCGCTCCAGCTCTTCGCGCCCGTGCAGCACGCGTCGCGCATGTACTCGCTCGACAACGCGATGGACCTCGATGAGCTCGACGCATGGCTCGCTCGGGTCCGGGCTGCGGTGGGAGAGCGCGGCTGCGCCTTCACCTGCGAGCTGAAGATCGACGGCTCCTCGCTTGCGCTCACCTACGAGGACGGCACGATGGTGCGCGCCGCCACGCGTGGAGACGGCAAGGTGGGCGAAGAGGTCACCCCCAACATCCGCACCGTGCGCGACGTGCCGCTGCGCCTGCGCGACGAGGCGCGTCCCGCTGGCGCTGCCGACACGCTGTTCGCCGAAGAGGCTGCACCGTGGCCTGCACTCGAGGTCCGCGGCGAGATCTACATGCCGAAGGCGAGCTTCGAGCGGCTCAACGAAGAGCAGCTCGCGGCCGACGCCGCGCCCTTCGCCAACCCGCGCAACGCCGCCGCCGGTTCGCTTCGGCAGAAGGACTCCAGCGTTACCGCGTCTCGAGATCTGGCGACCTTCATGTACGCGATCGCGGACCCGCGCGCACTGGGGATCCGGCGCCAAAGCGAGGTGCTTGAGTGGCTGCGGCTGGCGGGCTTCCACGTGAATCCTGACGTCGTGACCTGTGCGGATGCGTCGGCGGTGCACGATTACTGCGCGTCGGCGCTCGACCGGCGCGAGGCCCTGCCTTACGAGATCGACGGCGTTGTGGTGAAGGTGGACGAGCTGTCGCTCCAAGACGAGCTCGGCTACACGAGCAAGGCGCCGCGCTGGGCGATCGCCTACAAGTTCCCGCCCGAAGAGAAGACCACCGTGCTGCGCGAGATCCGCGTGCAGGTTGGACGCACGGGCGTGCTCACTCCGCTTGCGGAGTTCGAGCCGGTCACGGTGAGCGGCTCGACGATCGCGCGCGCCACGCTCCACAACGAAGACGAGGTTCGCCGAAAGGACGTGCGAGTCGGCGACACCATCATTGTGCGCAAGGCCGGCGACGTGATTCCTGAGGTTGTCGGACCGGTTGCCGGAATGCGCCCTGAGGGCGCGGTGCAGTGGACGGCGCCGACGCACTGTCCGAGCTGCGGCGGTCCCACCTGGCGCGAGCCGGGAGAGGTCGCGGTGCGCTGCACCAACGTCGCCTGTCCCGCGCAGCGCCTCGAGCGCATAGGGCACTGGGCGAGCCGCGGTGCCACCGACATCGACGGCATGGGCTCCGAGATCATCATGCGGCTCGTCGAGACGGGCGCGGTGCACGACATCGCCGACTTCTACACCCTGAGTGCGGATCAACTGGCGGCGCTCGACATGGGACGCGTGAAGAAGGACAACACGCCGGTCACGCTGGGTGAGACGGTCGCGGCGAAGCTGCTCGCGAGCATCGAAGCGTCGCGCCACCGCACCCTGGCCCGCGTGCTGTTCGGGCTCGGTATTCGTCACGTTGGGGCCTCGGTGGCTGAAGCGCTAGCGGGCGCATTCGGCTCGCTCGACGCCCTTTCGGCAGCTTCTGCCGAAGAGATCGCGACCGTCGAGGGCGTGGGCCCCAAGATCGCCGCAGGTGTGCGCGCGTTTCTGGACAACCCCGACAACCTCGAGGTCATCGAGAAGCTGCGTGCGTCCGGCGTCTCACTTGAAGACGAGCGGACGGAGCCGGCGCGGCCTCAGACGCTCGCCGGGCTCACCTTCGTGCTGACGGGCGCTCTCGAGCGCTTCACGCGCGACGAGGCCACCGCCGAGCTCAAGGCGCTGGGCGCCAAGGTGAGCAGCTCGGTGAGCAAGAAGACGTCCTATGTTGTGGCGGGCGAGGACGCCGGATCCAAGTACGACAAGGCGGTCGAGCTCGGCGTGGCGCTGCTTGCCGAAGACGATCTGGCCCGCATCATCGAGACTGGTCAGGCACCCGAGGCGACCTCGTGAGGCGACCCACAGGGCTCATCGCGGATATATGGGGCATGCGGGGCGCGATCACGCTCGCGCTTGTGATGCTGGCCGCTACACTCGCTTCGAGCATGGTTGTCGTGGTGGTCGCCGAGACGAGTGACTCGCTTCGCCTCGCGCACGAGTCGCTGACAACGCTCGTCGTGGGCATCGGGCTCTCACTTTCGTACCTCATCGTGATCCTCGTGGCGTGGGCCGGCTCGCGCGCGTCGGGCGTGAGCTTCGGCGACGGTGTCGGCCTGCGGCGTGTCTCTCCGGGGACGGCTGTGCGGGCGGGCATCACCGTGGCCGTCGGCGCGCGGCTGCTCACGGGTGCTTACGGAGTCGCACTCAAGGCGCTGGGGGTCGACCTGAGCACCCAAGCTGCCGATCCCACCAAACTGCTGCCGGGCGGCTCGCTTGGCGTCGCTTTCACGGTGCTGCTGGTGGTAGTGCTCGCGCCGGTTGCCGAAGAGATCGTCTTCCGCGGCGTGCTACTGCCCGTCATCTCGGACAAGTGGGGCGTGTTCTGGGGAGTGACGCTGAGTTCGCTGATCTTCACGGCGATGCATCTTGTGCCCTACACGATGCCTCCGATCCTGCTGCTTGCGCTCGCTCTGTCGTGGCTGTTCTTCCGCACGCGGTCCCTCTGGCCGGCGATCGTCGCGCATGCGGCCTTCAACGGTATCGGTCTCATCGTGGTCTACGCGCTCGGCAAGGGTGCGGGCCTGTGAGCTCGGCGAACCTCTCGGTTCGTCCCGACCTCTGCGACAACTGCGGACGTTGCGTGCCCGCATGTCCGCGCGGCGAGCTGCGCGTTGGCGGCGGCTACATCTACGTGGACGCCTCGACCTGCGACGGCTGCATGCAGTGCGTCGCGGCCTGCAACACGGGCGCTATCTCGGTGCGCGCCGGTCGCGGTTCGGCAGCGGGGCTTGCGGTACAGCCGGGTGACGTCTCGCATGTGGTGGTGAGTTCGCGCGCCGAGGCCAAGGCGCTTCGCAAAGCTGCCGAAGCGGCCGCGTCCAAACCGGCGATGCGGAAGAAGGCGAGTGCGACGGCGGGCGCAGCAGCACAGAAACGACAAGGTGCGGCCGCGTCGTCGAAGCCACGGCCCGCTGCGGACTCCGCACCGGCGCAGCGACGGGCGGCGGGCACGCGCTCGGAGTCCGCGTCGGCTGCCTCCCCCAAGCCACGCGCCGCCGCAGCTCACGGAGCCGATGGGGCGAGGTGGGGTGTGATCGATGCCGCAACGGTTGCGGGCGTGCTGCTCGCGTCCCTGCTCGCGAAAGAGGCCGTGCTGGGCTCGACTGTGTTCGGTGTGATGCCCGCGAGCGGCAGGGCACTTGGGCGCGCGGGTGTGCTTGCCGTCTTCTACGCCATCCAGATCGCGCTGGCCGCGTTTCTCGCGCACCGGCGCGGCATGACGCTTCCCGAGGCGTTTCGGCTCAAGCTCGGGGAGGGCGACTTCACGGCCGCGGCGAAGAGTGTTGGCCTCGTAGCCGCGCTCCTGCTGGGCACCCGGCTGGTCTCCACACTGTGGGGCGCGCTCGCACAGGCAGTGGGCTGGGCTCCGGCGGCATCCGAAGCGCTCAGCGGCATCTTTGGCGGGGGCTCACTTGGGTTCGTGCTGACGGTTCTGACGGTCGTGGTGGTTGGACCGCTCGTCGAGGAGATGGTCTTTCGCGGCGTGATCGCCGGTGCGCTGGATCTGCGTTTCGGCATGTGGGTCGCGATCACGACCTCGGCGGCGGCATTTGCCGCGTATCACCTCACGGCCTGGGTGGCGGTACCGACGTTCGTCTTGGGCGTTGCGCTGGCGTGGCTCGCCCTGACTCGTGAGACGCTCTGGCCGGCGGTCGCGCTGCACGCGCTCTACAACGGCGTTGTGGTGGCTGCCGTCTTCTGGCTGCCCGTGCGCTAGTTCGTGGACGCGGCGGCGAGCTAGCTGTCCGCGAGCGCCTGCGCACCTAACGCGGCCTGGCCGGTCACAACGTCACCTGTCGCGTTCCTTCGGCAGCTTTCGCTCGGGTATGATGTGACGACCGCTCGCACACCGATATCCGAAAGGCCTCACCTATGGCTCTTTCCGAGTCCGAAGTCCGACACGTCGCCATGCTCGCGAGGCTTTCGCTCTCCGACGAGCAGGTCGAGACGCTGCGCGGAGAACTCAACTCGATCCTCGGCCACATCGACACGATCCAGCAGCTGGATCTCGAGGGTGTCGCGCCGATGACGCACGCCGTTCCGATGGTGAACTCGACGCGCGACGACGTGGTGGTGGCCGGCCTGCCGCGCGACGCCGCGCTCAAGAACGCTCCTGACGCCGAGGATGGTGCGTTCCGCATCCCCAAGATAGTCGGCGCGAGCGAGGAGGGCTAGGACATGATCGATCTCTCCAAGCTCTCCGCGACCCAGATTCGCGACGCCATCATCCGAGGTGACTTCTCCGCACGTGAGGCTGCCGAATCGGCCTTCGCTCGCATCGAGGCGCTCGACACCGACGTGCACGCCTTCAACCAGGTCACGCCCGAGCTGGCGTTTGCCGCCGCCGACCGCGTCGACGACATGGTCTGCTCCGGCGCCTCTCCCGACGAGCTGCCGAAGCTCGCTGGCGTGCCGGTAGCATTCAAGGACAACATGAACCTCGTGGGGACGCGCACGACGTGTTCATCGCGCATCCTCTCCAACTACGAGAGCGTCTACAACTGCAGCGCCGTAGCCAAGATGCTTGAGGCTGGCGCGGTGCCCGTAGGCAAGCTCAACATGGACGAGTTCGCCTTCGGCTCCTCGACCGAGAACTCCGCGTTCGGCCCCACGCACAACCCATGGGACCTCGAGCGCGTGCCGGGTGGCTCCAGTGGCGGCTCTGCGGCAGCAGTGAGCTCCGGCATGGCCACTATCACGCTCGGCAGTGACACAGGCGGCTCGATCCGTCAGCCGGGCGCTCTGTGCGGCACCGTGGCGATGAAGCCGACCTACGGCCGCGTGTCGCGTTACGGCATCGTGGCCTTTGCGTCTTCGCTCGACCAGATCGGGCCGTTCTCCAAGAACGTCGAAGACACGGCGCTTGCGCTCAATGCGATCTGCGGCAAGGACCGCATGGACGCGACCAGCGTCGCCCGCCCGCACGAGGACTTCACCGAGGGCCTGCGTGACGGAGTGAAGGGCCTGCGTGTGGCAATCGTGCGCGACATGCTCGACCTCGAGGGTTGCGCGTCGGAAGTGCGGCGGGCAACCGAGGCGGCCGCAGAGACCTTGCGCTCGCTGGGCGCGGATGTGGGCGAGGTCAACCTGCCCAACGCGGAGCACGGCCTGGCCGCCTACTACATCGTCGGCCCCGCAGAGGCGTCTTCGAACCTCGCGCGCTTCGACGGCATTCGCTACGGCGTGCGCGCCGAAGGAGCCGAGGACGTCATGGATCTCTACACCCGATCTCGTGCCGAAGGCTTCGGCCCGGAGACGATTCGGCGCGTGATGCTGGGAACCTACGCACTTTCGGCGGGCTACTACGATGCCTACTACGGCCAGGCGCAGAAGGCGCGCACCGTGATCGCAGCCGACTTCGCAAAGGCTTTCGCCGACTACGACGTGCTGCTCACCCCGACATCGCCCACCACCGCGTTCAAGATAGGGGAGAAGTCCTCTGATCCGTACGCGATGTACCTCTCGGACGTCTACACGATCCCGGTGAACCTTGCCGGGAACGTGGGCCTGTCGATGCCGGTGGGCCTGGGCGCCGACACCGGCCTGCCGGTGGGCCTGCAGCTGATCGGCGACCACTTTGCCGAAGCAAAGGTGTTGCGAGCTGCGGCGGCGTTGGAAGAGGCCGTTGCGTTCGACACCACCCCGCCCATCGTGAGGGCGCTGGGATAGCGGAGGAAACGGTGCCCCGAGGGGTTCTCGAACCCCAGCGACGAACAAGAGCGATCGTTCCAGTGTATGGAGCGGTCGCTCTTCCTTACGCCGTGCAATTCCACTCTCATTTGTAGCCCACTAGCAGGGGATTTGGATTCTCGGACGGTTCCGGAACGGCGGTCATGAGACAAGTGCGATCGTTCATATGCATCGCTAGGGAAGGGAGAGGCCTCATGCCCTCTGTCTACGACCGACACTCCAGCGATAGTGCGACCGCCTTGTCAGTCTCGTTTCGACAGGCGTCCAAGAGCGCCAGTAACGCCAAGACCCGGCGTGACTGGCCAACGCTCTCGCACATTTGCGGATCGACGGCGCGAGTGCGGGTGCTCATCGTTCTCCTACTTACTGATCCCGATGAACGCGTGTGGTTGCGGCAAATCGGACGAGCTGCGTCCGTCGGGTTCGCGGGGCTCTACCGCGAGCTTGGCCACTTTGAACGGGTAGGCATGATCAGGAGACGCCGCGACGGCGGAGCGCTCTACTTCGAGGTTGATGAGAGTCACCCGCTTGTGAGGCCGCTCCGGGCGCTGCTACTCGCGACCAAACTCGCTGACGAGATGCTCCCGCCCCAGAGGTTCGAGGCGCCGCATGAGCCCTTTAGCGCTTACGCACCCGGGCGATCCAAGCTGAGATGAAGAACCAGCTGCCAACGCCAAGGGCGGCAGCCCAGGCGAAGCGCGCGATCCAGATGAACCAGATCGGCAGTGGCGTGTGCTGCAGAAGAAGCGACAGTCCTACGACGAACGCCGCGACCACCAGCGCAAACGACAACCGGTTCACGGCCTCTTCGAGCCTCGACATGATCGGTTCGAAGTTGGTGGGGTGCACGGCGATTCGGAACTCGCCGGTGCCGGCTCGCCGCATGAACCTCATGAACGACTCGGGAAGCTCAACCGCGAGCTTGCTGAAGCGCCGCAGCGACTGGGTGACCGTCCGCGCTACCGAATCCGGTCTGAGCCGCTGGTCGATGATCCCGCGCGCGAACGGCGTCGTCACTGCCACGAAGTCGAAGTCCGGGTCGAGCTGACAGCCGAGGCCCTCAAGCACCACGAGTGTGGTGAGCAGTATGGCGAGCTCAGAGGGCATCGCCAGATGGTGGTCGCGCACCAGGTTGAGCACCTCTGCGATGAGATGGCCCACCTCTACTTCGGCGAGTGACTTGTTGTAGTACTTGGCGATCAGCCTCGAGACCTCGCGCTCGAGGTCGTTGACGTCGATCTCACCGGGCGAACCGGCGGCCGAAACGAGCGTGTCTACGGCCATTCCTGGATCGTTGTCGATGATGGCGATGAAGAGGTCGGCAAGCTGGTCGCGGCCCACCTGCGAGATGGTGCCGCAGCGGCCGAAGTCGGTGAACGCGACGCGCCCGTCCTCGAGTGCGAACAGGTTGCCCGGGTGCGGATCGGCGTGGAAGAAGCCGAACTCGAAGATCTGGCGCAGGTAGGCGAAGATACCCCGCTTGGCGAGATCCGCCCGGCTGTAGCCTGCCGCGTCAAGCAGGTCCGCTCGGTTCATCGGGACGCCGTGGATGAGCTCGGTAGTCAGCACCCGCCGAGTCGTGTAGTCCCAGTAGATCTCTGGAATGACGATCTCTTCGGCGTTCACGAACAGCTTGCGCAGGCGCTCTCCAGCGTGGGCCTCGGCGAGGTAGTCGAGTTCCCCGCGAACAGCGGTGGCGAACTCGTTCACGATGTCGACGACGTCGTAGCGCTCGCCCAGCTCACCGTGCTGTGCCACGAAACGTGCCTGCGTCAGGAGGATGTCGAGGTCGACAGTGACGACCTCTTCGACGTTGGGTCGCTGAACCTTCACGGCGACCTCGGTGCCGTCCTTCAGGGTGGCGGAGTGCACCTGCCCGAGCGAGGCCGAGGCCAGTGGCTTGCGATCGAACGTCGTAAAGATGTCGTCGACAGGCTCGCCAAACTCGGCCTCGATGACCGATGCGACCTGCTCGAAATCGATCGGCGCAACCTGATCCTGAAGCTTGCGAAGCTCGGCGATGAAGTTGTCGGGGATGATGTCGGAGCGCGTCGACGCGGCCTGCCCGATCTTGACGAAGGCGGGTCCCAGACGCTCGATGGTGTGGCGCAGGCGCTCCGGTACGAGCTCCGGTTCACCGCGGGATCGGCCGATTCGGCCAGACACAGGGGCGAACCGCCGAAGGCCGGTCACATCGAGGGCGTTGTCCAACCCCTCGTCGACCAACACACCGACGATCTCGCGGTATCGCTGAAGGTGCTTGTATGGAGGCACGGTGCCGAGAGTGGGCCGCTACGGGAGCGGCGTGCTACTCGTCGGCGGAAGGTGCGGCGCCACCGGCCTGCGCTATCAGCATCGCCTTGATCTCGGCGATCTGCCCGCGCAGCTCTTCGACATCCTCTTTGCTGGCCATGCCGGCGCCCTTGACTGCCTTGTCGGCTTCGCGCTGCACGACGTTGCGGACGGCCTCCTGCTGCTTCTCGGCCATGTTGCCGATCCGCTCGGCGACGTCCTTGGCCTCTGACTTCGACATCTTGCCGCGCTCGATGAGATCGTCGGCGATCTCGCTCGTCTTCTCGCGAGTCATCTCGATCGCGCCGAGCCCCATCATGAACGCGCTTTCCATCAGACCGGCTACGTCAAACGGAACGTCGCGCTTCTTGTCCTCCGCCATGTTGCCCTCCCTCGGAAATGGAAGTCCAAGACAAGGATACCCCTCTAGCACGCTGACGTGCGGGATTTCGGTGGGAATGGGGGCGCCAAAGCGGTCAGCGGCGGGCCTTTGCTTGCCGACTGGTTCGCCAAGCGTGGTTCTGCCGCTTGCCCGCGGCCGAAAACCGCCGCCCGCTACCCGGCCGGTTCGGCGAGAACGGCGATCACCTGGTCGATCGCGAAGTCCAGATCTTCCTTCGAGATCGAGAGCGGAGGAGCCAGCCGAATGGTCGTGGCATGCGTGTCCTTCACGATGACGCCGCGCCCCAGAAGTCGCTCGCAGTAGCCTCGCGCGGGACCGGCGCCGGGCTTGAGGACGATGCCGGCCCACAGGCCCACACCGCGGACCTCAGCCACGACCTCGGGTGCTTCGGCGCGAAGGCGCGCGTGCAGGTGCTCACCAAGCACGCGGGAGCGCTCCTGAAACTCGCCAGTCCGCACGAGCTCGAGCACCGCGATGCCAACCGCGCACGCGAGGGGATTGCCGCCGAAGGTCGAACCGTGCGTGCCGGCCGTCATCACGCCCACGACCTCACGCGAGCCTACGATTGCCGACAGGGGCATGATTCCACCGCCCAGCGCCTTGCCCAGAATCAGCAGGTCGGGCTTGACGCCCTCGCGGTCGCAAGCGAAGGTCGCGCCGGTACGCCCGAAGCCCGTCTGGATCTCGTCGGCGATCATGAGGACGTCGTGGCGAGTGCAGACGTCGCGCACGGCCCGCAAATAGCCGTCCGGTGGCACGATCACGCCAGCCTCCCCCTGCACGGGTTCCACGAGAAAGCCGACGACGTTCGGGTCTTGCGCAAGCACCCGCTCGAGCGCGTCCGCGTCGCCGAATGGAATCGAGACGAAGCCGGGTGTGAACGGAGCGAAGCCGCTGCGCGAGCCTTCGTCGCTCGAGAAGCTGATGATCGTGGTCGTGCGCCCGTGGAAGTTGTGGTCGCACACGACGATCGTGGCTTTGCCGGGCTCCACTCCCTTCACGTCGTAGCCCCACTTGCGCGCGGCTTTGATAGCGGTTTCCACGCCTTCGGCACCGGTGTTCATCGCGAGCACCATCTCATGGCCGCATACATCCGCCAGCTCGCGGCAGAAGCGACCGAAGATCTCGGCGTGGACCGCGCGGCTGGTGAGCGTGAGCCTATCGAGCTGCTTGCGTGCAGCGGCGACGAGCATGGGGTGGCGGTGTCCGAAGTTCAGCGCCGAATATGCAGAGAGGAAGTCGAGGTATCGCTTGCCCTCGATGTCGGTGACCCATGAGCCTTCGGCGGACGTGACTACAACGGGCAGCGGGTGATAGTTCGGCGCCGAATGGAGCTGCTCGGAAGCGATGTAGCCTTCGGTGATGCCCGTCATGTGACAGTGGCTCCTCGTGGTCGTCGGCAAGGTCGCTCAGCCGAGCGGCCGCTCGAGCCTCATGCTAGCACCGATGCATAGACCTGAGGGGTTTGTGGATTGTTGATGTGACGTGGTCGCAACGAAGTCAGCGCGTAGACGCTATCAAGTAGAATCGGCAGTGCGGTATCCAGACACAGGAGGTCGGATGTTCAGCAGGTTCTTCAAGAGGCAGAAGCCGGAAGAAGAGGCGCAGGTTGCAGCCGAGGCTGCGCCGCTAAACGCCCCTGCTGCTGAACCGACCGACGAGACGCCCGCAGCTGAGGCGTCGGCCGAAGCCGCCGAGCCCGCCGCTGAGGCGACGTCCGAGGCCGCCGAGCCCGCCGCTGAGACGACGCCCGAGGCCGATGAGGCTTCAGAGGCGCCGACCGAGGCCCCCGAGATGCCCGCCGAGACCTCTGAGGTGCCCGCAGAGCCCGAGGCACCGGTAGAGACCGCTGCCGGCCCCGTTGAGGCTCCTGCGCCCACTGAGACCCCCGCCGACCCTTTCGCCACACAGCAGCTCGAGGCTATCCAGCAGTCGCTCGAAGCCGAGGCACAGGCGTTCACCCAGCAAGAGACCGCGCTGCTGCCGGAGGCCGTCACTGCTGCAGCTGCAGCCGCCGCTGTCACTGCTGGCACGGAGCCGTCGTCCGCTGCCGCATCGCTCCCTATCGAGCAGCAACCACCGTCCGAGATCGACCTGGGCCCCGAGCGTCGCGGCGGTCTGTGGGTCTGGATCGGCCTGATCTTCGGCATGCTGCTCGCGGCAGGTGCCATCGGCTACGCGTGGTGGTACACGACGTCACGGCCGATTCCGGTACCGGCGGTCGTTGGCAAGGTAGCGCCGCAGGCAGTCCAGCAGATCAACGACGTCGGCCTGCGCTTGGGCCGCATCCAGGAAGAGGCCACCGACACCGCCGAAGTCGGCGAGGTCATCGACCAAGAGCCCGCCGCGGCCACAGACCTCAAGCCGGGCGACCTCGTGTCGCTGGTCGTCGCCAGCTCGCCAGTCACTACCGAAGTGCCCGAGGTGACCGGGCGCACGCGCGATGAGGCGTTAGCTCAGCTGGCCTCCAAGAGCCTTTCGGCGAAGATTGTGGAGTCCTTCGACACCTCAGCCGCCGCGGGGATGGTTATCACCCAGATTCCCGCTGCGGGCACCGACCTCAAGCCGGGCGCGCTTATCGCTCTAGCCGTCTCGAAGGGTCCTGCGCCCACGCAGGTTCGCATGCCCAAGCTCATAGGGCTCAAGCAGACCGACGCCGACACGCTGCTGTCGGCGAACAACCTGCGAGGCACGGTCTTCCACTCCTACAACGCATCGATCACGGTCGGCGAGATCTACGCGCAGGCACCGCTCGCGGACACCTCGGTCGCCTACGACTCATGGACGCAGTACCTCGTCTCTGACGGCGCGGGTACGCGTTCGGTGACGGTCCCGAGCGTCATCAGCACAACCAAGAAGGTCGCCGAAGCGCGTCTGAAGGACCGTGGCCTGAAGGTCATCACAAAGAACTCGCCGCACCTAAGCGTGCCGAAAGGCCAGGTAATCAGCCAGATACCGCCCGCGAACGCGAAAGTGGCCAGAGGCGCGACCGTCGGGATAATCGTCTCGCGCGGCAGCTCGAACACGACGTCGGTGCCTGACTTCAGCGGCAAGTCCTCGATGGACGCAAGCCTTACCGCCGGAACCGCAGGCTTCACTGCGCACGTGATCGAGGTGCCCATCTCGGGCTACGCGCAGGGTATGGTCTTCGGGCAGTGGCCGGCACCGGGCACGATGTGGACGCGTCGCTTCCCAGTCATGATCGTGACGGCCCGCCTGCCGTAGCAGCGCGCCGGACCCGCTGACTCACCCGCTCGATCGCCGGCGAGTACCCGCGCGCTAGCGCCGAAAGCGCTCCAGTGCCTTGGGCAGGTCGCGCAACGACGGCATCGAGATCGCCGGCCGCCATGCAGTCAGCCGCTTCGCCGACAGGTAGAGTGCGAGCGCCACCAAGCCGAGTCCGCCGAGCAGCGCGCAGGCCACGATGATCGCAGCCCGCGTGTCCATCAGCACCCGGGAGTCGTCGGCGATGTCGGTATGGCCCGAGAGCAGAAGCCCTACGAAGCCGCCTCGCACCTTGGTCTCGGCAGCGCCTACGACGATCGCACCGGACTGCTCGAAGATGATCGTCTTAGCCACGCCCAGCGGCACTACCGACTGGCTTACAGCGAGGCCATCTGAGGCCACGAACGCGCTCACGTAGGACTGCTTGACGCTTCCCATGCCTTTGGCGGCGCCTAGGACGACCACGGAGAGCTGCGCGTCGAAGTCGCCTGCCGAAGACGCCATCCCAACGGCGCTGCCGGTTGCGCTGATCGAGCCCGCCTTGGCCGAGGCTATCGCCGAAAGTGACGCCTCCAGTGTGGGGGTCTCGACGCCGTCGACGGCGGTCAGCAGCAGCTTGTCATCTACTTCGGGAATCTCGCTCGCGCCCGCGCCTCGCATCGTGGTCTCCTCGCTCATGCCAATCGCGCCCCCTCGGACGGGATGGGTGCTCCTTCCAGCTAGGGAGGGATATACCCTCAAACACCGCAACAGTCATCGTCGCTTACACGGGTGCTCGGGTAGAATCGAGCGAACACCGGCACGGGGCGCATTCAAGAGACGCCGTCGCGCCACGCTGCCGGTACGTGACTTTCGAACCCGATACGAGGGAGCGATACGCCTCATGGCGAAGGACCGTCTGCTGGAAGTGCTCGAAGAGTGGGAGGCCGTCATCGGCCTCGAGATCCACACCGAGCTGACCTCACTGAACACGAAGATGTTCTGTGGCTGCCCCGTCGCCTTCGGCGGTGAGCCCAATACGCGCGTCTGCCCGGTCTGCCTCGGCATGCCCGGCGCGTTGCCGGTCCCGAACCAGGCCGCCATCGAGTCGACGGTACTGTGCGGACTCGCCACCAACTGCGAGATCGCACCGTGGAGCCAGTTCCACCGCAAGCAGTACTTCTATCCGGACATGCCGAAGGACTACCAGATCTCGCAGTACGACAAGCCCTTCTGCGCCGATGGCTTCATCGAGATCGACGTCGACGGCGAGGGCGTCAAGCAGCGTCTCGACGCCGTAGAGGCTCCCAACGTCGCCCTTGCCGAAGATGCCGGCTACAACGCCCGCATCGGCATCACCCGCATTCACCTCGAAGAGGACACGGGCAAGATGGTGCACGTGGGCGGCTCCGAGGGCCGAATCGCGGGCGCGACGCACTCGCTCGTGGACTTCAACCGAGCAGGCACACCGCTGATCGAGCTCGTCACCGAGCCTGACATTCGCACGCCCGAGGAGGCGCGCCGCTTCGCGCAGAAGCTGCGTCTGATCTGGCTGTCGCTGGGCGTCTCCGACTGCAACATGGAAGAGGGCTCGATGCGGGTGGACGCAAACGTGAGCGTCCGTCGCCGCGGTGCAACCGAGCTCGGCACGCGCGCAGAGATCAAGAACCTCAACTCCTTCAAGTCGCTGCACGACGGCGTGGCCTACGAGATCGTTCGGCAGGCTGAGCTCATCGAGGCTGGTGGCGAGGTCGTGCAGGAGACGCGGCACTGGGACGCGGGCGCTAAGCGCACGAGCACCCTGCGCAGCAAGGAAGAGGCACACGACTACCGCTACTTCCCCGAGCCCGACATGGTGCCCTTCGAGTTCTCACCTGAGTTCATCGATCGAGTCCGCGAGCGCCTGCCCGAACTCCCCGACGCGCGCAAGGCGCGCTTCATCGCTGACTACGCCCTGCCGGTCCACGACGCCACCGTGCTCACGAGCGACTTGGACACGGCCGACTTCTACGAGGCGGCCGTGACGCTGGCTGGAGTGGGCAGCGCGAAGGCGATCAGTAACGTCATGCTCAACGACCTTTCGGCGCACCTGAACTCTGCGGGCATCTCGGTTGTGGACAGCAAGATCGTCCCGTCGATGGTGGCCGAACTCGTGGAACTCGTGGATGCAGGCACGATCTCGGGCAAGCAGGCCAAGGAGGTCTTTGCCGAAATGGCTGCGAGCGGCGACGCTCCGGGAGCGATCGTCGAGCTCAAGGGCATGAAGCAGGTCTCGGACACCGGCGCGATCGAGTCGGTCGTCGACGCCGTTCTCGACGCCAACCCGGCCAAGGTCGAGGAGTACCGTGGAGGCAAGACCGGGCTCATGGGCTTCTTTGTCGGCCAGGTGATGCGGGAGATGGGCGGCCAGGCCAACCCCGGCGTGGTCAACGAGCTGCTGAAGTCCAAGCTCGAAGGCTAAAGCGCGAAGGCTAGCGATACACGAGAGGCCCCGGAGCGCATGCGCCCCGGGGCCTCTTTGAGTGTTCGCTCAGTTGAGAGCCGCTTTGGCTGTCACTACCTCACGAAGATGGTGACCGTCTTGGACTTGCCTGCGGCGTTGGTCGCGCCTGCCAGCGTGCGCACGCGCACCTGCCAGCGACCCTTCTTCTTGATCTTCCAGGTCTTCACCGCTTCGGCGTGGTTGCCCTTCGCGACCAGTGTGCGGGTCGCGATCTTGCGCCAGCCGTGGTGGCGCTTGCTGTAGTACTCGAAGACGACCTTGCTGCCCACGGTGCCCGCTGGGTAGACCTTGGCCGTGAGCTTGGTCTTGTCGCCCTTCTTCAGCCAGCGATCTGAGACCTTCACGGACGGCTTGGCCTTTACCCTCACAGTCACGCTGTCCTCGGCGTAGACGGCGGTCTTCGTCCCCTTGTAGACCGCGCGCACGGTGGTATTGCGGCGCAGGCCAGGGATGTAGGCTGTGAAGCCGGGGTTCTCGCTTTCGGCACCGTAGCTGGTCTTGACCTCCTCGACGAGGCGCTCAGTGCCGCCCGCGGACTTCGCGTAGATCTGGACCGTGGCGCTCGGCTCGACGCCGGCGAGTGTTCCGCTGACGACCGCGTCGCCGCCGTAGCCGACCGTGCCCTGCGCAGCAGTGAGTGACATGCTCGTGCCCGACTTGGTTGCCGAGCCGCGCAGGTAGACGCCGGTGGTGATCGTGCTCTCGACGGTAATCGTGTCCGCCGAACTCCCGCTCGCAGCGCCGTCGCCTTCCTCAGAACCCATGTCGGGCGCGCCGAAGCTGAGCAGCAGGTCGTTGTAGCTGGCGGCGGAGTTCACGTCATCAACGATCTCGGCGATCGTGCGACGGTCGTCTTGCGGCGTGCTGCTGCCCTCGGGCACACCGCTCACCATCGCGACGATGTCGCTCACGGCTGCACTGTCGGAGAGCTGCGTCACGCATGTGGCGGTGAGTCGACCAGTGAGTGGCGTGCCCTCGGGAAGCGTGAGGATCTTCTCAACGACGACGGGTTCGACGACTCCGTACTGCAGGAGCTTGATACGGATGAGGTTGTCGCCGATCCTCAGGCCGTTTGGCGCATCGACCTCGGAGATGGTCGCGAGGCGGCGCTTCGGCGAGAAGGCGACCTCGAGATTGACGGACTGGATGTTGAGCTTGTCGGAGTACAGACCGGCGTCGTAGACGGTCATTAGCTCGTCGATCGCGTTGGCTACGTCACCGCTGACGGCCACGGTGATGTCGTCACCCGCATCTACGAGGTTGGTGACCTCGATCTTGTGCGTCTTGGTTCCATCGCTCACGACCACCGTTGTGGTGGTAGCCGCGCTGCCTGGCACGTAGTAGCCGGGGTAGAGCCGGTAGCCGGCGAGGGCGACTGCTCCCGCGGCGGAGTACGCATAGCCCAGCGAGGAGTTGAACATCGGCCGCGAGAAACTCACGGCGGTGCTCGTCTGCTCGATCGTGGCACCTGAACCAGAAAGCCTGACAGCGTGTGCCGTGACAGGCGTAACGGGGATGTCTTGGCCGACCACGGCCATGCATCCCGCGAGCCTGTCTTTGACGAAGGCTCCACGCGGTTCGCTTGAGGGGGAAGCGAACTTGAACGAGCTCCATGAGCTCTGCCACGAGCCGTCCACCCACGCGTCGGTGAGAAACATGCTCTCGGGCTCCATGTTGAAGAGGGGATGGCCGAAAGCCATCACGTTGTTGCCGTTGCGGTAGGTTTCGGTGCCTATGCCGCCCATCCAGGCATCGCCGGTGGCGATGAGCGCGCCGATTGATGCGCCGGGATCGAGCGTCTGAGGCGGCAACGAACTCGCGCTGTAGGAGCCACCGCTCGCCATCGCGGTGGGGGTCAGGCCCGCACGCTTGAGGGCGGCGCTCAGCAGCTTGTAGGCGCCGCTTCCGGGCTTCACGCCGCCGATGAACGCCTCGGACAGCGGATGCGCGACCATCGCGCCCGCAGCGGCCTCACCGGCGTAGCGCTCGGGCTCATCGGTCAGGATCACGCGGTCGACGATCGAGCGCCCTGCAATCACCGGGTTCTTGAGCGTCGACGCCATACCGAGCGGCGCGTTCTCGACCGCAATCATGTCATCGATAGGTGTGGCGAGGCCCGCGCCGTTGAGCGCGAAGTCGCCGGCGTAGGCTACGGCGCCCACCATCTTGTCGGTGCCGCCGTCGTCGACGTAGAGCGGGCTTCCGCTCATGCCCGAGGCGATGCCGCCGGCAACGGCGTCACCCGTCGAGGTGAACAAGATGAGCGTAGACGTCGGCGAGTCGGTCACGACGCCCACGACCGTCGCATCGACTTTCGAGATGGTGTAGCCCTTCAACACCGTCTTGAAGTGGCCCGTGAGTGTGCCGGTTGGAGAGGCGGCAAGCGCCGCTCGCAGCTGGGCCACACTCATCGTTGGGTCGGCGGGTGCAGCCAGTGCCGTTGATGTCACGCACAGCGCGAAGGCGCAGGCGAGCACGAGCAGGAGCGCCGCACGGTGTGCGACGTGCTTCGGTACTACCACGATTAACCCCCCTCAGAGTCATTGCGGTCGCCGAATGGCACCACGTGACAAGTACATCACGTCGAGCGGGAGCTGAACAGGCGACAGAGGTGACGGTTCAGTGCCCACTCACCCCTCGCGCAACGGGCTCGCGCTGCCGAATCTGAGCGGCTAGCGGCCCAGCACCTTCGCGACGCCTTCCACAGCCACATTCATGACGCCCACGAGGGTCTGCGGGAAGATGCCGACGAGTACGGTGGCGACGCACAGAGGACCGATCGCCAGCGCTTCGGTGAGCGTGATGTCGGGCATCGTGGCGCGGTCGGCATTCAGCTCGCCGAAGGCTACGCGGCGCACCATCCACAGCAGGTAGCCGGCGGTTAGCACGACCGCGAGGCCTGCGACGGCGGCGTAGATCATGTAGGGGCCAAGCGCGCCCAAGATGACGAGGAACTCGCCCACGAAGCCGGAGAGTCCGGGCAGGCCGAGCGAGGCGAACGACGCGAAGACGAGAATGCCCGCAAGCACCGGCGTGACCTTCACGACGCCACCGAAGGCCGAGATCTCGCGGGTGTGCGCACGCTCGTAGAACGCGCCCACCAGCAGGAAGAGCAGGCCGGCGATCAGACCGTGGCTGAACATCTGCACACCCGCGCCCATGATGCCGGCGCCCGTGCCTGCGGCGATGCCCAGCATCACGTAGCCCATGTGCGACACCGACGAGTAGGCGACGAGTTTCTTGAGGTCGGTCTGCCGAAGCGCGATCGCAGCGCCCCAGACGATCGAGATGACCGCCAGCAGCGCGATGACGGGGGAGAGCCGAGTGAAGCCGCCCGGGAGCAGCTGCGGGCCGAAGCGCAGGAAGCCGTAGGAGCCCATCTTCAGCAGCACGCCCGCAAGCAGCACCGACACCGCGGTGGGAGCCTCGACGTGCGCGTCAGGAAGCCACGTGTGGAACGGCACCATCGGCACCTTGATGGCGAGTGCGATGCCGATAGCGGTGAACAGCGCTGCCTGCGTCGCGATGGGCAGCGCGGCCGATCCCTCACGCAGGCCGATCATGTCGAAGCTGTTGGCGCCGTTGAGCAAGAACAGCCCGATGATGCCACCCAGCATCGCGAGCGAGCCCGCCAGCGTGTAGAGGAAGAACTTCACGGCTGCGTAGCGGCGATTCGGCCCACCCCAGATGTTGATGAGGAAGAACATCGGGATGAGCACGACTTCCCAGAACAGGTAGAAGACGATGAGGTCGAGCGCGATGAAGACGCCGGCGAGTCCGGCCTCGAGCAGCAGAATCAGCGAGAAGTACTCCTTGCGCTGCTCAGAGATGTTCTTCGAGGCAATCACCGCAAGGAGCGTGAGCAGGGCTGTGAGCAGCACCATCGGCAGCGACAGGCCGTCCACGCCCAGGTGGATGCTCGTGCCGAGCGCGGGGATCCACGGCAGCTTCAGTTCGAACTGGATCGCCGAAGCGGTGCGGTCGAAGTTGGCCCAAAGCCAGCTCGCAACTCCGAGGTTGGCGGCAGCGAAGACGATTGCCAGCGGGCGCGGCGCGCCTTCGGCAGACTTCGGCAGCAAGGCGACGACGATGGCCCCCACCAGAGGCAGAAGAACGGTCGCTGCGAGCACGTATCCCATCATCGCCTCCTTATCACCCGCCGAAGAGCGCGGCTGCTGCCGCCTGGGCTGCTTGCATGACCGGTTCGGGGAAGATGCCCAGTGTGAGCACGCCCGCGACGCAGAAGGTCAGCGCCACAGACGAGCGGACCGGCACCTTCATCTCGCCGAGGTCTTCGCCGGCCGGCACGTAGAGCTGCCAGACCACACGCAGGTAGTAGTAGAGCGAGATGACACTGTTCATGACGCCGATGGCCACGAGCCAGATGAGCCCGGCCTTGGCGGCGTAGACGAAGACGTAGAACTTGGCCATGAAGCCGGCCATGAGCGGCAGGCCACCCAGCGAGAGCAGCGCCACGGCGAGCGAGAGGCCCACCAGCGGCGATCGGCGCGCGAGGCCCGCGTAGTCCTGGATGCGCGTGCTCTTGGTGTGCTCGGCGACGATCATCACGACGCCGAACGCCGCGAGGTTCGCACAGCCATAGGCGACCGTGTAGAAGAGCAGGCCGCCCACGCCTTCTTGCGAGAGCGAGGCGAGACCCACGAGCAGGTAGCCGGCCTGAGCGATGCCCGAGTACGCGAGCATGCGCTTCATGTCGCTCTGACGGATCGCGGAGAGATTTCCGAAGAACATCGACAGCGCCGCCATGACGCCGAAGGTGATGTGCCAGTCCATGTCGATGCGCAGCGCGGTCACCACGATGCGCAGCGCGAGTGCGAAGCCCGCGAACTTGGAGCCCACCGACAGAAACGCGGTGACGGGGGTGGGAGCACCCTCGTAGACGTCGGGGACCCAGAACTGGAACGGCACGGCCGCGATCTTGAAGGCGAAGCCGGTGAGCAGCAGCACGAGGCCGAGGATGAGCGCCGGGCCGATCGTGGTGCGCTTGGCGAGCTCCGCGCCGATGTCGGGGAGCGTGCTCGTGCCCAGCGAACCGTAGACGAGCGACATGCCGTAAAGCAGCACGGCAGTCGAGACGAGCACAAGAAGCAGGTACTTGATCGCGGCCTCGCCGGACCTGCCGTCGTGCTTGGCGTAGCCGATGAGCACGATGAGCGGCAGGCTTGTGAGCTGCAGCGATAGGAAGATCGTGAACAGTTCGTTGGAGGAGGCGAGCATCATGTGGCCCAGCGTGCACCAGATCATGAGCGCGTAGAACTCGGCGGGCCAACGCGTGAAGCGCGGGAGCGTCTCAACCGAGTAGAGCAGCACGATGATCGCGATGCCGATGAACAACACCTTGAAGAAGACGGCCAGCGGGTCGACCACGAAGATGTTGGAGAACAGCGCGGCGCTGGTGTGGCGCTCGGCGACGGTAGCGACGGCTGCCAGCGCGAGACCAGCGATGCCGACGTAGGCGAGCCATGGCCGCGCGGAGGGAGCTGCGCCCAGCGGCCTCACCCAGATGAGGTCGAGGATGAGGACGAGCGCGCCAGTCGCTGCGACGATGATCTCAGGCAGGAGCATCTGCATGGTGACGTTCATGTCGGTGACGGCGAGCATCTAACCTCCCGCCAGCTTCTGCAGGATCGGCATCACGCCGATACGGATGGTCTCGTACATCGGGCCGGGGAAGAGGCCAACACCCATGATGGTGAAGGCGAGAATGCCCATCGGCAGCATGCGAATCGGTCGCGGGTCCACCAGCGGCTCGACGGCCTCAGAGGGCTTGCCCAGCAGGATCTTGGTGAGCGTGCGGATGAGGTAGGCGGCTGTGACGACCACGCCGACGAAGGCGACGGCGGCGAGCAGCGGGCTCTTGCCAATCAGGCCTACGTAGACCAGCAGCTCCGCCACGAACCCGCTGGTGGAGGGCAGGCCCATCGATGCGGCGGCCGCGATGACGAAGGTGGCAGCCACCACTGGCGTGCGTAGCATCAGGCCCGAGATCTCAGCGATCTGGCGGGTGTGTGACTTCTCGTAGACGTAGCCGATGAGTGCGAAGAACAGCGCGGTCATTATGCCGTGCGCGAACATCTGGAAGACGGCGCCTTCGAGGCCGAACCGGTTGGCCATCGAAAGGCCCAGGATGACGTAGCCCATGTGGCTGACGCTTGAGTAGCCGATCACGTACTTCAGGTCGGTCTGGCTCATCGCGCACAGGGCGCCGTAGACGACGTTGATCGCGCCGATGATCGCCATGAGCAGCGCCCAGTCGTGCAGACCCTGCGGGAAGAGCGTGATGCCGAGGCGGATGAGGCCGTAGGCGCCCAGCTTCAGCAGCACGCCGGCGTGCATCATCGAGACTGCGGTCGGCGCGGCTACATGGCCGTCAGGCGACCATGTATGCAGCGGCCACAGCGGGATGAGTGCGCCAAAGCCCACCAGCGAGAGCAGGAAGACCCAGCGCTGGAACGTGGCGGGGAAGGTGTGTGCCGCCCAGACCTGCATATCGAAGGTGTGCGCGCCGACCTGCCAGTAGATGAGGATCATAGCGACGATGAGCGCCGCAGAGCCTGCGAACAGGAAGAGCGTGAGCTTCATCGCCGAGTAGTCCTTGCGTGTCGAGCCCCATATTGCGATGAGCAGGAACATGGGCAGGACGGCCATCTCGTAGAAGAAGAACAGCAAGAAGGCGTCTTGTGCGACGAAGACGCCGAAGACGCCGGTCACGAGCAGCAGGAGCAGCACGAAGAACTCGCGCGGCCGGTCCTCGACGTCCCAGCTCACAAGCACGCCGGTGAACATGACGATGCCCATGAGCATCAGCATCGGCACCGAGATGCCGTCCACGCCCACCTTGTAGGCGATGCCGAGCGAAGGGATCCAGGGGATGGTCTGCACGAACTGCATCCCTGCGGCGGTGCGGTCGTAGTTGAACCAGACCCAGATCGCGCAAGCCAGACAGATCGTGCCGGCAACGAGCGCGATGGCCCGCGGAAGCTGCTTGCCGCGGCCGATGAGCAGGATGAGCAGCGCAGCTGCGGTGGGGGCGAGCGCGATGATGGAGAGCACAGGCAGTCCGTTCATCGGGCGAACACCGCCACCAGCACAACGATGGCCGCGACCATGAAGAGCAGGTAGGTCTGCACGTTGCCGTTCTGGATCTTGCGAACCGTATTGCCGGTCTCGCTGACCCCGTCGCCGAACGCATCGAACGCGCCGTCGACACCCTTGCGGTCGAAGACGGCCAGCAGGGCGCTGATCTTGAGTCCCACCCAGCCGAACGCACGAACGATAGCGTCGATGACGGCGCTGTCTGCAGTGCGCGCCCCTTCGGCAATCGCGTTCACCGGACGCACGACGCCGTGATGGTAGACCTCGTCGATCCAGAACTTGTGGGAGAGCGGGCCGGTGACGAACCAGCTCTTGAAGTAGCCGTCAGGCTCGAAGAAGCGCTTGATGTAGCTGCCCCACGCGAGGCTGATACCGGCCACCGCCACGCCGATCGCGATCGCCATGAGCAGGTAGCTCGGCTCGGCGGCCTCGTGCTCGCCCATGAAGTTGCCGAAGGCGTAGCCAGCCAGCGGCGAGCCGATGAGCCCGGCGGTCACGGCGAGGACGGCCAGCGTGGCGAGCGGTGCGGTCATCACCCACGGAGACTCGTGTGCGTGCGAGGCCTTGGAGTCCGGGCCCGGCTTCACGAAGAAGGCGAGGAACGTCGCGCGCCCCATGTAGAAGGCGGTGAGCAGCGCTGTGAACAGGCCGAATCCGAGGAACCAGTAGTTGCCGGAGTGCAGCGCCGAGAGCAGGATCTCGTCTTTGCTCCAGAAGCCGGCGAGCGGCGGGATGCCGGCGAGCGAGAGGGCGCCAAGCACCCATGTCGCCGTGGTCCACGGCATCTTCTTGGCCAGACCGCCCATTTCGTGCAGATCCTGGGTGCCTGAGCCGTGGATGACGGAGCCCGCAGCCATGAAGAGCAGCGCCTTGAAGAAGGCGTGAGTCATCAGGTGGAAGATCGCCGCAACCCAGCTGCCCGTTCCCAGCGCAAGGAACATGTAGCCGAGCTGCGAGATCGTGGAGTAGGCGAGCACCTTCTTGATGTCGTGCTGCGCGAGCGCGATGAGCGCACCCATGACGGCAGTGATCGTGCCGATTGTGCCCACGACCAGCAGCGTCCACGGCACCGCCTCGTACAGCGGGAAGGAGCGGGCCACCAGGTAGACACCCGCGGCGACCATCGTGGCAGCGTGGATAAGCGCGGAACCCGGGGTGGGGCCGGCCATCGCGTCGGGCAGCCAGACGTGCAGTGGGAACTGCGCTGACTTGCCCATGGCACCTGCGAAGAACAGAAGCGCGATGGCGGCGATCACGGTCGGATTGACCGCGCCCATCTCGGTCATCAAGAAGACCGAGGTGAAGTTGAAGGTGTGGAAGTTGAAGTACATGAGCGCGAGTGCCAGGCCGAATCCAACGTCGCCGAAGCGCGTCACGAGGAAGGCTTTCATCGCAGCCGGCGGAGCGTCGGCGTTCTGGTACCAGAAGCCGATGAGCAGGTAGCTCGCGAGGCCCATGACCTCCCAGCACATGTACATGAGGAGCCAGTTGTTGGCCAGCACGACGCCGAGCATCGCAGCCGAGAACAGGTTGATCGCGCCGTAGAACCAGCGGATGCGTTCGTCACCGTGCATGTAGCCGATCGAGTAGAGCTGCACAAGCAGGCTCACGAACGAGACGACGATGAGCATCGTGGCCGTGAGCGGGTCCACGAGCATCCCGAAGTTGAAGGTGTTGGCGCCGAAACTCAGCCACTTGAAGCTCGTGTTCAACTCAAGACCGTGTGAGGTCTGCCACAGCGCGACGAGCGATCCGGCGAAGACGACCGCCATTGCGCCGATGCCGAGCGAGTAGACGACCTTCTCGGGCAGCTTGCGACCAGTGGCAAGCACGATTGCGAAGACCACAAGAGGGATGACCGGCAGCAGCCAGGCGTATGACAGCAGGCTCATCGGCTCACCCCTTCATCCGGCTCATGCTGTCGATCGCGGAGATGTCGCTCGTGCGGTTGAGCGTGATGATGAGCGCGAGCGCCAGACCGACTTCAGCGGCCGCGACCACCATCAGGAAGATCACGAAGCTCGCACCCACCGCTTCCTTGGGCGCCACGTAGGCGGAGAAGGCGGCAAGGTTGAGGTTGACGGCGTTCAAGATGAGCTCGACGCAGATCACGACGCGAAGCGCGCTCTTAGATGTGAGCACGCCGAATATGCCGATGCAGAAGAGCGCTGCGGCCAGGATGAGGAAGTGATTGAGGCCCAGAGTCACGCCACATCACCCGCCTCGTCGGCAAGCTGGCTTTCCGGGGAGGCCACGACGTCGGGCATGTCGTCCTCGCGAGCCAGCACGATGGCGCCGATGAGCGCGATCGTGAGCACGAGGCCAGCAAGCTCGAAGGGGAGCACGTAGCGCGAGAAGAGGATGGTCGCGAGCGACTCCGTGTCGTGCACGCGCACCGCCCCGATGTTCCACTGGCCGCGCATGAGGGCCGTTGAGAGTAGGCCGAAGAGCACCACGCACAGCCCACCCGCGGTGAGCACGATGCCGCGTCCGGAGCGACCGGCGCTGTTCTGCTCGGGATTGGTGAGCATCAGCACGAACAGGGCGAGCACCGTCACCGCGCCGCCGTAGACAAACAGCTGCATCGCGGCGAGGAACTCGCTTCCCATCAGCAGGTACAGCGCAGCCACCGATAGCAGCGTGGCCAGCAACGACATCACCGCATGCACCAGCCGAGGCGCCGTAACGAGCCCAATCGCCCCAGCCAGAGCCACTAACCCGTAGATATAGAAGAAGACGACGTCGCTACTCACGAGGCCTCACCGCCCTCAGCCTCAGCGGCAGCGACGGTGTCGGGAGCCCTGTCGCCGACTTGCCGAACGGCGTCTCCGCCCGATTCTTGGGTGGAGACTCCAGTGAGGTCCGGAGGCGATAGGGCTCCCGACACCGTCGCGGAGGGCTCGGCCTGCGGAGTGGGGACTACTGGCTGCGGGTTGTACTCGAGTACGAGCACCGTCCCTTCGCGCGTGGGGGTAGACCCCTCGAAGTTGCCGGTGAACCTGATCCCGTCCGACGGGCAGTTCTCGACGCAGAGGCCGCAGTACATGCACACGCCGAGGTCGATCACGAAGTGGGTGAGTACGCGTCCGGGTCCGTCTTCGCGCTTCACGGACTCGATGGTGATGGCGTTGTCCGGGCAGTTCTTCGCGCAGAGCCCGCAGCTCTTGCAGTTCACGTCGCCAGACTCGTGGCGCGGCAGCTCGAACGACATGCGGCTGCGTGGCGGCAGGACCTTCTTGCGGTCGGGGTAGCGCTCGTTGACCGAGGGGGTCAGGAAGCGCCGCATGACGGCGGCCATGCCTATTGCCATGCCTTTCATGCGCTCGCCCCCTCACGCGACTTGGCGAAGCGTGCGGTGGCATCTGCGCGGCGCTTGTCGCCGGCGGTGGCACCCAGCCTCGTCACTGCCCAGACGAAGATCGAAAGCGCGATGAACTCGAGGGCTACAAGCACCCAGGTGTTGGTGACGACGCCAACCGCGGTGATGAGCACGTTGACGAGCGCGGCGGGCAGCAGGCCCTTCCAGCCGAAGGCCATCAGCTGGTCGACGCGCACGCGCGGCAGAGTGGCGCGCACCCAGATGATGAGGAAGACGACGGCGTAGGTCTTGAGCAGCAGCCAGACGATGCCCGGCAGGAGAGGCCCATTCCAGCCGCCCAAGAAGAGCAGCGTGGCCAGAAGCGACATCGTGAAGACGTTGGCGTATTCGGCGACGAAGAAGAGCGCGAAGCGCATCGAGGAGTACTCGGTGTTGAAGCCGGCCACGAGCTCGGACTCGGCTTCGGGCAGGTCAAACGGGGTGCGGTTGATCTCAGAGAGTAGCGTGATGAAGAACAGCATCGCTGCGAACGGCTGCTTGATGATGTTGTAGAGCCCGGCCTGCGACTCCACGATGGTGCCCAGCCGCATCGAGCCCGCCAGCATGACGACGCCCATGACCGCGAGGATCATCGGCACCTCGTAGCTGATCTGCTGGGCTGCCGAACGGAAGCCGCCGATCAGCGAGTACTTGTTGTGGCTCGACCAGCCCGCCATCAGCACACCGACCGGGAAGACCGCCGCGACCGCAAAGACGAGGAAGATGCCGGAGTCGAAGCTGAATCCGGCGATCTGCTCGACCCAGGGAGTTGCGCAGTAGACCAAGATCGCGGGCGTGAACGCGATCAGCGGGGCGATGAGAAAGATCGTGCGGTCCGCCCCCGCCGGGATGATGTCTTCTTTGCCCAGCAGCTTGAGCGCGTCGGCGAAGGGCTGCATGAGCCCATGCCATCCGGTACGCATCGGCCCCAGGCGGCCCTGCATGTGCCCGAGCTCTTTGCGCTCCACCCACATGACCACGATGGTGTTGACCAGCACGATCACGATGAGGACCACGATGCCGAAGAGGATCTGGAGGATTCTCATCGGTCGATCTCCCCCATGACGATGTCGACGGAGCCGAGCACGGCCACAACGTCTCCGACCTTGGTGTTCTGCAAGATCACAGGAGCGCAGTGCAGGTTCGACATGGCGGGAGAGCGCACCTTGAGGCGCCACGGCTTGTCGGTGCCGTCGCTGATCACCAGCACGCCGAGCTCGCCGCGCGGGCTCTCGACCCGGCCGTAGGCGGCCGTGCCGGCCTCAGGCTTAATCACCCGGGGGACGTCGGGGTTGATGTGCGGCCCCTCGATGCCCTCAAGTGCGTTCAGCGCTTCAAGCGCTAGACGGCCGGCCTCGCGCATCTCGGCGACGCGCACGGTGTAGCGATCGTAGGTGTCGCCGCTGTAAGCGAGCGGGACGTTGATCTTCATGCGGTCGTAGGCCGCATAGGGCTCGTCCCGCCGAAGGTCGATGTCGATACCTGAGGCGCGCGCGACCGGTCCGGTGATGCACCACGGCTCGACCTCGGCCGGGTCCAGGAAGCCGATGCCTCGCGTGCGCAGGCGGAAGATCTCGTTGCCGGTGAGCAGGGCCTCGCACTCGTCCATGCGGTGAGTGAAGGTGTCGAGGAACCCGCGGATCTTGTCGGCAGCGCCCTCCGGCATGTCTTCCTTCACGCCGCCGGGACGGATGTAGTTGAACATCATTCGGCCGCCCGTGACCTCTTCGAAGAAGTCGAGGATCAGCTCGCGGTCGATGAACGCGAAGAGGAAGGGCGTGAGCGCGCCGGTGTCGAGGCCAGCGGCGGCGAACCACGTGTGGTGGCTCGTGATGCGCACGAGCTCGCCCATGAGTACGCGCAGGTAGTCGGCGCGTGGCGTGGACTCGATGCCCAGCAGCTCCTCCATCGCGAGCGAGTAGGCAAGCTCTGCGTGAAATGCCGAAACGTAGTCGCAGCGATCGAGCATCGCCGGCATAGCCTTGTACGTGCGCGTCTCGCAGAGCTTCTCGATGCAGCGGTGCAAGTAGCCCTGCGTCGGCTCGGCGCCCACGACCTGCTCGCCGTCGATGGCGAGGTAGACGTGGAGCACGCCGTGCGTCGAAGGATGCTGCGGGCCGATGTTGATGACCATGCGCTGGGACTTCAGCGCTGGGTCCCCTCCGGCCAAGTGCTCGAAGGGATCGAAGTAGGCCTGGCGACCGCCGTCAGCCCCCAAGCTCGTGGGTGCGACGCCGTGCGACTCGAGCGCCTTGGCGACCTGCTCAGCCGTGACGCCACCCTCTACCAGCTCGAACGACTTGCGCAGCGGATGGCCCTCGAAGTCATCGCGAAGCACGATGCGCTTGAGGGCCGGATGGCCTTCGAAGGCGACGCCGAACAGATCGAAGACTTCGCGCTCGAGCACCGCAGCACCCGGCCACAGCCACGACAGCGTCTCGATCTCGAGATCGTCTTCGGCAAGCGGGACGGCGAGCACGACGCGGGTGAGGTCGGCGCGTCGCGTGAAGCCGTAGAGCATCTCGACGCCGGGCTCCTCGCCCGAGCGCTCTTGTGCGGTGAGGAACTCGAGGTGGGCGAAGCCACGCTCGCGAAGCATCTCAACGACGGTTTCGAACGAGTCCCGCGTCGTGTGCGCGAGCGGCATACCGCCCGGTCCCATCACGCCGACGTCCACGAGCCCCGGCAGGTTCTCGAAGACGGGCGCGATGGTGGCCGGCGCGGTCATTCGGCACTCGCTTCGGCTGCCGAGACAGCTGGCGCGAGCTCAGCCTTCGCACACTCGATCGCATAGCGCTCCGCAGCCGACATCTCGCCGGCGGAGTTGCGCTCGTAGAGCGTGATAAGTGCGTGGAGCAGTGCTTCGGGGCGCGCGGGGCATCCCGGAAGGTAGATGTCGACCGGAATGATCATGTCGACGCCGTTGACGACGTTATAGCCGGCGGCGAACGGGCCGCCACCCACCGCGCACGAGCCCATCGCGATGACGTACTTGGGCGAGGACATCTGCTCGTAGAGCAGCTTCATACGCGGGGCCATCTTGAGGTTGATCGTGCCCGAGACGATCATGCAGTCGGCCTGGCGCGGGGAGTTGCGGAAGAAGATGCCAAGGCGATCGGTGTCGTAGCGGGCGGAGCCCACCGTCATCATCTCGATCGCGCAGCACGCGGTGCCGAAAGTCATTGGCCACATAGAGTGGCCGCGTGCCCAGTCCATCAGCTTCTGCAGAGGGGCCACGAGCACCCCGGACCGACCGTCTACACCCACTCCAGCACCCCCTTGCGCCATGCATAGGCAAGGCCCAGCGCGAGGATGCCGATGAAGATGCCCATCTGAACGAGCCCGGCATAGCCGAGCTTCTTGATCACGACGGCCCACGGGTAGAGGAAGACCGACTCGACGTCGAAGATCACGAACGCGAGCGCGAAGATGTAGTAGGCGACGCGGAATCGGATCCACGGCTCGCCGATCGGTTCCTCGCCGCACTCATAGGTTCGGTACTTGAGTTCAGAGGGCCGGAACGGTGCCATGAAGCGGGGGAGAGAGGTGAGGAGCAGGCCCAGCACGATACCCACGAGCAGAAAGCCCGTGAACACGAGTATCGCCTCGTTCATGCCGGTCACCCCCGTCGGCCACCCCGTGGAACTTATGCCGATTGCTGTCTGTTACGCCTTCGGTGGGCCAATCCCTGCGTATTGATGCAGGAAAAGAAGCCGCAACTTCGCCGAAAACGTGACGGCCTTGCAGGGGTTTCTCGGTGAACGGTAGACAAGGGTGATGCCAAGAAGTGCATGCGCTTGCTGCTGAAATGCGTTGTTGCGTATGCGCCTATCGGCCTGCGGTGCGGTACGCCTTGAAGGCCCGGTAGTCCATCAGGTCCTCATCGGAGAGGGAAAGTGCCACGTCAGCGATACCGTGCGTATCGGGCACGTGCGCGAAGCTCAGCCGGTGAGTGGGGTAATGGCGGGCAACTAGCTTTTCATGAAGCAGGTTTACGGGAACGTCGTAGGAGCGCTCCATAACCTCGTCGCCAATGAATACGACGATGAGCTCAGGCAGCTTCTCCGTGACGTCACGAAGCTCGATCTCTTCGGGCAGCATCCCGAGGCGCACCTTCTGGTCCACCAGGTCACCGACCTCAGCACGCGAGAGCGCGAGATGGTGGCCGGCAACTGCCTTGGCGAAGTCCGCGAGCGCGCTCGCGAGGTTCACGAGGCCGACCTGGCCCGTCACCGACTGTCCCGGCACGCGCACGTCGATGATCGCTTCCATCGGGTTGGCGAAGCCGCCCGGCCCTGTCACGCCCTCACTTCGGCTCAAGGCCACCGCGTCGAAGCGCCACTTGCCGTAGGGGTACTCGATGTCGGCGAAGACGAACTGCTGGCGGAAGAGATCGCTGCCCGAGTTGCTCGCGGCAAGCGCCTGCAGGTACGCACGGCGGTTCGGCGCAACTTCTCCTGCATCGGCCGCGGCGCGTATCGGAGCGCACAGCGTCTCGAGCCGCTCGATGAGCGCCGCTATGTCGCTGTCGCTCTCGAGCGGCACGCGCTCGGGCGCACCGCCGCCATCGATCGGGTCGAATTCGGCAACGAAGGGTCCTTCCCCGCCGACTCGCACGATCGGCTGGCCGAAGCAGTAGATGCTCGCAGCGCGCGGGCGGATCTCGAAGACCACGCGCGGGGCGGAGTCCGCCCACTCAAGCAGCGGCGTGAGCATGCCGTCGCCGAAGGCGTGCTCTTGCACCTCGGTCAGCAGGCGCTGAGGCTTGGAGTACGTCTTCCAGTCGAACTGCTTCTTTGAGGGCTGCTTCTTGGCCACGAGTCTGCGTGCTTTCGGTTCGGTGAGATTGGGGCGGGTGACAGTGTAGCGGACGAGGCACGGAAGCGGGCAGCCGCGCCCATATGAAGAAGACCGGTGCGCTGTGGCACCGGTCTTCTCCCTTGATAGTCTCTGGGCGATAGAGACGAAGCAAGCGGTCTAGCTAGCGGCCGTGGGGGACGGCCGGGTCAATCCGTACTAGGCGATCGTGCTGCGGGCCGAGAAGGCCAGGGCGAGCTCGGGGCGGCTCGAGGTTGCGAGCTCGAACGCGTCCTGGTGGCCGCGAGCCATCCAGAAGAGCACCGAGGCGGTAGCCATCGGGCCGAGCAGGGCGAACGTCATGAGCATCCAGACGCCCAGCTCGAACTGGAAGACGACGCCGTAGGCGACAACAGCGATCGTGGCGATTGCGAGCAGGGCGGCGATCGCACGCTCGTAGTACCAGCCGACGATCAGGGTTGCGGCGACGGCGACCAGCGGGATGAACGCCGCGATCAGCGAGGAGCTCGTGCCGCCACTGCGGTAGGAGTACAGGCCCGCGAACACCGCGATGGACCAGAAGCCGCCACCGGCGAGGACGAAGGCGCGGGCAACGCCGCGCTCAACGGCGATGCGCAGGCTGCGATCTTCAGAGGTACGCACGGTCTCCTTGCGGGACTGCGACACATCGAAAGCCATGAGGCCCAGGGTGACCGGAATCCCGATGGCGAGAACAACTGCGGCGACCAATCCACCGATGATCATGAGTGCTGCGACGAAGAGAGACATGGTCCGCTCCTTCAACTTCCATGCGTTGGGTCTGCCGGGACCCTTGCTTGAACTTCCAAAGTGAATATCGGCCTGATTCACACCGTGTAGGTTCGGAGCGGGTTTCCGTGTTGTTAGGGTTGTGTGAGTGCGCGCGCAAGCAGCGCGAATCGCCGAAAGGAAGCGGCTTGGTGGCGCCTCCTATGCGACGGGCAGATCGAAGCCGAAGGTGGTGCCGTCGCCGGGATGCGACGCGACCTCGATCGAGGAGCCGTGCGCCTCAACGATCTCCTTGGCGATCGCGAGCCCCAGGCCCGTGCCCTTCGCGCCCGCGCGTGCTTCATCAGCGCGGAAGAAGCGTTCGAAGACGCGCGAGAGCTGTTCGGCAGGGATACCCGAACCTTCGTCGCGAACCTCAAGGCGCACGATGTCGCCGCGCCGCCGTGCAGCAAGGTGCACGCTCGTGCCTTCGGGGGAGTGCTTGAGCGCGTTGTCCACAAACGAGAGCAGCACCTGCACGATGCGGTCGCGGTCGCCTCGCACGCGCAGCTCCGGGTCTTCGACGTCCACGGCGAGTGTCACGCCGGCACCTTCGGCAAGCGTATGCATGACGCGCGCGACGTCGCCCAGCAGGTCGGCTGCGGACTCAGGGGTAATCTCCAACTTGAGGGTTCCAGCTTCGAGCCGAGCGAGGGTGAGCATGTCGCTCACAAGACGGGCGAGGCGGTCTGCTTCGATCGACATGGTGTGGATGAAGTCGTCACGCACCTCGGGTACGTCCTTGGCACCGTCTTCCAGCAGCTCAAGCATGCCTTTCAGTGCCGCGATAGGGGTGCGCATCTCGTGACTTGCATCGGCGATGAAGCGGCGCTGGGCGTCCTCGATGCGGTACTGCTCCGTGACGTCCGCCAGCAGCAGTACCGCACCCTCGACCTTACCTTCAGCTTCAAGGAGCGGGGTGCAGTGCAGCAGCACCACGAACGGACCGATGAAGATCGTCCGTGCGCTGCTCTTGCCGGTGAACGCGAGCTGGACGACTTCGAGCACCTGCTCGTCGCCGGTCACGTCGGGGAGCGAGTGCGCGTAGAGGTCGCAGTCCTCCATGCATAGCAGGCGTTCGGCCTCTGGGTTCACCACGCGCACGATCCCGTCGGAGTCGAAGGCGATAACGCCCTCGGCCATCTGCTCGACCACCGCCGCGATCTGGCGCTGGCTGTCCTGCAGCTCGCCGAACGCCTCGCCCAGCTGCTCTGCCATCTGGTTGTAAGAGATCGCGAGGTCGCGGACTTCGTCGGGGATGAAGCCCAGCGGCAAGCGCCGTTCGAAGTCGCCTGCGGCCATCGAGGCTGCGGCTTCCTTCATCTCCGTGATGCGCCGGCTGATGAGCTGCGAGAAGCTGAAGCCCAGTAGCCCCGCCACCACGAGCGAGACCCAGAAAGTCGTCCACAGCCGGCTTCGCACCGAGCGCATGATCGCGACCTGCTCGTCGACAGAGCTCGCGGTCACGACCACGCCCTCCACCACGCCCGAAGCGTTGTTGAGCGGCTTGGACGCCACGACCCAGCCGCCTTGGCGGAAGTCGACCGACGTGTAGGACGGTTCCTCGGAGATACCCGCGAGCCGCGCGGCCTCAAGCGTCGCATCGTCGGGGCCGCCGTCGAAGTTCGACTCGATGAGCTGGCCATCTTCGGCGTAGACCCAGATGCCGCCCCCGTAGATGTCGCGGTAGTCGGCCACGACCGCCTTGATGCTGCTCGAAGCGTTGAGCCCGCCGCCGATCTCGGGCTCGAGGCGCTGAGCGAGTGCGGACGCGTTGCGGATCTCGCTGGTTGTGGCCATGCGCGCAAGCGTGGTGCGCAGACCTGCCGAAAGGGAGCCGGACAAGATGAGCATGGCCACGACGATGACGGCGACGAACAGCTCCGTCTGCCACAGCCTGATCGAGCCGCTTCGGCGCTCGGGCATCTAGGGCGCCCTACGACTCTCGCAGCCGGTAGCCGTAGCCTCGCACCGTGAGCAGGTACTCCGGGTTCTTGGGGTCGGCTTCAAGCTTCTCGCGGATGTTGTGGATGTGGACGTCGACTGCGCGCTCGTCGCCCACCGGCGACTCGTCCCACAGTGCGGAGAGGATCGCCTGGCGCGAGTAGGCGGTGCCGGGGTGTTTGGCCAGATGCAGCAAGATGCCGTACTCGGAGCTCGTGAGGTGGATCGGTTGACCTTGCAGCTTGACCTGGCGCGCGAGCGTGTCGATCTCGAGTTCGCCCACAGAGACCATGGCCTTGTCGGAGCTGCCGCCCTCGACTCGCCGAAGAATCGCCTTGACGCGACTCACCAGCTCGCGGGGGGAGAAGGGCTTAGTGACGTAGTCGTCGGCGCCGAACTCGAGCCCGAGGATGCGATCTACCTCATCCCCTCGCGCAGAAAGCATGATTATGGGAATGTTCGATTCGGCGCGAAGATCTCGCGCGATATCCAGTCCCGACTTGCCCGGCAGCATGAGATCGAGGATGAGGAGATCGGGCTTGACCTGTTCGATCATGAACTCAGCGCCATCCCCGGTAGAGGCCGTATGGACCTCGTAGCCGGCCTGAGACAGCGCGTAGTCAACTACCTTGAGGATCGAATCTTCGTCGTCGACGACCAGAATGCGCTTCATACCCATGGACTCCCGATTGTGTGGACGTCATCGCACGTTCGAAGCATAGTCCAATCGGTTCTTCACCCCTCTAACGCAACCCTAACATTTCGCCAATATCCCACGAATCACGCTGGTGAGAGCTGGTGTTAGTGTTCGAGCCGTCCTGCACGGCCGACTCACGATGAAGGTGGTGTGAGCGCCATAGAAGCAAAGCGATCGTCCAGGGATACAAGGCGCGGGAGGCACGTTTGCCTCCACGCTCGTCCCGCACTTCTGCTGATGCTCGTCGTGCTGTTCGTCTTCTCCCTAGGCTCGCTCGCGTACGCGGGCCGAGCCTCCACCGGCAAGCTTGCGTTCTTCCCGTGTACGCAGTGCCACCCGGTGTCGGTCGACGCGAACGGCAACCCCAACCACGCGCTGCCGAATGGCTTCAAGAAGCACGAGATCGTGCTCGAGGTCCACGACACGCTGGGCAAAGACGGAGCCGGCTGCCTCGTCTGCCACGACGATCCCATGCGAAACCCCGGCATGCTCAAGCTCGCCGACGGTAGCCTCGTCGACATCAGAGGCGACGTGAGCCAGGTCTGCATGCGCTGTCACTTCGAGAAGTACCGCGAGTTCAAGGCGGGCATTCACGGCAAGCGTCTCGACAAGTGCACTGCCGCCGGATGCCACGACCCGCACACGCCGTCGTGGATCTACATCGCGGCGCTTCCGCCTTTCCAGGGCACCGGCATCCAGGTCCATGCGGTCAACGCGCGTGAGCCGTTCAAGGCACTCGCGCCCCCGCCTGTTCCGCCGGCGACCATCACTCCCACCTGGCTCGTGGTGATCACCAGTCTCGGGGCACTTTTGATGGCTGCCCTGATCGCGTACCTGATCTTCGGAGGGTCCAAGCGATGAGCGACGACAAGACACTGACCAACCCCGCCGAAAGGGCCGAGGCCGAGATTCCCGCCGGCTGTACGCTCTCGCGCAGAAGCTTCCTCGAAGGCATCGGTGCCGCAGCCGGTCTGTTCGCCGCCGGTGCCGTGCCCGCAGTGCTCGCAAACACCGTCGCCGGCGCCTCTGAGTCAGGCGGCGAAGGCGGCGACCCGCTAGCCGGGATCATCGAGGAAAACGGCGTCGTCAACTACCCGGGCAAGCCGGTCTGGTACGCCACCAAGCCCGCCGGCAAGCAGAAGTTCGCCATGGTCATCGACGTGAAGGCCTGCATCGGCTGCCGCCGCTGCGTCTACGCCTGCGTCGAAGAGAACAACATCGGCCGCGACGCCGGCTTCACCTACATCCAGGTGCTCGAGATGGAGCCCGGCAAGGTGGAGCTCGAGACGGCCGTCGACGACTACGAAGAGGGCGGGCGTCCCGACAAGTGGTACATGCCGGTCCAGTGCATGCAGTGCGCGAAGCCGACGTGCGTCTACGGCTGCCCGGTCAAGGCGACGTGGAAAGAGCCCGACGGCATCGTCGTCATCGACTACAACAAGTGCATCGCCTGCAGAAACTGCATGGTCACTTGCCCGTATGCGGCGCGCCACTTCAACTGGAAGGAACCCGAGGTTCCCAAGGCTGAGCGCAATCCCAAGGTGCCTGTCGAAGAGAAGGCCGGCGTCGTGGAGAAGTGCACCTTCTGCATCCAGCGCACCCGCGAAGGCGGCACGACGGCGTGCACCGAAGCGTGCCCTGTAGGAGCACGCAAGTTCGGCGACCTGAACGACCCGAACAGCGAGGTCGCGCAGATCCTGAAGACGCGCCGAGTGTGGCGGCTCAAAGAAGAGACCGGCAATGAACCTATGATCTGGTATGTGGGGTGATGATGAGATGAAGCTGCTCGAATCGCCCCGCCCCGGAGTCAAGCGAGTGATCGGCGTCGATCTCGATCTTGGCGCGCTCAGGACCGCTGGGCCGAAGTACTGGGCCTGGGTCATGGTGCTACTGATCGGCCTGGGTATCGGCTTGGCCGGCTACATCGCTGCGATGACCCACGGCGGCGCCGTGATGGCCATGCGCGACAACTACCCATGGGGTCTGTGGTTCACGAACTACATGTACTACATCGGCCTGTCCGCGGGCGGCCTGGTTGTCTATGCCAGCGTGCACCTCTTCGGCGCCAAGCAGTTCGCGCCGCTCTCGCGCCTCGCGGTGCTGCAGGCAGGTGTGCTGGTCATGATGGCGCTTCTGGGCATCGTCACCGACATGGAGCGCCCCGCGCGCGCCGTGTGGATGCTGCTCACGCCGAACCCCAGCTCGCCGTTCGTCTACACAGGTAGCGCGGCCAACATCTACATGATCATCTGCTTCGTGGACCTGTGGGTGCTCATCACCGGCTTCGGCGGGCACAAGCTCGCACACCGAATGACGCTCATCGCGTTGCCGTTCGCCGTCTACCTGCACACCACGACAGCGTTCGTGCTCGTCATGAACAAGTCCCGCGAGCTGTGGAACACTGCGATGCTGGTGCCGATCTTCCTCACGTCGGCTACCGCGTCGGGTATCGCGCTCCTGATGATCGTGGCCTACATCCTCAAGCACTTCAAAGTCCTCGAGCTGACCTCCGCGATGTTCCGTAGCCTCTCCACGCTGCTTGCGACGGTCATCATCATCGACCTCTTCCTGCTCGTGGTGGAGATCGGCGTCATCTTCTGGCCCACGTCGGCCAAGCCGGGTCACGTTGACCGCTTCGGCCTCTTCCTCTTCGGCGACTATGCGAAGTTCCTCGTGCCGGTGCTGATCTTGGGCATCACGGCGTTTGCACTGCTGGCAGGGCGCAAGTACCGCCACGTCCCGGCGCTGCAGATCACTGCGGCCGCGATGTACGTCTTCGCGATCTTCCTCAAGCGCTACTCGCTGATGGCCATGGGCTTTGCGATCAACCCGCTGGGCCACTACACCGCCCCCTATACGCCGAGCCTCACCGAGATCTTGCTGGCGGTATTCATCCTGTCGCTGGGCATGCTGATCATGACGGCCGGCGCCAAGGTGCTGCCGCTCAAGGTCCCCGAAGACGAGCATGCCGAAGAGAACGCGCCCGACACCCCCCTGATCGGTTCGGCGGCCAACGCGCCCGCGGCCAACGCGCCCGCGGTCACGGCTGAGCTCTCGGCCGACTCGGCCCCTGAGGTCGGGTGACCTGAGTGAGCCCCGAGAAGGCCACAGGTCTCAGGGCGCGACTGCCCCTGATACTCACAATCTTGGGCGTCGCGATCGTCGTTGCGGCGGTCGCTGGCGTGGCGATTCCGCTCTCCGCGACATCCACGCCTGACTTCTTCGCGCGCTACCACCTGCTGAATCGCCGCTATGTGAACCTCGAGAATTCGGCGCACGAGCACATCGGCTGCCGCTCGTGCCACGAGACGCAGGCGGTTGCCAACGGCATCCAGCTTACGGCGGACTACTACCGCAGCATCTTCAAGAAGGACAAGCTGCCGAAGTACTTCAAGTTCTCCAAGCCCACCAACGCTGCGTGCATGAAGTGCCACGAGCAGGACTGGGCCGACAGCGCCGGGCGCATCGGCCGGATTCCCCACCCCGCGCACCAGCGTGTGGCCAACGAAGAGCGGCCCTGTGTTCAGTGCCACAAGTGGACGGCGCACCTCGAGACCTACATGCCAAAGCACAAGGAGATGCCGTTCTCCGGCGTCTGCGTCGCTTACGGCTGTCACGTGGGCACCAAGACGAAGCAGCAGTGCTTCAACTGCCACCACGTGCTGCACGACAGCGCCGATGAGTGGAAGACGGCGCACCCGGCCGTGGTCAAGCAGGTGGGCGAGAACGCGTGCCTCGAGCGCTGCCACACGGTGGAGCAGTGCCAGCAGTGCCACACCACCGGCCAGACGCCGAAGTTCAATGGGCTGAAGATCGAGATAGAGATGAAGCCCATCGAGAAGCTGCACGTGCGCCGTGACTGGACGAGCAAGTACCACGGCGAGGCAGCGCTTGCCGACCAGTCCCGCTGCTTCAAGTGCCACCCCGACAAGACCTACTGCGACGAGTGCCACCTGCAGCGTCCCGCCTTCCACGGCTCGACATTCACGTGGCTCGGCCGGCACCAGAAGGTCGCCAAGGCCAAAGACGACCCGCGCTGCATCATCTGCCACAAGAAGGCATGGTGCGAGGAGTGCCACGCCCAGTTCCAGGAGATGGAGTAGATGGGCGGTCGCTGGCTCAAGTGGGCGATCGCGGCCGTCGCATTCGGCGTGCTTGTCGCGCTCGTGCTGCCCGTCTTCTCCGTGCTGCAGCCCGGCTACTGGAGCCGCTATCCGGCGCTCGCGCAGCGCATGGAGCACTGGAAGACGTCGACGCACTCGCGCGTGAGCTGCGTGCAGTGCCACGTCGAGCCCGGCGTGGGTGGCTTCACGAGCTTCGCTGCGCGCTCGATCCCGGCGTTCTACTCCCAGCTGATCTCGGGACCCAACACCACCAACCTGCTCACTGCGCCGGGTGTGAAGGCCTGCCGAAAGTGCCACACCACCTACCGCAAGATCGCCCCGAGCGGCGATTTGCTCATACCGCATCGCGCACACGTCGAGGTGCTCAAGCTCGACTGCACCGTCTGCCACAAGGACCTCGTGCACTCGCTCAACAAGCGCGGCTTCAACCGGCCCGAGATGGAGACCTGCCTCGCGCAGTGTCACAACGGCGACACGGCTTCGAACAAGTGCAGCGACTGCCACACCCAGAAGCAGGTGCCGGCGAGCCACAAGCAGCCGAACTGGCTGCAGGTGCACGGCGAGATGGCCGAGACGATCGACTGCGGCAAGTGCCACGACTGGACGCCGAACTACTGCGCCGACTGCCACGCTAAGAAGCCGGCGAGCCACGTGGGCAACTGGAAGACCAACCACTCGGCGATCGCCAAGCAGCGGGGAAGCGGCTGCCTCGTCTGCCACAAGCAGTCATTCTGCAAGGAGTGTCACTGATGCCCAAGCGACGACTCCTCACTATCGTGGCC
Source organism: Coriobacteriia bacterium (assembly GCA_035687245.1). Taxonomy (GTDB): domain Bacteria; phylum Actinomycetota; class Coriobacteriia; order Anaerosomatales; family PHET01; genus DASRYH01. The sequence goes on from DASRYH010000068.1 coordinate 61,458, forward strand.
GGCGTTGTGGCAGCGGTGATGGTCCTCATCGTGCTGCCCAGCTACCTGGCTACGCGCCCGAGCTTCTTCTCGCGCTACCCGAACCTCAAGGCGAAGTACGTGCCGTGGTCGACATCCACACACGTCGAAGGCGGCTGCGAAGGCTGTCATGTGCCGCCGCGCGTCATCCCGCGCACGGCCTACCGCCTCCGGATGGCAGGCGAGTTCTACCTGAGCTTCGTCATGCGAAACCGCCAGCCCGACATCTTCCCGGTGCCGACCAATGAGGCCTGCCTGGCGTGCCACAGTGACTTGCGCAGCGTCTCGCCGAAGGGCGACCTGAGGATTCCGCACCGGGCACACGTCAACATCCTCAAGATGAAGTGCATCCAGTGTCACAACTTCCTCGTGCACGAGAAGTCGCCCGAGGGCAAGCACACGCCGCCGATGCGCGGCTGTCTCAAGTGCCACAACGGCGACACCGCCAAGAACGGCTGCACCGCGTGCCACACCAACAAGGCGGCACCGGCTACTCACCAGGCACCCGACTGGCTAATCGTGCACCCCGAGCGGGCGAAGAGCACCGACTGCAACAGCTGCCACAAGTGGACTGACGACTGGTGCGTTGACTGCCACGCCAGGCGGCCGAAGTCACACACGAAGGACTGGCGGGCACAGCACGGTGCGACGATCAAGGTGCACCGTAGCTGCGAAGCGTGCCACGAGAAGCCCTTCTGCATCCGGTGCCACGGCGAGTTCCCGGTCGAGAACCTCAACCCAGCTCTGTCGCTGGTGAAGTAGGCTAGTGGCCATGAAGCGCTACTGGCTCATAGTCGCAAGCGTGCTGGTGGGCCTTGTCGTGCTCGTTGCTGCCACAGATGCGGTGATCTCGTCGCCGTCTACCTGTATGTCGTGTCACGAGATGCAGCACCGCGGTGGATCGTGGAAGCGCAGCGGGCATGCCGAGATCAAGTGCGTGACCTGCCACGTACAGCCGCACAGGTGGTACGCCTACCCGGCCGCCTTCTTCGATCGCGCGAAGCTGATCTCGCGCGATCTCGTGCTGCACTCGCAGGGAGGCTATCCGGATCCGGTGGATGCTCGGCCTGCGGGCGCCAAGCCCATGTCGGACGAGATCTGCCTGCAGTGCCACAGCCCGAACCGCAAGGCGACTTCGGGCTTCCGCATCCTCATCGACCACGCGGAGCACGCCAAGCGCAACGGCAGCTGCGTCTCATGCCATATACGAACCGCGCACCCGCTCGATGACCGCAGCGCTCCGATGTCGCTCATGAGCCAGTGCTTCACCTGCCACGGCACGCCGAAGTACCCCAAGGCGTCGCGCGCCTGCAACGTCTGTCACCCCGACACCTACGACCTGCGGCCTGAGTCGCATGTGAAGGCCGCTGAGTGGAAGAAGCAGCACGGCAAGGTGGCTGCGGCCGACCGCAAGCAGTGCACGATGTGCCACGAGAAGGCCTTCTGCGCCGACAAGTGCCACGGTGGTCTCGAGATGCCGCACCCGGCAGGGTGGGAGAAGGGCGCGACGGGACACGCGGTAGTGGCCAAGACCAACCGCGCCGTCTGCACGTCGTGCCACGGCAGCGGGCCGAACATGTGCACGATGTGCCATCACACGGCCTTCGACCCCACTAAGGGCCCGTGGGTGAAGCAGCACTTCAGGCAGGTGCGAACCGAAGGCTCGGCGTTCTGCATGAAGTGCCACGACCCGATCTTCTGCGTGCGCTGCCACGCGACCGTCGGCCAGCCCGGCGGCCCCGCGCCCACCCAGTAACGGCAAGTGCCCGCACATTGGCGGGCACTTGGGCCTCATCTCATGGCGCCAGCTGCGAAGCCGGCGTGCCAGCTACTACCGCTACCCGCGCTTGGCGACGAGCTCGATCTCGACGCGTGCGCCCAGCGGCAGGCCGGCCACGGCCACGGTCGAGCGGGCGGGATACGGCTCGGCGAACTTGGTGCCGTAGACGCCGTTCATCTCAGCGAAGTCGTCCATCGTGGTGAGGAAGACGTTGGTCTTGACGACGTCGTCGAGCGAGAGTCCAGCATCTTCAAGGACGGCCGCAAGATTGGCGAAGACGCGCTCGGTCTGTTCGGCAACGCCTCCCTCTACGAGCTTGCCCGTGGCCGGGTCGATGGGGGTCTGGCCCGACAGGTAGAGCAGGTCGCCCGCCCACACGCCGTGCGAGTAGGGGCCGATCGCGGCAGGGCCGCTGGCAGAGGTGTGAGCGTTGCGTGTCATCGCGTGCGTCCTTTCGGCAAGCCGCGCAAGCGGCGGGTTGATGGCTGGTGCGAGCCGCAGAGCGGCACGAGGGAGAGTATATCCGCGTGGAGCCGTTCGCGGGGGAGTGCGGGCGCATCCGCAGGATTCAGGTGCGGATGCGCGAACCAAGCTGGCGACAACAGGGGGATCAGGGGGGATCACCATGACCGGCACTTCCACTGAGGGCGTCGAGACCGTCGCTACACAGCCTTCCGCCGAAGGCTCCGGCCCCGGAGATCCGCAGGCACCGGTCGCCGTTGGGGCGGGCACGCCCGGCAAGCCCAAGAAGGGCCGCTGGGTGAGCGTCGGCTTGTGGGCGCTGTCGATCCTGCTCACTCTCGCGTGCTTCATGTATCAGGACAAGACCGGCCCTACCTACCCGCTCGAGAACTCGATCGACACGGCCAAGGGCAAGGTCAGCTTCACCTTCCTGCGCAGCGAGAACTTGGGCACCGACCTCAAGGTCATGCTGAACGACCCCGTGCCCGCAGGCGTCACCGCATCGGTGAAGTACCGCCGCTACCGCTCCCACGACGTCTGGTCGATGGTGGATATGAAGCCGGGCGACTTCGAGTTCTCGCGCCGCGGCTCGGTAGCCAAGGTCAAGGGCGTCGGCGTCGAGCTGCCGTCGCTGGACAAGCGCGCAGGCAAGTACGAGTACTACGTGCTCATCGACGACGGTAGCGGCGAGCCGTTCTCCATCACCGGCGACAAGCCAATCTACGCGCGCTACAAGGGCGCCGTGCCGATGCCCGTGCTGGGCGTGCACATCCTTGTGATCTTCGCGTCGATGATGTTTGCGCTGCGCACGGTCTTTGAGGCGCTGCGACGCGACGGCAACTTCAAGTGGATGATGTGGGCCACCACGATCTCGCTCATCCTCGGCGCGTTCGTGATGGGGCCGCTCGTGCAGTGGTACGCCTTCCGCGTCTGGTGGTCGGGCGTTCCATTCGGCTTTGACTGGACCGACAACAAGGTGCTCGTTGAGCTGCTTGCGTGGTTCCTGGCGCTGTTCCTGAACAGGGGAGACCGCCGAAATCGCTGGTCGGTACTCCTGGCCGGTGCGGTCACGCTCGTCGTCTACTTCATCCCGCACAGCATCTTCGGCAGCGAATACGACTTCACGAAGGGTGCGGGGCGGGGCACCGCTGGATAAGTCCTTGAACTGGGGAGATGTCACAATCTGGATTCGGTAACGGTTCGAGCCGACGCCGCGGCTTCGGCATGAGCGTCGCTAAACCTGTGCTCCATGAAGCGCCTCACCACATTCTCCCTGCTCGGCATGCTCACGCTGACGATTGCGCTCGCTGCTTCGGTGTACGCGGCGCACGATGCCGACGCCTCGCAGCGCGTTGCAGCCTACCCGCCCAAAGCGGTTGCAGTGGCGGCCAAGATGCCTTCGGCAACGCGCACGCCCTCGACCGAAGCGAAAGTCAATCCTGCCGAAGTCGAACGGGCGCGTTCAATCGTGAGCCAGCTGGCTAAGACCTACCGCTATCTCGATGGCGTGACCGTCGAGTTCGGCGTCACACCTGAGGGCAGGGAAGCGGTGGCTTACTACACCGAGGGGCAGATTCTGGTCTCTTCGACACACAAGGTCGAGCTAGACAAGATCCTCGCCCACGAGATCTGGCACGTCATCGACTGGCGCGACAACGGGCGCCTGGACTGGGGCGAGGATCTTCCTCCCGACAACTCGTCGGACTACCTTCTCTAGCTACCTTCAGCTCGCACACCCCCTTAGGTGCCTCGCGTCACGCGACTCGTCGGTCGCCGGCGGTTCAGTACTCCAGTGCCTGTCCGATGCGCGGGTTCACGCCCGGTCGCGGAGCGAGATCGGTGAAGCCGGCGTACGGCAGAGTGAACGTCTCTCGAACGACAGGTCCCGCGGTATACGGCGCGTACGGCGTCTCACGCACCACCGGGCCTGCAGTGTAGGGAGCATACGGTCGCTCCTCACTCACGACGGGGCCTGCGGTGTAGGGCGCGTAGGGTGCGGCGAAGTCGCCCTCGCCGGACTGAGCGGTCTGCGCGAACACGGTCGTCGCCATGCTCATGATGAGCGCGAGCGACAGCATCGTGACGATCCCCGCGCGGCCCGCGCGCTTCCACATCCTCTTCGGTGTCATCTCATACACCCCCTCGATGTCTAGGGGCCACTGCCTGCGGTCCTCGGTCCTACATGTTGGATTGCCGTTGGACTCGAACGGATCCGCAATCCGGCGTTAACAGCTGGGTAGCTACATATAGAGGCCCGCGTTCTGACGCGGGGTGAATATGCTCACCAATGACGACATCATCGTCGGAGACTTGCAGGTGCTCCGGCACCAGCACGTGGTTCTCGCGCACGGCCGCGAGGTCGGGCTGACGTCGCGCGAGTTCGAGATTCTCCTGCGCCTCGCCGAGCATCCGGGGTGGGTCTTATCGAGCGAACAGCTGGCCACCGAGGCGACTGATGCCGACTACTCGCCCGAGTCGGTGAGCGTGCTCATCTCGCGTGTGCGCCACAAGCTCTCGCGCGCGGGAATCCACGATGCCGTCGAGACCGTGCGAGGCTTCGGCTACCGGCTGCACACTGAGGGCGCCCATCAGACCGACGCCGAAGAGGCCGCCCGTAAGCTACGCGACGCCTGCTGGGAGGTTCAGGAGGCGGCGATGGAAGCAGAGCACTCGGGCACGATCCAGCAGCAACGCGATGCGACCGAGTCGCTGGAAGATGCGCGCAAGGCGATCTTCGAGAGCCTGTCTCGGTGACTGGCAGTCGGGGTGTCCTCACAGCGGGTACGTAGAAAGTACGCACCTATTCTTTGGGGGTGAGCACCATGTTGAGACGCATGGAGCTCTACGCGGACGCGGCGTTGCTGAGCTTCCCGGTCAGCCTCGTCGTAGTACTGCTCGGTTCCCGCCTCCGCTTGGGTCCGATGCTCGACCTCGCCATGGTCTTCGTGGCCATCGGTGGGATCATCGCGGTGTGGGCGGCGCGGATGCTGCACCATCGCGAGCTGCACGAGGAGCTCTCACGCACCACTCTGATGCAGACCGGCTTTGTCGCGCTCGGAATCGTGCTGCTTGCGGCGCTGCTGTTCTACGCGGGTGGCGGCACGAGCGGCAACTCGCCGCCGGCGCTCTGGTACATCACGGGGATCTCGGTCATCGGCATCACGTTCGCGATGCTGTGGGACGCGTTTGCCGACATCGTTCGGGGTCGTGAGCACCGCGTCGACGACGTCATCCGCATCCTCGTCATCGGGCTGCTGGGCTTCTCTTGGCTCGGCGCGGGGTTGCCTGAGGCCTTTGGCGCCGACATCGGTCCGTGGGTTGTGGCAGTCACCGTCTACATGCTCGTGGTTGCAACAGCGGCTTTCATTTGGGATATGGTTGTCATGCGGCTAACCCGCGCGAAGGACGCCGGTGCGAGCCACGCGATAGGGGGCACGTAGTTGGTCGGACTTGATGCGCTCGTCGAATCCACTACGGCGGACGGGGCGGTCGAAGCGGTCGCTCTTATCAGGCGCAGGGTGCCAATAGACGCCTCACTTGCGCTCGCGATGCCCGTACTCGTCCTCATCTCGCTCTTCTGGCTGACGATCAACGTTGCGCTCGAGTCCCTCGCCCCACCGGCCAGCATCTCAGACAGCACGCGCCTGGGCTGGGTTAGCGCTGCGCTCGCGATTCTGGCCGCGTTCTACCTGCTCGTATCGATCTTCAGGACGCTTCCATGGGCGCCGCGGGTGGTCATCCCCGCAGCCGCACTGGGCGTGGTCACCCTCGGTCTGTGGGGCTACGCATCGATGCTCTCTGACATGAAGTTGGCCAGCGCGCTGCTCTTCGCACCGGTCGTGATCGCCATCGTCCTCGGCGTGATCGCCTTTCGGATCTCGTCCCACGCCTTCGACACCGCGAACCCGTTCTCGATGGCGGCCATTTCGCTCACCTGGGGCGCCGCTTTCATAGCACCATTCGCACTGATTCCCCTGATCTGGTGGTTGTCCGGTGAGGCGGGCAACGCGGGCATGGACGTGATCGGCTTGTTCTTCGCGCCGATGTTAGGCGTCGTCGTCTGGTGGATCGCGATGCTCCTCGCTCAGCTCGTGAAGCCCATGGCCGAAGTGGAGCCGCTGTCGCTGAAGCGTTTTGGCCTCGTGGCGGTGGGTTCCCTCGGCGGCATGGTGGTGCTGGCGCTTGTGGCAGCGGGAGTGCTTCGGCTTCTCGCATAGCGCGCAGGCTTCGGGGGCCTGCAACACAAAAGGGCGCCCCTGCGGGCGCCCTTCCTCGTTTCATGTGGTGTTGTCGCAGCGCCTAGCCTTCGAGCGTCTTGATGATCTCGGTGTACTGGTCGGCGGTAATCTCGCCGCTAGCCAGCCGACGCTTGGCGATCGCGACCGCCTCGTCGTGGCCGACCTGCGTCGGCGGCACCGGCGGTACCGGCCCAACGGGCGGTACCTGGCCTGCGTGATGCATGCCGTGTCCGTGCGAGCCCCTGGCGAGGAAGACGATAAGCAGCACGACACCCACGACCAGGCAGACGAACAGCGCAAGCATCATGAAGCCGCCTAGGTAGCCGGGGCCTCCAAACATGTGATAGCCGTATCCGAATCCGCGACCCATCATCGAAACCACTCCTTCTCAATGCGGGCCCAGAGCCCGCACGCGTCAAAGTCATCTATTCCCGCAATACTGACGAACGCCTCGAGCTGGCCGATAGGCTCAACGCGGAGGCGGACTCAGAGCAGTAGGATGGAAGGCGACCCCAACTCTCTCGGAGGCGCCGTGAACCCCACGCTCGAGATGCTTGCCGCGCGCTGCTCGACCCGCGCGTATTCCGATACGCCAATTACCGCCGCCGAAAGGGACGCGATCCTTTCGGCGACCTTCCGCGCGCCAACGGGCGGCAACATGATGCTCTACTCGATCATCGAGGTAGAGGACCCGGAGCTGAAGGCCCGGCTGGCTGTGACCTGCGACGATCAGCCGTTCATCGCTACCGCGCCGTGGGTGCTGGTCTTTCTCGCCGACTTCCAGAAGTGGACCGATCTGTTTGACGCCGCGGGCGTCGAGAACCGCCGGACGCCTGGTCCCGGTGACCTGCTGCTAGCGTGCTCCGACGCGCTTATCGCCGCGCAGAATGCGGTCGTTGCCGCCGAGTCGCTGGGTATCGGCTCCTGCTACATCGGTGACGTGCTGGAGAACGGTGAGGAGCACGCCGCGCTGTTCGACCTGCCGCCGCACACGCTCCCGATCGCGATGCTGTGTTTCGGTCGCGCAGCCTCGAAGCGAGCGCCTGCGCCGCGCTACACCAAGCACGTCGTGCACCGCGATCGCTACCGTCAGCTGTCTGCCGAAGAGCTGGCCCAGACGGCTCGCGAGCTTCAAGAGACGCACGCTCCGCACGGACTTGCCCCGGGCGTGGCGAGCTACCCGGTGTCGATTCACGACCGCAAGTACGCCTCGGACTTCATGGCGGAGATGAACCGCTCGGTGGCGTGGTGGCTCGAGCGCTGGCAAGGGAGGGCGTAGGGCGCCAGTGACCGTGACGCTCGTCCGCGCGCAGGCGCAGGCCGCACGGCCGGACTAGTCGAAAACGGGCTGGAACGAGACGCCCCAGATCGTGCCGGCGTGCGCGGAGATCGCGGTACCCGCCTCGTAGATCACGAGCTCGACGGCGTCCCAGCGCTGCGCGATCGCATCGGCAAGACGCCGAGCGGCTGCGGGCGACATCGCGTGTCCGATGGCGAAGCGACCCCTTCTCGCACCGCCCATGTGCGACTCCGTCCAGTCCAGCACATGCTTGAGCGAGGCGGTTTCACCCCGGGATCGGCCCACGGCAACGAAGTCGCCGTCATCATCGACAGCGATGTTCACCTTGAGGTTGAGCATGGACCCCAGCGCCGTTGCTACGGCCCCGATTCGGCCGCCCTTGCGCAGGTTCTCGAGCGAGTCGATGCTCACGACGATCTGGCACTCGGAGCGCGCACTCTCGAGCCGCCGAAGGGCGCTGGCCACGTCGAGACCCGCCTGCGCGTCGTGCGCCGCCTGCAGCACCTGCCAGCCCATCGCCCACGACAGCGTGCGCGAGTCGAAGACGTGCACGCGTCCCCCGAAGTCGCGCGCCGCAAGCGACGCTGCCTCGAAGGTCGCCGAAAGTCGCGATGAGATGTGCACGGCGACGACCTCGTCGGCCGCCCCGAGCGCACGCTCGTAGGCTTCCGAAAGCTCGCCGATGCTCGGTGCTGCCGTCGTGGGCAGCTGAGGTGCGCGTCCCATGCGCTCGAAGAACTCGGCCTGGGTAAGCGCACCGTCGTCGAAGGTCTCGCCATCGATGACCACGTGCAGCGGCACGATCCCAAGACCGTGTTCGACCGCGATCGCGCTCGTGATGTCAGAAGTACTGTCGGTGACGACCGCGAAGGCTGGTCGCTGTGTTGCGGCCTGTTCCATCTCGCTTGTCCCTTGCGTCCTCGTCGTGTCGGCGTGAATCGATCGCAGTGCGGGGGCGCGTCTAGCGCTTCGGCGGGAGCGGCACGAGCACCGAGGTACCCGCCGTGTACTTCTCGTAGTCGGGTTGTCCGCCCCACATCTTGTCGGCCTTCTTCTCGAGCAGCGGCACGCCACTCACACGTGTGATGAGAAGGAAGACGAAGAGCGGAGAGATCAGCGTCGCGTAGGTCCAGCCCTGCAGTGTGGGCAGCGCGATGATGGCGATGCCAACCCACAGCGTGATCTCGCCGAAGTAGTTGGGGTGACGCGACCACGACCAGAGACCGCCGCTGATGAACTGTCCCTTGTTATCGGGGTTCTTGAGGAACCGGCTCTTCTGCAGGTCGGCGGTCGCCTCCATCGCGAAGCCGAAAGCCCAGACTGCGACGCCAGCGATCATGTACGGGTCGATTGCCGCGGTGCCCTGATGAGTCGAGGTGATGGCGCCGAGTGCTGCGGCGAGCGTGAGGCTCACCCACAGCCCCTGTACTGTCCAGACGTTGAAGTAGCCCCAGAACGACTGCTTGAGCTCGTCGAAGCGCTCGTCCTTGCCCGCTCGCCTAATGCGCAGGAACAGGTAGGTTCCGAGCCGTGTCGCCCAGATCACTACGAGCACCCACAGCAGCATGCCTCGAACGTCCACCGGCTGGCACAGCCACAGAGCGAGGCTAATGGTCGTCACGTAGGTCGCCGCCCCGGTGAGGTCGAAGAAGCGTTCGGTCCGCATGACCCAAGCGGGAATAAACGCGAGCCAGTTGATGAGGAAGGCAAGGCCGATGCAGAGCCGGAAGACGGGGATGCCGCGCGCGGTCACACCATCGACCGAACCCATCGCGCCCAGCACGACGGCGATCATTACCACTACAAGTATCGAGATCTTGGCCCTGCGCTCTGTATTCATGTGAGGAATGTACCCCTGAAGTGCGCAAATGATTGCGCGCTCACCCACGGGAATCTGAAGGCTGCCGAAAGGAAGGGGCGCCCGTGATGGGCGCCCCTCGTCAACAGACATCTGGATTTGCGTTGCGCGTCTACTCGGACGGAGCGACCTTGCCTTTGAGCGGCATGGCTTCAACCACCAGCTCCATCACGGGCACGATGCGCAGTCCCAGGTCGTGAACGTCGTTGAGCTCAGCGATCTGCAGGCGACAGTTCTCGCAGGGGCAAGCCAGCACGGTGGCTCCGGTCGCACGGATCTGGGCGACCTTTTCGGCGCCGGACTTCAGTCTTACGTCGTTGAACTCCTCCATCGCCACGATGCCGCCGCCACCGCCGCAGCACCACTGCTTCTCGCGGTTGGGCGTCATGTCGGCGAAGTCGCGAGCGACGGCCTTCACGATGTCGCGCGGCTGCTCGTAGATGCCGCCGTTGCGACCGATCTGGCAGGGGTCGTGGTAGGTGACGCGCTCAGTGATCGCGCGGTCCACGGTGATTCGGCCATCCTTGATGTACTCGTCGATCACGTCGAGGATGTGGCGCACCTTGAAGGGCATCTTCTCCTTCGCCCACGCCTCGTAGAACATCTCGGCGACGCGATAGGCGTGGCCGCACTCGGTGATCACGACCTCCTTCACGCCCAGTCTCAACGCCTCGTCCATGTAGCGTTTGGCGATCAGCCGGGCCTTCTCGGGGTCGCCGTAGAAGAAGCCGTAGTTCGCCGACTCGAAGAACGACAGCGTCCAGCTCGCACCGGCCTCGTTGAAGATGACTGCAGCCGGTAGGATCGAGTGGTTGCCGGCGAGCGCTACGTAGAGAATGTCGGCGCCCTGCTTGTCGACAGGGATAGTCGCCGAAGGGTTGCCGGTCATCTGCTGCACTTCGGCTTCCATCTCGGCGAAGCCGGCGAGCTGTCCCTCGCGGAACATCTCGGCGTTGTCGCCCTTGAAGATGGCAGCATCCGCTAGCTGGCCGAGCATCTCGTTGCCGCGACCGGCGGCGATGAGGATGCCCTTGGCGGCCGAAATGACCCACTGCGTGTCGATCGAGAAGGGGCAGTAGTACATACACCTTCGGCAGCCTGTGCAGGCGTAGGTCGAGTCGTAGAGCTCGTCGAGCAGGTTCTCGTCGGGGTCGCGCGCCTCGTAGAGTGCTGGCACGAACTCGCCGGCCTTCGTGAAGTACTTGCGGTAGATCTCGCGCACCAGCTCGGCGCGACGGGCCGGCAGGTACTTCATGTCGCCGGTGGCCACGTACTGGTGGCAGGCGTCCTTGCAGATCGCACAGCGCACGCAGATGTCCATGTACTGCTTGAGCTGGCGGGTCATGCGCTTGTCGAGCACGCCGACGACGGTCTCTATGAGTTGCTTGTCCGATGTCGCCATCGCTACTCAGAGCTCCTCACGAGATTGGTCGCGAACGCACCGATCGCGTGCGTGAGCTTGGAGAACGGGAAGTAGATGAGCAGCGCTGAGACGAACAGCATGTGCCAGTTCAGCGCCCACTTCTCGCCAGAGTTCGCGAGTTCGGCGGGGAAGCTTGGGGAGAAGCGCAACAGCGACTGGAACCACTCGATGTAGACGGGCGCGTGCAGCCCGCCGACGAAGCGCAGGTGGTCGCCCATGATGATGACGCCCAGAAGCAGCGCCAGCAGCAGGTAGTCTTCCGGCGTCGAGAGGCGGCGGTAGGGGCCGAAGGTCCGGCGACCGAACCAGTAGAGCACTGCAACCAGCATGACGATGCCGGCGATGCCGCCCGACCACCCGGCGAAGGCGGCCATGCCGTCGTCGCCGAGCACCGCGACGAGCGGCGTGAACTCGTGGATGAGCCGCAGGTGCCCCACGAAGCCGGCGAGTGCCGCGAGGTGAAACGCCATCGCAGCCCACATCAGGCCGGGCTCGATCTCGAAGCTCTGCGGCGCTACGAACGTGTCGGTCAGCAGCTTGCCGAATCTGCCACCCGCAGTGGCCGGCTTCGGGAACAGTCCTAGCCGCACGGGCGACTTCGGCGTGCGCGACCACTGCCACGCCCGCCACGCCATACCCAGGGTGAAGACCGCGAGGCCCACGTACACGAGCAGCCCCGACGCAATGAACGAGAAAGTGTCCATCGAGAATCGCTACTTCACGCGCTTGATGAGGAATACGTACTCGCTGTCGACCTTCTCGGCCTGAAGGAGTTCCTGGCCGGTCGACTTAGCCCAGGCGGTGATGTCCGGGATCGAGCCGGCGTCGGTCGCGGTGGCTTTCAGCACGCCGCCCACAGGCACGGCGCTGATCTGCTGGCTGACCTTCACCATCGGCATCGGGCAGAGCAGTCCGCGCAGGTCGAGGTCGAGATCGGGAGTGATGTCGCTCATGGTCGTGATCCTTTCGGTTAGATGAAGAACTGGATCTGCGACTCGCCGGCTTCGGCGAGCATGAAACCAACGCCAACGGGTTCCTGAACACCCTCGACGAAGGTGTCCTGCGGAATCTCCATGACGTCCATCGACATCTGGCAGCCGTACATGCGAACGCCGAGCGTGACGGCGAGATCGCGCAGCTCAGGCAGGGTGGCGACGTTGTGGGCGCCCATCATCTTGCCGAACATCCAGCGGCCGATGCCGCCGAAGCTGTACTTGCTCGGGTTGGCTGACTCGATGCCGCCGCCCTCGAACGCACCCATGCCGATCATCTTTCCGAAGAAGCTCTTGCCGTGCTTGGCGTCGGCGCGCTTCAAGGCCTTCAGGCCCCAGAAGGTGAAGAACATGACGACGTCGTAGCCCATCGCAGCGGCGCCGTTGGCGATGATGAAGGCGCCGAAAAGCCGGTCCATGTCGCCGCTCATGACTACGAGCGTCATCTTCTTGGGCTTCTCCGGCTCCGCAGCTGCAACGACGGCAGCCTGCTCGAGTGCCTGTTCGGCCATTACGTTCATCGTCAGTTCCTTCCTGTCTCTTCGAGAACCTCTGTGATGAGGTCGAACGCCTGGATGAGCTTGGGGTTCGCAATCTCGTAATAGATGTGTGCCCCATCGCGGCGCGTATTGACCGCGCCGACAGCGCGCATGCGCGCGAGATGCTGGGAGAGGTTGGGCTGCGACATGCCGGTCTGCTCGACCAGCTCGCCCACGGAGAGCTCGCCGTCACGGAGCGCGTAGAGGATCATCTGGCGCTTGTCGTTCGCAAGCGTCTTGCACAGATCAGAGTGTGCGCAGAAGAACTCGGCATCCATATGTGGCCTCCGGCAAGGCTCAACGGCTGGTTAGCTCGTTAAGAACATATAAGGAAACACGCATATGCGCAATGGATACGGGTGAGGGTATCGGCGAACGGCAGGGAGGGGACGCACTGCATCGCCGGCGAAGTTACGTCTTGTGTGGTATTACACAATGCGTAATACTATTGGCGTGAAGTGATCAACCGCGATGCGACAAAGATGCGCTCGCGTACAGCGATTCGAGGGGGCGGGACGTATGGCTGACTTCGATCCCATGAAGTTCTTCGCGCTGTGGATGTTCACGCACGACCAGGCCGACGACCTCATGGTCCAGGCTGTCGAGCGTGGACGGGCAGGGGCCGGCGAGGGTATGTCGGGCGGACCCGACGCCTTCACCGACGGTTTCATGGCGATGGTTGCCGAAGAGAAGGCGCGCCTCAAAGAGCAGCTGGCATCGGGGCGCGCTGAAGAGGCTGCGAGCCCGCGCGACGAGCGTCTCGAGGAAGTCGGCTTCGAGGTCGCCGAGCTGCGCGGCCGTCTCGACCAGATGCAGACCACGCTCGACACGATCGCCGCACATCTGAGCGCCAAGGGAGTGTGATCGAGGTGTCCGCGCGGTCTTCGCAGATCACGCGCACGCTTCTGGCCGCTGGTGCCCGCGCTACCGCACGCTCCGGCTTCGGCCTCGCTTCGGCACCCACGCGGCGCGCGGTGTTCGCGGCCGAGTGGCGTCACGCGTTCGAGCATCTTGGCGGCGCATTCATCAAGCTCGGCCAGATGATCTCTGTGCGTCCCGACGAGTTCGGCGACGAGCTCGCCGGTGAGATGGAGCGCCTGCGTGATCGCGTCAAGCCGGCCTTCTTCGAAGGGCTCATACCAGTTATCGAGCAGGGTCTTGGCGCGCCGGTAGGCGAGCTGTTCGACTCGATCAACCCGGTCCCGATAGCCACGGCCTCGGTTGCCCAAGTGCACGCCGCCGTTCTGGCCGCACCCTACAAGCCGGTGTGGGGCGAGGAGCTGCCCGCGGGCGCTGAGATCGTCGTGAAGGTCATTCGGCCCGGTGCTGCCGATGCACTGCGCTCCGATGTCGCGGAAGCCCGGCGGCTCGCGTCGACGTGGCTCATGCGCCGTCTGCTGCGCGGCGTTGACATCACCGCGATCCTTGACGAGTTCGCCGAATCCCTCGAGCGCGAGCTGGACCTTCGCGTCGAGGGGCGTGTGGCCGACCGCTTCGCATTCGACTTCCGCCACGACCCCAAGATCGTCGTGCCGCGCATCGTCTGGACGCGCTCGTCCTCGCAGGTGCTCACGATGGAGCGCATGTACGGCTGGCGGCTCTCGGAGCTCGATGACGCGGAGCTCGCCGGCGTCGACGCGCACGGGCTGGCGGTGCACGGCGCTACGGCGTTCATGCGCCAAGTCATGCTCTACGGCCGCTACCACGCCGATCTGCACCCCTCGAACCTGTTCGTGACGCCCGACAGCCGCATCGCGTACCTCGACTTCGGCATCGTGGGGCATCTCACCGACGCCGAGCGGGGCCAGATCGCACAGGTGCTTGCCGGCTTCGTCTATCGCGACGCCGACCGCGCGCTGCGCTACTCGGAGCAGCTGGGCGTGATCGTGCCGCCGGACAAGGTCGCGAAGGTGCGGCGCGAGCTTGGCGAGCTACTCGACGCAACGATGGGCGGCGGCTCCACCGACTTTCGGCACTTCGGCTTCGGGTTCTTGGGGCTGCTCCGCCGAAACGGCATCGCGATTCCCGGCGGCTACGGGCTGCTCGTGAAGTCGCTTGCCACGGTCGAGGGAGTGGCGCGCAGGCTCTATCCAGACATCGACATCATGGAAGTCGCGCGCCCGTTCGTGACGCGCATGATCGGCGACAGCATCGGCAGTCCCGTGGCGCTGCAGGAGCGGCTTCCGGCCGCGTGGCGTGCGGCGATGCGCGAGCTGTTGGCGTGAGGGGAGGCAGTCATGGCACGAAGCGATAATAACGAGGGAGTCCAGACAGTCTACGGAGCACTCATGGGCGGGCTGATCGCCTCGATGCTGGGGATCCTGGTGTTCGGGCTGTTCCTGAACTCGACCGGCGCCGTGGGTGACCGAGCGCCGCTGTTGGCGATGTTCGCCGGCATGGCGTGCGTGATCGTCCTCATGTTCGCGGGCGCCTACTTCGACGGACGTTCGGCGTGGCTCACCCATACGATGCTCTACGCGTCCGGCTTCACGGCGATGTGGACGGCGGCGCTTTCCATCGGTGCTGAGCCGAGATGGGCCGCGGCCAGTGGCTACGTCCTCATGATCGGGCTGGGACTCGGGCTGGGTGCATGGCGCTTTCGGAACAAGACCGGCGTCGCCGAAGTGACTGGAAATGAGGTCACGTGGACCCATTAGCGTCGTGGTTGGCGCAGACGCGTAAGGGAGTGGTCGAGCTGTTCGTGCTCGAGCTGCTGGACTCGCGCGGTCCGATGCACGGCTACGGCATCGTGGGAGCGCTCGACGAACTGGGCGAGCTTGTGGCGGGCTTGAGCACCGTCTACCCCGTCCTCAAACGGCTCGAGGCCGATGGGCTCGTTGTGGCCAAGTGGGACACTGAGTCGACGGGCAACGCGCGCAAGAACTACGAGATCACCGCCGAAGGCTCTGCCTTCCGGCTACGCGCACGCGACGAGTGGCGCCGAATCAACGACGCGATGGACGCCGTCCAGGGGGAGCAGTCATGACGCGCTCAGCATCCGAGATCATCGATAGCTACCTCGCTCAGCTGCGCATGCAGCTTGAGGTCGCGGGCGCCGTCGACATCGACGACCAGCTCGCCGAGATCCGCTCCTACCTCACAGAAGCTGCCGAAGGCGACGCCGATGCCGCGCTCGCCGAGGTTGAGCGGCTGGGGGATGCGGGTGAGCTCGCGCGAGGGATGCTCGTGGAAGCGCGACACGATACGGGCGCCGGCCTGCCGACAGGCACCTGGTGGCGCATGGGCATTGCCGCGCCGATCGACGTACTGATTGGGCTGTCGGTGCCGGTGGCCTCCGTCGTGCCGCTGCTTGCGCTGGCGCGCTCCGGCGAGCCGCGCTGGGTGGCCGTGGTGCTCGCCGTGGCGCTCGGGGCGGCCGTGCTCGCGTGGCCGTTCTTCGTGTGGCGGCCCTGGCAGCAAGGCGGCATGGCGCTCAGTCCGGGCATGACGATCGCCGGCGTCGCGGTGGTTCGCACGCCAGGATTCTGGCAGGTAGTGCGCGTTGAGGACCTGGGCACGATGGGTCTGGCGCCTCGCCGGAGGATCGGCGCCGCGGTGATCCTCGTGGTCTTCGCGTTGGTGCTGATGATGAGCGTGCTGATGCTCGGCTTCGGCGCATTGGCGTTCTGGGGCTTCGGCTAGCGGGGTTCGGCAGCAGATTCGGCTAGCAGCGCGAAATCACGGAGGGGCCGCCCGAGACAGGCGACCCCTCCGAAGCATTCAAAGCCCGTCGCGTCGCTATCCGCCGACGTGGCAGTTCGCGCAGTACGTCTCTTGGTGGCATTCGAAGCACGGCGCCGCACCGTTGTTCTTCACGGAGGTCGGGTGTTGCCTAAGCCACACGCCGGGGCCGTAGAGGCCGTCGTGCAGGTAGACGAGCTGGAGCGGAACCAGTTGCCTGCCGACTTCCCATTCGTAGACGCTGAGCTTCACGCCGCGAGTTCCGGCGCGCCACGCACTGATGGTCGCGGCATCGAGCGCGAAGGTGGCGCGGTAGGGTCCGTACGTGTAGACGTAGCCCGGCTCATCGCCGTCCGTGGACCAGGTCTTCGTCACGCTGCGCTGCAGTGTCGTGCTGAAGCTGCGAATTAGCGTGGCGCCGCTGTAGACCTTCACGCACACCGTGCGATCCAGCCCGCCGGCGGTGGCCATCGTCGCGGTCACGATCCCGCCCGATTCAGTCACGCTGGCTGCGGTCGTAGCGGCATACGCAGACGCCGCTGCCCCGAGCAGCAGAGCACACGCAAGACAGAGTACGACCAGTATGCGTTTCATAGACCCCCCAGTCCCCGAGAACGCTTCTTTCGCCCTGCCGAGGCGCGCAGAGCTCCCCTGACAAGGTTGTTCGGCGGTCCGCCAGACAACCCTGCGAAGCGCTCCGATGCCGGCCTCGGCGTTTGAGGGTGTCCGCGCGGCGGGTATGGCTCCTACGGAGTGCTTTCGACATGGATGCGAAGAGGTGAACGCGATGAAGGCAACTGCAGATCTGCGGGAGGAGCACGGCGGGGTCGCTCGCATGCTGGCGATCATGGACCGCATCGAGGGCCGGGCGCACTCTGGCGAAGCGCCCAACGCCGATGAGCTGGCGCAGGTCATCGACTTCCTGCGGGTGTTCGTGGACAAGTGCCACCACGGCAAGGAAGAGATGGTTCTGTTTCCGGCGATGCGTGACTCGCACATCGCAACTGCCGAGGGTGTGATTGACGAGCTTCTGCTTGATCACACTGCGGGGAGGTCGGCGGTTGTGGCGATCTCGCAGGCGGCCGACAGCGTCGCATCGGGCGACGAGGGGGCGCTTCGCGCGCTTGCCGACTCATTTGCCGCATACACCGCGCTTCTGCGGGCTCACATTCGCCGCGAAGAGCGCGACTGCTTCGACGTCGCCGACCGTGAGCTCTCTGCCGAAGCCGCTGAGCGACTCCAAGAGGGCTTCGACCGCATCGAGCGCGAGGTGGTGGGCGGTGGCGTGCACGAAGCGTTCCACGAGCTGCTCGACCGTCTGAGCTTCGAGTACGGCCCACACCGCCGGGACTAGCTCCCAACAGCGCGGACGCACGTCTGGTGCGAGCGTCGACCAAGGGGCAGGAGGATTGGGAGGGTTCTGCCCCCGAGCGACCAATAGGAGCGATTGTTCTAGCTAGCCTGGAGCGGCTACCCCGAGCTTACCCGAACCTTTCAGGGCAGTTCAGAGCCCGCGTTCTTGCCCGACCAGTCGCCAGTCGCATCACGATAGATTGCTCCATTTATTGGAGCAATCGCTCCTACTGCTCGCTCGGGATCTGAGCAGGGTGGGACCGCAAGAAGGGCCGCCCAAACAGGGCGGCCCTTGCATCTCACGGAAGGCGTACGGCGTCTGCTATTCGGCAGGTGCCAGCTTCGCGGAGAAGTGACGCAGGAACGGCGGCTGCTCGACGATCTTGTATGGCGCGAGCGACTCGCGCTGCTCGAACGCCTTCAGAACGACTTCGATCACGTAGTCCATGTGGGACTGCGTGTACACACGTCGCGGAATCGCCAAGCGCACGAGCTCGCGGGGGCCGGCCAGCTCCTCGCCGGTCGCCTCGTCGCGGCGGCCGAACATCAGCGTGCCGATCTCGCAGGCGCGCACGCCGCCCAGCTTGTACATCTCAATCGCGACAGCCACACCCGGCAGCTGCGTGGGTGACAGATGCGGCGCGAAGCGCTTTGCGTCGAGGTAGATTGCGTGACCGCCCGTGGGCCAGATCAACGGTACACCGGCGTCGCGCAGGTGCTGGCCCACATAGCGCGTGGACGTGAGGCGGTAGTTGAGGTAGTCCTCGTCGATGCCCTCTTGCATGCCAATCGCCAACGCCTCGAGGTCGCGTCCTGACAGGCCGCCATAGGTGGGGAAGCCCTCGGTGAGGATGAGCAACGACTGCGACTCGGTGCGGACGCGCTCGTCACGCGTGGCGAGGAAGCCGCCCATGTTCACGATGGCGTCCTTCTTCGCGCTCATCGTGCAGCCCTCGGCCAGGTCGCACATCTCGCGCACGATCTTGCGCACGCTCACATTCTCGTAGCCGGGCTCGCGCATCTGGATGAACTTCGCGTTCTCCGCGATTCGGCAGGCGTCCAGATACAGTGGCTTGCCGAACTCGCGCGCCACTGCGGCCACCTCGCGCATGTTGGCCATCGAGACCGGCTGCCCGCCGCCCGAGTTGTTGGTGACCGTCATCATCACGAGCGGGATTCGGTCCGCACCGTATTCGGCGAACGCCGCTCGCAAAGCAGCGATGTCCATGTTGCCCTTGAAAGGCTTGTCGGAGTCGATGTCGGCAAGCTCACCGCAGGGGAGGTCGAGCGCCACAGCGCCTCGGAACTCCACGTTGGCGCGCGTCGTGTCGAAGTGCGAGTTGTTGGGGACGACGTCGCCCTGCTTGCACATCACCTGGAACAGGATGCGCTCGGCGGCGCGGCCCTGGTGCGTGGGGATGACGTACTCGAAACCGGTGACGTCGTGGATCGAATCGTAGAAGTGGAAGTAGCTGGGGGATCCGGCGTAGGACTCGTCGCCGCGCATGATCCCGCCCCACTGGTTGGCGCTCATCGCGCCTGTTCCGGAGTCGGTGAGCAAGTCGATGATCACGTCTTCGGAGCGCAGGGCGAAGATGTTGTAGCCCGCCTCCCGGATCATCTCCTCTCGCTCGGCTTGGGTCGTCATCTTGATCTGTTCGACGACTTTGATGCGGAACGGTTCGATGATCGTGCGGAACTCAGACATGGCGCCTCCCGGCGTCACGTGCGCGGCGCAATCTGAAGCAGCTCGCGCGGACCAAGGAGGGAGTATACCGAAGCGCCCGCCCAGCGCACGTCGTCATCGAGGAAGAAGGCGGTGACTAACCGTTTGTCACTGAAATCCCGCCGTCTGTCAATAAGTGGCTGCTATCGGCAAGAACCTTGGGACGAACGTGACATTTGACAAGGACTTGCGCATCGTTTCGGCGCATTATTCGGCTGTGCGCGCTTTGCGTTGGGTGAGGGGCTTAACTGTGTGCGCAGCATGATAGCGTGCGCAACCAAGCACCTGAAAGTGGGCAGTCATATTGGTGGGGCGTCGTTAGTAGGGGGTCTTCGATGAAGTCTGCTTTTTGCTCCCGTTTGTTTGGCAGTGGAAGACGACTGTTGGCAAAGGGGGTGAAAGTCAGCCTTCTCGCCACGTTCGCGACGTTGTTGGTCGCGAGCATCATCCCAGTCTCGGCGTACGCCACCACGGCAGGCCCCGAGTACGGCACTGGAAGCGATGGCGGCGGCGCGCTTGCGTGGACTGCGGCGACTAGCGTCAATGCGAACGACAACTCAAACGCGACGCGCGCGCTCAACCAGAACCAAACGAGCAACACGCTGTTCGCGAAGAATCTCGGATTTGCGATTCCGACTGATGCGACCATTACGGGCATTCAGGTCACTGTCGGTCGCTACACGAGCGGCATGAGTACGCCGCTCATTCGCGACTTCGCAGTCCAGCTCACCAAGGACGGCAGCGCGCTTGCCGGAACCAACAAGGCCGCGACCACCACGGATTGGCCGACGTCAGAGGGTGCGGCGACATACGGCGCCACGAACGATCTGTGGGGTCAGACGTGGACGCCGGCCGAGATCAATGCGGCGACCTTCGGTGTCGGCCTGCAGGCTAGGAACACCAACGCCAACGCGCGTACGGCAACCGTCGACTACATCAACATCAACGTCAGCTACTCGCTGCCGGGCGGCCCGAACGTTGCGACCAGTGGCGCCAACGACGCCAGCGCCGGAACGACGGCCTGGACGAACCCTGGAAACGTTGCGGGTGACGATGGCACCTATGCCACGTCGAACGTGGGCACGAACTCCACGTCGCAGTACCTCAACGCGACCGGTTTCGGCTTCAACATCCCCGCCGGGGCCAACATCAACGGCATCACGGTCGCAGTGGACAGAATGTCGAGCGGCACCACGGCGCCGTTTGCCCGGGACCACACGATCCAGCTTCTGAACGGCGGAAGCCGTGCGGGAGACAACAAGGCGGCCACCGGGACCAACTGGCCCACGGGCGGCACGGCGATTGCCACCTACGGAAGCGCAAGCGACTCGTGGGGCCGTCAGTGGACGCCAGCCGAGATCAACGCGTCGGACTTCGGCGTTTCGCTGCGCGTGAGCAACACGAACGGTAGCAACGCTCGCGTGGCATCTGTCGACTACGTTGAGGTCACGGTGGACTGGGACCTCAATCCCGCCTGCACGATCAACCAGGCATCTGGGCAGGCCGACCCGACCAACTCGAAGACGATCTACTACGACTTGGTCTTCACGCGCGCGGTCACCGGTCTCGACGTCTCTGACTTCGTGTTGACCGGCAGCCCGACCGGCTGGACCGCGACGGGCCTCGAGGACACCAGTGCCGGAGCTGGCACGGCGTTCCGTCTCACCGTCACCGGCGGCATCGCAGCTGGCGAAGGCACCGTGGTCGCCAACCTGCCCGCGGCTTCGTGTAACGCCGTCAGTGGCGGTCAGGCCAACAAGCCGGCCATCAGCACGGACAACTTCGTGACCTACGACGGCACGCAGCCGACGGTCACGGTCAACCAGAACTCCGGCCAGGCCGATCCCACCAACAGCAAGCCGGTCTACTTCGACGTGGCCTTCAGCGAGCCGGTCACTGGCCTAACTGGCGATGACTTCGTCGTCGAAGGCACTGCCACCGGTTTCGACGACATCCAAGTCACGGGATCCGGCGCGATCTACCAGGTGTCGGTGAGCGGTGCTTCGGCCGCTGATGGCTGGCTCGCCCTCGAGCTCCCTGAAGACAAGGTTGTTGACGCTGCAGGCAACACGAATACCGCATGGGGTGCGAGCGACAACGTGGTCACCTACGACGTCACCGCGCCTGTCACAACCGCAGTCGCCGATCCTGCGATGCCGGATGGGGCGGATGGCTGGTACATCACCGCACCGCCTATCACCCTCGACAGCGATGCGAACGTCGATGTGCTCTACAAGTGGGACGACGCGGCCACCTATACGAGCTATACAGCATTCCCGCTGATCACTGCTCCCGAAGGCGAGCACACGCTTCACTTCAGGGGCGTTGACTCTGCCGGCAACACCGAGGCCGACAAGACGGCCGCCTACAAGGTCGACACCGTTCATCCGACAGGGAGCGTCGAGCAGGCCAGTTACCAGACCGACCCGACCAACGCCAGCTCGATCGACTTCGATGTCGTCTTCAGTGAAGACGTCACCGGCGTCGAAACCGAGGACTTCGCGGTCGGCGGTACGGCGACCGGCTTTGAGGTCACCGGCGTGACCGGTTCAGGCAGCGTCTACCTTGTCACCGTGAGTGTCCCGAACGGCATCGACGCCACCGATGGCACGGTGACGCTCGCGCTTGGCGCCGGCAACGTACTCGATGTGGCGGGCAACCTCAACGATGCTGCGACCTCGACCGATGCCGAGGTCACCTTCGATGGCACCAGGCCGACGGTCACCGTCGACCAGGCCGCTAGTCAAGACGACCCCACCAACGTTGCCTCCGTCGACTTCGACGTGACGTTCTCCGAAGACGTCACGGGGCTCAACTCCGCCGACTTCGGCAGCCAGGGAACGGCCTCCGGGTTCGACACGATCAACGTGTCGGGCTCTGGTAAGGACTACGTCGTCACGGTCTCGGGTGCAGCTCCGGGCGACGGCACGGTTGTGCTCTCGATCCGGGATGATGCCGCGTTCGATGCCGCAGGCAATGGCAACGGGTCGCCTGACTACCAGGACACCGTCGTCACCTACGACATCACGGCCCCGGCTACGACGCACCAGACCGACATCTCTTCAAACGGCTACGACTGGTTCAAGAGCGCGCCTCAGATAACTCTGACCACCGACGAACTGGTCGACGTCATCTACTATCACTGGGACTCTGACGCAGACGCAGAGTACTCGGGCGCCATCACAGCTCCCGAGGGTACGCACACTCTGCACGTCCATGCCGTGGACGTCGCCGGCAACGTAGCGGGTGACACCGCGTGGGACTTCCACGTTGACACGGTCGCGCCGACGGGTTCCATCCAGATCAATGGTGGCGCGACGGTGGCGCCGGCACGCGGTGCGTCACTCTTCTTCACGATGTCCGATGCGGACTCGCAGGTCGAGCTGATGCGATTGTCCGACGACGGCACTACGTGGGGTGCGTGGCAGTCGCCCGAGACCCCCTACGACTACATGCTGACTGCTGGAGACGGCGTCAAGACCGTCTACGTCCAATTCAAGGACCATGCTGACAACGTGAGCTCGGAGTACAGCGACTCCATCATCCTCGACGAAGAGAGCCCGTCGGTCACGGTGGAGCGGGCCGCTGGCCAGGCTAGCTTGACCAATGCAAAGCCCATCACCTTCGATGTCGCGTTCAGCGAGCCTGTCACGGGCCTCACCGGTGACGACTTCGTCGTGAGCGGCACGGCCGCCGGCTTCGATGATGTCCAGGTCACTGGCTCGGGCACCACCTACGTCGCAACTGTGACAGGCGCGAGCACTACAGACGGCACCGTGATCCTGTCACTACCGGCAGCTACCGTGCTCGACACCAACAACAACGACAACACCGAGTCGACCTCGGTCGACAACACCGTCACCTACGACGGCACCAAGCCGACCGCCACGCTCGAGCAGGGCGCTGCCCAGGCGGATCCCACCAACGAGAAGACGATCAAGTTCGATCTCGCCTTCAGCGAGGACGTATCTCCGCTCGTCACCGACGACTTCTCGCTCGGCGGCAGCGCTACAGGCTTCTCGGTCACCGATGTCACCGGCTCTGGCGACACCTTCGAAGTCACCGTTACCGGCTCAGGTGCCGCCACAGATGGCACGGTCACTCTGATCCTGCCGACAGACGAGGTCACAGACGCGGCCGGCAACGGCAACGAGCAGTCCACCTCGACTGACAACTCGGTCACCTACGATGGCTCCGCCACCGCACCGACCGGTCTGAAGGTGACCAGCTTCTCGAATTCGGTCGTCGGCATCGGCTGGACGGCAGCGACCGACCCGCACGGTCCGGTGTCCTACAAGGTCTGGACCGACGGCGTCGCTCCGGTGACCACCACCGGGACGAGCAAGACGTTCACGGGGCTGTCGGCCAATACGAGCTACACGCTCCACGTCCAGACGAAGGATGCCCTAGGCAATCTTTCGGCAGAAGCTACGATCGTTCAGAAGACCGCCGCGGCTTCCTCTTCGGCGCCCATCGGCGGTACCGGCGCTCAGTCGGTCACGCTGCCGACGAGCCAGGGCAACGCGACGGTGACCTTCGCCAACGTCACAACTCCTGGCACCCTGTTCCTGACGCCGGTTGCGAGCCCGTCGGCTGACGCGTTCGGCGCCACGTGGGTGCAGATCGGCGACATGTCCTACGAGGTGACCTTCACCGGCACCTTCACCGGCAACGTTACGATCACCCTGCCGTACAGCCCGCTGCTGCCGGATGCGCGCGCCAAGACGGCCGTCATCCGCCACTACGGTGCGAGCGGCTGGGAGACGATCACCCCGACCGTCAACACGAGCGCCGGCACGATCACGTTCACGCTGACCTCGCTCTCGCCGATCGTCGTGGCCGAGCCCAAGGGCGCGAACTGGGCACTCGGCTTCACCACCAACTTCGTGGGCAGCGCGGCCTCGGTCACGCAGGTGAGCCCGGCTTACGGCGCGTCGGTCACGCTCTCCGGCGCACTTGCCGCCGCTGACGGAAGCGCGGTCGGCCACAAGGTCGTCACGCTCCAGAAGCTGTCTGGCAGCGCGTGGGTCGATGTCGTAGCCGCCGCCGAAGGCGCCAAGGGCATCTACAGCGCGACCACTTCGGCAGCTGACAAGACGGCCTACCGCCTCTACGCCGCCGCCGACGCCTTCACGCCCGCGGCAGCCGGCGCGACCTACACGGTGTATCCGCAGGTCAAGCCCGCCATCACCAAGATGGTGAAGAGCATCAAGAAGTCGAAGACCTTCACGATCAAGGGCAACGTGACGCCCAAGCACGCCAAGGGTACCAAGGTCACGCTGCAGTTCTCGCAGTACTCGAAGAGCAAGAAGCGCTACGTCTACAAGTACGCGAGGACCGTGAAGCTCACGAGCACCTCGGCCTTCAGCTACAAGACGAAGATCAAGAAGACCGGCAAGTGGCAGGTCCGCATCTATGCCAAGGCGGACGCGCTGCACGCCAAGAGCTACTCGGCCCACAAGAAGATCACGGTCAAGTAGCGCTCCCTGATTCGCACGGAGGGCCCGGTTGCCGAAAGGCGGCCGGGCCTTTCGGTTGCCTGCCGAAGAGTAGCCAGCTGTTCGGTGAACGGCAGAAGGAGTCGTGCTCCACACGGCGCATATGGCAGGTGTGGAAGTTGCCACAGGGTAAGAACCAGTGCAGCAACGCCGCCGAATCAGCCGACCGCCCCTTGCAGGGTCAGCTGCCACGGCGGGGGCCCCGTGCTCAGACACGTGCTCGCCGGGGGCCCGCGACACAACAAGACCGCCTCAGGGGCGGTCTTGTTGTGTCTAACCCGGCTGCGCAACCTGCGCAAGGGGCGCTTCCAGGGCGCATGGGCGTTGTGGGCCGGGCCGATTGGGGTGGCGCGCAGAAGCGCCCCGATGGTTGGGTACACACACCAGTGGACGCGCGCTGCGGACAGGGAAGCGACGCGCTAGCGGTGCCAGCTAATTGGGGGTGGGCGCCATGTGTCCAGGTGGTCGCCGTATCTGCGCGATTCTGCTTGCTGTGGTCGTTGGTCTCGGCGTGATAGCCCTGGACCTCACTGCACCCACCGGAGCGTGGGCCCTCTCGAAACCCAAGATCACGAGTGTGACGGCCAAGCCGAAGTACGTCTCGCGCTACGTCGCACCGCACCGTGTGGTCATCGCCTTCAAGCTGAGTCGGAATTCGAAGGTGACGATCAAGGTGCTCAAGCCCTCCGGGGCCACGGCCAAGACGCTCATCTCGGCGCGCAGACTCAAGGCCGGCCATCGGGCAACGACGTGGAACCTCAAGTACGCCAGCGGGAAGTACGCCGCAAGCGGCACATACCGGGTGAGCATCAAGGCGGCCAACGCCGCCGGTTCACGCACCGTGAAGACGACGGTGGTGCTGGATAACGCGGCACCGTACGCGTACTTCACGAGTGTCTCGCCAGCTTCGATCGTTCCGCGCAACAGCCAGCAGTCGGCGGTGATCTACCGCACGACCGATAACATGAAGGGTGTGCTTTCGGCCACGCTCGAAGTGCTGAACGGCTCCGGGGCGACGGTGCGGACGCTGGCGGCGATACCTGCCGCGCCCGGCACCGGGCGCACCTTCACCTTCGACGGTCGCGACGCGACGGGGGCCGAGCTCGCAGCTGGGCACTACTCGCTGCGGATCCTGGTGAAGGACCTCGCCGGCAACTCCCGCTACTCGTCGGTGTCGGGCATAGATGTCGTTGCCCCCACCGAGCCTCCACCACCGCCGCCACCACCAGTTGACGTGACCGGCTACGGGCCCGAGCGTACGCTCGACGCCACGGCGTACAGTAACGCCGCCGTTCGCGCTGACGTAGTGGGCGATGTGACGCACGTCGTATGGAACGACAGCAGTGCGAGTTCGCCAGGTGTGCGCTACAGGCGGCTGGACCGGTTCGGCAATACGCTCGTTGCGCCGTCCGTGGTCGCATCCACGACGCTGTCTTCCGACAGCCCCGATCGCGGCTACCCGGACGTTGGCGGCGCACCGGACGGCGGGGCATTCGTCGTATGGCGAGGGCGAGGCACCACGTCCTCGCGATCCTCTATCTGGCTCGCCTACATCGACCCCACTGGTCGACGCCAGTGGCTCAAACCAATCATCGATGAGCCCGGCGGCGGGTACGACACGCAAGATCCGCGCGTGGCCGTGGGTCCGAACGGCATCGCGCACATCGTGTGCTGGCGCGAGCTGTCGCCCAACGCCGTTTACTACTGCGCGTACCGCAAGGACGGCGTGTGCGCCGCAGGGCTTGGGACGATCGCTTCCGGCAACGTCTCGAACCAGCGCAAGTTCCCCAACATAGCCGTGGATGCGCTCGGGCGGGTGCACATCGTGTGGTTCGACGCGATCGACCATCCGGACAACGCAGGCTATCGCGAGCTCTACTACACGCGGTTCGCCTTCACCGACGGGATTGTGGCTCCCGAGGGCGGTGGCTCGATCATGAAGCGCCGCGAGACGGTGACAACGCAAGGCTTCTCACCGCGCCTCGATTCGGCAGCGGCACCTGAAATGGCCACGGGAGCCGACGGGACTCTTCATGTGGTGTGGCAGAAGCAGGTCACCGCGCAGTCTTCGGAAGGGATTCTGTACCGGAAGCTCGCCCCCAATGGCACGCCAAGCATCGAATCCCAGCTCGTCTTTGACGGCTCGTCTTCCTCATCGCAGGGCCGCTACGGGTGGGACCCGACCGTCGCAGCACGCGCGGGCGGCGGCGTGGATGTGGCCTTCACAGCCAAGCCCGGCCTTTCGGCAGCTGACCGCATATGGCAAACAGAGATCTCGGCGAGCGGCGTCGCTTCGGCGCCACACATGATCTCGGACGGCAAGTACGCAGAC
Organism: Coriobacteriia bacterium; assembly: GCA_035687245.1. Taxonomy (GTDB): domain Bacteria; phylum Actinomycetota; class Coriobacteriia; order Anaerosomatales; family PHET01; genus DASRYH01. Next base: position 88,658 of record DASRYH010000068.1, read on the forward strand.
GCCCTGCCATGCATCGGGGCGAGTACTTCGGGTTCGTCACGGTTGGTCTATCTGGCGGATACCGACGTCTTGCGCAGTGGCACGGTCGTGGTTCGACGCGTCACGTACAAGGACATGAACAACGACGCAGCCGCAAACGACGTCACCCGCTCGGACCTCGAAGTCGATGCTGCGATGTGGAGCTGTAGCTCCGCGCTCGTGCCGCCGCGGCAGAACTCGCCGGTCACCATCGGGATATCGGTGATGAATGCCGGGTGGGTGCCGAGCCTGGGCGGCACCGCCTACCTCGAGCACGACGGCGTGCCGGTGGACTCGGCCACGATACCTGTCTTGGCGCCGGAAGACACGGTGCAACTGCAGCTGCACTGGACGATTCCGTCTGACGCGACCGACTCGCCAGCCGATCTCGCCGTGCGCGTGGTTCCCAGCGGTGGGGCAGCACAGACGACTGCGGGTAACGACCTCACGTCGATCCCACTGAAGTTCCTCACGCCGCCGACGACGGTGAACCTCTACGCGCAGGTCTTCGACGAGACGGGCGACGAAGACCACTTCTTCACGACGCCGGTGATGTCGGGGACGGCTTCGCTGACCGGCACGACCAACGGAGGCGCGCCGTTCTTTGCCACGGCCACGACCTACTACCGTTTCGGCGAGTTCCTGAACGTGCCGCTTGGCAACTACACGATGACGCACAACACGCCGGGCTACATCGCCGCTGCGCCCAGTAGCATCGCGATAGCGGTGCAGCCCGATCCCGCCGACAACTACAAGGTCACCATCACCCCCAACGTCGTGAACAGCTTCTGGGTCAACACGTGGGGGAGCATCGAGGGAACCGCGGTGGTCAATGGCACGAGTACGCCGATCTCCGGTGTGTCGCTCAAGCTCGTTGAAAGCGGTGTCACCACGACGTCGGCAAGTCCGACCGGCGCGTATCGCTTCAGCAGGCTTGCGGCCGGCAACTACACTCTGCGGGCCGTGAAGGCGGGCTACGAGCGCAAGACGCTGCCGGTGACCGTCAATCCAGCCGCCAAGACCACGTTGCAGGTGCCACTGCAGACCACCACGCAGGGCTACTTCACCGGCGCGATCGTGGACGCGGCCGGCAACCCGGCGATCAACGACCCGGACTCCAGCGCGGACGACCCGCGGCTGATCCTGAGGCTCAAGAGCAACAATGAGGTGAAGTTCGATCAGACGCTGCACGAAGGCACCTTCGACATCACCGTGGATGCGGGGACCTATACCGCCGAATACTCCGCACTCGGCTACGTCACGTACACGAACCCGACCGTGACCATCACCGCCGGTCTCGAGACCGACGGCACCGAGGCCCTCGATCTCGACATCTCCAATCTCACACACGAGGATGCCAAGGAGCGTTGGGGCGTGGCCTGGACGCAGGCCGCCAACTTCGGCGGTTCCCAGCCTCCGGGAAGCGAGATCGACGACTTCAATATCGACAAGTGGAACGGCCTGTTCCGCTTTGATGCGAGCTGCGACCACCAGACGGTGGGCACCGCCGAGCACGTGCGGGAAGTAAGCGTGGAGTTCTTGGGCGAAGCGTTCGAGTGGAGCTACTTCTACGGCGTGGACCCGCCCGGTGCACCGACCATGTTCGAGTACGGCGATAGCTGGCCATGGGAGGAAGACAAGTACGAGCCGCCCTCGCTTATCACGGGCGGCACACTGAACCGCACTGGCGTGCGTTGCGACGGCATTGACGTTGTCGACCAGCGCAGCTGGACAACGGTCGCGTCGATCCGCTCGCAGTGGTACTCCGACACCGACTGGGTCAGTCACCGCTATGGCGAGGTGACCCCAGGTGGCGACGGGGGCTTCACCTACACCACCACGCCGCCGCCATGGAACCAGCAGGTGCTGCGCTTCTGGATCACGATCGGCATGTACGACGACTCCAAGACGCCGTCGTTCAAGTACGCCCCGTTCGCCGACTACAGCGGGCTGAACTTCGGCGACATGATGGACGCCAGCGGTTACAAGTTCTTGCAGCTCTACTACCGGCCTGTGGACGACATGGTGTGGGTCGAGCCGGCGTACGCGGGCTATCCGCTGCCCTGAGCGAGGGCTGCCGAAGGGGCGCAGGGCTGTGAAACGAAGAGGGGAGAGGCCATGAGATCGAGACGACTGGGTGTCGTGCTCGTCGTGCTGCTGGTGGTGGGGCTGGCATTTCCGGCCGGCGCATGGGCGAAGAACGCGTACTCGAAGCACATCGCATTCGCTCGTAACGGCTACATCGAGGTGGTGAAGTCGACCGGCACGGGCGCGCGGCGCCTCACCGGGGGCGCGGCCGATGCCTTCGCACCAGCGTGGGATCCCGCGCACAAGAACGTCTATTTCGCGCGAGGCAACCGGTGGCTTGTTGCCCAAGACACGACGCCCGAGCAGGTATGCGTGGTCTCCGCGGCGACGAAGATCGAGAGGGTCATCGCGATCACTGACCCGGGCGCACCTGCCGCAGCCCAGCATGCGATCACCTCGATCACACCTTCCCGCAGCGGCAAGTACCTGTTTGTCGCCGACCTCACGCGCACCGACGACTCATCGGAGCAGGCCATCGGGCGCATCATTCGCGTCGAGATTGGCACTGGTGCCACCGTCGAGTTGCTCCGCGAGCAGGCGATGACTTGGAACGGCTACGGAGATCTCGACGCACGGCCGGGCGGTTCGCATCTGATGTTTCTCGATGTAGAAAGCGACGCCACCCACCTCTACGAACTCAAGCTCGCCGACCACTCCAAGCGACTCGTCAAAGCTGGAATCGAGTCAGCGTGCTATACGCCCGGTGGATCGCAGATCGTGGCCTCCAGCTACTTCGGCAAGGGCTACGCTCGCGACGGACTACGCCGAATGACTCGCGCCGGCAAGACCACCAAGACGCTGCACACGTGGTCGCGCGGCCTGCTGATGAAGGCGTGGCGTCTGCCGGCCTATTCGCCCACGGGCAACCGCATCGCGATCACCAAGGGCGTCGATGGCGGCCTCTACACGATCAACACCTCCGGTGGCGGCGTGAAGAAGGTCGCAGGCGGGCCAATCGCTGGTATCGACTGGTAGGGGGGAGTCGCCGAAGAGGTGCGGGAGCGGTGTCTGCGAGGCTAGTCCAGTAGACGCACGGCGCAACGGCGCGTGGTCGCTTGGCGGCGGTCGGCGGTGACCAGCGGCGCTTCGAGGCGTTCGGCGAGGGCGATGAAGAGGGCGTCGTAGAGCGGGATGTGCTCGTCCAGCGATATCTCGAGTGCCGCAGTCAGTAGCCACGACTCCAGCGGTGCGAGAGCCAAGTCGGCATCGGACAGCTCTTGCTCAACGTCACGAAGGATCTCGAGTGGAGTGGGCCGACACGCCAGACCGTTCAGCACTTCGAGCGGCAGCGTCACAGGGGCGACGAGCGCAATGGTGTCGACGCGGTGTTGTTCGAGCAGCCCGAGCGCCTCGTTCGCCCCGCTCTCAGTGCGGTCATACCACTTGAAGGCCACCGAGCTGTCGATGACCACGGGGGTGCCGGTCGCTACGCGCAGGTCACTCATCGTCGTTCTCCCGCCGCATCCACTCGCGGGGCAGGTCACGACTGCGCCGAATCAGGTCTACGCCGGACTCGCCGGGCGGTATCAGCTTGGCCGTCTCCGCCATCGCCTCCACCGCTCGGCCGATACGTTCCGAGCGCGCAGCAGCTGCTTCGTCGGCTTTGAGTCTCGTGATGTAGTGGGATGCGGCCTCCTGTATGAAGCCGCTCCGGGTCTTGCCCGCTTTGCGGGCGCGCTCATCGACTTCCTCGAGCAGCGCGTCGGGCATTGAGATGTTGGTCTTGGCCATCGCAGGCACCTCGAAGCGGTAGCACCAGTAGTAGTACCGATGATACTACCGGGGAGCTGCGACATCGAGTCCACCCGCTCGCGCGGTCAGGAGTTGGTACAGTGTGGGTGGGCGTCAAGCACGGCGCCTCGCCATCGCACTAGGAGCCTCATGCCTCACGTCGCCATTATCGGAGCTGGACCTGCTGGTCTTACTGCTGCCTGCGCGGCGGCGAGCCTGGGCGCGCGCGTGACGCTGCTCGAGGGCGGCCCACGCGTGGGGCGCAAGATCCTCGCGAGCGGCAACGGCCGCTGCAACCTCAGCAACACGGCCATCATGCGCGAGGCCTACAACCAGCCGGACTTCGTGGCGCCGGTGCTCACCGCGGTGGGTGTCGACCAGCTCCGCGACTACTTCACGAGCCTCGGCCTCTCCACCTACGCCGACTCGGAGAACCGCGTCTATCCCACGAGCAACGTCGCTAACTCGGTGCTCGACGTGCTGCGCCTCGAGGCCGCTCACCTTGGCGTCAAGACGCGCCTGAACCTCCAGGTCAAGAAGGTCACGGCTGTCGAAGGCGGCGGCTTCGAGATGCTGTCCACCGACGGGGATCGCGTCTCCGCCGACTATGTGATCGTTTCGACCGGCGGAGGAACATCGCTTCTCGCGGACTTCGGCCACACGATCGTTCCGTTCTCGCCAGTGCTCGGCCCCATCCGCACCAGCGTCGACACCATCAAGCGCCTCTCCGGCATCCGCGTGCGCTGCAGCGCCACGCTCCTCGACGTCGACGGCCCCGACGGGCGCGAGCTCGGCTCCGAGAGCGGTGAGCTGCTGTTTCGCGACTACGGCGCCAGTGGCATCATGATCTTCGACCTGTCGCGTGCCCTTGAGGGCGCCACCGTGCTCAAGCTCGACTTCTTCCCGAGCACGCCTGCCGAATCGCTCCGCGAGCTGTTCACACAGCGCGCCGACGAGCTCTCCTGGCGCACCATCGAGACGTTCCTCGACGGCCTCACGCACCACATCCTCGCGCAGGCGCTGATCGCCGCAGCCGACCTCGACCCGGCCGCGAAGATCACCGTCGCTAGTGCCGAGGCGCTCGCTCGCATTGCCAAGGACTTCCGCCTCGAGGTGCTGGGCGCGGGCGAAGCCAAGCAGGCGCAGGTCACGCGCGGTGGTGCCGACGTCTCCGAGTTCGACCCCGGCACGCTTGAGTCGAAGCTCGTGCCCGGCGTCTTCGCGGCCGGCGAAGTGCTCGACGTCGACGGCCGCTGCGGGGGCTACAACCTGCACTGGGCGTGGGCATCCGGGTTGGTGGCAGGCGCCGTGGTTGCGCAGAAGGATGGCGCGGTTTAGTGATAGAGGTTCGCAATCTCGACCTACCGCTGTTCGCATTCGACGGCTCGGGCGACACCGCCCTCAAGCGCGCTGCCGCGAGGCGCCTGCGCATTGATGTCTCGCAGATCGCGCAGGTCAAGCTCCTCAAGCGCTCGGTGGACGCCCGCAAGAAGCAGAACGTGCACTTCGTAGTCTCGCTAGGCGTGTCTCTTACCGAAGGGAAGCCGGCTGAAGCCGCCCTCATCGCGCAGCTCGCGAGCCCCGACGTCGTCGAGGCCACGCCCGTCAGCGGCCCCACGATCGTCCAGCTCGACACGCCGCCCGCTGTGCGCCCGATTGTGGTCGGCACCGGCCCGGCGGGACTGTTCGCCGCACTCCACCTTGCGCGCTCCGGCGCCTGCCCCATCGTGCTCGAACGCGGCGGCGCCGTGGACGAGCGCATCCGCGCCATCAGCGCCTTCGAACGCGAGCGCGTGCTCGACCCGAACTCGAATATCCAGTTTGGAGAAGGCGGCGCCGGCACGTTCTCCGACGGCAAGCTCGCCACCAACACGAAGGACCCGCGCAGCCGCACCGTCCTTGAGACGCTCGTGGCAGCCGGCGCGCCCGAAGAGATCCTGTGGCAGGCCAAGCCGCATATGGGCACCGACCACCTCGCCTCAACCGTGAAGCGCCTGCGCGAGGAGATCATCGCGTTGGGCGGCGAGGTGCGCTTCAACACGCGCCTGACCGACCTCGAGCTCGACGGCGACACTCTGCGACGCGTGCGCATCGAGTCCCCGCACGGCACCGAGGAGCTGCCAGCCGCAGTCCTCGTCCTCGCCACCGGCCACAGCGCGCGCGATACCTTCGAGATGCTTCACGCACGTGGCGCGCAGATCGCGCGGAAGCCGTTCTCGATCGGCGTGCGCGTCGAGCACTCCCAAGCCGTGATCGACCGCGCACAGTACGGCGACGCCGCCAGCCATCCCGCGCTCGGAGCTGCCGAATACAAACTCAGCCATCACCTGCCGAATGGCCGCGGCGTCTACACCTTCTGCATGTGTCCCGGCGGCTGGGTCGTGGCCGCTGCGAGCGAAGAGGGCACCGTGGTCACCAACGGCATGAGCCGCTTCGCGCGCGAGGGCGACAACGCGAACGCCGCCTTCCTCGTGAGCGTCATGCCCGAGGACTTCGGCAGCGACCATCCGCTGGCCGGCGTCGAGTTCCAGCGCACGTGGGAGCGCGCGGCCTACGAGCTCGGAGGCCGCAACTTCAACGCTCCCGCGCAGCTCATGGGCGACTTCCTGCGCGCCCAAGCATCCAGTGGCCCCGGCTCGATCGAGCCGACCTACCCGATCGGCGTCACCTACACCGACCTCGCCGAATGCTTGCCGGAGTTCGCCGTCGCATCGCTCCGCGAAGCCGCCCCGATCTTCGGCCGAAAGCTGCGGGGCTTCGAAGCGGCCGACGCGGTGCTCACAGGTGTCGAGACGCGCTCGTCGTCGCCAGTGCGTATCGTGCGCGACGGCACGCTGCAGTCCAACCTGCGCGGGGTATATCCGTGTGGCGAGGGTGCGGGCTATGCCGGCGGCATCATGTCGGCGGCGGTCGACGGCCTGCGAGTTGCCGAAGCAGTGCTCCGCATGAGTACAGGCTAGGCTGGACGGCCTGCCGAACTCACGTCAGAAGCGATTCTCCTAACCATTCGGACAGGCCTTGCCAGCCTCGCGTCAATTCGTTCAGACTCGTGACCATTGTGGCAACAACACGTTGCTTCATCTGGCCAAATGCTCTCTTGGGGGAATCACGTGAAGCTAAGAGCAGGCGTTCTTCTGTGCACTTGCGTTCTGGTTGCCAGCCTGGCCGTTCCTGGCGTCGCCTTCGCAAAATACAGCATGTTCTCGGCGACATCTTGGACGCCTAAGGCCGTATCGACGAAGACATCCATCAAGGTCAAGGGTTGGGAGTGGTACGGGTCTGGCGGGGACGACGGTCCCGCCAAGCGCACGTTCGTTACAAAGCGGGCTACCAAGTACTACTTCGCGTCAGACGGCGAGCACCTCAAGAGGGTGTCGCGCGCTAGGTTCTTCAAGCTCCTGAAGACGCACAAGCAGGCTACGCCTACGCGCCAAAACGGACGCTCGGGCAATGTCTACTGGAAGTGGGCGAAGAGCAAGAGCACGGGCAAGAAGTACCGCTCGGCGTATCGGATTGAAGCGAACCTAATCGGCGAGTAGTTGGAAAGGCTAGTACAACATGCGGCAGCATTTGACTCTCCTGCTGGTGGTTCTGCTCCTCGCGCTGTCGGGGTGTGCGCCCGAGACCAAGACAGGCACCTTCCTTGGCTACGAGATACGTGGAACGGGACGATATCCGAAGCAGATTGATATTGGGGCGCCGGATGACATCGTGATTCCACCGAAGGAGATCCGAGAGAAGACTGGGAACGCAACCGTGCGGGTCGAGGGAATGCGCGTGACTGCGAAGTGCCCAGTTCAGGGTCTGCGCGGGGGTCAGGTAGTAACGGTCCAGCAGAACACCGACGGGGCTTGGATAGTGACCGGCCTGCCCTAGGCGCGCACATGCGCACAACTGTTGGCGCGGGGTATATCCGTGTGGCGAGGGTGCGGGCTACGCCGGAGGCATCATGTCGGCCGCGGTCGACGGCCTGCGAGTTGCCGAAGCAGTGCTGGAGCCGCTCGGCTAGACTGTCGATAGGGTGTTTGAGCACGCGCACGCAATCGAGTGGGAGGGGAGCCGAATGCGCAGGATCGGTCGAGCAGGTGTCGCCCTCGCCATGTGCCTGGCGCTGTCGCTCTCGTTCGCTGTGGGCGCCCCTTCGGCAGCTTGCGCGGTCGAGCTCAAGGGCCA
>DASRYH010000069.1:0-32848 GCA_035687245.1 Coriobacteriia bacterium
GCCTGGACCGTGGATCTCGCAGATGATGTCTTGCCCGTCATCCGCTGTGATCGTGAGTTCAATCTGATCGCCCTTATTGAACGGGGCACTCCAGATGTCGACTTGGTCCGTGTCGCTGTCCAACGAGTTGGTGAAGTCGTACGAAGGCGCTGCAACGCCCGGATACGCGTCATCGCTCGGGCCAGCGTAGACCGGACCCGCCACGGCCAGCGCCAGGGCGCATACCAACAGGAAGGCGAGCGTGCGTCTCATAAGTCCCCCAATCCCGGAAGCCGCCGGCTGCGACTTCATCCCCCGATGATGTGCGCGATCCGTTGCAGGCCCCTCCATCGTCCGCTGGACGGCGCGGCATGTCCAGATGGTTCGAGTCTCCATCTACACGGATCGAGACAACGCAAACGGGCGACCCACAGTGGGCCGCCCGTCAGTTTGCATGTGAGTTGCGCGCCTTAGCTCGCTTCGGCCTGACCCTGTCGAACGACCGTGGGACCGACGCCGCTATCCACGGTCTCGGCAGTCACGACCACTTCGGCGATGTCTACCGAGCCGGGCAGCTCGTACATCGTGTCGAGCAGCATGTGCTCGCAGATCGACCGAAGGCCTCGGGCACCGGTGCCGCGCTTGATTGCGTGACGGGAGATGGCGCGAAGCGCCTCGTCGGTGAAGGTGAGCTTCACGTCCTCGAGCCCAAAGAGGCGCTGGTACTGCTTGACGAGCGCGTTCTTCGGCTCCGTGAGGATATGGACGAGATCGTCTTCGGTCAGCTCCTCGACGTTGGTGATGACCGGCAGGCGACCGACGAACTCGGGAATCATGCCGAAGCGGTGCAGGTCCTCGGGCAGCACCTGCGCAAGCAGCTCGCCGGTCTGCGGCCCGTGGCCTTCCGGGATCTCGGCGGTAAAGCCGACGCCCTTCTTGCCCACGCGGTCGGCGATGAGCTTGTCGAGGCCGACGAACGCGCCACCAAGGATGAACAGCACGTTGGTGGTGTCGATACGGATGAGCTCCTGCTGCGGGTGCTTGCGCCCGCCCTGCGGAGGCACGGCGGCTTCGGTGCCCTCGAGGATCTTGAGAAGCGCCTGCTGCACGCCCTCGCCCGACACGTCGCGCGTGATCGAGAGGTTCTCGGCCTTGCGCGCGATCTTGTCGATCTCGTCGATATAGATGATGCCGACCTCGGCGCGCTTGGTGTCGAAGTCCGCGGCGGTGATGAGCTTGAGCAGGATGTTCTCGACATCCTCGCCCACGTAGCCGGCCTCCGTGAGCGCGGTTGCATCCGCGATGGCGAACGGCACCTTCAGTACGCGAGCAAGCGTCTGCGCAAGCAGCGTCTTGCCGCAACCGGTCGGTCCGAGCATGAGGATGTTGCTCTTAGCGAGCTCGACCTCGTCGTCGTGCACCGACGTCGGCAGCGTTACGCGCTTGTAGTGGTTGTAGACCGCAACGGAGAGGATCTTCTTGGCCCGCTCCTGGCCCACAACGTAGTTGTTGAGCGCCTCAAAGATCGCCGCCGGCGTAGGCAGGTCGTCGAGCAGCGGTCGCTCGGCGGCCTCCTCGGACAGCTCGTCTTCGACGATGTCGTTGCACAGCTCGATGCACTCATCGCAGATATAGACGCCCGGCCCTGCGATGAGCTTGCGCACGTGGCGCTGGCTCTTGCCGCAGAACGAGCACTTCAGCTGTTCGGGACCCTCAGGAGTCGCCACGATCTAGCCTTCCGTCGCCTTGCGGCTGTCGAGCAGCTCGTCGACCAGGCCGTAGTCCCTGGCCTCAGACGCGATCATGATGTTGTCGCGCTCGGTGTCCAGGTGGATGGTCTCGGCCGACTGGCCAGTGTGCTTGGCGAGAATGTCGTCGAGCTGGCTGCGCAGGCGCAGCATCTCCTTGGCCTGGATCTCGATGTCGGTGACCTGACCCTGCGTGCCGCCCCACGGCTGATGGATGAGCACGCGGCTGTGCGGCAGCGCGTAGCGCTTACCGGCAGCACCGGCGGCCAGAAGCACAGCAGCCATCGACGCGCACTGGCCAACACAGATCGTCGACACGGGGCACTTGATGAACTGCATCGTGTCGTAGATCGCCAGACCCGCGGTGACCGAGCCACCGGGCGAGTTGATGTAGAGGTTGATGTCCTTCTCCGGATCGGCGCTCTCCAGATGGATGAGCTGCGCGATCAGCAGGTTCGCGACGTGGTCGTCGATCTCGGTGCCGAGAAAGACGACGCGCTCGTTGAGCAGTCGCGAGTAGATGTCGAAGCTACGCTCACCGCGCGACGTCTGTTCGATGACGATCGGTACGAGTGCCTTTGCGTCAGGCAGCATGTGCTACTCCTTGGTTTCGTCCGCGTCGCCCTCGACGGCGGCCTCTTCGGCAGCCTTCTTCGGGGCCTTCTTGGCGGTCGACTTCTTAGTACCCTTGGCCTCAGACTTCGCAGCGGCCTCCGGCGCGATCTCCTTTATGGTGCACTCGGCGAGCAGCGTCTGCATGGCCTTGCGGTGCATGACCTGCTCACGGATGACCGGCAGCAAGCCGAGGTCTTCCCAGCGCTTGCGGGCCTCTTCCGGCGTCTTGTCGGCATCAGTCGCCATGACAGAGATCTCTTCGTTGAGGTCGGCGTCGGTGACTTCCATATTGCGAGCGCGGAAGAACGCCTCGAGCGCGAGCTCTTCGGCCACTGAGCTCTTGGCCTGAGCGGCCATGTCCTCGTCAACCTGCTCGGGCGTCTGGCCCGTGGACGCGAGGTAGTCGCCGAACTCCATGCCGCGACCGTCGAGCATCTGGTTGAAGTCCTGCCCGATCTGCTGCTTTCGGCTGTCGACCATCGCCTGCGGGATGTCGCCCTCGATCCGCGAGGCCAGTGTCAGGCGAATCTGCTCCTCAAGCATGCGGTCGAACGCAATCTTCTTCTGCTGATCGACGCGCATACGGACATCCGCGCGCATCTCGTCTACCGAATCGAAGCCGCCCACGTTGGAGGCGAACTCGTCGTCGACCTCAGGCAGCACCTTGGCCTTGACCTCGTGAACGGTGATGTCGAAACCGGCGGTCTTGCCCGCAAAGTCAGGGTTCGAGGTGGTGTCGGGAATCTCGAAAGAAGCCTTGACCTCGTCGCCTGCCTTCGCACCGATGAGAGCCGCGTCGAACTCAGCGGGCATCAAGCCGCGGTTCATCTCATAGAGGTACTGGTCGACCGTGTTGCCCTCGTAGCCCTCGCCGTCGACGGTGCCGACGAACGACAGCAGGACGTAGTCACCTTCGGCGACTCCGCGATCCTCGACCGGCTCGAGCGAGGCGAAACGCTCGCGGGCGAGCTCGATCTGGATGTCGATGTCCTCGTCTGAGGCTACCTTCGGCGGCATCTCGACTTCGAACGCGTCGGCGCTGCTCACCGTGAGCTCGGGGCGCAGCTGAACTTCAGCCACGAATGTGAAGGCTTCACCGGGCACGACGCTATCCAGGTCGCTGACCTCGGGCGAGGCGATCGGGCGCAGCCCTTCGGCATCCACGGCCTGGCCATATGTGTCATTGACGAGCGCTTCGGTGGCCTCAGCGAGGATGTACTCCTGGCCGAGGTGCTGATCGAGGATCGGGCGCGGTGCCTTGCCGGGACGGAAGCCCGGAAAGCGGTACTTCTTCGCAAGCGCCTTGTAGGCCTGACCGATGACGTCATCTACGGTCTCTGCCGGTACGGTGACCGTCAGTTTGACCTTGGCGCCTTCGAGGCGTTCGACCGAGGTGGTGAGCACAGGCTTGTTTCCTTTCAACGTTGCACGCCGGGTGCCGGCCCGACATCTTCGAATCAGTGGTGCGGGCGAGAGGACTCGAACCTCCACGAGTTTCCCCACTGGAACCTAAATCCAGCGCGTCTGCCAGTTCCGCCACGCCCGCGAGAACACGGCCCCCCATCATATCAGAGAGAAGTCGTGTCTACCTCGTGCGAGCGGGGGCTACTTGACGGTGAAATAGTCCCAGGAACCCCAGGTGTCCGCGTTCGCCGAATCGGCCAGATGATGCGCGATCAGCTTGTAGCGGCCCTTCGACTTGATGACGACCTTGGCCGAATAGCGCGTGGGCCACGTTGACGAACTCGGGGTTGAGTAGGCTGCGGTGAACGTCTTGTAGGCGTGGTACTTCTTGTCCGCGCCCTTCTTGTAGACGTGGATCTTGACCTTGTTGCTGTTGCTCTTGGCATGCTTGGGCGCGATATAGCCTGAGGCGTAATAGGCCCTGTTCTTGTAGATGGTCTTCCACGATGTAGCGCGAGCCAGCTTCACCTTCGGCAGGAAGGTGTAGGTAACTGCGCTTCCCTCGTAGGAGTCGTCGCCCGCAAAGCTCAGCTGGTAGCTTCTCGCCGAATCGATCACGAGCGACTCGACGTAGACGTAGCCATCCGCGTTGGTGGGCACCTTCGTGCTCCAGGTGCCGCCGATACGGCTGACCGTGACCGTCTTGTTCGCAAGGGGGACCCCCGCCGAATCGACGAGCTGGACGCCGACCTTCGGCGAAGAGCCGTACGCCGGCGCAGAGGACTGGCTTGCGGGGACGAGCGATGTGGCCGACCAGACGCGGATGCTCGCTGACTTCGGCGTTTCCACGTTTCCGGCGACGTCGGTCGAGCGATACTCCACGGTGTGCGTACCAAGTGTGGCGATGTTCACAAGCGTGCCGAACTGCCAGGCTCCGCCATCCACACGCCACTCGGTCGATGCGATGCCTGAGCCTCCCCCGTCCGTGGGCGCAAGGACGATGGCTGCCGTGCGTACGTAGCTGGCCACAGCATTGGACGCGGTTACGGGCGCGGTCTTCTCGATCCCAAAGAGCGCGGTGTGGTGCTCCGAGTCGTTGCCGGCACCGTCGATCGACCAGTATTCGAGATTGTGAGTGCCCTCGGCGAAGACAGTGCGCGATGAAACGGGACTCTCGACGCCGTCGACGATCGACCTCACGCCGTACAGTCCCGAGCCGCCGACATCCGCGCCGCTCACGTCCACTGTGACCGCCGCATTCGTCCAGCCCACCGAAGGCAGGCCCGCCGCGCTCGCGGTTGGAGGCGTGCCGTCCACATTGAAGGTCGTGTTGATAACGGTCTCGGCGTTGGCAGCGTAGTCCTGAGCGTAGTAGTACAACACGGCAGGCGCTGGCTGAGCGGTCGGAGACGTGGTCTCAGAGCCGGGGTAGAAAGGCGACCACGGGGGGCTGTCCCAGTAGTAGAAGACCCCGACGGGTTCCTCAGCCGTGAACCAGAAGACCGGCACGGACTTGTACCAGCCGACCGCCGGACCGGCGGCAGGATCGGTGTGAAGCTGCGCGTGCGGCGTCACCGTGTCGAGCGTAATGCCCGTTGCGGGGATCTTGTCCACGGTCTCACCGGTCGCGCTCTTGAAGTGGGCCTGCACCACATAGGTGCCGTCGACCGCGGGCAGAACCACCGATGTGGTCTCCGCGTAGGCGACCCAGTCGGTCCACGTAGCGCTCGTATCGACCGAGAACTGCATCTCGGTCGCGTCACTCACGTTCATCTGCACCGACACCGTCGTCGAGTTCGTTCCGGTGTTGCCGTTCTGGACGATGTAGGAGTTCACGGTCGGCTCGACCGCCGAAGCGAGCGCCGGTGTGAGCACGAGTGCGGCGCAGGCCGCAGCGAGCAGTATCGTTACAAGACGCCTCATCGAGGCCTCCAAGCTCTAGTACGGAAGCATACAAAGCCCGCGTGCGTAGCGCGCAGCGCGGCCTCTAACCGATTGTACGTTTTAAGAGCAAGTGCCTTGCCGCATCGCACGGTTGACGTGAGTCAATGCGCCCAACGGTTCTAAGCGCGCATCATGGGCGTGCTCTATCTGCGATCGATCCAATTGGAGCACACGATGAGCGATCAATCCCCGGCGACCGTTCGGGTCATCGCAATGTTGCATGGCTACTGTTGCCAGCACGGCCTGCCGGTCTTTCAGCGAGTACAGGTTCCCGCCGAAGGCATCAGCGCTCGAGCGCTCGCCGAACGCCTCTCGCTGCCTATCGAGATGATCGACGGAGTGTTCCTCGACCACCGCGGTGTGGGCCTCGACGCAATCGTTGAGCCGGGGGCGCGGGTCGCCTACGTGCCGAAAGGCACGCCCGCATCGCATCCCGCTTTCTTCGGCAGGTTCAAGACGCGCACAGGCGCCTAGCCACGCACCCGTCGAATCGGTCTGCAGCACAACGACCTCCGGCAGCTGTTCCAGCGCACGGGCCAGAGCGAAGCTCTGAGTATCGAAATCATCGATGCAGAAAGCCGGCCCACGGGGGACCGGCTTTCTCGAGTATCGCTAGACGGCCTGCCGACCCTGTTTGGGGCCGGCGATATAGGAGCCTACTTGACGGTTACGTAGTCCGGCGTCCCGCGTGTGGCGGCATTTGCGGCGTCAGCACGATGATAGGCAACGAGTTTCCAGCGCCCCTTCATCGACTTCGAGAACTTCACCGGCACCCTGTACATGCTCCGAGACGCACTGTACGCGGCGTACGTAGAACCGGTCTTGAAGGTCTTGGTCGGCGACGACGGGTACGATCCGTTGCTGCGTCGCTTGTAGGCAAGAATCACCATCTTGGGAGCGGCGCTCTGGTGGGTCGGGCCGATCAGCCCCTTCGCGTAGTAGGTCCTGCCGTGCTTCAGCGTCGCCCATGACGTCTTCCGGCTCAGACTCACCTTGGTGTAAGGCGGCGCTGCGGGGGGCGGCGGCGCTGTGGGGTAGACCGGCTCGGCGCTCACGCCAGGGCCCTGGATGTCGAAGAGGTAGGGCGCGGGCGGCGCGGCCCATGTGTTCTCAAACCGCACGTAGTAGACGCCAGGGTTGAGGATCAGAGAGCTAACGCCGTTGGTGACGCTCGCTAGGGGCGACAGCCCGGGGTCGCCGTAGATCGACATCGCTACGCTCGGGCTGTCCATGTCCGTGCAGCCGAAGACGACGGTCCCAATGGACGTCACGGCGAACTTGTACCAGTCCGTATCCCCCTCGGACTGGATAGACCCGAGGTGGTTCTCGTAGGGGCGGACCCACTGGGCGCCTGCATACGACGTCTCGTACACCTCCGGCATCGGGGTACCAGGCCGGTGCGTGTGCGCGTGGTCGGGCGCGTAGCCCGAGACAGCACCCGATAGGGTCAGTTGGTAGGTACCCGGGTAGTCCATGATCCACGTATGGTCCTGCGCTACACGCACGTAGTAGAGTCCCGCCGGCAACTGGACCGTCTTCTGGTAGCTCACTGAGGTCCCATTGTCCCAGTCGATCGTCTCGAGGTAGCCCGCCTCATAGCGGTGCACCCAGATTCGGTAGTCCTGACCATCGGTGGCGTCGAGACGCCAGGTCACATCAGTAAGAGCCGGAACGTAGAAGTAGTACCAGTCAGCGTCTCCGTCAGAGGAGATCGCGGCCGTAACCGATCCGGCGACAGGCCCCTCGGCGCCCGAGAAGGTTCCGTTGTCTGGCTCGGACGCCCAAGCTGGACTCGCTCCTCCGCCCACCAAGGCGATAGTGATAGCGGCGCCCACGAGCATCCTTCGCAGTAATGACATCTGTGTCCTCTCTCTCCCCTTCTGCCCACCCGAGCAAGAAGTCGCAGCGTGACGCCGATTCTATCCGAACCGTCACCCATGCAACCATGCCCATTCGGCGAATAGTCCGAGGTAGAGCGGCAAGAAGCCAGCGCGTCGGGATAGGCGTTGCCCCGGTCCTGCCGGGCATGATCCGCCGCGGATGTCCCTGCCAACCCGACGGCTGCGCGCGCTCTCGGACTTGGAGTCCAGGGCAGCCCGAGTAGGCGAATCCGAACACAAAGAACCCCCGCCACTGAGTGACGAGGGTTCCGAAGTCGCGATGGTGGGCCGTATAGGGATCGAACCTATGACCTTGGGATTAAGAGTCCCCTGCTCTACCAGCTGAGCTAACGGCCCGTATATGAGAAGCGTCTCGACATTCTAGCGACTGCCGACGCATTTTCAACATGGGGTGGGTAACGGGACTCGAACCCGCGACCTTCGGAGCCACAGTCCGACGCTCTAACCAACTGAGCTACACCCACCATGTGTGGCTTGGCACGCCCGGAGGGATTCGAACCCCCGACCTAGAGATTAGAAGTCTCCCGCTCTATCCAGCTGAGCTACGGGCGCTCGTCCAAAGCCTCCGGGTCAACGCGCGAATACAAACAGTATGGGCGAGATAGTGCTGTGTCAAGGAAAAACGTACCCGGAAAGCCGCCCAATCTGCCGAATCTTCGCCACCGAGCAGACTAGCGCATCAGAAGCCTGGCGCCACGGGCAGCGTTGCCCTTCGTGTTGTCGCCGATGAAGTAGTCCGCGAACTCGTCGACCGCACCTGTCCAGGGCGATTCGGCAACGAAGCCCGGCAGCTCATCGAGGTCGGCGAGCGACATCCGCTGCAACGATTCCGGCAGGTCGAGACCGGGTCGGCCAGTCTCCTCGTCGCGCGTCCAAAACAGGACGGGAAGCCGCGACGCACTGCGGTAGACGATCTCGGCGAACCTCGTGGTGACGAAGACGTCGGCCATCATCATCTGGTCAAAGCTCAGGAAGCAGCCGGTAGCGTCAAAGATCGTGTCGGAGAGGCTGGCGGGCTCGTCGGCGAGCATCTCGGCGAGTCCCGGAACAGACGCGACCATCAGCCAGCCCTCATCGCGAAGCCAGTTCGATAGACGGTCGATGTCTACGCCGCTGAAGACGAGTTCGGCGTCGAAGTGCGACGTGAACACCAGGATCTTGCGATCGCGCGCATCTGGCCGAAGGATCGCCAGCCGGCTGCGCGCGGCCATCTGGCGCGACTCGTCTTGCAGAACGTCGGTTGCCGGCAGGCCGAGCACGCGACGGCGACCGCGGGTGCATGCGTCAAACGCCTCGCTCTGAACGATCACGTCTGTGTAGCGTCCGCCCACGAACCGCGAACGGCCGTGCACGGTGCTGATGCGCGGCGTCTGTACGATCACGCGCTTCTGGCCGAGCAGCGCAGGCGGGACGAGCGCGTCGAGCGAGTCGGTCGCACACGCGAGCGTGGGCACGCGCCACAGCAGTCGACGCAGCTGTACGAGCGTCTGCTGAAGCGGCTTGGGCTCGATATCGTCGCGCAGGTCGGTGAAGGCGTAGCGCGGCGTCAGACCAGCCGCAATCGCCGCATCGCGCAGCGAGAGCAGGTTCTGTGAGAAGCCCTGACCCTCGGTGTCGAAGAACAAGACATCGGAGCGCCGGCGGCGCATCGGCAGAATCTGGTCGGCGAGCACCTTGAGCCGGTGCGCGCGATCGCGCACACGGCCGCCGGCGAACCGGTTCACGAACGAGGCTGCATCCAGCGGCGTGTAGATCACGCGGTGCTCGGACTTCAAGAAGCACGCCTCCGACAGCATCCGTTCTGCGTCCGCGGTCGTGTCCCCGGTGAACGCGAACTTGAGCGTGTCGAGATAGGAGCGCCGTACGAGCTTGTTCGCCAGCAGGCAGTCGAAGCGGTGGTTGCGGTCTGAGCGGTAGTCGCGCGACTCCGGGTGCGCCTCGAACGCCACGCGCTGCGTGGGGTAGAGCGCCGGCAGCTCGACGTCGGAGACCCGGGCTACCGGGAAGGTCGCGAGGTCCGAGTTGCCGTTCTTGAGCGCCGAGAACATGCGCAGAAGCGCGGTCGAGCGGTAGAGGAAGCCGGCCCGTGCGAAGAGGAAGAACTCCGTGCGGCCACGCTTGAGTGCGGCGTTGTAGAACGACGCCTCGTCGTCTTCGGGCAGCGCGACGAGGTTCTCGTAGGCGGTGTAGTGAGCAGCGACTCGGAGCAAGGCGCCCTCAGGTACGTAGACCTGGAAGCGCGGGAAGCCCTGGATGTAGAGCGAGTGTAGGGTCTGCTCGAGATCGGCCGCTTCGGCAGGCGTCGCGAAGACCGCGACAGTGATCAGCGGCATCGCTGAGACGGCCGAGCGGTTGCGCGGCAGATGGCCCAGTGGCAGGTCGCGGACCGACTTGCACAGGTCGCTCCATGTCTTGTAGGACATGCCTTCACGCGCGTGCTCCACGCGGTCGGCAATGAGCGCCGCCACGCCGGATTCGGCGTTCCAGAAGGTGCGGTAGCGAAGGTCGATGAGGTTGGCGACCTCCTTGCCCAGCAGTCCGTCGAGATAGGAGGCCTTCGTGCGCAACCGGCGCCGTCGCTCGGGCTCGTCGCCGTTTGCTTCGGCGACCCACTCGTCGAGGTGCGCCACCGCGTCACGTCGAACGGCCGCGTGTGCCTCGAGGTGGTCGGTCTCCGACCGCATCGTGATGACCTGGGTCGCCGAAAGCTCGCTAGCGTAGCTTCGCCGGCGGTAGCGGCACACGACCTCGTCGAGCGTGACGATCTTGTTGCTGCGGTAGGCGAACGCCATCGAGAAGACGCCGTCTTCGGCAAAGGAGACCGGCGCGAACTGCAGTCCGTGCTCCTCGATCACGCTTCGGCGGAAGAGCTTGTTCCACACGACGTAGCAGAGCAGCAGGTTCTGGTCGAAGCGGTCGTAGGTGTTCTGCTCGAACAGGGTGCGCATGCTCTTCACACCCCACGAGTGCAGGCTGTCGAAGATCTCGTAGTCGCCGATGACGAGATCGGCGTTGGTCTCGACCGCGCGCCGGTACAGCGCTTGAAGGGCGCCGGGCGTGAACAGGTCGTCGCCGTCGAGGAAGCAGACGTAGCGGCCGCGCGCTTGGGCGAGCGCCACGTTGCGGGCAGTAGAGACGCCGGCGTTGGGCTGACGGATGCAGCGGAGGCGCGAATCGACCTTGCAGTAGCGGTCGATGATCGCGGGTGTGGCATCGGTCGAGCCGTCGTCGACGATGATCGCCTCGAAGTCGCGGAAGCTCTGCGAAAGCAGCGAGTCCAGGCTTTCCGCCAGGTACTCGCCCACGTTGTACGCGGGGACTATTACCGAGATCTCAGCCACGTTTGATTCGCTACTCCGGGTCTTTCACGGGGCACCTGTCACAAGCCGCACCAGCATAGCGTTACAGATGCGGAAACAGGTGCCAAACGCGTAACAACACGGTGAGCACTGAGCGGCGGCCCCGCGAAGGGCCGCCGGCAGTGATGTCATGGAGCGGCCGACGGGACTCGAACCCGCAACAGTCAGCTTGGAAGGCTGATGCTCTACCAATTGAACTACGGCCGCACGTGGTCGGGCTGACAGGATTCGAACCTGCGACCCTCTGCTCCCAAAGCAGATGCGCTACCAAGCTGCGCTACAGCCCGATCCGGTCTATCCCCCTCAACACGCCCGCCGAAGGGGCGGCGAGCATCGAACAGTATAGGGAGGGTGCGGGGGCGCGGCAACCGCGGTCCCACCGGACGCATCGTCAGGCACCGGACGCTGCGCGCGGCGCGGCTCTGCTAGTCCTCGCCCGTGCCTGCGAGCAGGTCGTGAAGTGCGCGCAAAGCATTGCCGCGGTGGCTGATGGCATTCTTCTGCTCCATCGACAGCTCCGCCATCGCGCGTCCCGGGGTGGCCGCTGGGCGGAAGAGCGGGTCGTAGCCGAAGCCGCCGTCCCCCGCTGGCGCAAACGCGATCTCGCCTTCGCAGGCACCTTGCGCGACCGTCTCGGTGCCGTCGTCATCGACGAATACGATCACGGAGCGGAAGCGTGCGGTCCGCGGGGCCTGCTCGTCTTGAAGCGCGAGCAGCAACCGCCTGTTGTTCTCCGCGTCGTCGGCGCACGGACCGGCGTAGCGTGCCGAGTAAACGCCCGGCTCGCCACCGAGCGCGTCGACCTCAAGGCCGGAGTCGTCGGCGAGCGCGGCCATGCCGAAGCGCTCGAAGGCCGCGCGCGCCTTGATCCGAGCGTTGGCCTCGAAGGTGTCGCCGTCCTCTTCGGGGCTCGGCCACGTCTCGTCGAGCTCGTTCATCGAGACGAAGCGCCAGCCCTCGAAGTCGAGTGCGCTTCGAATCTCGGCAAGCTTGCCGCGGTTGCCCGTGGCCACCACCACGGTCTTGGAGAAACCGTCTGTGCTAGAAGCCATAGCTCTCAAGCCCTTCGGCGACGATGCGATTCTGGATCTCAAGCAGCTGGTCGATGCCTGCCGAAGCGAGGTCGAGCATCGCGTCGAGACGCTCGCGGTCAAACGGCGTCTGCTCGCCGGTGCCCTGCACCTCGATGAAACGGCCGCGATCGTCCATCACCACGTTCATGTCGACTTCGGCGACCGAGTCCTCCGCGTACTCGAGGTCGAGGCGCAGCTCGCCGTCGACGAGGCCTACGCTTGTGGCCGCGATATGTCCCATCAGCGGGCTCGACGCGATCTTGCCGGCGGCCTTCCACGCCTCGAGCGCATCGTAGAGCGCGATCCACGCGCCGGTGATCGCCGCGGTGCGCGTGCCGCCGTCAGCCTGGATCACGTCGCAGTCGAGGTTCACGGTGACCTCGCCGAGCGCGCCCATGTCCACGACCGAGCGCAGCGAGCGGCCAATCAGCCGCTGAATCTCGTGCGTGCGGCCTTTCGGCCCGCTCGTCTCGCGGCGCGAGCGCGTGTGGGTGGAGGCGGGAAGCATCGAGTACTCGGCGGTCACCCAGCCCTGACCGGAGCCGCGACGCCAGGAGCTGACGCCTTCGTCGACCGACGCGGCGCACAGCACGCGCGTGTCGCCCAGCTCGAAGATGCAGCTTCCCATCGCGTGCTTGAGGTAGTTGCGGGTGAAGCGCACGGGACGCAAGGCGTCGGTAGCGCGGTTCTCAGGTCGGGTCATGAGTGGAAGTCCTCTCCTAGCGCGCGATCTCGTAGGTCGCGAGCTCTTCGGCGATCTCGGTCGGTCCGCCGAAGGCCTCGGCGGCGATGCGCCGAATCTCGTCGCGGTCGTTGGTCGGCCAATTATGCGTGATGACGAGCCGCCCCGCTCCCACCTGGCGCGCGAGGTCGCCGGCTTCGCTCGCGGTCATGTGCGGCGCGGCGCCCGCGTAGGCTTCAGGCAGCGTCGCTTCGGCAAGCAGCAGATCGGCTCCAGCAGCGGCGGCAGTCACGCGCTCGCCGGGCGCGGAGTCGGCGGTGTAGACGAGCAGGACGCCTTCGGCAGTCGCGCGCAGGGCGAATGTGGGCTCGGTGTGATCGACGAGTACGGGCTCGACGACGAGATCGGCTATGCGCAGCGACTCGCCCGCTGCGAGCTCGGTGACGGCGAAGGCCGCGTCGAACGACCGACCGCCACGCTCTGAGAGCAGCAGCTTCATGCGATCGGCGAGACCCGGCGGCGTGTAGAGCTTGAGTGCCGGCGCCGGGCCTTCGGGCGCGTACTGCAGTATCGCCTGGTAGGCGTAGATGTCGCAGAAGTGGTCCGGGTGGTAGTGCGTGACGAAGACCGCATCGACCGCGAGCGGATCGGCCACTCGTGCGAGGTTCGCGAGCACGCCGTTACCGCAGTCGAAGAGCACGCGTGCTCCCCCGCCCTCAACCAGGTGCCCGGAGCATGCCTGTCCAGGGCCGGCATAGCTCGCCGACGAACCGAGTACGGTCAGGCGCATGACGCCTCCTCAGTGAATGTGCGCGCAAGCTCGAGCAGCTCGGGCGTGGGCAGTTCTGCAAGGAAGCTTCGCGATACGGACTCGACCGCGCCAAGCGGGCGGCCTAAGACGAGCGAGCCGAGCCGTTCGAACTCCGCTGCGTCGCCGGTGGTGGCGAAGCGATACTGCGGGACGGCATCCTCGCCGACGAGCTGCTCGCGACGTGCGAGCGTGGCGGCGACTTCGAGCGCGGTCTCTTCGGCAGAGCTGATGAGCTGGATGCGCGGGCCCATGACCTGGCCAATCGCTGCAGAAAGCAGCGGAAAGTGCGTGCAGCCAAGTACGAGGGTGTCGATGCCGCTGCGCTTGAGCGGGTCGAGGTAGTCGCGGGCGATCTCGTAGAACGAGGGGCGGATGAAGACGCCCGAGAGCTCCGCGAGCAGGTCCTCGAAGCGCCCGGTATCTCGACGCAGGCCCTCCTCGACGATGTCGACGAAGCGCGGAGTGGCTGCCGAAAACACCGTCACTCCGGCATCGAGCGCACGCACGGCGCGGCTGTAGGCGCCGGACTCGATGGTGCCCACCGTGCCTATCACGCCCACGTGGCGGTTGCGCGTGGCCATGACGGCCGCGCGCGCACCGGGCTCGACGACGCCGATCACAGGCACGCCGAAGGCCTTCTGCGCGAGTGCGAGTCCTGCAGCGGTCGCTGTATTGCACGCGATCACGATGAGTTTGACCGGCTGACGCTCGAGCCACGAGCCGATCTCGAGCACGTAGCGGCGCACGTCGCCAAGGTCTTGGGGGCCGTAGGGGCAGCGAGCGGTATCGCCAAGATAGACGAGCGACTCGTTGGGCAGGGCCCGTGCGACCTCTCGCGCCACGGTCAGTCCGCCGAGGCCAGAGTCGAAGATGCCGATGGGAGCTGATTCCATGAGGTGAGTATAGCTATTGGCGCGCGGGGGCGGCCGTGCTCTAGCGCACCACGAGCCGCTCGATAGCGCCCGCGATGGCGGTGGCGGGCAGCACCTGTTCGGCGGCACCGAGGTCGATAGCCACCTTCGGCATCCCGAAGACCGTGCTGCTCTTCTCGTCCTGTGCGATGGTCGCGCCGCCGGCAGCCTTGATGCGCGAGAGGCCCGATGCGCCGTCGGCGCCCATGCCGGTCAGCACGACGCCGATCGCACCCGAGCGCACGTTGGCCGCTACCGACTCGAAGAGCACGTCGGCGTTGGGGACGTAGAGCTGCCCTTCGGCAGGCTGCACGACTCGCAGCGCGCGGCCGTCGAAGACCATGTTGGAGCCGGTGGGCGCGAAGTACACGACGCCGGGCTCGGGCACGTCACCGTCGCCGCCGACAACGCACTTCACGGAGCACGCGGCGTCGAGCCAGTTCACGAGGCCGGGCACGAAGCCGTCGGCGATGTGCTGCACGACCACGACGGGTACGGGCAGCTCCTTCGGCAGCCTGCCGAGCACGTCGAGAAGCGCCGAAGGGCCGCCGGTCGAAGACGCGATCGCGATCATGCTGCGGCGTGGCGGGACGTCGGCGATGGTGTCGGGCGCCGGCCTGCCTCGTTTGCCGCGGATGTGGGTCACGACGTGCACGTTGGCGAGTATCTTCACGCGCGAGATGATGTCGCGCGCTATCTCGCCGAGGTCCTCCCACTTGCGCGGCTCCGGCTTCTTGATGACGTCGAGCGCGCCCAGGGTGAGGGCGTCGAATGCCCGGCCCATACCTTCGGCATAGACCGATGAGGAGACCACGAGAATCGGCGTGGGGTTGTAGGCCATGATCTGCTCGGTGGCCTCGAGCCCGTCCATGCCGGGCATGTGGATATCCATCGTGATGAGGTCCGGGTGCAGTTGCTGGGCCGCCGCAATCGCATCGGCGCCGTTGCTGGCCACGCCCACGACCTCGATCGCGGGGTCGCTCGTGAGTATCTGCCGAAGCATCTCGATAGCGACGAGCGAATCCTCGACGATGAGCACGCGTATCTTGGAGGCTCCCACGCGCCTCCCCCTCAGCCGATCAAGCGCTCGACGGTGTCGAGCAGCGTGTCTTGGTTGAATACGGACTTGGTGATGTAGGCGTCAGCTCCTGCCGCGATGCCTTCGGCCTTCTCTTCTTCGCGCTCGAGTGAGGTCACGATGACCACCGGGATCTGCGCGAGCTTGGAGTCGGCCTTGATCGCCGAAGCGAGCTGGAAGCCCGTCATATTCGGCATCTGCACGTCGGTGACGACAGCGTCGGGGCGCAGGCCTTCTTGCAGCTTGGCGAGGCCGGCCGCGCCGTCGCTCGCGGTCTCGACCGAGTAGCCGGCCGACTCGAAGATCGAGCGCTCGAGCTCACGCGTGGTGAACGAGTCCTCGCAGATGAGCACCGACCTGGGCCCACTCGGCGTGACTGGCTCAGCGAGCGCGGGACGCTGCCCCACGCGTGTACGGCCGTTCATCATGAGGTCGGGCACGTTGAGGATGGGCACCACGTCGCCCGCGCCCATGACAGTCACGCCGGCCACGTTGTCCACCTTGAGCAGGTGCGTGCCGAGCGGCTTGATGACGATTTGCTGCTCGCCGGCGAAGGCGTCGACTATGAAGCCCATGCGGTAGCCCGCGTAGCCCATCGTCACGAGGGTGACTGCCTTGCCGTTCTCCGGCTGGCGCGGCAGGCCGAGCAGGTCCGAGAGGTAGACCAGCGGATAGGAGCGCACGCCGCGGCGCACGACCTTTCGGCCATCGATATCCAAGAGCTCCTCTGGCTTGACGCGCAGGGTCTCTTCGACCGACGCGGTCGGCAGCGCAAAGAGCTGCCCACCGGCGCGCACGAACAGCGCGCGGATGATCGCGAGCGTAAGCGGAATGGTCAGCGTGAAGCTGGTGCCCTCGCCCAGCTTGGAGGTGACATCGAGGTCGCCTTTCAGCTTCTCGACGACGAACTCGCGCACGACGTCCATGCCAACGCCGCGACCCGAGATCTCGGTGATGATGGGAGCCGTGGAGAAGCCCGCCTCGAAGATGAGGAAGGTGGCCTGCCGGTCAGACATCGTGGCCGCTTCGGCCTCGGTGATGTAGCCCTTGCGAACGGCGTGAGCGCGAACGCTATCGGGGTCGATGCCCGCGCCATCGTCGGCCACGCGGATCGCGATGCGGTCGCCCTCCTGGCGTGCGGAGATGGTGATCCTGCCGGTGGGCGGCTTGCCCGCAGCGATGCGCGCCTCGGGACTCTCGATGCCGTGGTCGACCGCGTTGCGCATGATGTGCACGAGCGGGTCGTTGATCTCTTCGAGCACCTTCTTATCGAGCTCGGTGGCGCCGCCTTCGATCTCGAGTTCCACGTCCTTGTTGAACTGGCGCGCGAGCTCGCGCACCGAGCGCGGAAACGTCTGGAATATCGTGTTGGCGGGCAGCATGCGCAGCTCGGTGGCCTGCTCCTGCAGGTCGGCTACCACGAGCGATGCGCGCGTGACGTCGTCGGAGTACTCCTTGGCGTGCGCGGCGATCGCTCGGCGGTGGTCGTAGAGCGCACCATCGATGAGCTCGAGCGCCTGCTGCGGCACGCGAACGCCGCTTTCGGAGAGAGCGGCCAGCGACGCCTTCAGCCTCCCCCACGACTGCCATAGTTCGAGCGCCTGCGCATTGAGATTGCGTACCTCGCGCACCCGCTGCTCGGCCTTGATCTGCCCGATGACGGTCTCGCTCACGAGGTTGAGCAGAGAGTCGACCTGGTGAGTCTTCACGCGGATGGTCGGCTGCGCCTTGGCCTTGAGCTCGTCGACGCCCTCTCTTCCCGAAGTTGCTTCGACTGCCTCCGGTTCGGCTGGCTCGGCGGCGGCATCGGTGGCGCCGATGCTTTCGGCAGCTTCATCGCTTTCGGCGACGTCAACCGCTGGCTCGTCGGCAGCAACCTTGGCTTGCGCGTCCGCCGCCGGTGAGGCTTCGTGCGGCGTGGCGCCCGGTGTCGCCGCGAGCTCGACGAGTCGTCCTTGCAGCGCTTCAAGATCGAGCGCGCCGTCGGCGTTCTCGCCCCGCTGCTCGGTGAGGTAGACGATCGCATCGAGTGCCTCGAAGAACACCTCGCTCATAGAGGGCTCGTAGGCAAGCTCACCGTCGCGCACGCGCACCATGAAGTCCTCGAGGTGATGCGCGACATCCGAGATGTTGATGAGGCCCACCATGCGTGATGAGCCCTTGAGCGTGTGAGCGTCCCGCAGCATCTGGTCGATGAGCTCGCGATCGGCAGGCGAAGCCTCGAGAGTGATGACGCTCTCGTTCAGACGCTGCAGAAGATCTGCAGCCTCCTCCTGAAACTTCGATATGAATGCCGAACGGTCGAACTCGACCATGGGATGCCTTCCTGCGCTGACGCGCCTAGTCGTTCTCGACGATCGTGAACACAGAACCCACCTGGCTCGACTCGCGTGCCATCATCGACAGGCTCTCTGCCGAAGATGCCATCTGCCGCGAGCCCGCCGCAGTCTGCTGGGCGACGGCCGCAACCTCGCGCATCGCCTTCACTACCTGATCGGTGGCCGACTTCTGCTGCTGGGTGGCCGCCGAGATCTCCTTGGCGGCGATCGTGGTCTGCTCGATCATCCCGAGGATCTTGTCGAGCGACTCGCCCGTCACGTGCGCGAGGTCCACGCCCGACTGCACCTGCTTGAGTTCTTGCTCGGTGGACATGACGAGGTCGGTGGCCGAGCCTTGGATCTCGGTCATGATCGCCGAGATCTCACCGGTCGACTCCACAACCGACTCGGCGAGCTTGCGAATCTCGACCGCGACGACCGAGAAGCCCTTGCCTGCCTCGCCGGCTCGCGCGGCTTCGATAGCTGCGTTGAGCGCGAGGATCTTAGTCTGGTCGGCGATCGAGTTGATGATCGTGAGCACCTGCCCGATCTGCTGGCTTCGCTCGCCCAGCGCAAGGATCTTGTTTGCACTGCCTTGCGTGCGGACCTTGATCTCCTCCATGGATGCAAGCGTGTTCAAGACCGCCTGCTGACCCGATTCGGCAGAGCCCAGAGATGCCTCGGCCATGTTCACGACCTGGTCGGCGTTCTCCGCGATCTGGCGATACGTGCTGGCGAGCTCCTCCATCGTGGCGGTGGTCTGCGCGATCGACGCGGCCTGCTCGGCCGCGCCCGAGGCGGCTTGTTCGGTCGCCGAAAGGATGTCGTTTGAGGACTGCGACAACCGCTTGGAAGACTCCTGGCTGTTGCGCACGAGGTAGACGATGAGGTCGAGCATCTGGTTGTAGGACTCTGCGAGCACGCCGATCTCGTCGCTCGAGCGCACGTCGACCTTTCGGCCGACCTCGCCCTGGCACGCAGCCTGGACTGAGGTGACGACCTGGTCGAGCGGCGCGATGAAGCGGCGGCCGATGGCGACGAGCAGGAAGCCCCACGCGACGAGCATAGCCAGCCCGATCACACTCATCGTCACGATCGAGCCCATCAGGTCGGGCGACTCGGACAGCGCGGGGCCGAACGTGCTCCACAGGCTCAGGTACAAGATGCCCTGGTACACGATCTGGATGACCATCGTGATCGCGATGAGCCGGTATATGAACCGGGTCCGGATGATCTTGATGGGGTTCATTCGAATTGCTCCTCGTTAGCGGCGGTTTGCGATCACGGGTTGCAGGACACGAGCGGTGTTGAGCAGGCCGATCATCTGGCTGTCGTAGTGCACGGATGCCGAAAGGAACTCGGCTTGAACGCGGTCGACGATCGCGGCCGCGGTCTCGAAGGCTCGGGGATCGACTTCGGCGATATCGCCGATCTCGTTGACGGCGATGGCTGCGACGATCTCCCCGCTCGCCAGCACGATCGCCGGCGTGTCCGGTGTGATCTCAACGCGGCCGATCGACAAGCCCATCATCACGGCGGGGTCGAGCACAGAGATGATCTCTCCCCGTACGTTGACCACGCCGCGTACGTGGGAAGGCACGCACGGCAGCGGGGTGACGGCGTAGTCCTGGAAGATCTCGCGGATGTCGGCGACGCTCACACCGAACCAGTCGCGGCCGACGCGGAAGAGCAGCACTGACGTCAGGTCGGCGAGCGCGTGCTCGTCAACGGGTGCCGCGAGCGACTCGGCCCTTCGGCGCAGAATCTCGGCGTCTGTGGCCAGCAGATGATGCTTGTCGTTCATCGGCGGGCCTCCGCGAGGATCCGGTCGGCGTCGAGCACGTAGATGAGCTCCACGCCGAAGCGCGCCACACCGATCATCGAGGCGCTGTGAGCGTGTAGCTGCGGGGCGTCTTGCATGCAGCCCTCGGGTACGCGCAACACGTCGTGCACGGCGTCGACCACGAGCGCGATCGAACCGCCCTTGGTGCGGCAGACGATCATCGGCATCTGGATATTCAGCGGGGTGACCTTCTCGCTCAGCAGCTCGCGGCCATCGATCGCTGGGATGACCTGGCCGCGCAGATCGAGCATGCCGAGTAGCCCGCGCGCGTCAGAGGGCGCCGGCGAGAACTCGACGACTTGCTGGATCTCGGCAACCTGCTCGATAGGCAGCGAGTAGCGCTGGTCGCCGACGTAGAAGACGACGAGCTGCTCGGGCAGCACACACGAGTCGGTGCTGCCGGATTCTCCGATGTCGACGGGGATAGTCACGCTAGCCCCGGGTGAAACGTAGGATTCGGTCGAGCTCGTCAGGACTCACGACACCATCGCGCACCATCGCCGCACCTGACTGCAACAGCGTTCGCATACCCGCTGCCGAAGCCGCCTGCGCGATCTCGTCGGACGAGCCGTTGAGCGCTATCGCAGCGCGCACGGGCTCGGTGAACGGCAGTACTTCGAAGATGCCGGCGGTGCCTGCGTAGCCGGTCTTGCCGCAGTTCGGGCAGCCCGAGCCCTTCCGGGCGACGGCCCCTTCGGCGCCGGGCAGCAGCTTCATCAGCGCGCTTGCCTCGCCCGTCGAGCAGTTCGGACAGTTGGTGCGCAACACGCGCTGGCCTACGCCAAGCGTGAGCGCGGACGCGAGCGAGACCGGCTCGGCGCCTATGTCGAGCAGCCTGCGCACGCCAGCCACGATGCTGCCCGCCGTGTAGGTGGCGATGACGAGCTTGCCGTGAGACGCGGCCTCGATAGCGATGTGCACGTCCTCGACGCTCTGGATCGCATCGATGGCGATGACGTCGGTGTCCTGTCGCATGCCTGCGGCCAGGAAGGCGGCCGCCGTGGCTCCCGGCCCGAGCGGCACCTGGGCCACGGACGGAATCTCATAGTCGATGGAGCGCTCGACGGAGTAGACGGCCTTGCCTACGCCTGCGGCGTGCTGCAGTAGCGCGTAGTAGGTCGTCGACGCGCCGCCTGCGATCGGGGCACAGATGAGCATGAGACCGCGACCGTGCTCGACCATCGCGAACAGCGCGCGGTATTCGGCGTCTGACATGCCAAGGCCCTCGAGACTCTTGGGCTCGCGCGATGCCGAAGTGAGGGTGACCACGAGGCGCTGACCGGCAACCGTCGGGACCGACGAGAGGCCGAGCACCACGGGCACCCCCGCGATCTCGGCATGGATGCGACCTACGGCCGGCTCGGTCGGCGGGACATCGCCCACGCGTGCAAACGTCTTAAAGCCCTCTATCAGCGGCTGCTGAAGCGAGAGCGGTGCGCTTGCCACCTTCTCCAACCGGCCGCGAATGCGGAAGACGAGGAAGAACTCGTTCTTGTAGGGCAGCAGGTGAATGCGGTTCGCCTCGCGAGAGACCGCGGCCTCAAGGATGTCTGCCACAAGCACCGCAATCTTGGCGTCGTCGGCGACCGCCAGTACGTCGAGATCGATCGCGTCGCCGACTACGACAGCATCGCCGCCGACGACCTCCTCGACCGTCTGCGCGATCGACGCGTGTTCCTCCTCGATGCCGCCGAATGCGTCGTCGAAGGCTTCCTCGACCGACTCTTCGATGGCCAGCTCTTCGATGGCGGCTTCGACTTCATCGCCCTGCAACGCTTCGGTCTCAGGCACTTCGGCGACGGGCTCGACGAAGTACTGCTCGATCGCATCGCGGACGGCGTCGGGCTCCGCGAGTACGGCATCGAGCGCAAGGCCGATCTGCTCCGACATCGCGTCGAGCAAGAAGATGTCGGCCGGCTCGCCCACCGCGATGGTCAGCGTTCCTTCGATCTCGAACAGCGGCAAGACCCCGTAGCTGCGTGCAAGCGCCGAAGGCACGAGCGCAAGCGCATCCTCGTCGGGTGCGTAGCTTTCCAAGTCGAGCCTAGGCAGGCCCATCTCGTCCTCAAGCACTTCGGCGA
The DNA here is from genome assembly GCA_035687245.1 of Coriobacteriia bacterium. Lineage (GTDB taxonomy): Bacteria > Actinomycetota > Coriobacteriia > Anaerosomatales > PHET01 > DASRYH01. The sequence continues at coordinate 21,748 of DASRYH010000069.1, forward strand.
GCTGCTCGGAGCTGACCATGCCGCGCTCAAGCAGCTGGCGGCCTGCGTCGGCTTCGGAAGACGCGCTTGAACGCACGGAATCTGCCTGCTCGGCGGTGAGGCGGCTGGCAGCTAGAAGTGCGTCGAACACGCGTGTTGCGATCGTCGGAGAATCGTTCACCACGTCGCCTCGCCTAACCCTCTGCGCGGGCAAGCTCGCCCGCGACCGCATCCAGAAGCGTCTGAGGCTCAACCGGCTTGGTGAGGTACTGGTTAGCACCCGTTCGGATGCCCGTAGCCATCGACTGCTCCTCGGTCTTGGCCGTGAGCATGATGATCGGGATGCCTTTGTATTTGGCGTCGAACTTCAGCAGGCGGCACACTCGGTAGCCGTCCAGCTTGGGAAGCATGACGTCGAGCAGTATTAGATCCGGGCTTTCGGCGCGCGCGACCTTGAGCGCCTCGTCGCCGTCGGCGGCTGTGATGACCTCGTAGCCACCCGACTCGAGGATGCTCTTGATCATCTCGAGGATGGTCGGACTGTCGTCGACCGCCAGTATGCGTGCACCTGCCATGACGTGTTCTCCAATCGTGCAGCTTTACTAGTGAATATCGCCCTTACGAGCTGCGGTCTTTAGCTTTGCGACGTACTTCTCGCACACTCTGCGAGGCCCATCTGCGAGCTTTTCGCGATTAGGTCGGGCTTGAAACCGCCAAGGAACTGCGTCCACTCGCCCGCCGGGTTGGCGTAGAGAGCGCGAATCACGTTCTCGTAGGCGCGTTTCGCCTCCTCCAGCCGGCCCGCCTCGCGCTCGAGGCTGGCGAGCGCGAAGTGCGCGAGAACGAAGTCCGGATCGGCGTAGATCGTCTGCCGAAACTCCTCGCGCGCGCTCGCGCCGTCTCCCCCCTGCCGGTGAATGGTCCCGAGGATATAGTGCGCCGAAGCGGCAAGCGGGTCGACGTCGAGGATCTCCTGGGCCTGTCCCTTCGCGGTGTCCAGATCGCCGAGGTCCGAGTGCGCGAAGGCAGCCATCAGCCGCGCCTGGCGATTCGATGGGTCGGAAGCAAGCACGGCGTCCGCAATCGCTAGTGCCTCTGACGGCGCAGCATCTTCGAGCATCCGGCGAGCAGCCTCAAGCAGCTCACGGCTCTGGGCCGGCGATGCGGCAGGTAGGTTGGACGCTGGCCCAGCGGATCCAGACTCCGCAGGCTCGGCGGTCGCGCTCGCGCTCTGCGCGGGGCGATCTGCACCATGCTCGGCGTCGGACGTCGCAACTGACAGCTGGAGCGCGCCGTCGCGCTCGAGGCGCTCCTGCGCGCGCTGCTGCGCGCGCTCTCGCCAGCCGCCGGGACCCGCGGGACGCTCGCGGTGCTGCGCGGAGACGACCCAGGGGCGGACCGGCTTGCGGTAGACGAAGACGCCGCCAATCTCGACGGGCTCGAATCGACTGCTGATCGTGTGCAGCGTCTCCGAGTGTCCGATGAACAGGTAACCGCCCGGGTTAAGCGCCTCGTAGAAGTTCTCAATGACCCGGCGCGTCGACTCCACACGGAAGTAGATGGTGACGTTTCGGCAGAAGATGACGTCCCAGCCGCTCATGTAGGCGGACGGATACGGCTCCTTGATGAGGTTGTGGTAGTTGAAGCGCACGAGGTCGCGCACTTCCTGGATCGGGCGATGGCCGTTGCTGACCGGCTCGAACCAGCGCTGCACCACGCCTTGCGGCAGCGATGCGAGTGACTTGGCCGGGTAGACTGCCGCTCGCGCCTTCTCGAGTGCCTGTGTGGAGACGTCGGTGCCCACGATCTCGACGTTGTAGCGTGCGGCTTTGAGCTCCGAGCCCAGAAGCGTCATGCCGATCGTGTAGGGCTCTTCGCCCGTCGAACAGCCAGCCGACCAGACTCTCATCTGCTTGAGCGCGGAGGCCGGTCGCGATGCGAGAATCTCTGACACGAGCACGTCTCGGAGCGCATCGAACTGCGCCGTGAAACGGAAGAAGCTCGTCTCGTTGATCGTGATGAGGTTGAGCAGCTCTTTGAACTCGTCTTCGTCTTCATTGAGCAGCTCGAAGTAGTCCGAGTAGTCGGCGAAGCCGAGACGGGTAGCGCGCGCGAGCAACGAGATGCGCAGGGGGTCGGTCTTCTCTTCTTCGAGGAAGATGCCGGAGTGTTGGTGGATCCAGTCGCGGAAGAGTTCGAACTCCGTCGGCGAGAGGTCCTTCTTCAGGCCCGCGTCGCGGTTCATGGCCGGCTAGTCGCCGAGCGGCTCGCCGCTCGGCCCTACCTTCTCTACGAGGCCGGCTGTGTACATGCCATACAGCACGCGTGCGGCCTCGAAGTCGGAGTAGCCGGTCAGCCCCACGAGCTCTTCGACGCTGCGCCCGTTGTGCAGGTAGCACAGCATCATCCACTCGCGAGGCTTGAGATGGATCTCGTCGGAGCGCATACCCGGTGTCGGGGCGATGGCGAAGTGCGTGTCCATCGACGGGATCTTCTCGAGGATCTTGTTCCACGCCTCAAGGCGCTTGGTGGCGGTCTCCAATGCGAGCTCCGGCGCGATGCCGATCCCGATGTCGCCGGGCTCGTTGCGCTCGTCGGCGTCAAACCGAACGTCGCCCTCATTCCAGCGCAACATGTCGAAGAGCGCGTCAGAGATCTGCTCGCGCACCCACTGTTCGAGTACGTAGGACTCCAGATAGCCTTCGTCGACGAGGATCTGCCCGAGCTTTCGGCCCGCCTTGTCCTTCTTCTGGATCTTCATCAGACCCTGGGCCTGGCGAAGCTGCTTCTCCGAGATCAAGCCGCTCTTCGCAAGCCGCTTGCTCGCAGGTTCGATCTCCGAATTCGCAGTGGCGAAGTAGATGCGGCCGCCGTCGAAGTAGACCGCACCCTCACCGGCCGAGCTGGTGACGTGCAGCGCACCGGTCTTCCTGCCGCCGTACAGCAGCCGGAAGACGTCGCCGAGTGAGAAGTCCTTGAGGTTGCCCTCGAGCGCCACGCAACTACCTCCGGTTCCCTTGCCAGCGTCACAAGTACGTATACGCGCGGGTCAGACCGTGCGCAAATTGTGACGGATGAACAACTCTGTCACTGGGGTTCATCGGCATACGCGCAAGCCTGCATGAGGCACTAACCCAGCCGAAACGTGGCAGAAGTCACTGGCTTTGGTCGCGCAGCGCCTCACGCGCAGCCGCCAGTGCCCGCTGCAGCCGTCCCAGCTGAGGTGCGACGGTGATGCCGCCGTCGTCCGCGACCACGAGCGCCCCCATCGCTGAGAGCTTGGCTGCGCCCACTGCGGCTTCGGTTGCGGTGTCGTCGTCGAGCGCGGTCGCGGGAACGCCACCGAGCACCGCCAACCCCGCCGACCACGCTGAATACGCCGCTGCGGAGATGTCGTCGGCGTGGATCGACGCGAGGTGCACACCCGCGAAGCCGGCTGCGGCAAGTGCAGGCATCAGCGCGCGCACGTCACCATCGGAGTGGAAGACGGCGCTTCCTCGCCACGAGTGCGCGGCCACCCGGTAGGACGGTACGAGCAGATCGAGCGCGAAGTCCGGCGACACGAGCCAGCCAGCGGGCCCAGCAAGATCATCGGCGACTACTAGCAGGTCGCATCCCGCCTCTTCGCCTGACCGAGTAGCGTCGAGCACATCGTGGAGCGCCCGGTCGAGCGTGCTGACAAGACCCTCAGGCGCACTGGCCGAACGCCGAATTGTCGCACCCCAGCCCTTCTCGTTGGCGACGCGGCTCAATACGCCGTCGACCGCCCACGCGGGCCTGCGACCTTCGGCCACCAGCAGCTCGATCGCCTCAAGCGCCCAAGCCGCCCGCGCCGGCACCCACACGATATCGGCATTGACGGCACGTGCGGTCGTGACAAGCGCGCCGGCTGCGCTCGACGCCTCAGCCCCCACGAAGCGCGCGAACTCGAACAGGGCTGGCTCGGGCACCCACGTGAGCGCCGTCGTCAACCCGCCATGCTTCGTCGCGAAGCCTCTCTCGTTCACTGGCTCGGCTCGCTTGCATAGGCCGTCCACACGCGTTCGGCCTCGACCTCCCATGCAGCGCGCGGGTCACTGACGTCGGCGCCGAAGCGCGAGGCGATGAAGGTGAAGTACCCCGCACCCGGGATGCCGCTGTCGGCGCGCACCACGAGCGAGGCGATGATGATGCCGCGCTCGAGCGCGACCTCTTCGTCGACTTCGGCGAGCAGGTCCATGATGTAGCGCGATCTGGCTGGCACCGTCCCGCCGAAGACGCGCACGGAGACGTCGGAGTAGGTGACGGTGGCACGCTCGCGCGCCGCCTGCTCCAGCATCTCGAGCAGGTCGCGTTTCGCGTTGATCCAGCGCTCAGAGGAGCGCCGCGAAGGTCCGGCCATCATTCACGTCCTGCCTCTCCGGAGTCGGCCTACTCCGATGATAGCGTGCGACAACGACAACGACCCGCGCGGCGTCATGGCCGGCGGGTCGTATGCAGGGCACGCCATTTCGGCAATGCCCCGATTCATGGGTTGGTGGAGGTGGCGAGAGTCGAACTCGCGTCCACAACACATCCCTAGGGAGTATCTCCAGGCTCAGTCATCAGTGGTGTCTCGGCGGTAGTGTTACCTGATGACTCGCGACACTATCGCCATGGCTGTCCAGTCTTTCGCATTGGCATTCAGCCCGCGTCCTTTGCGGCAGTCTCCTGAAGTGGCGCCCTGCCGGTGACGGAGACTCTCACCGGGTCGGCGTCGCTGCACTATTTAGGCAGCGAGTGCATAGTTATTGTCGACGCTTGAGCGTCTGCGCCCCTGTTTTACGAGGTAAGGCGACCTCGGCCTGCTGCTCCCCTCAGACGTATCATGTCGAAACCGGTCACCCCCATGAAGGGTGCACGTGCGACGTGTCAAAGTGCGTGTCGTGCGTGCGTCAGTATACCCGCGCACGCTGACAAAAGAGCAAGGGGCGTGCCCGAAGGCTCCGCCCCCTGTCTCACCGCCGGCTCCGAGGCCACCGAATGCAGGCGGTCCTTTCGGCGTTACCTCACCTTGAAGTAGTCCCAGCTACCGTAGGTTGCGGCGTGCGTTGCATCCTTTGGGTGGTAGGCGCGGATTGCCCAGCTGCCCTTCGAAGTGAACTTGAGCTTCGCGCTGTACCGGCTCTTCGTCTTCGAGTAGGTCGCGTACTTCGCCTTGTACGACTTAACGAGCTGGTAGCGACCGTTCTTAGCCTTCTTGTAGACGATGATGCGCACCTTGTTCGCATCGCTCACGACGTGCTTGGGGGTGATGAACCCTTTCGCGGTGTAGTACGTGTTGCGGGAGCGCGTCTTCCACGAAGTCGAACGAGCGAGCTTGACCTTCGGAGAGACGACAACGCCGTCCGAAACGGAGGCCACAGAACTCGCCGCTCCCGCGTAGCGCACGCGGTAAGTCTGTTGCGCGGCTAGCGCTGGCGTGGCGAGAGCCGTCTTGCCGGCTGCATCGGTGACTCCCGTACCCACGCCCGTCCACGCACTGCCGTTGAGTTGCTCCAGAATCACTGTCTCGCCAGCGAGTGCCTCCCCTGACACAGAAGCGAGCGTGGCCACGAGTGAGGCCGAGGTGCCATAGGCAGGCGCAACCAAAGGCGCCGCCACGCCGAGCGCCGTGTCGAGGACTACGGTCACCTTGAAGCTCGCTTCGCGGCTGAATCCCAGCTCGTCGACCGCCACGCACCGGACCTGGGTCCTGCCCAGGCCAAAAGTGTACGGCGAGGTGATCTCGGAGGGGCCGACGTAGTACTTGAGCGACCTGACGCCCGCCGGGTCTGTTGCGACTCCAGCGAAGGGGTGTGAGACGCCAGCGCGAGACGAGGCGTGCACGGTCGCGTCGGCAGGCACGCTGAGTGAGGGCGGCGTGCTGTCGAGAAGCGCCGTGTAGATCTCAGAGTCGTTCCCATCGTCGCCCTGCCACACAACGCGCGAGCCAGAGATCTGTGGGCCCAGGTCGTCGCGCCCGTTATGGTTGCTGATGTTGAACTTGGCGGCGCTTCCGACCCGCCAGGCGTAGATCTCAGTATCGTTACCGTCGCTGCCAGTCCAGACCACCCAGTCGCCGAAGATCTCTGCGCCGCCGTCGTCCCCTGCGTCGTTGTCGCTGATGTTCGTGGGAGTGGTATCCCCGACCGCCCACGTGTAGATCTCCCGGCTGTTGCCGTCGTTGCCGGACCACACGACGCGATCGCCGTGCACGTTCGGCGAGAAGTCGTCCCGCCCGTCATGGTTGCTGATGTTCGTTGGCGTCGCGTCCCCGGCCTTCCACGTGAAGATCTCGTAGTCGTTTCCGTCGTAGCCGAACCAGACGACACGATCGCCTGAGACCCGGGCGCCTGAGTCCTGTCGGACTGGGTTGTTGCTGATGTTGGTGCGCGATGCGTCACCGACCGCCCACGTGTAGATCTCGCTGTTATTGACCCCGTCATCGGCCTGCCAGACGATCCGGTCGCCGTCCACATACGCGAAGTCGTCAGAAATCCCGTCGTGGTTGCTGATGTTCGTGGGTGACGGGTCGCCCACCTTCCACGTGTAGATCTCATCGTCGTTGCCGTCATAGCCCGACCACACGACGCGATCGCCCGAGATCTGAGGAGCCGAATCCCTCCTGCCGTCGTGGTTGCTGATGTTCGTAGGCGAGGCGTCGCCCACCTTCCACGTGTAGATCTCTTCGTCGCTGCCGGCATAGCCCGACCACACGACTCGATCGCCCGAGATCTGAGGACTCCTTGCATCGACAGCGAGAGTCGTGGGCAGCAGGTCGCCGACGCGCCACGTCTGAATCTCGTCGCCGCCAACACCAACAGGACTCGGGCTCCACCATACGAGACGGTCGCCGAAGATCTGGGCGTTCATATCATCACGCCCGTCGCCGTTGTGGGTAATCCGTGTCGGGCCTGCGGCGACAATCGTGGTGTCGGGCACGACCACGACGCTGAACTCCCCGCTGCTCTCGTTTCCAGCTTCATCGATCGCCGCGCACCTGACGTCGGTCATTCCAACCGGGAACGTGTGCGGTGACGTGATCTCAGTCGAGCCCACGTAGTACTTCAGGGACTTGATCCCTCCGCCGTCGCTCGCAGTGGCCCCGAAGTGGACCGAGGCGCCCGCGGGTGACGTGGCATGTGTGGTGATATCCCCGGGCGGCGTGAGGGAAGGTGACGTGGTGTCGAGCAGCATCGTGAACACATCGGCGTCAGTGCTCCACACAACACGGCCACCGAAGATTTGAGGGACAACATCCGCTGAAGCCTGGTTGCTCAGGTTCACCGGTGCCGAATCGCCGTCCCGCCACGTGAAGATCTCCGAATCGACACCGTCGAAGCCGGACCAGACCACGCGGTCGCCTGAGACCTGCGGGTCGATATCGTCTCGCTGCTCGTCCTGGCTGATGTTGACCGGAGTCGGATCGCTGAAGCTCCAGGAGTAGACCTCACCGTCGCCGCACTCCCACGCGACGCGGTCACCCGAAATCTGGGGCTCGATGTCATCCCATTCGGCGTTGTTGCTGATATCGGTGGGTGCACCCTCGACATCGCAGATATAGACGTCGCTGTCGCTCCCATCGCTACCTGACCACACCGCGAACAATCCGGAAATCTGTGGAGTCACATCATTCACGCCGGCGCTGTTGCTGAGATTGAATGTGGAAGGGCTCCCAACCGCCCATACGTAGATGTCCCTTCTGCCGTCTTCGGGGCCTGAGGACCACACAACGAAGTCGCCAGATATCTGCGGATCCCCGTCTTCGAGGAGGGGCGTGTTGGTGATGTTGATGGGCGCGCCGAGGCCCTGCTCCCAGAAGAAGATGTCGTTGTTCCCCTGCCACACCACCCGATCGCCATCCACCTGAGGCATGGTTTCATAGCCGAGTGCGGTGTTGCTCAGGTTGGTGGGTGCAAGGTCGCCGACCTTCCACGTGAATATCTCCCCATACGCGCCGTCGTCTTGCTGCCATACGACACGTTCCCCGGACACCTGTGGCCAGTGTTCGTGCGATGCTGGAGTGTTGCTGATGTTCAGCGGGCTACCAAGGCTAGGGCTCCACACGAGAATGTCGAAGTTGCCGCCGCTATCCCCGTGCCACACCACCAGATCTCCCGACGTCTGAGCGGAGTTGCTGTCACCTACGGTCAGCGGGGTGAGATTCGTCGGCCCTTCGACAATGATGCCGCCAAACGCAACACCAGCATGCACCACGAACAGGGCCATCAGGCTCGCAACGAGTAGCGCGGAACGGATGCGCCTCATCGCGCATCACCTCTCTCCATAAGGCCTCAACGCGATCCTCAGCGCGTAGCAGAGAGCAGGGAGCCCATGGGACAACGAGGGCCGCGTACAGCCGAGCCGCAAACAGAGAGCCCCCCGTGGCCCACTCTACGCCTCACAAACCGTTTGGAAAGTCCGTCGCAAGGATGATGTGGCGGCGCATCCGGCGGCACTACGCCTCCAACCCAAGCAGACGCTAGAGATTACCTGGCCGCAAACGCGAAGCGAGGCGTGGACTGCTTGCATCCACGCCTCGCCGTCACTTTGTGTGTTCGGCCCTACTTCACCTTGAAGTAATCCCAGCTACCGTAGGTCGCCGCGTGCGTCGCGTCCAATCCGCACCTTCTCATGACCGACCCTTCCCCGAGATACGGTGCTACCTGCATCCGACGTGCAGGATTTTCCAGCAAGCACCTGCCCTATTGGGACGGTCTATTCCCGATTGTTGTTGGCGCAAACCGTGAAACGGTGCACAGATTCGCGCGGATCGGTCACCTTCGTGGCACTCAGCCTCTGCCTGGCCGCTACTCCCCGCGCTGGCGGTCGCGTAGCGCCCTTTCGGCATCGCGCTTCTGATCGCGCTCGGCGATCGCATCGCGCTTGTCGTAGAGCTTCTTGCCGCGCGCGAGACCGAGCTCGACCTTCACCTTGTTGGTGGGCGAGAAGTAGAGCGCTAGCGGCACGAGGGTGTAGCCGCGCTCCTTCGTCTTGCCGATGAGGTAGCGGATCTCTTTCTTGTGCAGCAGGAGCTTGCGCTTGCGATCGGGATCGACGTTGGCGCGGTTGCCGTGGCTGTACGGCGAGATGTGGACGCCATGCATCCACACCTCGCTGTTGTTGATGGTGGCGAAGGACTCCCGCAGGGACGCCTTGGCCTCACGCAGCGCTTTGACCTCGGTGCCTGTCAGCTCCAGACCAGTCTCGAAGGTCTCTTCGATGAAGTAGTCGTGGTAAGCCTTCTTGTTCGAGGCTATCTGATGATCGTGTGCAGACGGCCTACTCACGGCGTGAAGTCGCACCCCGGTTCGAGGTCGAGCACGAAGCGAGTGAGCATCTTGACCGCTGCATCGAGGTCCTTGAGAGCCAGCACCTCGGTCGGCGTGTGCATGTAGCGCAGCGCGATCGAGACGAGCGCCGCGGCCTTGCCGCCGCGAGAGAGCTGGATCGCATTCGCGTCGGTGCCCGTGCCGCGCGGCTCAGCGCCGATCTGGTACGGGATCTTGGCATCTTCGGCAGCCTTGACCAAGCGATCGAAGACGATGGGATTGATGTTGGGACCGCGAGCGATCACCGGACCGGCGCCGCACTCGAACTCGCCGTGCTTGCGCTTGTCGATGTCCGGGTAGTCGGTGGCGTGGCAGACCTCGACGGCCATGCCCACAACCGGGTTGACGCCGTACGCACTCGTCGTGCCGCCACGCAGCCCGACCTCTTCCTGCACGGTGCCCGCTGCGATGAGGTCGCCCGGCGCGCCACCGGCGGCCTTGACCTCCTCGAGCACGCGGGCAGCGATCCAGGCACCCATCTTGTCGTCGAAGGCGCGCGATACCGCAAGGCCGTCGCCGTACTCCTCGAAGCCGACGCCGAAGGTGATCGGGTCGCCGATGTGCACGCGCTTCTTGACCTCGTCACCAGCAAAGCCGACGTCGATGAAGAGCTTGTCGAGCTTGGTGACGTTCTTGCGCTCGTCGTCCTCGATGAGGTGGATGGGCTTGCGGCCCATTACGCCTAGGATCGGGCCGTCGGAGGTATGAACGTGCACGCGCATGCCCGGCAGGATGGCCGCATCCACGCCGCCGATAGAGGCGAACGCGATATACCCCTCGGGCGTGATGTAGTTGACCATCAGGCCGATCTCGTCGATATGCCCGGCGAGCATTACCGAGACGCCCTTGGCGTCCTTGCCCTTGAGCACGGCGTGAACCGAACCCATGACGTTGGTCTCGACCTCGTCGGCAACGCCGGTAAGGCGCTCGCGGAAGATGCGCGCAGCCGGCTGCTCGTAGCCAGATGGCGAGGGTGCCTCAACGAGATCTTTGAGGAACTGCAGGTCCTTCTTCTGCATGAAAGAGTCCTCCGGAACGAATAGTTGTTGGAAGCCATTAAGTTTAGCACTGCACGGTTTCGGCCCGCGCGGTGCATCTATCATTCCCGCTCAAGGCCTTACGGCATCAGCAGTTCGCCAAGTGAGCTGCCGAATGTGCCGGGCCGGTTGCCGTCGAGCGAGCCCACACCCGAGAGCATGACCGCGGCGCGGAAGGTGGAGCTGGAGAGCAGCTGCGCCTTCACCGCCTTGCCGGCGACCTCACCCACGAGTGGCCGCGCGAGGCGGCGGTACTCGGCAACCGGGTCGCGAAGCTCGACCTCGATGGCGCGTGCGAGCACGGCGGCACTGCGAAGCGCGTAGCTCACACCTTCGGCGGAGCTGGGGCTTATGAGGCCGGCCGCCTCGCCCAGAAGTGCAACCGAACGGCGACCCAGCGCGATGTCGCTCAGGCGCTGAGGGCGTACCACGGGTGCAGCCGAGCGAGCCAACTCCTCGCCAAGGCCGAAGCCGGCGAAGCGCATCTTCTCAACGATTGCGTTGAAGCGCTTCGTGGTACCGGGGCCCGAAGGCAGTGCGGCGCCCACAAGCACGCTGCCGGCCTTCGGGATCGACCACGCGTAGTGGTCAGTGAGCTGGCGGTCGAAGTAGGCGCCGTAGGACGACTCCCCGCCTTCGGCAGTGAACTCGGCTTGCATGGCGATGTAGCGGGTCGGGGCGGCAAAGCCCAGCGTGCGGCGTATGAGCGAGGCCGCACCGTCCGCGCCCACCACGAGCCGTGCCGTGCACGCC
>DASRYH010000070.1:0-49084 GCA_035687245.1 Coriobacteriia bacterium
CTATCACCCGCGCTGGTACAACAACATCCTCGCGCAGCTTGGCACCACGATGCCGATCGTCGATCAGGCCGCTCTGCCGACAGTCACCCGCTTCACACTGGGCTCCGACGGCCAGGCCGCCAACGTCGACATCTCACTCACGCAGAACAAGGCCGACACGCTCACAGTCACCTACGCCAAGCCGAAGTCCAAGGGCAGCAAGACGCTCATCGCCGGTGGCTACCTCAACCCCAGCCACGACCCGAAGATCACCATCAAGGCGAAGATCTACAAGTACAACGCGACGAAGAAGAAGTACGTCTACAAGTACACCGTGACCGCCAAGCAGACCGCCGCCGGGCTCTCCACCAAGTGGTCGATCTCCAAGAAGGTCTCGTCCAAGGGCAAGTACAAGGTAAAGGTCTACGTCAGCAAGCACCTCTGGTGGGCCCACCGCGCAACCAGCGCATCCAAGGTAGGCACCATCAAGTAGCAAGCTGCCGAAAGCCCCGGCGCGAAGGTCCTTCGCTAAGTCCTCGCCGGGGGCCCGCAACTCAGAAGGCCCGCCACTGGCGGGCCTTCTTCGTCTGCCCCGGCTGCGGAACCGCTCAGCGACCTCCCCGCCGGGGCGTGCCACTTCTTGCCGAATAGTAGGCCGGCAGCTCCTGCGCGTCGTACTCGTCGCGCAGCAGGCTACGCACGCGCATCAGCCGGGGCAGCGTAGCCGCGACTGAGTCGCTCGCGATCTCTCGGGCGCGATCCCAGCGCACAGTGTCGTAGTCGTGCACAACCCGATCGCGCATGCCGGCCATCTCGCTCCACGGAAGCTCGGGAAACCTCAACCGGACCTCATTGGGCAGACGCTTTGCCGCCTCTCCCAACTGAGTGAAGTTCCAGAGCACCATCTCGCGAACCTCGAGCGCGGGCTCTCCATCAGTCGGAATGGAGCTTGACAGCTCCACGAGCCTCTCCGCAGCGCCCACCATGTCATCGAGAAGCAGAGATCCATCACGCTTCCCAGACATAGATGGCCTCCCTGAGAACTCGGGACTGGATGCGCTCTCGCACTGCAGCCGCTTCGACGAGATCGACCTTCCGCCCGAGAACGCCCTCGATGAACGCCGCTGCACCGGCACCAAGCCAGCTCAACGCCTGCCCTTCGGCCGTCTCTACCAGCAAGTCGACGTCGCTGTCCGGCGTCTGCTCGCCGCAAGCGAATGAGCCGAAGACGCCGATTCGCTCGAAGCCGTAGGTGTCACGCAGCTCGAGGTAGTGCTCGCGCAGCCGCCCAGCGATTTCGCCCAGGTCGCGGACAGGCCTCACGCCCACTGCGCCCGCAGCCGTTCGGCCGTATGCCGAAGGCTCCTCGGCCGCGAGGGGAAGGGACCCGCCGCCAGTGAGAGCGACCGACACGCCCAGCGCCTCCGCGACCTGCGCCACACGCTCCAAGCTCACTGTGCGATACCCGACAGCCTCCCAGCGAGCGACCTGCTGCTGAGACGTATCAAGACGCTCGGCGAGCTCGCGCTGCGACATCCCGCTAGCCCGCCGCTCGCGCACGAGCGCAGTGCCTATGTCGAGCGGAGTGCTCATGCCTGCAGAGTACAACATTAATGTTGTGAAACACAACAAGCAAATAGTGGGTTTTGATTACGCTAGACTCCCACGCCGCCAAGGGCCCTGGCGGGCGTGCTATGGCTGCAGTAGATCAGGATCTAGCATGAACGATCCGGCGCAGTCGGCTCGGGCACGTCCATCTGGGGCACCCGTACGCGGAATCAAGGCAACGGTCGGCACCGCTCACACAGCATGTGCGCGACCACTCACGCGCAAGGCGCTCCTCGCCGCCTCCGCGCTTCCACGGCCTGCGCTACCTCGCTCGCTACTTCATCCGGGGACTGATGCTCCCAGAACCGAAGGACCGTCCAGCCGCGGGAGATCAAGATCGAAGTCGTATCCAAGTCCCGTTGGCGGGTGCGCTCGATCTTCGCTGCCCACCAGTCCCCGTTCGACTTGGGGGTAGTGCCGTGCTCAGGGCATCCGTGCCAGAAACAGCCGTCAATGAACACCGCAATTCGTTGGCGTGAGAAGACGATGTCAGCGCTTCGACGTAGAGTGGCTTCCGGCCGGTAGTCAACCCGGTATCGAAACCCCATGTGGTGAAGACGACGCCGCACGCTCATCTCACACGTAGTGTCTCTGCGGCGCTGTGTTTGCATGCGGCTTCTCGTCGCAGCATTCGGCAAAGACGACATGTCGCCGGAAGCGAACAAAGGCGCGCCCCTTCATGCTGTAGCATTTGCGTACACGATAAACCCAAGAGGAGTCTTCAGGCAGTGACAAGACCCAAGCTCGTATCATTGTTCTCGGGCGCTGGCGGCCTCGACATCGGGCTCGAGAGGGCGGGATTCGAGACGGTTGCGGCCGTCGATTCCGACGCGGATTGCGCCGCGACGCTTCGGCTGAATCAGAAGGCGGGCGTGCAGGTAGATGGGTCAAACAGGCGTCATCTGAATCGGACGAGGATCTTCCATGCCGATATCGCGTCCGTGACCGGATCCGACCTGACAGGTAGTGAGGTTGACCTGCTTGTCGGTGGACCGCCGTGCCAGCCTTTCAGCAGCGCCGGCCGGCAACGCTCGTTGAAGGACCCGAGAGGTCAGTTGTTTGCGCACTTCGTTCGCCTTGCAGAAGAGCTGCAACCTCGCGCGATCTTGTTCGAGAACGTTAGGGGTCTAGTCACCGCGCGCGGACACTCTGGAACGCCAGGCGAGGCACTTCAAGAGGTATTGGACGGCTTCCACGCAGCGGGCTACGCAACAACTTGCGCGCTCTTGAACGCCGCTGACTACGGTGCACCTCAGCGCCGAGTTCGCTTCTTCATGATGGCGATCCGTGATGGCGAGTTGCCGGTGTTCCCGATGGCCACTCATGGGCGCGAGGGCACCGATTGCCTCCGGCGCTGGATCACCCTCGAGGAGTTCCTGAGCGGGCGACCCAGCCCAGAGTCCAGTGAGGTTGTGAGGCCTTCAGACGCGCTTCGGCAGCAACTGGAGGTACTTCCGGACGGGACAGGTCTCAAGAGCCCCGGAAGGCGCGAGCCCACGCGTCCAGGCGGACATTGGGGCTACAAACAGGGCACGTTCATCGCGGATCCGTACAAACCCGCCAGGACCGTCACTGCGGCAAGCACGCAGGACTGGATTCGTATGAAGGACGGTTCACTGCGGCGAATCACACTGGCTGAAGCAGCGGGACTTCAGGGCTTCCCAGACGAATGGGTATTCGAAGGCACACGGTCCTCGCAGTTCCGTCAGGTAGGAAACGCAGTGCCGGCGGTGTTCGGGAGGGCTCTGGGCGAAGTGCTACGTGCATGGCTTTGCAGCAGCGTCGTGCGCGAGTGTCCTCCGGTCTCCGCTCCGCTTCCCGCCAGCGTATCGTCGGCGATCTCCTATACGCTGCGGGACGACTCTCGCAACGGGAAGGTGCGTCCTCGATCTCCGCGGTACGAGCCTTCACAACCAGAGAGTGTTGCCTGAGGAGGTTGATGTGGCACATCAGAAGCGACTGCTTCCTAACCGGCCAGACATGGTTGATATCGTGGGGGCATGTGCGGTAGCGCGCGAGGTGTTCATTGGGCAGAGAACCGGTGGCAACGGGCCGTACCCAGGATTCTTGGACGAGAGCATCGATCTAATGTACGAGGTGCTGGATGTCAGCGCCAACATGACTGCACTCAAGACGGGTACAGGCTGGACTAGGGAATTAGTGGATGCGGCGCGGTTCTTCGGTGCGCCGATGATCAGCCAAGATGATCTTGCAACCATAGTGGGCGTCTCCAAGGGACAGCTCGGCACGTCCAAACACCTGCCAAGAACCCTTGAAGTCATCGGTGGCTCGATTGATCCGTCGCGGTGCCCATGGCTGAGAGATGGGCGCGTGCCTAGCCCCGCTGAATTGGAGAGGGCAGCATACGCGTCGGCAGTGGTGCGGGCCACAGAGTGCACTCGCACGTACTTCCGCAACGAGGAGAAGACGCGGCAAGAGGAGGCGGCCGTCCAAGCGATTGTGGATGCCGGGTTCACGCGCGTTGATAGTAAGTCCATCAGAGATCCGGACGACCTCGGTCCAGGCGAGTGCGTGCACAACACGAAGCTCGACGGTAAACAGTGCGACGTGCTCGCAAGGTTGCATGACAAGCGTCTGCTGGCAATCGAGTGCAAGGCGAGCAACAGTGCCGTCAACAGCATCAAGCGACTGAACGAGGTCGCCGACAAGGCGACCGTCTGGAACGTAGCTCGCGGTCAACAAGTGATCACGGCGGCTGTTGTGTCAGGCATCCTAGGGGCCTCCACTGTCGATGACGCGTTCGACAAGGACTTTTGGGTCTTCTGGGAGTACGACCTTGGGCAGCTCACGGAGTTCGTGCTTCGGACGACCGAGCGCTCCGGTCTGTAGGAGACGTGGAACACGTGCTTCGTCGTCGTGCAGCCATGCGAAGAGCACGCGGCGCAGAGCTCGGCGGCCGGATAAGAGCCGCTCCGCCGGCTGGGTAGCGTGGCCGTTCGCGCGGCGGGGGTCGCCGAGCGGTTCCGCAGCCGGGGCAAACGAAGAAAGCCCGCCAGTGGCGGGCTTTCTTCGTTGCGGGCCCCCGGCGAGGACTTAGCGAGGGACCCCCGGGGCGTGGGCGACCACGCGGTCTAGTCGCCGATGTAGCTGTGCTTCATGTCTTCGACTTCGCAGCTGGAGCCTTCGGGAACCGCTCCGCCCTTGCGCGCATCGATCGGTACATACGTGGCCGGCGAGGTGACGCTCTTGTAGGCGGGACGGATGATCTTGCCGCCGTTGGCGAGTTCTTCGAGGCGGTGTGCGGACCAGCCGACGACACGGGAGATCGCGAAGAGCGGCGTGTAGAGTTCGGCGGGGATGTCGAGCATTCGGTAGACGAAGCCTGAGTAGAAGTCGACGTTGGCCGAGACCCCCTTGATGACGCGGCGCTGGCCACCGATGAGCTCGGGGGCGATGCGCTCGACGCGCTCGTGAAGCTCGTACTCTTCGGCATATCCCTTGGCTTCGGCGAGTCGCTTCGCGTAACCCTTGAGGACGACTGCACGCGGGTCCGAGATCGAGTAGACGGGGTGGCCCATACCGTAGACGAGGCCGCGGCCGTCGAACTCCTGTTTGGCCAAGACCTTGGCGAGGTAGTTGGCGATCTCCTCGTCGTCGGCCCAGTCCTTGAGCTTGCCGCGCATGTCCGCGAACATCTCGACGACCTTGAGGTTGGCGCCGCCGTGGCGCGGACCCTTGAGCGAGCCGAGGGCTGCTGCGATCGCGGAGTAGGTGTCGGTGCCCGTCGAAGAGACGACGTGGGTGGTGAACGACGAGTTGTTGCCGCCGCCGTGCTCGGCGTGCAGCACGAGCGTCATGTCGAGGACGAGCGCCTCGAGCTCGCTGAAGTTGCTGTCGGAGCGCAGCATGTGCAGGAAGTTCTGGGCGGTTGAGAGCTCGGGATCCGGCTTGTGGATGACGAGGCTCTTGCCGTGGAACTCGTCGAGGCACGCCTGGTAGGAGTAGACGGCGAGCATCGGGAACTTCGCGATGAGATGCAGGCTCTGGCGCAAGACGTTCTTGGTGTCGACGTTGTCGGAGTACGGGTCGAGCGTGTAGAGGCCCAGAACGCCGCGCATCAGGCCGTTCATCATGTCGCGGCTGGGCATACGCAGGATGCCGTCGTAGATGAAGGAGCGGGGGAGACGGCGCATCTCGGCGAGGTAGCCCTCGAACTCGGCGAGCTCGTCTTTGCTGGGGAGCACGCCGAAGAGCAGCAGGTAGGCGGTCTCTTCGAAGCCGTGCTGGCCGTCGGCGATGAAGCCGTCGACGAGGTCGGTGACCTCGATGCCGCGGTAGATGAGCTGGCCCGGAGCGGGCACGAGCTGGTCGCCCTCGACGATGTGGCCGACGACGTCACCGATGCGGGTGAGGCCTGCGAGCACGCCCTTGCCCGAGAGGTCGCGCAAGCCGCGCTTCACGTCGTACTCGACGTAGAGCGCCGGGTCGACCGGGCACGCGAGGTCGGCTATCGATGTCCAGTCGGCGAGCAGAGCGTCGCGGCCTTTCGGCACGCCAAGCGGCGCCTTGCTCGGAGTAGTTTCCTTCGGCGACATAGATCTGTCCCTTTCGCCTGTGATGCGCGTTTCCAGGCTGCTGCATCACTGTGTAGTAGGAGAGCGTACCCGAAACCGGGGTTTTCGGCGACGCAGGGCCTTGTTGCGACCGCTACGAGATGGGCCTTTCGTCCAGTGGCGGTGGCGTATCGGATGGCCAGACGCAATACTGTGTGCAGGGGGAATTCCGCAGGGGTATCGCTCCGCAGAGAAGAAGCGATGAGTCCCGATCTCGACACACGAAGAGTCTCGTCAACGTATCGGCGCCCCTTTGCGAGCAGCCGCTGGACCGGCTATGCGTGGATTCCGCTCGCTCTCTACGCTGCCGCGATCATCGTGATGTACTCGATGGGCCTGCACCAGGTCTACGACGCCGAATGGCTGCTCCCGATTCTCAACGGCGTCATCTTTGTGGGCGCTGCGGTGATCTCGGCGACCCTTGCCGCTATCGGCTTCATCGAAAGCGGCTCGCCCACGTTGCTGCTGTTGGGTTCAGGCGTCCTCACCTTCGGCATCGCATCAGTTGGCGGCTCGCTGCTGATCTCGATGGGGCTCACCAACGCCGGCGTGACCGCGCACAACATCGGATCCCTGCTGGCAGCGGGCGTGTACGGTTTCTCCGCGAGCCTCGTGTGGCGCTCGCCCTCAGTCGACGTCCGCCGTGGGGCGATTCTCGCGGCGGCCTACGCGTCGGTGGTCGGCGTGATGGCGCTGGTGATTGTAGCGGCGATGGACGGCGGCCTCCCGGTCTTCCTCGATGCGGCGGGCTCGACCCCCATTCGCAACGCGACGCTGCTGCTCACGATCATGATCTTTCTGGTGACCTCGTCGCTCTTCGGCGTCCAGGCGATGCGTACCGGTACGGGCTTCGTGTGGTGGTACGCCTTCGGCCTTGGCCTGATCACCATCGGTATGGCTGGCGTGGCGCTTGGGATTCCGGGTACGGCGGTGTCGTGGGCGGGCCGTCTCGCGCAGGCCACCGGACAGCTCTACATACTCGCGTGCCTGGTTGGAGCGGTACTTGAGATGCCTTCAGGCAGTCCGAGGTCCGGGCGCATGATCGGACACTCCTTCAAGCGAGTGGAAGAGGCGTTGCGCGAGAGCGAGTCGCGCTACCGCAAGCTCTTCTTGGGCCTCAACGACGCCTACGCTCTGCATCGCATCGTGCTCAACGCCGACGGCGAGCCAGTCGACGCGGTCTTTCTCGACGTGAACGAGCCCTTCGAGCGGATGTTCGGCGTGCGTGCGGTCGACATCGTTGGCCGCCGCGCCACGCGTTCGCTGCCGAAAGGCGCGGGCATGCAGATGGAGTGGATGGCGCGCTTCAACGACGTAGCGCTCTCCGGCAAGCCCCAACGATTCGAGTCGTACAACGAGGCGCTCGGCCTGTGGCTGTCGATCTCCGCCTACAGCCCCGAGCCGATGCAGTTCGTCTCGATCTTCCACGACATCAGCCCGCGCAAGCGCGAGGAGGAGCGCCGCGAGGAGTACGTGACGAGCCTCGTGCGGCTTCTCGACGTCTCCTCCGAAGTGCTCTCCTCCACCGACGTGGACGAGATGCTGCAGCGGGTTGCCGACACCACGCGAGAGCTTCTGGGCGCCGAGGTCGTGGTCGCGGGCTACGAGCATCATGACGCCACGTTCCGGTCGAAGGCGACTGCCGGCGCCAGTGTCGACGGGGTCGATGCGCAGAGCATCGCCGATGCGATCTCTGAACCCGAGGTATTCACGCGCCTCGTTGCGGCCCCCTTCGTGATGCTTTCGGAAGAAGGCGTTGCCGGTGCTCGCATGACCGGGCGCGAGGGTCAGCCGATAGGCGTGGTGGCGGTGACGGGCTGGCAAGAGGGCTACACCCAAAGCGAGCAGCTGCTTCTTCGGCAGCTCGCCTCGATTGGCTCTCTGGGTATCCAGCAGCTCAAGGCGTTCGAGCGCGAGCACCTCATCGCCGACACGCTGCAGGAGGCGATTCTGGCCACACCCGAGCCTGTCGAGGAGCTGAGGGTGGGCTACCTCTACCGTCCGGCATCGGCCGCGGCGAACGTGGGAGGCGACTTCTACGACGTCTTCCGCATGGATGGCGGTCGAGTCGGCCTGCTCATCGGCGACGTCTCAGGCAAGGGGCTCGAAGCGGCACGGCTGACCTCGCTCGTGAAAGACAGCCTGCGCTCGTTTGCTGCGATCTGGAACGACCCGCGCGCCGTGATCGCTCACGTGAACCAGCTCATCTACACGATGACGCCGACGGAGGCCTACGCGACGGTCTTCTTCGCGGTACTCGAGCCGCAGCGAGGCAAGGCGGTCTACTGCAATGGTGGGCACACGCCAGGCATCCTGCAACACGCAGACGGGTCGAGCCGGCTGCTCGACTCCACCGGCGGCCTCGTGGGCGGCATGCAGACGATGAGCTACGAGAACGGCACCTTCGACTTCGCCCCCGACGATCGTCTCATTCTCTACACGGACGGCATCGTCGAAGCACGCGTAGACGGCGCGCTTTTCGGCGTCGATCGCTTACGCGAGGTAGTGGGCGCGCTGCAGAGCCGAGCGGTCGACGACGTGCCGCACTGCGTGCTCGAGAGCGTGCTCTCCTACACGGGCGGGGTGCTGCGCGACGACGTGGTCGTGCTCTGCATCGAGCCAGCTAGCTGATGCGGCCCTGACCCAACGCAAAGCTGCCAGAAACCGACAGTGGATTTCGGCGCATTCGCTGGGGCATAGTGGGGTCTAGCGTGGAGCGTGCCGGCGCTCCACGTCGCGAGTGTGCTACTCCTCGAGAGCGAGCATCACCGACGACGCCTTGAACAGCGCGACTGCCGACATTCCCTCTTTGAGTCCCAGCTCATCTACGGCTTCGCTCGTGACGGTGGCGCTGATGGTGAGGCCTTCGGCGACCTTGATCTTGACCATGGCGCTCACGGGTCCACGGGTGACCGACACGATCGTTCCCGGCAGCTGATTACGCGACGTGATCTTCATGCGGATTCCTTTCGGCGGCTTCGCGGACGTGGCGCGGCGTTGTTCAAACGCGCCGGCACCACGATGGGTATACCCGTCTGCGCGCGGGCCAGTCGGCCTAAGGTGAGGCTTAGCCTTCGCCGCCGAAACACTCCTGGTAGCTCGAGCACCCCGAGCACACAGGCTGCCTTCAATCGTGGAAGCCGTTCCAGCCGCACAAGCGCTTGTAGAAGTACTTCTTCCAGCGCATGTCTTTGGTGTTGCCGGCGGCGAGTTCGGCGAAGTGAGCCTCGAGGATCTCTCGCACCTCAGCGCGGCTGGATAGCCCCATTCCCTGCCACAGATGGCCCGGCTTCATCGCCGACGTGGCGATCCACTCGGCAATGCGCTGGGCGTCCGGATCATCGGGTGAGGCGGACTCCATGAGCAGCGCCAGAAGCGCCTGGTGTTCAGCCGCGTGGGCCTCTGAGATGTCAGTGCTGTCGGTCATTCTTGGAGTATACGGTGCGCAGGCTTGTGGCGGGAGCGGGCTGGGCGTCGAGGGCCCTTTTGCTAACCCGTTGGCACGGTAAATGGCAAGGTGCTCGCTGTTACACGCCTTGTGCCCAGACAGAAGGCACGTTTTACCTGCGGGAATCGGGGTCTGAAACGGCCAAGATGCACGTCCCGCCGACCTGTCCCCGGACGTCAGGGAGATCATGACGGTAAAGAGATTGATGCTCGCTTTGGTGCTGACGCTCGTAATGATGTTTGGAGCCACCGCGTCGGCGCACGCCTGTGATTCGATTTCGGGCAAGTGGTGCGGCAAGCGCCACTCACGGGCGTACAACAAGCGAGTCCTGAAGGAGGTAGCCAAGAAGCGCGGCTACAGCTCGACGGACATCTCACGGCTCATGCGGATCGCGAAGCGCGAAAGCCATTGGGGCAATCGCGCTGCAAATGGTCCCTGTAAAGGCATGTTCCAGGTCAACACGCACAAGTCGATGAAGACGTGGGCGAACCCGTACTGGAACACCAACAGGGCCATCTCCTACATAGAGAAGCGCTACGGCTCGCCTGCAGGTGCCATTCGGCACATCCAGCGGACCGGCTGGTACTAGATCCGCACGAGCACCACACTAGGAGACGAAGAAAGCCGCCCCCAAGAGGGCGGCTTTCTCGTTGGTGCGGTATGCGCGCGGGGCGCGGGTGACGCCTAGGCCTTCGGTGCCCACTTGCAGCGAACCGGCGACTCGATCGCATCGGCCTTCTTGAGATCGTTCATGGCCTTGTCGACAGCCTTGCGCTCGAGGCCGGTCATCTCGACGATCTTGCCAGCGTTGACGGGCTCGCCAGCGGCCTTCATGGCCTCAAGGACCTTGTCGGCATCGCTCATGGAGTCCTCCTCATGGGTCGAATGTGACTGCGGGAATCGTAGTGTAGTGATTCCCAACTTCTGGCGACAACTGCGCGCGGATCTGCGCGCGGTGCTAGTGGCCGGCTCGCTGCAGGGCGGCGCGAGCGACTTGGAGCGCACCATCGATGTCGTCTGCCGAAAGCTCGCCGGACTCGATCGCTCGCTCGATGGCTGACTTCGCCACACCCACCTTCGGCCCGCGTTCCAAGCCGAAGTGATGCATCAGCCAGCGGCCAGAGACAGGCGAGCGGACGGCTTCGTGCGTGCCGCGCTCGCGCGACTCGCGTACGGCGCGCTCAAGAGCGGCCGCCAGACGAGGCGTTTCAGCCCGGTGAGCGGTGGCGCCGAAGTCGGCGAGCGTGAGGGCGACGGCGTCTTCGGCGGATACGAGGGCGGCGGCACCCGGCGTGGCGTCCACACGCAGGTCGAGCTTGCGTACGGCGCGATCAACCGAGCGAGCGCTCTCGAGGTTCACTTCTCCAAGCCGCATATGCTCGGCGACGAGGTGGACGATCGCGGCGGTGTCGGCATTCGACATGCGGAGCCTTCGGCAGATCGCACCGGCGATCTCCGCGCCGATCTGCGCGTGCCGAAAGAAGCGGATGCGCCCGCTCTCCTCGACCGTGCGTGCCGGGGCCTTGCCGACGTCGTGCAGAAGCGTCGCCCAGCGCAGCACGCGCGTTGGGGGAGCACCCTCGACCGACGCGATTGTGTGGGCGAGGACATCGAGATCGTGAAAGCTGGGCTGCGAGACGCCGTCGAGCGCGGCGACCTCCGGCAGCACCACCAAGAGCGCACCGCTGTCACGGGCCACGCGCAGGCCGTCTGCGGCGAAGCGGCCCACGAGCAGCTTCGTGAGCTCGTCGCGGATGCGCTCGGGTGCGACGTCAGCGAGTCCCTCGACATGCCCCTCCATCGCTTCTGCAGTCCGGATATGCAGAGAGAAGCCGAGCTCGGCCACGAAGCGCGCAGCCCGAAGCACTCGAATCGGGTCCTCGGCGAAGCGCGCCGTGGGGGCGCCCGGCGTGCGAAGCAGCTTGGCATCGAGGTCGGCGCGACCGCCTGTGGGATCGAGGAGCAGCGAGCGTGCGAAGTCGTAACCCATTGCGTTGACGGTGAAGTCGCGGTGCCCGGCGTCGGCCGTGAAACGCTCGTCGGTCGAGGCGAACGCGAGCGCGTCGGGCCGGTACTGCGTGATCTCGAGCGTGCCGCCGGCCTCAAGCGCGGCGCCAACGGTTCCGAAGCGCTCGCCGAGCGCGTAGACGCCGCGGATGCCGTCCACTTCGGCCAGGACCTCGCGCATCGTCTCGGGGGCGATCTCCGTGACGAGGTCGTAGTCTGAGCTCTCCGTGCCCAGCAGGGCGTCGCGAACAGCGCCCCCAACGAGCACGGCGTCGTAGCCGCGCGATGCGAGAGCCTGGGCAGTCTGCTCGACGGCCTTCGGCACCGGGATCTTCTCGACTACGCCCATACACAGATGGTACCGCCGAAGGGGCCGCGCCGAACGCCCACCGGGCACGACGGCCGTCTGAGGCCGTGCTCGGCTACAATCGGCACGTCACCGCTCACAACTGCATTCGGAAGGCTTCTGTCATGGGTATGCGTGTCCTCGTGCTCGGCTCCGGCGGCCGTGAAGACGCCATCGTCCGCTGCGTGATCGTCTCGCCGCACGTCGATGAGGTCTTCGTCGCGCCCGGCAACGGCGGTACCGCTCGCCTCGAGAACGTCTACAACGTCGCCCTCGACATCGAGGATGCGTTCGCTGTGACCTCCTTCGCTGAGCAGAACGGCATCGACCTCGTGGTGATAGGCCCCGAGGCGCCTCTCGTCTCCGGCGTCGCGGACGCCGTGCGCGCCGCCTCGATTCCGTGCTTTGGCCCGGGGGCCGACGGCGCACGCATCGAGGGCAGCAAGGCCTTCGCGAAAGACATCATGGAGTTCCACGGGATTCCTACCGGCCGCTCGCAGGTCTTCGGCGAAGGGCAGCACGGCGACGCACTGCTCCTGCTTGAGGAGTGGGGCGCGCCTGTCGTCGTCAAGGCCGACGGTCTGGCCGCCGGCAAGGGCGTGACGGTCGCCATGGAGATTGAAGAGGCGATCGCAGCCGTCAACGAGTGCTACGAAGGCCGCTTCGGCGAGGCCGGCGAGCACGTGCTCATCGAGGAGTTCCTCGATGGCCCCGAGTGCTCGCTGCTCGCGTTCGTCTCCGGCCGCACGATGCTGCCGATGGCGCCCGCCCAGGACCACAAGCGCGTGGGCGACGGTGACACCGGCCCTAACACCGGCGGCATGGGCGTCTACTCGCCGGTCCCGCTCGTAACCGATGAAGAGTACGCCGCCATGCTGGAGATCATGCAGGCCTCCGCCGACGCGATCGCCGAAGAAGGCATCGACTACCGTGGCGTGCTCTACGGCGGCTTCATCCTCACAGCTGACGGCCCCAAGGTCCTCGAGTTCAACGCGCGTTTCGGCGATCCGGAGACGCAGGTCGTACTACCGCGCCTGCGCAGCGATCTGGTGGAGGTGCTGCTCGCCACGGCCAACGGCACGCTCGATGAGCTCGAACTCGCGTGGAGCGACGACGTGGGCGTCTCGGTAGTTGTTGCAAGCGGCGGCTATCCGGGTAGCTACGAGACCGGCAAGCCAATCACCGGAATCGAAGCTGCCGAAGAGGTAGCGGGCGTCCACGTCATCCATGCGGGTACGCGTCTTGAGGGCGATACGCTCGTGACCGCCGGCGGGCGCGTGCTCAACGTGACCGCGTTCGCTCCCGACTTCGAGAGTGCCATCGCCGCCGCCTACGAGGCGTGTGGGCGCATCTCGTTTGAGGGCGCGTTCTACCGCCACGATATCGGGCAGCGTGCGCTGTCCGCACGCCGATAGCGAGAAAGAGGTTCCATGCTTTCTGAGCGCATGCTCACCGCGGTAATGCGGCAGCAGGGCAACAAGTACCTCCAGCTCGACGACTACGCTGAGCCGCGCCTGCCGCAGCCCGTCGAGGGCCGCGACTACCTGCTCTACGCGCACGTGCCGTTCTGCACGCGGCTGTGCCCGTACTGCTCGTTCAACCGCTTCCCGTTCCACCGGGAGCGCGCCACCAACTACTTCGGCCAGCTGCGTGAAGAGATGCGCATGGTGGCCGACCAGGGCTTCAAGCCCACCTCGATGTATGTGGGAGGCGGCACGCCTACCGTCATCGTCGATGAGCTCGTCAAGACGATCGAGCTCGCCCGCGAGCTCTTCCCGATCAAGGAAGTCAGCTCCGAAACCAACCCCGACCATCTGATCCCGGAAGTGGTCGACCGCCTCACCGACCTTGTCGACCGCTTCAGTGTTGGCGTCCAGAGCTTCGACAACGATCTGCTCAAGCAGATGGAGCGTTACAGCAAGTACGGCAGCGGCGAAGACATCTTCAAGCGCATCGAGTGGGTGGCGGGCCGCTTCCACTCGCTGAACGTGGACATGATCTTCAACTTTCCCTCGCAGACCGAGGCGATGCTTCTGCGCGACGTCCAGATGCTCAAGGACTCGGGCACCAACCAGACGACCTTCTACCCGCTGATGGCGTCCCCGGCGGTCGAGGCATCGCTCAAGGCCACCGTCGGTGCCGTGGACTACGCGCGCGAGGCTCGCTACTACGAGATGCTCTCAGAGTCCCTTTCGGAAGCCTTCAACCCCGCAAGCTGCTGGACGTTCTCGCACAAGGTGGGCGGCATGATCGACGAGTACATCGTCGACTACGAGGACTACGTGGGCATCGGCTCGGGCGCATTCAGCTTCCTCGAGGGCAACCTCTACGTGAACACGTTCTCGCTCGCGAACTACGCCGAGCGCATCGCCGCGGGCAAGGGCGGCGCGAATCGCCGGCGCGTCTTCGGCGCCAAGGAGCGCATGCAGTACCGCTTCCTGATGTCGCTGTTCGGGATGTCGTTGGACAAGCGCAAGTTCGAAACGGACTTCGGCGTCTCGATCGAGCGTGGTATGCCGCTCGAGATGGCGTTCTTCCGCACGGTGGGCGCTTTCTCCGTCGACAACGCCGACCGCCTCGAACTCACGCCGAAAGGCCGCTACCTGCTCGTCTCGATGATGCGGCAGTTCTTCATCTCAGTGAACAACCTGCGCGACCAGGCGCGCGGTGCACTATCAGGCGCCGAGCGCGAGCTGCTCTTCGGCGATGGAGATACCGAATCGTGTGCTGCCGCGCATCCCGCCGCGGCTGCTGTTGAGGAGTCCACCCCCGATCTGCCCGTTGGAGGCTAGCGATGTCTGATACGCCGCTCGTGGGAATCATCATGGGTTCGAAGTCCGACATGGACGTCATGCAGCACTGCGCCGACCAGCTCGCTGAGCTGGGAGTCCCCTACGAGATGATCGTGGCCAGCGCGCACCGCAACCCGCAAGTTGTGCACGAGTGGGCATCTTCGGCAGCCGATCGCGGCATCAAGGTGATCGTGGCCGCTGCGGGCAAGGCGGCGCACCTTGGCGGAGTGGTTGCGGCCTTCACGCCGCTGCCCGTAGTGACCGTCCCCATGAAGACGAGTGATTTGGGCGGTCTCGATTCGCTGCTCTCGATGGTGCAGATGCCCACCGGAGTGCCGGTCGCATGTGTCGCAATCAACGGTGCAAAGAACGCTGGAATCCTTGCCTGTCAGATTCTAGGCACCTCAATTCCGCAGTTCAGGGATGCCGTTGCGAAGCTCAAGGCCGAAATGGCGAACGCGTGATACGAGTCACAAAAGCCTCCTGAAGGGCTAAAACGCAGCCCCCTTGCTGCCGATAGACGACGTGTGGACTAGTCCTATCGTTTCGTATGTACGCAAGAAGGGGGGTGCCATGGTGCGAAAGAGTGACGGCTTCACGCTCGTTGAGCTGATGGTTGTCGTGCTTATTCTCGGAATCCTTGTCTCGGTCGCTCTTCCGCTGTTCGTTCGCCAGATGCACCAGGCCGCCGAACGTTCCTGCTACATGAACCAGCGAGCTCTCGAGGGCTCGGTTCTCACGTGGCAGGCGCAGGATGCGTCAAACAACGTTGCCGATCTTGCTGGCGCCGTCGACGGAGACCATCTGCTGATGGTCGCGAACATGTTCAAGGTTCCGCCGCGCTGCCCATCCGGCGAATCCCCGGCGAATCCGAACTTCCCTACCGCTGCCGAGGGTGGTTACACCTTCGACGCCACAGGCACGTTGGCGGACTGCCCACTTGGCGATCGAGGAGCGCACGGCCACTATTAATGCGGTGGCATCATTCGTCCCGGAATCATTGAAACAGGCGCCGTCCGCGGCGCCTGTTTCGTTGTTCGGGTCGGCTGTTCGCACTGCCGAGCGGCGCAGCATGTGACCGCGGTCACATGCTCAAGTGCGTTCGGCATCGCCGCATGCGCGCGAGGTGCCGAACACTGTGCTGACGCACCGCCTCTCGCAGAAGGACCGTAGTCGTGGCCAACAGAGGCTCTACCGCAGCCGGACGTTCCGACGGCTTCACTCTCGTGGAGCTGATGTCGGTGGTGCTCATCATCGGCATCCTTGTGGGAATCGCGGTCCCGCTCTTCGTTACGGTCAAGGAGCGAGCCGCCAGCCGCACGTGCTTTCAGAACCAACGCTCGATCGAGGGCGCGGTCATGACGTGGCTCGCTGTCGACCCGACACGCACCCGCGCAGACGCAGCAGGGCTTGTCACCGCCGGCCATCCGTTGATGGTCAATGGCGACTTCAAGATGCCGCCCCGGTGTCCGTCAGCGCCGGAACCGGCCGACTCCGGCGCGCCCACCGCAGCCGAGGGCGCCTACACGCTCGACGTGAACGGGGACGTCGTCGCCTGCACCCTTGGGTCACCGGCCCACGGGCATTACTGATACACGCGCAATCGTCTAGCATTGGGTGATGACAAAACGCGCCCACGTGACGTCCGTCCCTCCAAGGAGAGCGCCACTAATGCCGAATGAGCCGAAAGCGCTGTGCAGTGAGGCAGGCTTCACCATCATCGAGCTGGCCATCGTCGTCGCGATCATGGCAGTACTCCTGCTGATCGCCATCCCGAGGTTCTTGGGCACGCAGTCGAAGGCCGCTGCCAGCGCGTGCTTCGAGAACCAGCGCACCATCGAAGGGGCGGTTACCGCGTGGCTCGCGCAGGACTCGACCCGCACGAAGGCCGATCTCGAGGGCGTGCTCACTTCGGGCAATCCGCTTGTGGATAGCGGCCAGTTCAGCCGCCCGCCTCGCTGCCCGGCTTCACCGGATCCCGCCGACCCCAGCGCGCCCACCGTCGCAGAAGGTGCTTACACCATGGACGACGGTGGGAATGTAGAACCCTGCAACTACAAGGGCCTCGGGCACGGTCACTACTAACCCGCCCGGGCCGAGTGCGTCGGACTGGAGCCAAGGCGATGCGCGAGCGGATCACACGAAGCGATGACGAGTGGAGGGCGACACTCTCGCCCGAGCAGTTCCGCGTACTTCGGCGGGCCGGCACCGAGCCGGCATTCTCTGGGGCGCTCACCGACGTCGACGAGCCGGGACTCTATCGCTGCGCGGGTTGCGGCGCCGAGCTCTTCACTTCTGAGACGAAGTTCCATTCAGGCTGCGGCTGGCCGAGCTTCTACGCGCCGATTGAGAAGGACGCCGTCACAGAGCACCGTGACGTCTCCTTCGGCATGGAGCGGACCGAGGTGCGCTGTGCTGTCTGCGACGGGCATCTGGGGCACGTCTTCACCGATGGACCGGCGCCGACGGGGCTGCGCTACTGCATCAACTCGGTTTCACTCGAGTTCGATACGGACAAATACGACAAATAAGATAGGAATTAGTGCTTTGCGCTTGGCTAGGCATGTCCTTTGCAGTTAAGAGTGGCGCACTACCACGCCGACCCGGGGGATCGATTCACCGATGAAGCTCGCATCGACCAATAGAAAGGCGCTCATCGCACTCGCGATCGTTGTCGCCTTCGTAGCGATCGTCGTCCCGACGTGTCGCATGGTCGGCTGCTCCATGGGTGCGATGCCTCTGAACGGCATGGGTATGGCTGGGTTCTGGGGCACCTGTGGCGGCAGCTTCGTTACGAGCGCCGCTCCTGCGGCGGTCGTTCCGTCGGGCGCCGATGCCCTCACGCTGGCCTTGGTCTCTGTGTTGGCAGCGGCGCTCATCGCCTTCCAGCCGAAGGTTCGTGTCGTGCGCATCACGTCGCACCCGAGCGATCCACCGCCGCCCCCTGAGGACCCCTTGGGGATGCGCCAGCTGGTTTAGACCACTTCTCGTGTTGCACGCGCAGCGCCCCTTCGGCATGCGCGCGTGCCCATGCTCTCCGCATGCCCTCACGGGTGCGCGGACCGCTCACCTTCCGCACGAGGAGTGTTTCGTGACTACTACGTTCATCGCATACATGTTCACGCTGGGGCTGGGTACCAGTCTCCACTGCGTGTCCATGTGCGGGCCGCTCGTCCTCACCTATGCCGTCAAAGGCACCGAGGGTGGACCGTGGTACCGCAAGATAACCCCGAACGTCGCTTATCAGGGCGCCAAGGCCGTGAGCTACATGCTCGTCGGTCTGCTCCTAGGCACGATCGGTTCCTTCTTCAACATCGACGCAGTGCGTCCATACATCATGTACCTGGCCGGCGCGTTCATGATCGTTCTGGGTCTGGGCATGACGGGCCGCTTCCCGTGGGCCGCACGTCTCACGCCGCGCCCGCCGAAAGCCCTCATGAACGCCATCATGAAGCTACGCCGCAAGTCGACCTCGGACGCGGCTGCCGGCGAGTCGTCGTTGGCGACGCCGGTGTTCTTCGGCCTCATGACGGGCCTGCTGCCGTGCGGTCCGCTGATGGCCGCGCAGGTCTCCGCGGCTGCGAGTGGCTCTCCGCTCGCAGGTGCGCTAGGCATGCTGGCGTTCGCGGTCGGAACGGCCCCGCTTATGGTGGCCTTCGGCACGGCCGGCTCGCTCATCCCGCTCGCTTGGAAGCAGCGGATGATGACCGTGCTCGCCGTCGGCGTCATGATCTTCGGTCTCGTCTTCATCAACCGCGGCCTCATGCTCACTGGCTCGCCGGTTACCTTCAACACGCTCAAGAGCGCGGTCGTGGGCACTCAGCCCGCCGCCGAATCGTCTCAGTACAAGACGGCTGCCGACGGCGTGGTAGAGATTTCGCTCGCCATCGAGAACGGCCAGTTCGTGCCCTCCGCCGTGACGATTCCGGCCGACAAGCCGGTGCGTCTGGTGGTCGACCGCCGCGAGAACAACTCATGCTCCGACCAGCTCGCCCTGCCGCAGTTGGGTGTGCTGGCTGATCTCGCGCCCAACGCTGTCACGAAGGTCGACGTGCCCGCCACCAAGGCTGGCAGCTACACCCTGACCTGTGGCATGGGCATGATGAGTGGCCAGCTCACAGCTGGTGCCGCCGGCGCATCTTCTGGTGGCGTGAGCCCGCTTCTGTGGCTGCTTGTCGCCGCTGGCGCAACTGCCGGCGTGCTCTACATCGCTCGCAAGAAGCCGGCCGCCGCACCTGCCGCTAAAGGCAGCGCAGGCGGCTCTAGCGCCAAGCACGGCTCTGCCAAGGGTTCGACGACCAAGGGCGATCGCGCTGCGACTCCCGCTGGCGGACTCTCACTCTCCACGGTCGAGTGGACGCTCATTGGCGTCGCTGTGGCCGCCGCCCTGATCGCCGGGCTCGCGCTCGGTGGCTTCTTCTCATAAGCCGTCTGAAAGGACTTCACGACATGCAGAACTCAATCAGCCCCCTCCGCTATCTGGTGATCGCCGTACTCATCG
Organism: Coriobacteriia bacterium; assembly: GCA_035687245.1. GTDB lineage: Bacteria > Actinomycetota > Coriobacteriia > Anaerosomatales > PHET01 > DASRYH01. The sequence continues at coordinate 19,256 of DASRYH010000070.1, forward strand.
GTGGCGTGTTCTTCGGCGCCTACAGCTTCGCGTCGGCACGCAGCCGCACCGCGAGCGTTCCGGCTACGGCCAGCAAGGCAGGGCTCCAAACCGCCGCCAACAACGGCGGGGCCGGCGGCTCGGGTAGCGCTGCAGGCGGCAGCGGTTGTGCTTGCTGCGGCTCTTCGGCCCCCACCGCCAACGGCGTGACCGGTGACGAGCTCAAGGGCAGCGCTACGGTGACCGGCGACGTCCAGAAGATCGACATCGACCTGTCTAAGGGCTACTACCAGCCCAACGTCATCACGCTGAAGGCTGGCGTCCCCGCCGAGATCACCTTCGGCCAGAGCACCGGCTGCACCGGTCAGGTCATCAGCTCTGATCTCGGCTTCTCCGAAGACCTCACGGCAGGCCCGCGCACCGTCACCATCGACAACCCGACGCCGGGCGAGTACGCCTTCAGCTGCGGCATGCAGATGGTCTACGGCAAGATCGTGGTGCAGTAGCCAATGGCCGACTCCACCACCGGACGCATGATCACCATGTCGATCGACGACCTTAACGTCGCGGATCGCCGAATGGTCGAACAGGTCCTGCTGCGCGTTGAGGGTGTGAGCGCGTATCGTCTGACCGACGACGGCCTTCTGACCGTCGCGCTCGACCACGACGATGACGAACCCCTGCTCAAGACTCTGTTCGTCGCGGGAATACTCCCCCGTATCGAGCACAACATAGAGACACACAGACGCAACCTAGGAGGCCTCCGTGCCTGCTGACACCACCTACAAGAAGATCACCCTCAACGTCGTCGGGATGCACTGCGGCGCGTGCGAGAAGCTGATCACGATGAACAGCCGAAAGGTCGACGGCGTGGTTGCTGCCACCGCCGACGCACAGGCCGGTACGCTCACCGTCTACCTCGAGACCGATCTGGAGCCCCAGGCGTTCCTCGGAGCGATCGTCGACTCCGGCTTCACGCCGGGCGACCCGTTCGTCGCCGAAGAATCCGAGGTTGGCGAGTTGCCGGCTGTTCCCGTGGCCGCCGCTCCGCCGGCACCTTCGGCAGCTCCCGCAGCGACCGATGACGCGAGCTGCGAGACGGGCGCTTGCCCGGTCGTGCCCGCCGAGGTCATCGCACCTGCGCCCAAGGACCCATACGCCGGTCCCGACACGGCTGACCGCGCAACGCGCGAGTCGACCTACGCCGTCTCCGGCATGACCTGTGCCTCGTGCTCGGCGATCATCGAGAAGACGCTGGCCAAGACCCCGGGCGTGAGCTCCGGTGTCGTGAACCTTGCCACCGAGAAGCTTGCCGCCACCTACGACCCGAGCATCATCGACGCCGACGGCATCGCTGAGGTCGTCAACAAGCTCGGCTACACCGCTACGCTGCTCGACGCCCCGGCCGTCGCCTCGCAGACCTCCGGTCGCGTGACGCTGGCGCTCACGGGCATGACCTGCGCGTCGTGCGCAACGCTCATCGAGAAGTCGCTTTCGAAGGTCCCCGGCGTGAACGAGGCGCGCGTGAACCTCGCGGTCGAGACCGGCACGATCGACTTCGACCCGACCGTCGTGGGCGTCGACGAGCTCATCGCTGCTGTGCGCGGCGCGGGCTACGACGCCATCGTGAAGGTCGACGCCATCCCGGGGGCATCGTCGGGTACCGACGTAGCCAAGGAGGCTCAAGCCAAGGCCTACCGCGACGAGAAGCGCATGTTCATCTTCGCGCTCGTGTTCTCGCTGCCGCTGCTCGTAGTGGCAATGGTGCCGCCGTTCATGATGACGGTGCCGCTGGCACTCTCCGAGTGGCTCGCCGCCAACGTCGGCGGTGCGTGGGCACCCATGGAGGTCGGCAAGCTGCTGATGTTCGTGCTGGCTACGCCGGTGCAGTTCATTGCCGGCTGGCGCTTCTACAAGGGGGCGTGGGGTGCGCTCAAGCAGCGCACCGGCAACATGGACACGCTCATCGCCATCGGTACTTCGGCGGCCTACTTCTACTCGCTCGCGGCGACGTTCGTCCCCGCGCTGTCGATGGAGCCTGTCTTCTACGAGACCGCAGCGCTGCTCATCACCTTCGTGATGCTCGGCAAGATCCTCGAGTCGCGCGCCAAGGGCCGCACCGGGGACGCCATCAAGAAGCTTATGGGTCTGGCCGCCAAGACCGCGCGCGTCGTGCGCAGCGGTGAGGAGATCGACATCCCGGTCGAGCAGGTCGTGGCTGGCGACGTCATCGTCGTGCGCCCGGGCGAGAAGGTGCCGGTCGACGGCATCGTGCTCGAGGGCTCTTCGGCAGTCGACGAGTCGATGCTTACCGGCGAGTCGATTCCTGTTGAGAAGAACGTCGGCGACACCGTCATCGGTGCCACGATGAACAAGCTGGGCAGCTTCAAGTTCCGCGCGACCAAGGTCGGCGCCGACACCGCGCTCGCCCAGATCGTCCGGCTCGTCGAAGACGCCCAAGGCTCCAAGGCCCCCGTGCAGCGCTTCGCGGACCGCATCTCGGCCATCTTCGTGCCGGCCGTGGTCAGCATCGCTGTAGGCACGTTCCTCGTTTGGCTCTTCGTCGTGCCGCTCTTCGCCAACCCCGAGCTCTACATGGCCGTTACGCCGTTCGTGAAGGCGCTGCTGGCCGGCACCGCAGTCGTCGTGGTCGCGTGCCCCTGCGCGCTCGGCCTCGCTACGCCGACCGCCATCATGGTGGGCACCGGCAAGGGCGCTGAGAACGGCATCCTCATCAAGTCCGGCGAGGCGCTTGAGACCGCCTACAAGCTCAACGCCATCGTCTTCGACAAGACCGGCACGCTCACTCACGGCAAGCCCGAGGTCACCGATGTCGTGCTCGCCGAAGGCCACGACGAGCGCCGCATGTTCTCAATGGCGGCCGCACTCGAGCGCAACTCCGAGCACCCGCTGGCCGAGGCTGTCGTGAACCGCGCGAAGGCCGACGAGATCACGCTGCCCGAGGTTGAAGGCTTCACCGCCGTCCCCGGTCACGGGGTCGAGGGCAACGTCAACGGCATGCGCGTCGCCTTCGGCAACCGCAAGCTCATGGTGCGCGAAGGCATCGACATCTCGGCATACGAGGATCGGATCGCCGATCTCGAGAACGAGGGCAAGACCGTCATGCTCGTGGGCGTGAACGGCGCGAAGCTGGCCGGCATGGTCGCCGTGGCCGACACGCTCAAGCCGAACTCGGCCGAAGCGGTCACCCGCCTCACCAAGATCGGCGTCGAGGTCTTCATGATCACCGGCGACAACCGCCGCACCGCCGAAGCGATCGCGCGCGAGGCCGGCATCGCGCCGGACCATGTGCTCGCAGAGGTGCTTCCCGAGCACAAGGCCGAAGAGGTCGCCAAGCTCCAGGCTGCTGGCAAGTCGGTCGCGATGGTGGGCGACGGCATCAACGACACGCCGGCGCTTGCGCAGGCCGACGTCGGTATCGCGATGGGCGCGGGCACCGACGTGGCCATGGAGACCGGCGGCATCGTGCTCATCAAGAACGACCTGCGTGACGTGGTGACGGCTATCGAGCTGTCGCGCGCCACGATGCGAAAGATCCGTCAGAACTTCTTCTGGGCGCTCGGCTACAACACGCTGGGCATCCCGGTCGCGGCGTTGGGGCTGCTCAGGCCCGAACTCGCCGGTGCCGCGATGGCGCTCTCAAGCGTCAGCGTCGTCACCAGCTCGCTGCTGCTTCGCCGCTTCAAGCCCAGCATGGCCAAGAACGCCTAGAGACGAAGAGGACTAGAACACCATGAACACCACCATCAAGCGCTCCGCGCGCGTGGCACTTGTAGCGGCACTTGTCGCAGGAGCAATCGCGCTCACCGGATGCGTCGCCAACCCGGCTCAGGCCGAGAAGAGCAGTAACCCGGACGTCTGGGGCTACGTCGCTTCGGCAGACAAGGCCCAGCTCGATATCTCCGAGGCGCAGCTGGACGCCCAGGAGCTCGTCGTGAAGCGCGTGCAGGTTCCGGATGACGCGTGGGTCGTCGTGCACATCGACGACGGCGGCAAGCCGGGCATGCGTGTCGGCCTAAAGCACGTGGACCGTGGCGAGAGCACGAACGTGAAGGTGAAGCTCAAGGACGTCACCTCGCCGAAGGTCATCGTCGCGATTCATGCTGACCGCGGCACCGACAAGAAGTTCGACTTCGACATGATGAACAAGGAGATGAGCCCCGACAGACCGTTCTTCGTGAACGAGAAGGAGCTCGCTAAGGTCGTCACCGTGCGCGAGTTCGGCGTGAAGGCGAATGCCGGCGAGGCTGCGATCACCGTCTCGCCGCAGCCGGGCGCGAAGGAGTCCATCGTGATCGGCCAGGCGATAACGCCGACGGACGCATGGGTCGTCGTGCACCTCGATGTCGACGGTGCGCCGGGCGCGCGAGTTGGCCTTCTGCACATCCCCGCTGGAACGAACGAGAACTTCGAGGTGAAGCTGGACCCGGTGCCGCTCACCGACAAGCTGCTCGTCGCCGTCCACCCGGACCGTGGGCAGGCAGGTCTCTTCGAGTTCGACATGATGGACAAGCTCAACAGCCCGGACCAGCCGTTCTTCGTGAACGGCGAAGAGGTCGCGACGGCTGTCCCGGTCAAGTAGCTACGGCCTCAAGAGGGGAGCTGCCCGTCGCGGGTGGCTCCCCTTTTCGTTTACGCTGTCGCCGAAATGGCGACCGGGCGTAGTGACGCAGCCGCCGAATTGAGGTCACCGGGCGACAGACACGCTGGAAAGGACGCGAAGTGCGACTCTTGGTTATCGGAGCGGCAGGCAAGACCGGCGGTCATCTCGTCGAGCAGGCGCTCGGCCACGGCCACGAAGTGACCGCCTTCATCCACTCGACGCCACTGGCGATCGAGCATGCACAGCTCGAGGTTGTGCGCGGCGACGTTCGCGACTTCGACGCGGTTTCCGCTGCTGTTGCCGGGCACACTGGCGTCGCCATCACCATTGGCTACGGGGGCAAGCCCGTCACCGGGATGCACGAGGCTGCCGCCGCCAACGTCGTACATGCAATGGCGGTGAGCGGTGCGACGCGGCTCGCCGCGATGAGCGCGTCGGGCGCGTTCAACCGAGACAACCCGAACTTCTCGCTGGCTGCACGCGCGATGATCGCGGGGCGCTCCAAGGCCTACGACGACCTCGAGGCGATGGAGCGTCGCATCATGGCTTCTGATCTCGATTGGACGATCGTGCGGCCTGTCGGCCTGTCCAACGACGATGCCACTGGGCACTACCGCGTCATGCTCGACGGCTCGATACCCGCCAAGCACAAGCGCATCGCGCGCGCTGATGTCGCAGCGGTGTTGCTCAAAGCGCTTGAGACCGACACCTACCGCAGAAAGACCGTCGTGGTCGCTGGCTGAATTGGGGCGGCAGCTGCGAGATCCGTTGTCGGTACCTCGACGGGTGCGCTGTCGACGATCCTCATGAAGGCGCGGACGACGCTCGGATCGAACTGGGTACCTGAGTTCGCGCGGAGTTCATCGATTGCCTGCTGATGAGAAAGCCCCGTGCGGTACGGCCGGTCGGAGACCATCGCATTGTAGGAGTCGGCCACCGAGATCACGCGTGCGCCAAGGGGGATTGCCTCGCTGCTCAGGCCGCTCGGGTAACCGCCGCCGTCGTAGCGTTCGTGGTGCGAGAGGATGTAGGGCACGATTTCGCGCAGGAACTCGAGCGGAGCCAGAATGCCCGCGCCGATCGCCGGGTGGTGGTTGATGGTCTCGCGCTCTTCCGGAGTGAGGGCCCCGGACTTGAGCAGGATGTCGGCGTCGATACCGATCTTGCCGATGTCGTGCAGCGTCGCCGCGACGCGGATGCGCTGCACTTCACGCTCCTCGAGCTCCAACGCTTCGGCAGTAGCCACCGCCAGCCGCGTCACTTCGGTTGAGTGGCCGAAAGTGTAGGGATCCTTCGCGTCCACTGCCGCAGCAAGCGCGCCGATCGTGCCGAGGAACGTCTTGGAGAGCTCCTCGAAGAGCCGCGCGTTCTCGATAGCGATGCCCAACTGTCCTGCGAACGAGGACACGACGTGGAAGCTCTCTTGGCTGAACGGCTTGCTGCCCAATACGCGGCTGACGTTGAGGACGCCGATCACCTTGTTCTTAGAGACGACGGGCGTGCAGATCGACGAGGCCACGTCGTCGCGCACGAGCTCATGCTCGAACGAAGGGGTGCGGTCGCGCGGCAGCACAAGCGCCCGCCTGTGCTCGGCGACCCAGCCCGCCACGCCTTCGCCCAGACGCAGCCGGCTTGTCGAAGCGATGGCCGGGTCGACCCCGACCGAAGCCGCCACGGTGAGCGTCTCCGCATCCTCATCGAGGAGCATGATCGAACCGGCATCGGCTGAGGTCACAGTCACGATCTGATGGATGGCGGTGGCAAGCACGCTCTTCAGCTCGGTGCTGTGGCCGAGAGCGGTAGCGAGTTGGTTGAGCGCGACAAGTTCGCGTACCCGCTGGTTGCGCTCGTCGAACAGGTGCGCATTGTTCATCGCGATCACGGCTTCGGAGACGAGCACGTCGAGGAAGCGCAGGTCCTGTTGCGAGAACATCAATCCGGACTGCTTCGCACCCAACACGATCGCTCCAAGCCACGAGCCATCGCGGCGAAGCGGTGCAACCACTCGGACGCCGGCGCGGCCAAGTGCGGCCACGTCTTCAGCGCCCTCGTCTGGGTCGTCGGTGAAGAGCGCCGCCGCGAGATCCTCGTGCTCGAGCAACCACTCCGTGAGATCAGGCATCTCGAAGGACTCGAGACTTGCGCAGGTGACGATCTCGTCGTCGCAGCGGAAGACGACGGCGGCGAAAGTCAGGCGCATCTTGTCGGCGAGCTCGGTCGAGAGGAGCTGTGCCAGTTCGGTTTCGTTGAAGGTGGATGCCATCTGCCGGCCGAGGTCGTTGAGCAGCGCAGACGGGTCGTAGGTACGGCGGAAGAAGAAGCTGTCGGTCGCCTTCTCGACGAGTGTCCGCACCGGGTGGAATGCGACCACGGTGGCCAGCACGGTGGCCAGCACGAGCGCGTCTGGACTGATCCCGAGCGTGGTGGACACTTCGGTGCGGGCGATCTGGGCGACGCCCACGACGAAGACGGCGAATGCGAGCATCACGGCTGAGTACGCCACTGAGCGCAAGACAACGAACGAAACGTCCATCAGCTCGTGCCGAATGATCGCGTATGAGGTCGGGACGAGCAGCGTGAGCGTGCAGAACGGCAGCAGGGACAGGAACTCGTTGGTGCCGCTCACCATCGGTAGCAGAACGGCCAGAACCAGCGTGGACGACATGAAGAGGCCCAGGCCGAGGTAGAGGTACTTGTACTGCGCCCGCATACGCGAATCGGCGGCGCGAAATCGCCGTGCCAGCATCGCTGCGACACCGGTGAGCAGCAGAACCCCGTACGCCCCAACCCATGGGAAGAGGGGTCCTTGGACGACGTTGGAGCCCCATGACTCGATCGTCACGCTCTTGATGACGAGCGGGGTGCTTGCCGACAGGACGCCGACGGTGACGAGCGGCGTCAGCCCAGCCCACCACTCCCAAGCGAGGTGTACCACCCTGCGCGGGAAGCACACGACGAATGCGACGAGGAGCAGCCCCATCATCGTAGCGGCACCGGTGGCGAGTCTGTTGAGCAACAGCGCGTGCGCGTAGAAGCGTGGCTGGTCGCACATGAAGTTCAAGGCGAGCCACACCGATATCGCTACCGTCGCGACGGCGAACAGCTGGTTCGTGATGCTCCGGCTGTTGCGCTGCAGCGCCATGCCTCCCAGCACAAGATCCAGGAGGATTGCGGCGGCGACTATTGCGAACTCGGACAGGTCCATTGCAGTGCCCACGGTCATCCAGTCGAAGAGGAAATGTCCACTACTAGGTATCGACCGAAAGACGCTGCAGTATTAGTAGAGGCTCAGCTAGAGCGCCTTGGGTTTGAACCAGGACTTGGCTGCGTGGAACGGACCGGTGTCCTGGTCGTGGAGCATGATGCGCGGCGTTAGGGCATCCGGACGGATCGAGTAGGCGTCCGCATAGTCGAAGTTGATCTCCACGAGGCGCGCGTGCACGACATCGCGGTAGTACTCGCGCATCGTCTCCAGCTCGGGCTCGCTCAGTTCGAGCCCGTGGGGCATCTCCAAGTCGACAATGAGGGTCGCGTACTCTCCCGTTTCGTCGGTGCGCAGCCGAAATCGCCGTACGCGCGGGTCCGCGGCGAAGACGTCCTGCAGCGTCTGCGGCGAGATCTTGGCGCCGTAGATCGACACTGCGTAGTCGGCCCGTCCCACGATGATGAGGAACGGCCACTGGAAGTTGGCCTTCGTCCAGCCGTCCGCCGACAGCTCTGTGCGGATATCGACGCCATGCCCCTCGACGAGTGCAAGCATCTCGCGATAGCCCATTAACGTTCCCGAGTCTTTCGGCGCGTACCGGATCACCGGGACCACGTTGCCTCCGGTGCCAATGAGCCGTCCGTCCACGGTCTCGACGTAGGTGCCAAGCGGGTTGCTCTGCATGAGCGTCAGCGGCTCATCCTCGCCGAAGATGTCGCGGCACAGCGCCTTGTTGTCTGCGGCCAGGCGAAGCAGCGTGCATGACAGCGGCGTATCCGCTCCGGGGTTTCCCATCTCGGACGTGCCGTACTGGTCCATGATCGCGTGATGGTCGATGGGGTCGGTGATCGCCGAAAGGAGCTCGTAACGCAGGGCCAAGTCGAGCTTCTCACCACTTACGATCAGCTTGACGCCCAGGCTCTTCCAGTCGATACCGCGGGCCTTACCAGCGTGCAGCGTCTCCTTGATGAGCGTTGGGTAGCTGACCAGCACGAGCGTGTCGAAGTACGGCCCGAGCGCCTCAACGAGGTCGAGGATGCGGTCGACATCGGCTCCGGGGGCAGTGAAGGAGACGTTTCGCCAGCGCTCCGAGAACTTCTGGAAGATGGCGCTCGCGTAGGTGCCGGCGATCCATGCTCCCAGACTCATGGCGTTGACGATAAGCACCTTGTTGTCAGGCTCGCACAGGCCCCACTGGTAGTTGAGGACGCCCGCGAGCGACGGGGGATAGGCGTTGATGTTCTCGCGGCTACCCGCGCCGATCATGCTGTCACCGGTTGTGCCGCCGCTCATGTAGAAGAGGTGGGCATCTGTCACTTTGCCGGCGATGAGCTGGTCGAACGATCTCCCAGCGATGTAGCTGGGACGGTCGGAGATCGGGACGGTAGAGAAGTCGGCAATGGTGCGCACGCGAGAGGCGTCGAACTCATGCTCGGCGAGGAACTGGCGGTACGCCGGGACGTTTGCGGCGGCATTCTTAAACGACGCCAGTGCCTTCTCCTGCCCCTTCTTCACCCAGTAGTCCGGCCCCATGCCGGTCATGAACTTCGCCGCGAGCGCCGGGTTGCCCAAGATCACCGAGGTTAGTAGCGACACGTGAGTGCTCCTTGCCGAATGAAGTGCGGACAGGACGCTAGCTGTCAGGTCAGGCGGTAGAACAATAGGCCGAGGGCTGCGAACAGGCCGTTGTAGATCGCGACCCAGCACACAGCGAAGAGGCCGCTGGTCGCGAGGCGGAGCAGGGTAGCGAGGGACTTCGGCACCCCGCGCAGCTTCATAGCGAGCGTGGTGATGAACGGCCCCGCCGTTACCGACAAGACGACGAATGCCACCCCTTCCGATAGAGAAGCCAAGCGGCCGAACCGGTGCTGGGCAGCATCGCGATGGCGGGCAATCCAGCGACGTACGCGCGTGAGCAGCGGGTGCCTGCCCTCGTCATCGGTCTGAAGGTCGAATGCCACAGAGATGAGGGATGAGATCGCGAAACAGACGGTCGTGAGAATCGCGAAGGCGACGGCGGGATGCGTCCACGCCACGAGGGCAGCTATCAGCGCTTCAGCGAAGACCGCTCCCGCGATACCCAGCAGCGCGGCGGCGCCCGAGGCAACCGCCACCCCTCGATGTGCCGCGCTGCGACTCGGGCCGGCGTCCATTCGGCTAGCTCACGCTTGCGGCGCAGGTCTTTGTCGCTGTGGCGAGAAAGTTCTGATCAGCCATCGACAGCCCGATATCGAAGTGGTTGATGCCCGTCTTCCCGTGGCTCTCGAAGAAGCTACGCAGCTCCGGATGGTCGGGCGAGTAGTACTGCCCCCGGTCTTCGCGCCGGTTGATCACAAAGAGGTTGAGCACGAGCGAGCCCATGCCCGAGGTTGTGATCATCTTGACGGTGTCGAGGACCGCCTTTGCCTTTCGGCGAGTCCCCCAGATGTTGCCGATGCGACGGGTGTGGTCGGCCAGCAGCGGGCCGAACTTGAACTCCGACAGAGAGCTTGTGAGCACCATCCGGCCCTCGGGGCGCAGGACGCGCAGGAGCTCGGAGATCGTCGCGTCCCAGTCTTCTAGCGCGTAGAGCACATTGATGCTTGCGATGCGGTCGAAGGTCTCGTCGTCGAACGGCAGCCGCCCGTTCAGGTTGGCTTGGTGAAAGCTGACGTGGCTCAGACCGAGGCACTTCTCGCTCGCGATCGCGAGCATGTCTGGCGAAGCATCCACCGCATCGATAGTGATGTCCGGGTGGTTCTTTTCGGCGATGAAGTGCTCGAAGTTGCCGGTACCGCACCCCGCGTCCAGCACGCGCATGCCATCACGCAGATCGAGTGCCTCGTAGGTGTCCCACAGCAACTTTCGGTAGGGCATGAGGTGGTAAACGCAGTCGTAGTACCTGCTGTAGAGGTCCCAGAACTCGTCGCGCTGTTGCTCGAGTACCACGTCGTGGGTTGCCATGTGAGGCGCGCCTTCCCAGCGAGGGGGGATCGCGTTCGCCACGAAAGTGTGACGCACATCACAAAGCCTACGCACTGTTCAGATGAATGTGCAACCTAGTCCGGCTGAGTGGAGGGGCGCTGCTCGAGCGAGGGTAGCCGTTCGGCGAGTGCGGATGCGGAGACGCGCAGCGCGCTGAGCGCAGCGGCGATGCCGGGAGTCGAGCCGCTGCCGCGACGGATGGCTGCCCAGATAGAGCGGTTGAGGTTGAGGTCCGCGATCTCGCGGACTGCGACGCCTGGGTGCTGCTCGGTGAAGGCGAGCTGCGGCCCGAGGGCTACGCCGAGTCCCGCACCGACAGCCGCCAGAATGACGCCGAAGTCCATCGTGTGGATGCCGGTCTGCGGCTCGAAGCCCGCCCTGTTGGCGGCGGCCTTCACGAGATCCAGCATCGACGTGGAGTCGCGGCCAACGATCCACTGCTCGTCGACAAGGTCGGCGATGGCCACCGGCCCGCCGCGCAGAGCGGCCGGATGCGTCTCGGGCAAAGCGAGCGAGACGCGCTCGATCAGCAGCTCTTCGCGCTCGATGCCTGGGTCTTCAAGCGAGGGGAGGACGTCCCACTCGTAGGTGAGCACGACGTCTAGGTCGCGGTTCTTCAGTGCTGGGAGCGACTCCTCGGGCTCGAGGTCGATCGTGGAGATGCTCAGGTTGGGATGCTCGTGCCCAAGCTGGACGAGGGCGGGGATGAGGATTGCGCGCGCCGCCGTGGGAAACGCCGAAAGGCGCAGCTGGCCCACGACGCCGCTGCTTGCCGTGGCGAGGTCGGCTTCGGCGTGCTCGATCTCGGCGAGGATGCGCTCGGTGTTGCGGACGAGCTTGCGGCCGGCGGCGGTGAGCCTGACGCCGCGGCCTTCGCGCTCGAGCAGCGGCAGCCCCGCCTCACGCTCAAGCACCGCCATCTGCTGCGAAACCGCGGACGGCGACATGAACAGCGATTCGGCCGCAGCGGCGATCGTGCCGCGTGAGGCGACCTCTCTAAGCATTCGCAAGCGATTGACATTCAACATGAAGTAAAACTTACGCTATGCATAAGCACTCGGCAATGTATCTTTCGCTTCAGTGGGCCGAATATTGCAGTAGAAAGACGCAATGAAGTGTTTGCCACGAGACTGTAAAGGAGGCCGAGCCATGTTTGATAGCTTCTCTGAGGGCTCCGTCTACCCGGGTCGTACGCTGGTCGTTTTGGTTGCGACTGTCGTCCTCGCGGTACTCGTGCGCGTTCTCTAGTCCCCCTTGCGTCCGCCGCGGGCCATCCCCCTGCGGCGGCGTCCCAAATGCAGAAGCGCTCTGCACCTCACGGTGCGGGGCGCTTATGCGTTTCTAGGGGAGTGGTATGCAACTGTGCCGCGATCCTCCTCCACGTCGACGGTTGCACCACCGCCTCTCACCCACGAGCGCTGTTTGTCTCCGGCTTGCCTTTAGCTGCTTTAGCACAGTAGAGTGAAGGAGAGGAACCGACTCGGCTGCAGTCGCGCCCCGCGACGTGGCCGATGATCAGAGACGAGGCGCTGCCATGTTGTCGCTCGCACTCCCAAAGGGTTCGCTCGAGGAGCAGACGCTGCTCCTATTCGAGCAGGCCGACCTGCCCGTGAAGCGCTCCAGCCGCGAGTACAACCCCACCTGCGCAGACCCGCGCATCGAGCGCGTGAAGATCCTTCGGCCTCAGGAGATCCCCGTCTACGTGCAGGCCGGCTACTTCGACCTGGGTATCTCAGGCCACGACTGGGTGCGCGAGAGCGGCGCCGATGTGGTGGAGGTCGCCGAGCTTCCCTATGCCAAGACCGGTACGGGCGTCGTGAATATGGTGCTGGCAGTCCCGCAGGACTCGCCGGTGCGCTCCGCACGGGACATCGCGCCGGGCAGCCGCATCACCACCGAGTTCCCGAAGAGCACCCAGGAGTTCTTCGATGAGCTGGGCATCGAAGTTGAGGTGCACTTCAGCTATGGCGCCACCGAGGCCAAGGTGCCCGAGATGATGGACGCGCTCGTGGACCTCACAGAGACCGGCTCCACGCTTCGGCGAAACGGGCTGAAGATCGTGGACACGATAATGACCTCGACCACGCGCCTGGTTGCGAGCAAGGAAGCGTGGGCCGACCCCGAGAAGCGCCGTGAGATCGAGGAGATTCGCACGCTGCTGCTGGGCGTCATCGAGGCGCGTGGGCGCGTGCTGCTTTCGATGAACGTCGCTGGCGAGAAGCTTGAGCAGCTCATCGCGGTGCTGCCGGCTATGAAGCGCCCCACGGTGAGCAAGCTCTACGGTACCGAGGACTACGAGATCACTACCGTCGCCGACAAGTGCGACGTAAACGTGCTAATTCCCAAGCTCAAGGGCGCGGGCGCCGAAGACATCCTTGAGCTGCCGATCTCCAAGATCGTCCGGTAGCTCGGCGCTGCAGGACGCACGGCGGTGACGGGGTGTCGTGCGTTTGCGCGCGCATCTGTAGAAGTCGTGGACACGCCGCGGCCGCGGTTCCCATGCACATCGTCGGGTGTCACACTGTGCTGACGTCAAAGGAGACAGTGCATGCAGCCGGAAAGCGACCGGGACCCGAGGCTCGTGGTCCCGGACTTCACGCAGTCGTCGTGGAACGATGTGGGCTTCGGAGTGGGCGAGTATCCGTCCACTCTTTCGCGTTTCAACTGGGGCGCGTATCTGCTCACGCCGATCTGGTCGGCCGTCTACGGCGCCTGGCCGCTGATCTCCCTGTGGATGCTCGGCCTGATGTCGTCACTCATGCTCAGCCTGGTCGTCCCGGCTGATGCGAGCCGGGCAACACTCGCCACCGTCTCGGTGGTGACGACCATCATCTCGGCGGCCATCAAGATCTGGATCGGGATGAACGCGGCGCCGGTACTGTGGAGGCGCGAGCAGATGCGACTCGCAGCGCTACCCGACTCTCGCCCGCGCTTCACGGTAGGGCAGTTTCTCGCCAAGCAGCGCACGTGGAGCATCGTAGCCATCGGTTACCTGCTGATGAGCATGTTCGGCCTCCTCTCACTCGCCATGGGTACCGACCCGCAGCTGACGCCCCTTCTCAAGCAGATGAACCTTACGACCCAGATGGTGTGGGTGACTTTCAGCTGGACAGCCGCCGAGACGCTGCTTGTGGTCTGGCTGGCGAACGCACTGAAGCGCGAAGCCTCGACAGGCGGCGCGTCAAAGGGGGAGTAGATGAGCTCTCTGACCAGCACGATCGAGCTGCTGAACGGCGTTCACATGCCCGTACTGGGCTTTGGCACCTACAAGGCCATTGAAGGCGACGCCGCCAGGTCGGTCGAGTTCGCGCTCAGGCACGGCTACCGGATGGTCGACACCGCTTCGCTCTACGGCAACGAGCATGAGATCGGAGCCGCCATCGAGGCCAGCGGTGTGCCCCGCGACGAGATCTTCATCTCCACGAAGGTCTGGAACGACCAGCAGGGCTCCGAGGGAACGAAGCGCGCGCTGTCCGAATCGCTCGAGAAGCTGCGGACCGACTACGTCGACCTTTACCTCGTCCACTGGCCCATCGAGCGCCTCATGGGTGAGACATGGCGCGCGATGGAGGAGCTGCTCGCCGAAGGAAAGACCCGCGCGATCGGCGTCTGCAACCACCTGCCGCATCACCTCACGCAGCTGATGGCGATCGCCGAAGTACCGCCGGCAGTCGATCAGGTCGAGTTCCACCCGTGGCTGCAACAGCCGAGCCTGCAGGCGTATCTCGCCGAGCACGACATCGCGCTCGAGGCATGGGCGCCGCTCATGAAGGGGCGTGTAGGCGAAGTGCCGGAGCTCGTGGCGATTGCGGAAGCGCACCGGGCGACACCGGCTCAGATCGCGGTTGCATGGGTGCTGCAGCAAGGCTACGTGGCGATTCCAAAGTCGGTGCACGAGGAGCGGATCCTCGAGAACGCCGACGTCTTCGGAATAGAGCTTTCGGCGCGCGAGCTGGATGCGATTGCGCGGCTCGACCGCGGCCAGCGCCTGGGGCCCGAACCCGATGCATATGCCTGGAACGACTAGCGAGAGAGGTGCGGCGATGAGTGACGGACACCCGGGCGGACACCCAGGCGGACACCCAGGCGGACACCCAGGCGGACACCCGCACGAGGTATTCCACCGCCAGTACGCGCAGGGCGCGCCGTGGGACATTGGACGGCCTCAGCCCGAGTACATCGCGCTGGAAGAGGCCGGTGCCCTCGGTGCCAAGGTGCTCGAACTTGGCTGCGGACGCGGCGATCTCTCGCTCTACCTCGCCGAGCGCGGCCACGATGTCACGGGTGTCGACGTGGTTCCGGCCGCCATTGATTCGGCTCGCGAGAAGGCGGCCGAGCGAGGTCTAGCCGCTCGATTCGAGGTCGGCGACGTTCTCGACGTACTTGAAGCCGGAACGCTTGCCGGCCCCTACGACGATGTCGTCGACGTCGGCTTCTTCCACGCGCTGACCGATGCCGACCGGACGCGTCTGGTACGTGCTCTGGTGCCGCTGCTTGCCAGCGGAGGCAGCTACCGCTTCCTCTGCTTCTCCGACAAGGTGCCGGGCGAGTGGGGCCCGCGCCGAGTGAGTGAGGCCGAGATTCGCTCGACCTTCGACGCGCCGGGCTGGAGCGTGGCCGTCGTCGACGAGGCCGTTCTCGAGTCTGCTCGCCCCGAGATGCCGAAGGTCAGCGCCTGGCTCGCCACGATCACGCGCGCCTAGTCACTTTCGGCAACAGATGCATAGAAAACGGCCGGCCCCTAAGGGACCGGCCGTCTGTGTGTCTCGATGATCGCGGCGCCTAGTAGTTCTCGCACCACACCTCGTAGTAGGCCTGCGGGTGCTTGCACGCCGGGCAGATCTCGGGAGCTTCGGCGCCCTCGTAGACGTAGCCGCAGTTCAGGCACTTCCAGAAGACCTTACCGTCCTTCTTGAAGACCTTGTGGCCGTTCACGTTCTCGAGCAGCTTACGGTAGCGTGCCTCGTGGCGCGCTTCGACCTTGGCGATCTCACGGTAAGACGCGGCGATCTCAGGGAAGCCCTCTTCGTCCGCGATGCGCGCGAACTCGGGGTAGAGCTCGCCCCACTCCTCCAGCTCGCCGTCGGCGGCGGCCAACAGGTTCTCGGCGGTGGTGCCGATCATGCCAGCGGGGTAGGTCGCCGTGATCTCGAGCGGGCCACCCTCGAGGTACTTGAAGAAGACCTTAGCGTGCTCCTTCTCGTTCTCGGCGGTCTCGGTGAAGATCGCGCTGATCTGCTCGAAGCCCTCCTTCTTGGCAGCGCTCGCAAAGAAGGTGTAGCGGTTGCGTGCCTGGCTTTCGCCAGCGAAGGACTTCAGGAGGTTCTGCTCCGTGCGGGTGCCCTTGATGCTCGGCATCGCGGCTCCTTTCGTTGGTGTGGTCTGGTTCGGCTCTTCTTACGTTACCCGTTGATGCGCGATCGCGAACGCCGCTCAGCGAGATCCGCCGGGCTCGGACACGAGGGCTAGCGAAAGGGCGGCCTTGCCCTGTGCGACGCGCTCCTCGAGCGTTCCCTCGACCTCGATGAAGCGGCGGCCAGAAGCGGCAAGACGGCGCCGAAAGACCTCGTGCATCTCGGCGCGAAACGCTTCACTAGCTCGCAGGCCATCGAAGATGAAGGGGATGTCGGGCGCGGTGAGCAGGTAGAGATCGACACGTTTGTCCGATGCCTGCCGGAACTTCACGAGCTCGTCGAGTTCGGCGATCTGGCGTCCGATCATGCGCTCGTGCCACACGTTGATGGTGAAGACATCGGTGTCGAGCACGAGCATGGGAACGTCGATGGGAGCTGCGTCCTCCGCCTGCGACTGCAGATCGACCGCGCGCAGTACATCGCTGACGAAGACGTTGGGGTCGCCGCTCTCGATCTTGGCGGCGAAGTAGTCTCGAACCGCTTCTTCTACCAGCGGTGCGCCCAAGTCATCGGCGAGGGCTCGCGCCAGCGCCGTCTTGCCGGTGCATTCGGCACCGGTGATGCATATGCGAAATGGCCGCCTGCGCGCGGAAGAAGAGAGCAAGCATTCCTCCCCGAAAAGCCGTCTAATGTGACCCCCAGGTTAACCATACGATAATCCGCACTCAGGCGCGAGGATGGTACGCTCGTGCAACGTTTCGAACGCCTGGCTCACAAGGGGAGATAGTCACGCTCACCGTCGTACTCGCAACATCTACCGCCGCGCTATTCGGCGTCTCTGACTTCTTCGGCGGGCTTGCTGCCCGGCGCGATTCAGCGGTGGCGGTCACGGCCACCTCGCATGGACTAGCACTGCTGATCTTCGGCGTACTCGTGGTACTCGTGCCCGCGCCGAGCTCTGCCCCTGCGCTGTGGTCAGGCGCTGCAGCAGGGGTGTTCGGCGGTATCGGCGTTTCCGCGCTCTTCGCAGCGCTCGCACGCGGCCGGATGAGCGTGGTCGCACCCGTTACCGCGGCGCTTTCGGGCTCGCTTCCGGCCCTCTACGACCTCGCGCGCGGCCAGCACCTCGGCACTGCGCCCATCGCCGGTCTGGTGCTAGCGCTCGTGGCGACGATCACCGTGAGTGCTACCGCGCACCCTGAAGACGACGGCACACACGCGCTGCCGCCCGCAGCGCTCGCACTCGCGGTCTTGTCGGGAGTCGCCTTCGCAGGTGCCTTCATAAGCTTCTCCTTTGCCCCGCATGACAGCGGTTTCTGGCCGCTTCTGGCGGCGCGCATCACTTCGTTCGCGATGCTTGGGACGGTCACTCTGGCGCGCCGACGCACTCTCGCCCTCGATGCCGGTGCGAGGTCCAAGGCGCTCGCGTCCGGCGTGCTCGAGGCTTCAGCCAACGTGACGATGCTGTGGTCGATCCGCCTGGGCCCGCTCGCGGTCGCATCTGTGCTCGGCTCGCTCTACCCGGTGATGACGTTGCTGCTCGCGCGAGTCGTTCTCAAGGAGAAGCTGCACGGGCTGCAGCGCGCCGGCGTGGGCCTCGCGCTTGTGGCTGTGATACTGACCGCACTTCGGTAGGCGCGCGACGACGGCACTCGGGTATGGTTGGCGCAGGCGAGGTTGGAGGAAGCGGTTGCAGCAGGGCAGTGTACGCAAGATCGTGGTCGTCGGCGGTGCCAACACCGATATCGCCGGCCGCTCAACCGCACCGCTTGTCGCCTCAGACTCCAACCCCGGCCACATCAGCCGAAGTGCTGGTGGCGTGGGGCGCAACATCGCCGAGAATCTCGCACGCCTTGGCGCGTCGGTATCGCTGCTCACCGCGTTCGGCGACGACTCGCCCGCTCGCGAACTCGCCCATGGCTGCAGCGAGATCGGCATCGACATCTCGCTCTGCGTGACCGTGCCCGGCGTTCCCGGCAGCGTCTACCTCGCTGTGCTCGACGATACGGGCGACATGGCAGTCGCGATCAACGACATGCGCGCTCTAGACGCGCTCACCCCGGCCACGGTGCTGCAGCGCAAGGCCGCGCTGAATGCGGCGGCCCTCGTGGTGCTCGACGCGAATCTGCCCGAAAAGACGATCCACGCGCTTGCCGAAGAGATCGGCGCGCCACTCATGCTCGATCCCGTGTCTGTCGCCAAGGCGCCGCGCACGCGCGCAGTCCTGCCGAAGCTCGCGTGCGTGAAGTGCAACGCGGCCGAAGCCGAAGTGCTGCTCAACGCCGCTGAAGGCACCGCAGCCGCTGACCTCGCGATGGCGCTGCACGAGGCCGGCGCGGCAGTGGCGATCGTTACCGACGGTCCGCGTGGGGTGGGTTTCGCGAGCGCCAGCGAAAGCGGCCATGCCGATTGTCCGCAGGTGACGATCGCGAATGCCACCGGTGCCGGTGACGCCTTCAGCGCCGGCGTTGCCTTCGCGCTCGCCGAAGGACACGGCGCGGCCCAGGCCGTCGCTCTGGGATCGGCGCTCGCAGCTCTCGCGCTTGAGAGTGAGTCCACAGTCAGCTCTCGGGTTACGCCCGACGTCGTAGTCGACATTCGAAGGAGTTGGGTCGAGTGAACCGCCAGATACTGCTCGCAGACGAGGTGCGCGAAGCCATTCGGGACGGCCGTCCGGTAGTGGCGCTCGAGTCCACGATCATCAGCCACGGTTTCCCGTACCCCGCCAACGTCGAGTGCGCGGTCGCGACAGAGCAGGCCGTGCGCGAGGAGGGCGCGGTCCCCGCGACCATAGCCGTTCTGGGCGGCGTGCCCACCGTCGGTCTCTCGCTCGACCAGATCGAGTACTTGGCCACTGCGGGCACCGACAAGATCACGAAGGCCTCGCGCCGCGATCTAGGGGTGCTGGCCGCGCAAGGCCGTGATGGCGCCACGACCGTGGCCGGCACGATGCTGCTTGCCGAAGCGGCCGGCATCTCCGTCTTTGCCACTGGCGGCATCGGCGGCGTGCACCGCGGCGCGCAGGAGAGCTTCGACATCAGCGCCGACCTGCTCGAACTAGCACGCACCGACGTCTGTGTCGTCTGCGCAGGGGCGAAGTCGATCCTCGATATCGGGCTCACGCTCGAGGTGCTCGAGACGCACGGCGTTCCGGTTCTGGGCTACCAGACCGACGAGTTCCCCGCGTTCTACTCTCGCAGCAGCGGTCACGGTGTGGATGCGCGGCTCGACTCACCCGAAGAGGTCGCGGCCGTGCTTACGGCGCGCGCGAGGATGGGCATCACAGGCGGGGTCGTGGTGGCCAACCCGATCGCTCCCGAGCACGAGATCGATCGCGCGACGCTCGATGTGTGGACCGACGCGGCGCTCGCCGAAGCAGCCCAACGAGGCATCCACGGCAAGGACGTCACACCCTTCCTACTTGCCCGCCTGCACGACCTTTCGGCAGGGGCGACCGAGGAGGCAAACAAGCAGCTCGTATGGAGTAATGCACGAGTTGCAGCAAGAATCGCCGCCTCACGCTAAGATGATGCCTGTCATCGCAAGCGGGATTTCCGCGAAGCGTGTCGAACGTAGGGGTTGTCGCGAGTAAACAGCGCGCTGTAAGGGGCGGGATGCCACCGGCAAGATGGCGTCCCACGTCGCATGTGAGGGAGAGAGACTGATGACTTTGCCGAACCTGCCGGGCATCTATGTGTGGGTCGACACGATCTTCGTGGCGCTCTACATCTGCGTCTGGCTGTTCCTGACGTGGCACTTCTCGATGTTCGTCATCAAGGGGCGTTTCAGGAAGGCCTTCATCGAGGGCCACTGGCCGGAGCACGAGGCCCGTCCTCCTCTGGCGCCGAAGGTCGCGCACGCGATCCACATGTTCGGCATGATCATCCTGGGCTTCTCCGGCATGATGATCCGCTTCCCCGCTTTCGACCGCACGCCGATGCGCTACCTGCACTACATCGTGATGATTCCGGTCATCCTCACCACGCTGTGGCGCATCTGGTACGCCTTCCGCTCGAAGACCAACGCAGACTGGCGCGAGTTCGCCATCACCAAGGTCGACCTCAATACCGCACTCGGCGTTCTCGCGTACTACGGCTATGTCAGCGACAACAAGCCGCACGTCGCCAAGTACAACGTCATGCAGAAGATGTCTTACAACCTGTTCCTCTACATGATGCTTGCGCAGATGCTCACCGGCATCCTCATCTGGAGGCTCCCGCTGCCGATCGTGCACGCGAGCGTCTACCAGGGTGCGGCGGCGCTCATCGGCGCCAGCGGCATCATCTGGGTCCGCCTGCTGCACTACATCCTCAACTGGGGCTTCATCATCATGATGACCGTCCACGCCTACCTCGCGTTCTCGGTAGACGTCCCCTGCATGCTGGACTTCTTCGGCCTCAAGGCGATGGAGGTCCACCCGCACGGTCATGGCGACGACCACGGTCACGACGACCACGACGCCGAGCCCGATCTGGGAGCTGCGCCCGCCATCTAGAAGCGCCTGCATAGACATACCGAAGCGCGTCGTGCCCAGCGGGTCGGCGCGCTTCGTGCTACTCTAGTGCGCTTGCGCCGCCGCAGGCGCCGCTCGAATAGACCCGTTTGTATCGGAGCATCATGCGCCAGAACGACATACGCAACATCGCGATCATCGCCCACGTTGACCACGGCAAGACGACGCTGGTCGACCGGCTTCTCCAGACGACTCACGTCTTCCGTGAGAACCAGGAGGTGGCCGAACGCGTCTTGGACAGCAACGACCAGGAGCGCGAGCGCGGCATCACGATCCTTGCGAAGAACATCTCGATCCGCCACAAGGACATCAAGATCAACGTCATCGACACGCCGGGCCACGCTGACTTCGGCGGCGAGGTCGAGCGCGTGCTGAAGATGGCCGACGGCTGCCTGCTCATCGTCGACGCCTTTGAGGGCGCCATGCCGCAGACGCGCTTCGTGCTGCGTCACGCGCTCGAGCACGGCCTCAAGCCGATGGTGGTCGTCAACAAGATCGACCGCCAGGGCGCCCGCCCGCACGAGGTCATCGACGAGGTCTTCGACCTCATGCTCGACCTTGGCGCCAACGACGATCAGCTCGACTTCCCGGTCGTCTACACGAGCGCGGTCAACGGCTACGCTCGCCTCGAACCCGACGACGGCAACATGGACATGCTGCCGCTGCTCGACGCGATCATCGAGCACATCCCCGCGCCGGACGTGGACCCGGACGGTCCCGTGGCGATGCAGGTCTGCACGATCGACTACTCGAACTTCGTCGGCCGAATCGGTATTGGCCGAATCTTCTCGGGCACGCTCCACTCCGGTGAGCGCATCCTTGTCATCAAGAACGACGGCTCTCGCTACCAGGCCAACGCCAAGCAGCTCTACACCTTCGAGGGCATGGGCCGCCAAGAGGCTGCCGAAGTGCACGCCGGTGACATCATCGCCGTCGTAGGCATCGAGGACGCCGACATCGGCGATATGTTCACCTGCCGAATCGACCCCATCACGCTCGCCCCGATCCACGTCGAAGAGCCGACGATGGCCGTCGTATTCGAGCCGTCGAACAGCCCGCTCGTGGGCCAGGAGGGTGACATCGTCGGCGGCCGCCAGATCAAGGAGCGCCTCTTCCGCGAGGCCGAGTCCAATATCTCGATGAACATCACCGAGGTTGAAGACAAGACCGGCATGGAGGTCGCCGGGCGAGGTGTCCTGCACATCTCGGTGCTCATGGAGACGATGCGCCGTGAAGGCTACGAGTTCCAGGTCGGCCGCCCGCGCGTGATCATCAAGACCGACGAGCACGGCAAGAAGCTCGAGCCGATCGAGCAGGCCGTTGTCGACGTTCCGAGCGAGTACGCCGGCAAGGTCATCGAGATCTTCGGCTCAGCGGGCGGCGAGATGACCGACATGGTGCAGCGCGACGAGCATGTGCATCTCGAGTTCAAGATCCCGTCCCGCGGTGTCATGGGCCTTCGTACGCGCATCCTAAACGCCACTCGCGGCGAGGGCACGCTGTTCCACCACTTCTCCGAGTACGGGCCCTTCCGCGGCGATCTCGGCGGGCGCCAGAACGGCTCGCTCATCGCGATGTCGACCGACAATTCGGTCGCCTTCGGCCTCATGCCGCTGCAGCAGCGCGGCAAGCTCTTCGTAGGCCCGGGCGTCATGTGCTACGAGGGAATGATCGTCGGCGAGAGCGCCAAGAGCGGTGACCTGGTCGTCAACGTAGCTAAGTCCAAGCAGCTCACGAACATGCGTGCCGCGTCAGCCGACAAGGGCATCGTCCTCGCGCCGCCGATGACGTTCACGCTCGAAGAAGCGCTCGAGTACATCGAGGACGACGAGCTTGTGGAAGTCACGCCGAAGTCGATCCGCCTGCGCAAGCGCCTGCTCAACGAGAAGGACCGCAAGCGCGCGAGGAGCTAGGCGATTAACCACATTCGCGACAACGAGCGGCTCCTCAAGGGGCCGCTCGTCTGCTTTCCGCTGCTATTCGCGCACGGCTTCAGGCACGGCCGATGATGCCTGTTCGTCCTGGCCGCCATAGCGCTTCGCACCCCCGAGCTCGATTGCCTGTGGTGGCTTGCCGACAGGTCCCCATGCGAGATCGTCTCGGCTCGTCACGCCGATGGGAGCGAATCGCGTTGTCTCGATGAACGCGTAGGGCAGGGTGCGATAGCCGATACGATCGGAGCCCACGCCGACGGCCACGTGGTTGCTGGCGTCCAGCACGAGCATCGCGGTCTCGTAGTCTTCGTGCAGCAGCACCGCCGCGAGCAGCACGCTCTTCTCCGTGCATACTCCTGCCCCACCCGCGAGCATCTCTGCGGGTAGCGATATCTCACTCCCAATCGAGCCGTACTCGATTCCTTGTACTGCGGCGGCGGCCAAGTCCGCGAAACGATCGTCATCGAGCCGCTGACGGCGCGCGATAGCGTGGAGTTCCGACGACAGCTCGCGCACCAGCCTCGTGCGGCTCTGGGTCTGGACGAGCGAGCGTACGTAGCGGGCACGTACCGAAGGCGGTGACTCGAACACCCACGCCGTGTTGAGCGCCTTGCCTGCGCTGAGGTCGGAGGGGTAGACGCGTACGGTCACAGGGACCAGGCCGCCTCGATAGGAGAAGCGCCAGGTGACTTCGAGCGGTGGCCCGCTCTCGCCGGCCCGCTCGATCGCGTTGAGCTGGCGTGTGAACAACCACCAGCGGGTGAGATCGACCGCGCGCAGGCAGGCAAAGACGAGCACGGCGGCAATCACGAGCGACAACAGCGCCGCGCGAACGGGGCGCGTCTGTGCATATCGCCTGACGGCCGCTTGCATCGTTAGCCCTTCGCTCGAGACCGGCTTGGTATCTGCCTGCACGCAAAGAGCGTACCCCCTTTGCATTCGTGCGGTTCGGCCGCCCGCCGACACCCGGCGCCGTCCGACCGAAACGACCCAGTGCACACCTCGTGTGTAGGCACGCGACTCGCTATCATTGTGAGTACGGCGGATGCCGAGGACGCCATTGGGGCGTGCCGATGATCGAGGGAGGTGATCCAGCGTTGAGTAGTAATCAACATCGCTGCGGTCCGGACCACCACGATCTTCCTGGAGGCTCGACCATCTAGGACAGGGGCGCTTGCCGGATTCACGATCCGACTGTCGCGCCACTAAACGACGACACAGTGTCGCTGTCTGGCAGCGATGAAGAAGGGCCACTCGCGAAAGCGGGTGGCCTTTCTGCTTCTACTTGAAGACGTCCTTCTCATCGAGCTGGCCGCCCTTCTTCTCCTTTGCGTGTTGCTGGTGGGCCTTGCGAGCGTCGAAGATCCATTTGGCGGCCACTGTGTCTTGATAGGTGCGGCGGTAGAGGGCGTCGCCTCGGACGGTCGTTGAGTAGGGGAGCAGCAGCTCGTAGGCCTTGTCGGTGCTGCGCTGTGTGCCTTCCATGAGCAGCTGGCGCGATTCGGCGATTCCCAGGTTGAGCTGCAGGCGCTCGTTCCATGGCTCGAGAAACGCGGGCGTGTGGGCAAGAGTGACTCGCTGCTCCACGGCGATCGACTGGTCGCGCGACTGCTCGCTCACCGACCACAGAAGCCCGTGGACCAGCGCTATCAGCACGACCGTCGCGACAACGAGAACGACGGCGGCCAGATACGGCCACCGTCGTCGAGTGCATGTCTCTTCACGTGTCATGGCGAGTAGGTACCCCACCGGTTCTCGCGCTCTGCGGTGCTAGCAGTCGCCAATCGCGGAGCACGGCGCGGAGCGCACGAACTCAGGCGTCTGCTCGATCTTGCCCACGAGCTCGCTGCGATCGGCGTCGCAGTGCAGCAGGCACGTCACGTCTTCGGCCATCGGGTCGCCGGTACGCTGCCAGGCCTTTGCGCGGCAGCCGCGGCAGATGCGCGAGTACTCGCACGCCTCAGGCGAGCACACGCCCTTGGCCTCCTGCTGGTCGAGCTTGTACAGCTCGGCGACGGCCTCCTGCAACGAGATCTCGCGAATGTTCCCGATCGTCCAGTCCTGCGCGAACTGGCAGGGCATGATGCCGCCTTCGGAGTTGATGTTCATGTGGCCCTTGCCGACGGGGCAGGCGCTGATGGTCTTCAGGCGCTCGAGGCCGTTGGAGACATCGATGCCGCGCTCCACGAACTTCTCGGCGACAAAGGGGATGAAGCTCGGCATAGCGCCGATGTCCCACTCGAGCTTCGAGTCTTCGGAGAGGATGTCCTCGATGATGAAGTCGCCCAACTCACGCCACTGCTCCGGGGTGATGCGGCCGTCGTCCTCGCCCTCGCTGCGGCCGGCGGTGATGAGGTCGCAGAAGTAGATGAGGCCGCAGTCGAGGTCCTTGGCTTCCTGGATGAGCTCGTAGATGTGCGGCCACGTGTCTTGGCTTATCGCGGTCTTGATGGCGACGTTGACGCCCTCTTCGCGCAGGAGCTTGATCGCTGCGATGACCCGGTCGTGAGTGCCGGGCACGCCCACCATCGGATCGTGGAATTCGGCAGGGCCGTAGAGCGAGGTGGCGATCCAGTCGATGCCGTTGGCCTTGAGGCGCTTGGCAGCCTCGCGGTCGATGAGCGTGCAGTTGGTCGAGACGGTCACGCGGATGTCGTAAGAGCGCGCCAGCTCGAGGATCTCCCAGAAGTTCTTGCGCATCATCGGCTCGCCGCCGGAGAGGAACAGCGCCGGCAGGCCGCGCTCGCCCATCTGGTGCACGAGCGCAATCGTCTCCTCGTCGGTGAGCTCGGCGGGAAGGCTCGTGCAATCAGCGGCCATGTAGCAGTGGTCGCACAGCAGGTTACAGCGGTTCGTGATGTTCCAGATGATGTCGCTTGGACGGCCGAGCTTGAAGGCGGTGACGGCCTTGTTCTCGACGTCGGACAGCGGACCTTTGAAGAACAGCGAGCGTACGTGCGCCATCTGCCAAGCTCCTTCACGTGCGCGCGCGTGCGCGCTTCAGGGTCGTACAGCCGTACCAGTGTATGCGACTAGCAGGCCAATGTAACTCAATGTAACAACTGTGACCTTGGCACCGGAAACGTAGCGAGGGGTACTATCGGCAGGTGGTGCGGCCAGCGCCGATTCGGCGGTGTTTCAGCGTGGAGGAGCCTCGTGGACGACAAGACCCGCAAGATGCGCATCGATGTCACCGAGAACGGCCCCTACCTGGTCTCAGGAGGCGTGCCTCTCGTGCGCCTCGAGATTGGCGTGAACGAGCAGGGCGAGTCCCTCGAGTGGCGCGAGACCGGGCGTGTCGAGGCCGGCAGCAGCTACTCCCTGTGCCGCTGTGGCGAGTCGCACGGCAAGCCTTTCTGCGACGGTTCGCACTTCGACGGCTTCGACGGTACCGAGACTGCAGGCCACGACTCCTTCGTCGAGTTTGCGGAGTCGATCGACGGCCCAGGTGTGCGGCTGCACGACGCTCGCAAGCTCTGCGCCGAGGCCCGCTTCTGCGATCGAGCAGGGGGTCTATGGAACCTCGTCGAGTCGTGCGGTGACCCTGAAGTGCGTGCGATCGCCGAAGAGGAGGCGCGCAACTGCCCATCGGGTCGCTACGTCCTGTGCGACGCCGAGTCGCAGACCGACTACGAACCGGAGCTGGAGCCTTCGATCGGCTTGGTCGAAGACCCCGCGATGGGCGTGAGCGGGCCGCTGTACGTGAGGGGAGGAATCCCCGTCTACGATGCCGACGGCGTTGCCTACGAGGCGCGCAACCGCGTGACACTCTGCCGCTGCGGGAAGTCGCAGAACAAGCCCTTCTGCGATGGCTCCCACCTTCGTACGGGCTTCGTCGACTCAAGCACGCGCACGGACGAGTAGGCCGCACCCAGCGAGCGAGACGCGCAACCCCTAGATTTCGACGCTAGCCTTCGGCAGGCGCCGGATCCAGCTCAACAGCCTCGGCGTCTTCGGCAGCTTGCTCATCAAAGACGCGGTCGAGCCGGGCGCTCAAGTCCCGCAACTCGGGGCGCGAGGCCGCCAGTATCGCGACTGCGACAAGGGACGAACCCGCCCCAAGGAAGAGCGCTTCGAGGCCGAAGCCGATGACCACGCCGGCGATCGCCTGTGAGAGTGGCATCAGGCCATACATCGAGAGCATGAACAGGCCCATCACGCGCCCGAGCATCTCGTCGGGGGTGACGCGCTGCAACTGCGTGACGAACGTGACCGCCATGTAGCCGTTGGCTATCCCGACCAGTGCCATGAGTGGTAGGGCCTGCCAGGTCGCGGTAACGAAGGCGAGCGTGGCTACAGCTATGCCGAAGCCGCCCACGAGGCCCACCGTTGCCGCGACGAAAGCGCGCCCTGACAGCCTCGGGATCACCCCCGCACCGAACATGCCGGCGAGGTTACCCAGCGCGTAGACCGAAAGAATGATGCCCATCGCCACTGTCGTGCCGCCGAGCCGCTCTTTGGACAGTACCGTCAGCCCAACCAGAAGCGGCCCTGAGATCAGAGCGTTCGCGAGGGCGATGATCGTGAGGATCCATCGAATCTCAGGCTCGTTCCAGACCCAGGCCAGGCCCTCTTTGACTGCCTGAAGCGGGTGGTCTTCGGCACCGGAGTCAGGCGCCGATACAGCCGCCATCGCCAGAAGACACACGGCCGAGACCAGGAACGACGACGCATCGACGGTGAAGGCCATGCCGATGCCGGTGAGCGACGCCATCTTCTCGCCGCCGATGACGGCTTGTCCAAAGACCGCGATCAGCACACCGGCGGCTGCAGGGCCGAGGAAGGCCGCCGCTTGGTCGGCGATCTGCAGCAGGGAGTTGCCGCTCTCCAGCTGCTCGTCCTCGAGGATGCGGGGAATGGCCGCGTTGGAGGCGGGATAGAAGAAGCCGCTCACGGTGCCGAAGATGATCGCGAGCGCGTAGATCATCCACAGCTGGACCGTGCCGGTAAGGATCGCAGCGGAGAGTAGTGCGACGACGGCGAAGCGCAGTACATCGGACACGAGCATGATCGTGCGCGGAGAGTGGCGGTCGGCCCACGCACCGCCAAGCAGCATCAGCAGGGCGCGCGGGATGCTCGAAGCTGCCAGAACGAAGCCAATCTGGCGGGGGTCATTGGTGAGCATCAGGACGAGCCAAGGCAGGGCGATCAGATGGAACTGGTCGCCCAAAAAGCTCACGGTCTGCCCAAGCCAGAGCAGCCGGTAGTCCCGATCACGAAGTGCTGAGAACATGCCCCACCCCTCAACGAAGCGCGAAAGCGATTCTACCGCCGAACCACGACAGCAGACTACGGTCACGCTTGTTCACCTAGTGTTGCGGGGGGATGCGACGATTCTATCCCAGGCGCGCTACCGGTATCAGGACCTGTGTCCGGTTCTTTTCCGGAGGTACCTCGGGTCCATCGAAGTAGACCTCCCGGAAGGGACCCGCCGGCGTGTAGCCGTTGGCCCCAAGCCATGCCATGACGTCGTGGTAGAACGGCCCGATGGCGTCCCACGCACCCACGTACATGGCTGCTGCAACAAGCGCTGGCTCGACCGTCTTGACCCCGTAGCCACCCTCATCCGGGCCGGTGCGTCCCGCCCCGCTCGCGACCGGCGCCCACAGCTCCCACTCGGTGTCGTCGGGGGGAGTCACTTCGGGGTCGGAGATGTAGAGGGCTTGTGGCGGGCCGACGGGCTCGAGCCCGTAGTGCTCGACCCAGTGGTACAGCTCGCCGAACGTCTGCGGGATCAGAGTGTAGGGACCGCGCACGTACTTGAATGCGACCGTTAACGGCTCGCTCTGGCTGATGGAGACGTCTGCCATGGAAACCACCTCCACATAGCGGTGTACCCGAAGTGGGCGCAGGCAATCGTCGTATTGGCCGCCGGAGCGGCGAACGGCAGCGCGAGGCAGCTACTCGTGCGTCTTCCACATGCCGGCGTACTCATCGACGTAGAAGTCGATCTCCCCCCGGTTGAGCAGCTCGCCCAGATAGCCCTTCACGTTGGTGACCGCGAGCCAGTACGCGGCGGGGTTGAGGTTGAGCCCGCGCTCCCGCGACACGAGCGCGATCGCGTCCTCGGTAGAGTGCGGCACTTTGAGCCGCTCCACCAGCAGCGCTTCGACCTCGTGTACCTGAGCGATGTGGTGGTCGATGTGCTCGTCGGCCTCTTCTCGCCGAATCGGCCTGCCGTGCGCCGGCACGATCCACTCGCAGGGCACTTCGCGCAGCCGTTCGAGCGAGCTGACCACCATGCCCGGGTCGATGGCGTAGGGGAGCGGGTGCTGCACCCAGAGGTCCTTGAGATAGAGCGAGTCGCCGGAGAAGAGCACTGCGTCGGCGGTGAGGAAGCCGTAGTGTCCGAGCGTATGACCGGGAAGTGCGATGGTCTGCGCGCGATCGTCAGACCAGTGCTCGAGGTAGCCGTCTACCGCGCAGCCTTCGCCGCGAAACAGCTTAGTGGTGAGCGTATCGGTGGGCTTCGCCCACGAGAACATGCCACGGATGTTGATGTCGGGGTTCTCCACCATCGACGCATCGTCGCGAGCGGCATAGACGGTAGCGCCCGCGTTGCGCAAGAAGCTGCCGATGGAGAAGTGATCCGCGTGGCCATGCGTGATGACGAGCGTGTCGACCGGCGTGTTGGCGAAGGGCGCCTCGTCCTCGCACGTATCGATGACCAGGCCTTCGAGGAAACCGGCGTTGGTCAGGCCGGGCACGACGTAGGTGTCGCCTGCGATGTGGGTGGCGTTGTACGGCTGATTCGGCATGTACGCAGTATACGGGCTGTGCAAAGCGCCTCCTGCGACTCCATACATCCTCCACTCTCCGGGCATCGTGTCGCCACAGGTGCGCGCCACAATGGAGTTCGGGCAGCCCGTACCTCGCCAGGCTGACGGGCCGCCCGCCACACAGACACCGACGACCAGGAGGTCGAGCAGATGACCGATACCGACAACACGTTTGAAGGCGCTCCGACCGCGCCACTCCCCATCGCCGAATCTGCCGGGGTCACGGCCCCGCTTCCGCAGGCCGCACCGGCCCCCGCGGTACCCGGCGTCACCGCTTCCACCGCAGAGCGCCGGAGCGGGCGCCTGTCGACAGGCGGAATCGTGGCGATCGCGCTTGCGGGCGCACTCGCGATTTCGGCGGTCTCGTTCGGTGCGGGTTGGGGTGCGCACGGGGTGGCCAGCCACTTCGGCGATCGTCGCGCAGTGGCTCAGCGCGGCATGATGGGCTACGGCAACGGATATGGGCAGGGCTACGGC
>DASRYH010000071.1:0-18457 GCA_035687245.1 Coriobacteriia bacterium
CTAACGTTGATGCGCATCAGCCGCGCACCATCACCTTACCGCGCGCACGCGCCCGACACCCCAAGGCGTCGGCTGGATGCGCTTGTTGGACAGGCCCCGCTACTTTGGCGCGGAAACGCGAAGCATGCCCGTCTTGATCCATTCCAAGACTACAGGCGATGTCTCGGTACTGCGAAGCAGCGAGTACTGACTAGAAATCATCCGTGTGCTCGAATCATACGGTGCAACGACCAACGACTTGCCGCTCTCTTCAATTGAAAGAACGACCAGATTGGTTCCTGCGACTCGATAGTGATCCTCGGCGTAGGCCGCCATTCCGTATCCCGCCAAACCGGCGAGTACCATTGCCCCAAAGGCGGCGACGGCCAGCCATCTGAACGCCCCCGGTGAACCCGTGGTCTCCACTGCCGCCATTAGTGCGAGTCCTGTCATGACGAAGACCACGCCAACCACACGGCCGAATGGCGGCGTGGTGGCGAGAGCCCAGACGAGCGTCGCCACGAACAGCAGTCCGAACACGACGAGCAGTAGTATTCTCCGCCGTAGCCGTTGGACGGGCGAATGATGGGGGCGGATGACCACGGAGTGGAGTGACCGTGCAAATCCCGCTCCTAGCACACTCGCTGACAGCCACACGCTGCCGAATACGAGCACCAAGGCGGCCGCCACGAACAACACCCACTGCTGCGAGGTGGAGTTGTACTCAGGAGGATAGCCGTAGTAGTTTGCACGCCCGTATTGATACAAGAAGCTGATCAGGTAGCCATACGCGGTAGTAGATGCAACAAGGATCGCAGCGTCGGGCCAGCCACTCCTCGGCTCATCTGGCACATTGACTTCACGTCTATCAGCACGCCGAACGTAGACTGACTTCACCATGCCCTCCGGGGCCCGAATCCGCAGTTGATCCACAGATGCTCTGTCCAACAAGTAGTATGCAGCCCGCCTAAGGGCGGGATAGAGAAGATAACCGCTCGTAGGAACCGTAGCACACGGTATATGGGGCGGACTTCTCCAGTCTGCATAAGCTGAAGGGGCTGCTAGCGGACGGCGGTTCCTAGGTAGTACGGCCACAGGATGATCGCGAAGACACCCACCCAGAAGCTCAGCTTCAGGTAGCCGATTGTGAACAGCCACCCGATGCACCACAAGACGCCCATACCACCGTCGACGCGGACCCTCTGCTCCCCTGCCATCTCACACCGCCACCCTCGTGTTGTTGCCCCAACCATCTCCTTGCCAGAATACGCCACCTACAGGCGGTCCATGGGACTTCGTACGCAGAGTCCGCCCTGATTCAATACGTGGGTGTAGATCATCGTGGTGTTCACGCTTGTGTGCCCCAGTAGCTCCTGAATCGTTCGGATGTCATAGCCGCCCTCGAGCAAGTGGGTCGCAAAGGAATGTCGCAACGTGTGGCACGTGACCCGCTTCGGAATACCGGCTCGCCGCGCTGCATCCCTCACTGCTCGCTGCACCAGCGTCTCGTGAATGTGGTGTCTCCCCTGCTCGCCTGTCCGCGTGTTGTGCCAACGCCGTTCCTGCGGAAACACCCACTGCCAGGCCCATTCGGCAGCTGCGTAGGGGTACTTGCGACACAGCGCGTCGGGAAGCTCCACTCGACCCCATCCGTCGGCAAGGTCCCGGTCGTGGATGGAGCGCACCTGCCGAAGGTGCGCCACCAACTCGCCTCTCACTGATCGCGGCACCATCGTCACTCGGTCTTTACGACCCTTGCCCCGCCGGATCGTGAGCTCTCCGCGGTCGAAGTCGATGTCTTGGACACGCAGTCGCAGGCACTCCATCAGACGGAGACCTGACCCGTAGAGCAGCGCCGCAATCAGGCGGTACTCGCCGTCCAATTCGGCAAGAACACGGGACACCTCTTGTTGGCTGAGCACCACAGGGAGCTTCTTCGGCGGCTTGGCGCGGACGAGGCCCTCGATCTCACAGATCTCGTAACCGATCACGTTGCGGTAGAAGAACAGCAATGCGGACAGGGCTTGGGTCTGAGTGGAAGCGCTCACATGCTCTTCGACCGCTAGGTGGGTCAAGAAGGCGTTGATCTCGGGCTCCACCATCTCGGACGGATGCCGGTAGTTGTGGAACCGGATGTAGCGCGCCACCCATCGCGTGTACGCCTCCTCGGTGCGTCGGCTGTAGTGGCGTGCGCGCAGCGCGCTGCGGAGCTGGTCGATCAGTTTCGGCTTGGTCGCTGACTCAGTCACGGGTCTCCTTTGGTCGAATGGTGGAGGTCGCACCTTCCCGAATTCCAACCCAACACAAAGCGAGGCCCCCGGTTTCCCGAGGGCCTCGCTGGCACTACGTTGTCTTGCTGGCGGCGCTAGTCGCTTTCGCGATTAGTGCCTGCGGCGCGGACGACGATCGTCGCCGCCACCACCCTCACGGCGCGGAGGGCGGTCGCCGGACGGCTTGTCGCCACCGGCGCCTTCGGCACGCGGGGGAGCCTCCGGCTTGTCGAGGCGGTCGAGGCTGACCTTGCCGCGATCGTCGATATCGATGATCTTGACCTTCACTGCATCGCCGACGTTGAGCACGTCTTCGACCTTGTCCACGCGGCCCTGGGCCACGCGGGAGATGTGCAGCAGGCCGTCCTTGCCAGGGATGAGCTCGATGAAGGCACCAAACGGCTGGATCGAAACGACACGGCCGTGGTACTCCTCGCCGATCTCCGGCTCCTTGACGATGGCCTGGATGCGGCGGACCGCTTCCTCGCCACCCAAGTCCTTGGAGGCGATGAAGATGGTGCCGTCCTCCTGGATGTCGATCTGGGCACCAGTGTCGGCCTGAATGCCGCGGATGACCTTACCGCCCGAACCGATGACCTCGCGGATCTTGTCCGACGGGATCTTGATGGTGAGGATACGCGGGGCGTACTGGCTCATCTCTTCGCGCGGAGTCTCGATGGACTCGAGCATCTTGCCCAGGATGAAGCTGCGGCCTTCCTTGGCCTGCGTCAGCGCGGCACGCAGAATGTCGAGCGACAGGCCCTTGGCCTTGTTGTCCATCTGCATGGCGGTGATGCCCTTGGGCGTACCGGCGACCTTGAAGTCCATGTCGCCGAGGAAGTCCTCGAGGCCCTGGATGTCGGTCAGGATGGCGACGTCGTCGCCCTCCTTGATGAGACCCATGGCGATACCGGAAACCGGAGCGGAAATCGGCACGCCGGCGTCCATCAGCGCGAGGGTCGAGCCGCAGACCGAGCCCATGGAGCTCGAGCCGTTGGACTCGAGAACCTCAGAGACGATACGGATCGTGTAAGGGAACCCGTCCTCGGCCGGAATGACCGGGAGCAGCGCCTTTTCGGCGAGTGCACCGTGGCCGATGTCGCGGCGCTTCGGGCCACGCATGAAACCAGTCTCACCCGTCGAGAACGGCGGGAAGTTGTAGTGGTGCAGGTAGCGCTTGCCTTCGGCAACGTCGATCGTGTCGATGCGCTGCCACTCGGAAAGCATGCCCAGCGTGAGCACGGAGAGCACCTGGGTCTGGCCGCGAGTGAACAGGCCCGAACCGTGAGCGCGCGGCAGGTAGCCGGCGGTCGTGGTGATCTGGCGGACCTCGTCGAGCTTGCGGCCGTCGGCGCGCTCGCCCTCCTTGAGGACCATCGTGCGCATCGTCTTCTTCTCGAGCTTCTTGAGCGAGGCCTTGATGTCCTTGCCCTTGGCGGCGATCTCCTCTTCGGAGAACAGCTCGGCCATGAGAGCGTCCTTCACGGCCTGAACATCACCCATGCGGGCGTGCTTGTCGGCGTTGTGCAGCGCAACGTTCATGCGCTCGGCGCCGGCAGCGAAGATGCGCTCCTCGATCTCAGGATCGACGACCTGGAGGGTGACCTCCATCGGCGTGATGTCGACCTTGGCCAGGAACTTCTCCTGCGCCTCGCAGAACTTGCCGATGGCCTCCTGCGCGAACATCATGGCGGCGAGCATGTCCTCTTCAGACACCTCAGCGCAGCCGGCCTCGAGCATGTAGACGGCGTCCTTGGAGCCGGCCATGACGAGGTCAAGGTCGGAGTCTTCGGTCTCGTCAAAGGTCGGGTTCACGAGGAACTCGCCGGTCTCCATGTCACGGCAGATGCGCACCGCGGCCAGCGGACCCTCAAACGGGATACCGGCGGCGAGCAGCGCGGAGCTGGCGCCCATGATGGAGATGACGTCGAACTGGTTGACCTGGTCTGC
The DNA here is from genome assembly GCA_035687245.1 of Coriobacteriia bacterium. Lineage (GTDB taxonomy): Bacteria > Actinomycetota > Coriobacteriia > Anaerosomatales > PHET01 > DASRYH01. The sequence goes on from DASRYH010000071.1 coordinate 4,200, forward strand.
CGAAAGGACCGTCGCGATGACCTGGACTTCGTTGCGGAAACCGTCGGCGAACGAAGAGCGGATCGGGCGGTCGATCATGCGGGCGGTCAGCGTGGCCTTCTCACTTGCGCGGGCCTCACGCTTGATGAAGCCGCCGGGGAGCTTGCCCGCGGCGTACATGCGCTCTTCGACATCTACCGTCAGCGGGAAGAAGTCGAGGTCCTTGGGGAACTTGGACGCCGTCGCGGTGACCAGAACGATCGAATCGCCCTGGCGGACGAGAACTGCTCCGCCGGCCTGCTTGGCCAGCTCGCCGGTCTCGAGAACGTACTCCTTGCCGTAAAGCTCAAAACTCTCAACGATCTTACTCATGTGACTCTCTTCTCTCTCCTCCTCACCGAAACGCCCCTTGCGCCTCGGCATGCAATCAAAAGGCGGGAGGACTGAGCCCCCCGCCTTTCGGCATTCGGTCTTACTTGACCTCGCGGATACCCAGCTGAGCGATGACCGCGCGGTAGCGCTCGATGTCGGACTTCTTGAGGTAGTTCAGAAGCCTACGACGCTGGCCGACGAGCTTCAGAAGTCCACGACGGGTGTGGTGGTCCTTCTTGTGAAGCTTGAGGTGCTCGGTAAGGTCGCGGATGCGCTGGGTAAGAAGCGCAACCTGAACCTCCGTCGAACCGGTGTCGGCGTCGCCGCGCTTGTACTCCGCGATGATGCTCGCAATCGTGTCCTTAGACAGCGGCATATCAGTTCCACCTTTCATGTGGATTCGCCCCGGTCCGGGATGGGCGTCGGTGGAAGACGCACCTCTAAGAGCGGGGTATGTGCATAGCCGAGGAAGTATATCACACACGGGGCCGGGAGTAGCCGCGCCCCTAGTGGATGCCGAATAGTCCGTTGGCACCCATGAAGAACATACCCAGCAGCGCGGCAATGATGCCGAGGATGATGACCAGCCCCACGAGGCTACCTTGCTCCTCGTCGGCCCCTTCCGCTGCAGCTGCGCTGCGCTCCTCGGCCGCCCGACGATCGCTCGCGAAGAGGTAGTCGCCGTGCTCGTCGCGAGGCGCGTTGTCGTCGGCGTCGGGCGCGGCGTGGTCAGAAGCGAAGCCCGATTCGGAAGCCGCGTCGCGTGCGGCGGCCTTGCCCGCTGCGCCGCCGGGCCCAGTCCACGGCGTCAGGTACTGCTCTTCGGCAAGCTTCTCGAGGTCGGGGTCGTCTTCCTGCAGCGACAGGAGGAGCTCGCGAGCCTCGGCGAGGTTCTCGGGGTGCACCAGCAGCGTGAAGGTTCGCAGCATGACCTCGCGCGTGGGATGCAGGTCGACCGGGTCGAAGGGGTCCCAGGCGACCTCGATCCCGTTCGCCTTGAGAAGCGCGCCAGCCACCACAAGGTCGGACCCGGCTGATTCGAACACCTCCGCGAAGTTGCTGCCGCTCCCGGAGAAGCCGGTCTGCTCCCCCAGTGGCACCCAGCGCCCTGCAGCCGCTTGTTGCTGCGGGTCCAAGGCCTAGAGCTCCAGCTCCGGATAGGCGCTTCGCAGGATCTCGCGCGCTTCCTCGAGCCGGCTCGCCGGCACCATGAGCGTGAACGGGCGGTCGAAGATGCCGTAGCCGGCGCGCATCGACGGCATCGACTCGGGAGGATACGGGTCCCATGCGAAGGGGATGTCGGCCGAGGTCAGAGGTGCCGTCACCATCGCGGCTGTGAAGCCAGCGTCGCCGAACATGCCCGACAGGTGCCGCTTCGCCATCACTTCGACCCACTCTTCGGTGGCGTTCTCGTAGGCGTCTTCAGGATCGAGGCCCGCGACCGCGCGTTCGGCGGCCTCAAGCAGCGCCTCGTCGGTGACCACAGGGGTACCGTCTTCCAGCTCGTCAGTCTCAAACGCCTCGTAGCCGAAGGCCTTGCCGATACTGTGCGCGATGGCGCTGAGCGGGTTAGGGTCGAAGGCGTCGTCGTCTTCGGCGACCTCGTCGATGCCTGCGTCTTCAGCGGGCACGTTGTCCTTGTCGAACATGCTGCTCCCCTCGCGTCCCGCCGCAGCCATGAGGCTAGAGCGACGCGGCCCTCTCCACGTCGGCTCGGATGGCACTAACCAGCAGGTCGATGTTGCCGAATGCCTGCTGGGCGCGCAACCGCTCTACGAACTCGAGCGTGATGGTTTGGCCGTAGATGTCGTCATCGAAGGCGATGATGTGGGCCTCGAGGTAGTCGCGCGCCTCGGGGAAGGTCGGCGGCACACCCACAGAGATCGCGGCGCGGTGGATCGTGCCATCGGTCAAGATGACTCGGCCCGCGTAGACGCCGTCGGCGGGAATCGCTGCAAACGCGACCGGGCGCACGTTGGCGGTAGGAAAGCCCAGCTCCTGGCCCTGCTTGCGTCCTTCGACAACCGTGCCAGTCACCCGGGGTGCGCGTCCCATGAGGCGCGCGGCCTCACCCACGTCACCTTCGGCGATCAGGCCGCGAATGCGCGTCGAGGTCACGGGCGCGCCGTCGATCTCGAGCAGCTTGTGCGGGTGGACCTTCGCACCGACCTGCTCCGCCCAGTCGCGCAGGGTATCGGCGTCGCCAGCTGCCTTCGCGCCGAATCGGAAGTCCTCGCCCACGTGCAGCGACTTCACCTCGCAGCAGTGCTTCAGGAAAGCGTCCAGAAAGACCTCGGCAGGCATTCGGGCAAGTTCGGGTGTGAAGGGCACGACCAGCACGATGTCGACGCCGGTTTCGAGCAGCGCCGCGCACTTGTCCTGCAGCGTGAGCAACTGCGGAACCGCACTTCCCGGGCTCACAACCTGCTCCGGATCGCGGTCGAACGTGAGCGCGACCGACGGCACCTGGTGTTCGGCGGCGTCTTTCACCGCAAACGAGAGCATCTGCGCGTGGCCGGCATGCACCCCGTCGAAGACGCCGATCGCGACCACACACGGCCCGACCGACAGCGCCTCCTGCCACGTGATGACCACTCCGCTCACGCCAGTCCCTTCTTCACTCCGCCAGGTATCACCGTGTCTGCGACCAAAGAACCGCTGCTCACAGCGTACACCGCAAGCACAGTGTCATCGTGAACGACCGCAACGCGCTGCCCTTCGGCAAGCTCGACTGCCGAATCGGCCGGAAGCTCGATCGAGCGCCCGTTGGCGACGCTCGCGGCACCGTCGGCGTCGACTGAGAACACCGGCAAGCCGAGCGCCGCGATCGGGTCGGCGAAGTGGGCCGCCACAGCCTCGGGGCTAGCTGCTGCGCGCACTTCGTCGAGAGTGACCGCAGCGTCAACGCCCAAGCCGCCCGACTGCGTGCGCCGAAGCGCGCCCAGATGAGCAGCGGACTCGAGCTCGCGGCCCAGGTCACGCGCGATCGCGCGGATGTAGGTACCTTTGGAGACCGAGAGCGCGACATCCCAGGCGGCGGCTTCCGCGTCGCAGGAAACCAGCTGAGCGCTATCGATCGATATCTTGCGCGCCTCGAGCTCAAGCGCCTCGCCCTTCCGAGCGGCCTGATAGGCGGTGACGCCATCGCGCTTGATCGCGGAGTACGCAGGAGGAACCTGTTCGTGCTCCCCAACCAGCGACGACACGATGCGGGCAGCCTCAATCGAATCACGCACGGCATCCGGAATCGGCGCCTCGCGCACCACGCGCCCCTCGGCATCATCGGTGTCGGTCTCGCTGCCGAAGACGATTCGCGCCACGTAGCGCTTCTCGGCTGCAGTGAGGAAGCTCGCGAGGCGCGTTGCGGGGCCGACAAGCACCACCAGCAGTCCGGTGGCCATGGGGTCGAGCGTGCCGGCGTGGCCCACGCGCTTCTCACCCGTGGCCCTGCGCACGCGGTTGACCACATCGTGGCTGGTCAGGCCTTCAGGCTTGTCGACGAGAAGGATCCCGGACAGCCCGCTCGCGCCGCGCTTGGCACTCACGCGCCGGACCACCCGGGCAGCATCGGCAGGATCTGGGCGAGAACCTGCTCCACCGTCGAGTTCTCGACCGTGAAACCGGATGCGGCCCTGTGACCACCGCCGCCGAAGTGACGCGCAACGCTGCCCACATCTGTGGACGTCTTCGCGCGCAGGTTACCGCGCACCTCACTCCCCCGCTGGCGAAGCAGCAGCGCCACCTCGATGCCTTCGACCACGCGAATCGCTTCGGGCAGGTGCTCAGCCTCTTCAGGGCGAGCACCGGTCTCAACGAAGTCGTTGTCCTCAACCCAGGTGTAGGCCACCGCGTTGCCGTTCGCGCAGGTCAGACGCGACATCGCGCGTGCCTCAAGTGCAAGGGAGGCAGAGCTGCGGGTCTGGTAGGTGTGGAGCGCGACCATCGACGGATCCACGCCCGCGTCCACCATCTCAGCCGCATGCCGAAGCGAGGCCGAGGTTGTGTTCTGGAAAGAGAACCGACCGGTGTCGGTAAGCAGCGCGGTGTAACAACAGAGTGCAACGTCCGGATCGGAAGGAGCCTCAAGTGCATCGAGCAACTGCCATACGAGTTCACCGGTCGCTGCCGCGCTGCTCTCCAGCACGTGCACGTCGCCGTACTCCTTGGCGTCCGGGTGGTGGTCGATGACGACCACCGTCTCGGCACCCTCACACAACGACTGCGCTACGCCCAGCCGCTCAGGAATGGGCGTATCAAGCGCAACGAATACCTGCGGCGCTTCGAGGTCCTTCGCGGGCACGTAGAGGCCGTAGCCAGGCAGCCACGCGTAGGTCTCCGAAGGGTCGCGATCATCAGCGAGCGTCGGCACGGCTGGAACGCCCACCGAACGCAGTGCGAGCGTGAGCGCGAGCACGGAGCCGACTGCGTCGCCGTCAGGGCGCACGTGCGCGCACACGACAACCGACGACGCTCGCTTGAGAGCGACCGCGGCGTGGTGAAGCGACGGCAGCATCGTTCTAGGCCTCGTCGTCCTCGGGCACGCTGGGCTCGGCGCCGACGCCGTCCACAAGCGTGGGCGGGATGTGCGTCAGAGCCTCAGCGATACGCTCGCCGGCATCCACGCTCTCGTCGATGTGGAAACGAAGCTCGGGAGAGACGCGCCAGCCAAGGCCATGGCCGACGAGGGAGCGAATGCGCCCCTTCGCCGACTCAAGGCCGGCCAGCACCTCGTCGTAGCGGCCGGGATCGGCCGACACGAAGAGCTCTGCCACGCTGCGGTCCGAGCTGACCTTCGCGCCCGTGACCGTGATCAGCGCGACGCGCGGATCACTGATCTCGGAAGCGATGATGCTCGCAACCGCTTCGCGGAGCTGTTCATCGGACTTGCGTCCGAAAGACTCACGCATAGTCTCGAACCTCCCCTACGACTCTCGGGCGACCTCGATGACCTTGAAGCCTTCGATGATGTCGCCCTCCTTGAGGTCCTGGAAGCCGTCGATACCGATACCGCACTCGTAGCCCGACTTGACCGTTTTCACGTCTTCCTTGAAGCGGCGCAGCGAGCCGATCTTGCCTTCGAGGATGACCGTGCCGTCGCGCACGATGCGCACCTGGTCGTCACGGTTGATCTCACCGTCGACCACGTAGCAACCGGCGATGACGCCCATCTTCGGCACGCGGAAGAGCTCGCGGACCTCGATATGCGAGGTGTCCTGCTCGATGACGTCGGGCGCCAGCATGCCCACGCGAGCGGCGTTGATCTCTTCGATTGCCTGGTAGATGACGCGGTACATGCGGATGTCCACGTGCTCCTTCTCGGCCAAGGCCTTGGCCTTGGGAGCAGGACGCACGTTGAAGCCGATGATGATGGCGTCCGAGGTGTCGGCGAGCATGACGTCGGACTCCGTGATTCCACCAACAGCCGAGTGGATGACGTTGATGCGGACCTCGGTCTGGTCCATCTTGTCCAGCGCGTCGGTGACCGCTTCGATCGAACCCTGAACGTCGGCCTTGACGATAAGGTTGAGGTCCTTGAGCTCACCCTCTTCGATACGCGCGAAGAGGTCTTCGAGGGAGACGTGCTTCTTGGTCTTGGCCTGGTCTCGCAGGCGCTCCTTCATAGCACGCTCTTCAGCGTGGCTACGAGCATCGCGCTCGTCGGCGTAGACGCGGAAGTCGTCACCGGCACTCGGCACGGAGCCGAGACCCAGGATCTCTACCGGGTCGGCCGGACCGGCGCTCGTGACCTGCTTGCCCATCGGGTCCACAAGCGCACGCACTCGGCCGTAGGCGGTACCGGCTACGAGGCCGTCGCCCACGCGGAGCGTACCTCGCTGGACGAGCATGGTGGCCACAGGACCACGGCCCTTGTCGAGCTTGGCCTCGATGACAACACCGAATGCCTCGGCGTTCGGGTTGGCCTTGAGCTCGAGCACGTCGGCCTGCAGGAGCACCATCTCGAGAAGGTCATCGATGCCGATGCGCTTCTTGGCCGAGACGTTGACGAAGATGTTGGTGCCACCCCACTCTTCCGGCACGATCTGGTGCTCGGTGAGCATCTGGCGGACCTGCTCGGGGTTCGCGCCGTCCTTATCGATCTTGTTGACGGCCACGATGATCGGCACGCCGGCGGCCTGCGCGTGGTGAATAGCCTCGATCGTCTGCGGCATGACGCCGTCGTCGGCGGCCACCACGAGGATGACGATGTCGGTGATGTTGGCACCGCGCTGGCGCATGGCGGTGAACGCCTCGTGACCCGGCGTATCGATGAAGGTGATCTGGCGGCCGTTCTTGTGTACCACCGAAGCACCGATGTGCTGCGTGATACCACCAGCCTCAGTCGCGGCAACGCCGGTCTCGCGGATGGCGTCGAGAAGCGACGTCTTACCGTGGTCGACGTGACCCATGACCGTCACGACCGGCGGACGGTCTACGAGGTCTTCTTCCTTGTCCTCGTAGGTGAACGCCTGCTCCTCTTCGGGCTTGATGATCTGGACGAGAACGCCCATATCTTCGCCGACGATCTCGAGCAGGTCGCGGCCCATAGGCTGGTTCACCGTCAACGGCGTACCCAGCATGAACAGGCGCTTGATGATGTCGTTGGCGGGAACGCCAAGGAGCTCCGCGAAGTCGCCGACGGTGACGCCCTCGGTGACGGTGACGGCGCCCTCCACAAGCTCGACGTCGGCTGCGTGGGTCGCGGACTCGTGATGACGAGCGTCCTCGGCCTCTTCGCCGGTCTTCTTGTGCTTCTTCTTCTTCTTTTTGCCACCCTCAGCCTGGGCAGCGGCAACCGCGGCCTTGGCCTCTTCGATGACCTTGTCGCGCTGCAGCTGCTCGGCCTCGCGAGCCATCTGGCGGTAGCGCTCTTCTTCCTTCTTCTCCTGAGTCGCTGCCTTCTCGGCATCCAGGCGGGCCTTCTCGGCCGCGATGGCGATCTCAAGCGGGGAACGCGTGTCGGGAGCTGCAACCTCTGCGGGCTCCTCAACGACAACCTCGACCTCAGGTTCAGGTACTACAACCTCAACCACCGGTGCGGCAGCCTCGATCTGAGCTCGAGCGTCGGCCGTTTCGGCCTCCATACGAGCGTTCTCTTCTTCTTCGGCGCGCTTGCGTGCCTCTTCGAGAAGTCGCTTCTGCTCCTCCTCGCGGGCGTTACGCTCGGCCTCGCGGGCCTTGCGCTCAGCGTCTTCGGCCTTGCGACGAGCTTCCTCGTCGGCCTTGCGCTTCGCCTCTTCGGCAGCCTTCTTCTCGGCCTCGATAGCCTCGGTCTTCTTGCGCTCTTCCTCGATAGCCTGCTGGCGCTCGGCGATCTCGGGCCCAAGCTCCTTGCGGATCTTGTCCACGTAGGCCTCGACCAGCGTTGAGGCGTGGTTCTTAGCCGGGATCTTCATGGCCTGGAGCTTGTCTAGCAGCTCCTTGCTCGACATCCCGAACTCTTTCGCGAGCTCATGTACTCTCATGCTCGGCATATGGTTCTTTCTCACTCTCCCTGCGAGCTTTGCGTGCGTACCAGCTCGTCGAAGTCACGCTTCAGTCTCGTATAGTCGTCATCTTTCAAACTTACCCGGAGCGCCGAATCGAGGCGCCGGCGCTTGCGCGCCATCTCAAAACAGTCCGGGTCCGCGCACAGGTACGCTCCCCTGCCATTGGCCTTGTTCGTGGGGTCGATCTCCACGTGGCCGTCGGGAGTCCTCACGACACGCACGAAGCTGCGCTTGTCAGATGACGTTGCGCAGCCGGTGCAAGTTCGGACGGGTACCTTGCGCTGCTTCATCACTCCGCGGCGGCCTCCTTCTCATGAACACCGCAGTAGTAGCTACCCGGGCGCGCCTGGTTACGGCAGCGCACTCCGGAAGAAGTGACCCATACACAACGGCCGTCGAAGTCCTCCGCACCGTCCGCCTGCGCAGCCGCGGCGGTGGGAATTCCCTGCTCGGAGGCCATGGTTGAGCTCTTGATGTCGATGCGCCAGCCGGTGAGCTTGGCGGCGAGGCGGGCGTTCTGGCCCTCCTTGCCGATGGCAAGCGACAGCTGGTCGTCAGGAGCGACGACAGTCGCGGTGTGACTGTCCTCGTTGATGATCACTCGGTCGACCTTTGCCGGCGAAAGCGACGCGGCGACATAAGACGCCGAATCCTCGCTCCACGGCACGACGTCGATGCGCTCGCCACGAAGCTCGCCCACGACCATGCGCACGCGGCTGCCCTTCGGCCCCACGCACGCGCCAACCGGGTCGAGACCCGGCTCGCGGCTGGAAACGGCGACCTTGCTGCGCGCGCCCGGCTCGCGAGCCACGCTCTTGATCTCGACGATGCCGTCGTAGACCTCGGGCACCTCGATCTCGAAGAGGCGGCGGATCAGACCAGGGTGGGTACGCGACACAACGATCGAGGGCTCGGAGCCCTGACCCTTGCGCACGTCGATGATGTAGGCCTTGATGCGCTGGTTGTGGTCGTAGCGCTCGTTGCCCGGCTGCTCGCTCGGCGGCAGAAGCGCTTCGACGCCTTCGCGCAGCTTGATGAGGGTATAGCGGCTGTCGGACTGCTGCACCGTACCGGTGACAGACTCGCCGATGCGATCCGCGTACTCCTCGAAGATCTTCTCGCGCTCGGCGTCACGAATGATGCCGGTGATGACGCTCTTGGCGTTCTGAGCGGCGATACGGGAGACGTCCGGCGGCGTGACGTCACGCTCGTCGTAGACCGGCTCTTCGCCGGCTTCTTCGTCCCACTCGCCCTGAGGAACGAGTTCGTAGACGTAGATGCGACCAGACTCGCGGTCGATCGTCACGCGGGTCGGGTTATCGAGGTCGAGGATGCGCTGGTAGGTAGAGGCCAGCGACTGCTCGAGCTTGTCGAGCATGTCGTACTCGTCGATTCCCTTATCACGGGCAAGCGCCCTAAGTGCGTCCATCAGTTCGGAGCTCACTGATCTGCGCCCCTCTCTCTCGAAAAGTCCACCACGCCTTTGAGGCGTGCCTTCTGCACGCTGTCGAGTGCGATCTCGACGCGTTCACCGTCAACATCCAGTACTACCGACTCGCCTTCGAGGCCCACGAGCACCCCGGTCCACGCCAGACGACCTTCGCCCGGACGCGCCGTCTTCTTCACCGTCACCGTCTCGCCTGCAAACCGCTCAAAATCACTCGGCTTGCGCAGCGGCCGGTCGATGCCGGGCGACGACACCTCAAGGGTGTAGGGCCCGCCGATCAGGTCGGCTTCGTCGATAGCGTCGTTGATCCACGCATTCGCCTCACAGATCGCGTCGAGGCTGATGCCTCCCTCGCAATCAAGCAGCACACGCAGAATCATCGACTTGCGGCCGCCTGCCTGCTCCACAGCCACGAGTTCAAGCCCGTGAGCTGCGGCGACGGGTTCGAGGAGCTCCTCAAGCGTACGAGCAATATCGGTCTTCGCCACTGGGGAAACCCCCCTTCTTCGTCCGCAGAACAAAAGAAGCGAGCGTAAGCCCACTTCTCCCAAAACGGCCAGATTCACGTACGGCGTGGAGTTTACCACAGCAAAAGGCCCCGACCAAACGCAGCCGGGGCCCTGCGAGACGTTTCTGCCCTGCCGAAAAGGCCAGGCGCACAGACCGCCTAAGCGAAGCGTGCGCGGTCTTCCTTAACAACATCTGCCAGCTTCGCGACGGCTTCGTCGAGCGGCAGCGTGTCGCGCTCACCGGTGCCGCGGACCTTCAGCTCGACGACCCCATCCGCAAGCCCCTTCTTGCCCACAACAACCTGGTAGGGCCAGCCGATGAGGTCGGCGTCGTTGAACTTCACGCCCGCGCGCTCGTCGCGATCGTCGATGACGACTTCGATGCCCGCGGCAGCAAGCTCGCTCCAGATGCGCTCCGCAACCTCGAAGACCTCGCCGTCGGCGGCAAGCGGGATGACCGCGACCTCGAGCGGCGCGACTGAGACCGGCCACTTGATGCCGTAGTCGTCGTTGTACTGCTCGATGACGGCTGCCAGCGAGCGCGAAACGCCCACGCCGTAGCAGCCCATGATGAAGGGCTTCTCTTCGCCGTTCTCGTCGGAGAAGGTCGCGCCCATCGACTCTGAGTACTTGGTGCCCAGCTGGAAGACCTGGCTGACCTCGATGCCGCGGCGCATCTGCACGGTGCCGCCGCATGTCGGGCAGCCGTCGCCAGCCTGCGCGAGCACGAGATCGGCCCAGCGCTCGACCTCGAAGTCACGGCCCGGCATGGCGTGGATGAGGTGATAGTCATTCTCGTTGGCGCCCACGCCCCACGAGACGTCGCCTTCAAGGCTGTTGTCGGCAATCACGAGCGTGCCCTCGGGCGCGTGCACGGGGCCTAGCGAGCCCTTCGGAATGCCGTACTTCGCGAAGTCGGCCTCCTCGAGCAACTCGAGTCCAGGCACAACGTTGCCGGCCTTGATGGGGTTGAGCTCGCGGTCGCCCGGCACGAGAAGGAAGACCAGCTGGCCTTCGGGCGTCTTGCCGGCCATCGTCTTGACCGTATCGTGCTCCGCCTCGCCGAGGAGATCGGCAAGCTCAGCAATCGTGCGAATGTCGGGCGTGTGCACCTTCTCCATCGGGCGGGGCTCGGTGACCGAAGGATTGCGCGGCACGACGGTCTCGCCAGCCTCGACGTCTGCGGCCCAGCCGCAGCCGCAGTAGACGATCTCGGCCTCACCGGAGTCGGCAAGCGCCATGAACTCAGTCGTGACCTTGCCGCCGATCTGGCCGGAGTCAGCCTCAACGGGACGGTAGTCCAGGCCGCAGCGCTCGCAGATTCGGCCGTAGGCGTGGCTCATCTCTTCGTAGTGCTCCTGCAGCGACTCCTGCGTGGCGTGGAAGCTGTATGCGTCCTTCATGATGAACTCGCGACCGCGCAGCAGGCCGAAGCGGGGCCGAACCTCGTCGCGGAACTTCACCTGCACCTGGTAGAGCGAGAGCGGCAGTTCACGGTAGGAACGCACGTCGGCACGCGCAAGCGAGGTGATGATCTCCTCGTGTGTGGGTCCAAGGCAGAAGTCACGTCCGTGGCGGTCCTGCAGACGCGCCAACTCCGGCCCGTAGACGTCCCAGCGGCCCGACTCGTGCCACAGCTCGGCGGGCTGCACGACCGGCATCATGATCTCCTGGCTGCCGATCGCATCCATCTCTTCACGCACGATCTGCTCGATCTTGTGCAGCGAGCGCCAGCCCAGCGGCAGGAAGCTGTAGATGCCGGCAGCGGCCTTGCGGATCATGCCGGCGCGCAAGAGCAGCCGGTGCGAGGCGAGTTCGGCCTCGGTGGGGTCCTCTTTGAGCGTGGGCGCGTACAGGCTGCTCATGCGAAGGGCGACAGTCATCTTTGGGCTTTCGCTTTCTCGAAGTTCCGGGTTTAGCGCGGCGCGCTCTCAAGCGCTGCGGCGTCTCGCAGAAGGATACCGCAGCGACCGCGCGGTTGTGACAAAGAGGTGGAGGAGCCGGTGGGGTGGGCACCGACTCCTCCACCTTCAGATTCTGGGTCTTGGGCGCTTCGTGTCCCATGAACTCCCGCCGAACGGGCCGAAGCGTCCGCCAACGCGCGTGGTGGCGGAGTGAGCGGCAGTGGCGCTACTTGGCGCGCTCAGCCTCGATGCGGTCGACTTCGGCCATCAGCTCGTCGACGATACGATCCTCGGGGACCTTGCGAAGCGGTTCGCCGTGGCTGAAGAGCAGGCCGACGCCCTTGCCGGCGGCAACTCCGATGTCGGCCTCGCGCGCCTCGCCGGGGCCGTTCACGACGCAGCCCATGACGGCGACCTTGACCGCGCTCTGCCGCGTCTCAAGCCGCGCGGCGATCTCTTCGGCAATCGGAATGAGGTTCACTTCGCAGCGCCCGCAGGTGGGACAGCTCACCATCTCGGGGCTGTTGCGACGGATGTCGAGCGAGGCGAGGATCTCCCAGCCCACGCGCACCTCTTCGACCGGGTCGGCCGTGAGCGAGACGCGCATCGTGTCGCCGATGCCTTCGGCGAGCAGCACTCCCAGGCCCACCGACGACTTCACGGTGCCGGTCCTCAGCGTCCCGGCTTCGGTGACGCCGATGTGCAGCGGGTAGTCGAGCCTTGCCGAAAGGTCGCGGTAGGTCTCGATGGTGACAGGCACGCTCGAGGCCTTGGCGGAGACGACGATGTCAGTGAAGCCGCGCTCCTCGAAGTGCGCACAGAACTCGACAGCACTTGCGGCGAGCTTCACCGCGAGCGGCAGGTCGGCTTCGGCAAGGTCGGCGGCGAGCGAGCCGGCGTTCACGCCGATGCGGATGGGGATGCCCGCCTCACCCGCGGCGTCGATGACGGCATCAACGCGCGCCATCTCGCCGATGTTGCCCGGGTTGATACGCAGCTTCGCGGCGCCGCGGCGTGCAGCCTCGATAGCGAGGCGGTGGTCGAAGTGGATGTCGGCCACCACCGGCAGCACCGATTCGGCAGCTATGCGTTCGAAGCCGTCGAGGGCCTCGGTGCGCGGAATCGCCACGCGCACGATCTCGCAGCCAGCAGCTGCCAACGCGTCGATCTGCGCGAGCGTGGCGGCGGCGTCACGCGTGTCGGTGGTCGTCATTGACTGCACGGAGATGGGGTGGCCGCCACCAACGGCGACATCTCCCACCATCACGGTTCGGGTGGCGCGTCGTTCAAGCACGGTTGGAGCCCACCCGTCCCCTCTTACTTGACGATGTAGCGGATGACGTCAGCGTACATGAGCACGGCGATGAGCGAGAAGAGAAGGATCGCGCCGGCGGCCGAGAGGCCCAGCGACACCTTGCGGGGCAGCGGGCGTCCGCGCAGCGCCTCGACGAACTCGAGCAGTACCTTGCCGCCGTCCAGCGGCGGGACCGGGAAGATGTTGATGACGCCAAGCGAGAGCGAGAGCATCGCCACGAGCGACGCGTAGCTGAGCGCACTCGTGCGGGCCGCGTCGGCAGCCATGTACGACGCGCCGATGACGCTCGCGGCACCTTTCATCGCCTCTCGAGCGAAGCGCGGGTCGAAGAACTTCAAGATGGCGCCGAAAGTGAGCCCGATGTAGCTGATCGACTCGATCAACGCGCGCCACGGCGATGGCTTCTCGATGGAGGGTGACACACCTAGCATGCCGTGACCGGTATCGGGGTTCTTACCCAGCTTCGCGATGACGGTGATCTCCTGCTCGCCGCGCATAAAGGTGACCTTCAGCGCGTATCCCGGATCGTATCCGGCAACGGTGTCCATGAGCTTCTGCCACGTGCCGATGCGGTGGCCGTCAACGCGCGTGATGCGGTCGCCCACCTTCAGGCCCGCTCGCGCAGCCGCCGAGTCCTTGCCAACCGCCGAGATCTTGGTCGAGTACACGCCGTAGATCGAGACCACGATGCTGAATACCAACACAGCGGTCATGAGGTTCAGGAACACCCCGGCCGACAGCAGCACAACACGCTGCCACAGCTTCAGCGAGCGATAGGTGATGGAGCGCGCGCGATCGAGCAGCGATGGGTCTTCGGCAGCTTCGAAGGCGTGTTCGGAGACGAAGGTGTACTCGTCATCTTCGGCAAGCGTGGCCGCACCCCAATCGACGAGCGTCATGAGAGTGCGGTCGGCATCTTCCTCACTCACGCCGGTGTCTTCGGCGATCGCGAAGGCGGTGGCACGCCCGCGACGCGTGAGCGCGGCGAGTGCAGGGCCAAGTGCGGGGTCTTCGGCGCCGGGCTCCATGCCCGCAATGCGCACGTAGCCGCCCAGCGGCACCATCGTGATGCCGTAGGTCGTCTTCTTGCCCTTGAGCCGCAGCGCGGGGCCCGGCAGCCCGATCATGAACTCGTGGACTTTGATGCCGAAGGCACGCGCAGCCAGGAAGTGACCGCCCTCGTGGATGACGATCAGTATCGAGAACGTGACAACGCCCCAGAACAGAGCGGCAAGTCCCTCACTC
>DASRYH010000072.1:0-6117 GCA_035687245.1 Coriobacteriia bacterium
CGAGCAGGTCGTGCACACGTTCCGCGACACCTTCCACGTCAACCTCGTGCACGTCGACGCCGAGGAGCGCTACCTGACGCTGCTCGCCGGCGTGAGCGACCCGGAGCACAAGCGCCGCATCATCGGCGAGGAGTTCTGGAAGATCTTCTTCGAGGAGGCCACCACGCTCGAGGGCGTGAAGTGGCTGGCCCAGGGCACGCTGTACCCCGACGTCATCGAGTCGGGCAACAAGCACGCCGCCAAGATCAAGAGCCACCACAACCTCATCCCGTTCCCCGAGGGTGTGCACTTCGACCTCATCGAGCCGCTCAAGGCGCTGTTCAAAGACGAGGTTCGTGCCGTCGGCTCCGAGCTGGGCCTGCCCGACGAGATCGTTCACCGCCAGCCCTTCCCGGGCCCCGGCCTCGCAGTGCGCATCATCGGCGACATCACGCACGAGAAGCTCGAGAAGCTACGCCGTGCCGACGCCATCGTGCGCGAGGAGATCGGCGACTGGGACACCGACCGACAGGTCTGGCAGTACTTCGCGGTGCTCCCCGACATCAAGAGCGTCGGCGTCATGGGCGACGAGCGCACCTACGAGAACCCGATCATCATCCGCGCCGTTGCTTCGGCAGATGCCATGACTGCCGACTGGGCGCGGCTGCCGCACGACCTGCTCGCCAAGATGAGCAACCGCATCATCAACGAGGTCGACGGCATCAACCGCGTCGCATACGACATCACGAGCAAGCCCCCCGGAACGATCGAGTGGGAGTAGGCGTACCGCTCGCCGAGCCCGTGATGCCACAGAGAGAGACGCTACGAGCCTGCATATGCGGGCTCGTGCGATAATAAGAAGCCGCATAACCTACCTGCAGACTGTCGGCACAACGTAGAAAGAGGCGCTTCGATGCCCGACGCCAACAGCGACGCCCAGGCTCGAATCGGCGAGATCCGCGCGCGGATCGACGATATCGACTGCCAGCTCGTGAAGCTGCTCAACGAGCGCGCCCAGTGCTCGCTCGACATTCGCAAGCTCAAGCCGCAGGCCCACCTCGGTCTCTACGACCCGAAGCGGGAAGAGGAGATCTTCTCGCACGTGAGCTCGTGCAATGAGGGCCCGCTCTTCGGCGATGATCTCCGCGAGATCTGGGAGGCCATCCTTCACGTGGCCAAGGAGATGAGGGGCTGATGTCGGAGCAGAACGCACCCGCAATCGGAGCGGTAACTCGCGACGGAGGCTGCACGATCATCGCCGGGCCGTGCTCGGTCGAGAGCCGCGAGCAGATGCGCGAAGTCGCCGCGGCCTTGAAGGAGCTCGGCATCAAGGTCATGCGCGGTGGCGCTTATAAGCCCCGCACCTCGCCGTTCTCGTTCCAGGGCCTCGAAGAAGAGGGCCTGAAGATGATGCGTGAGGCGGCCGACGAGTACGGGCTGCTGATCGTCACCGAACTCACCGACTCGGCGCATGCCGAGAAGGTCAACGAGTACGCCGACATCATCCAGATCGGCACGCGCAACATGGCCAACTTCTCCCTGCTCAGGCGAGTGGGCGAGGTCACCGCCGAAAGTGGCAAGCCGGTCGTCTTCAAGCGCGGCATGGCCTCCACGATCGAAGAGTGGCTGCAGGCCAGCAACTACATCACCATGAACGGCAACGAGAACGTCATCTTCTGCGAGCGTGGCATCCGCACCTTTGAGACCGCATACCGCTTCACGCTCGACATCACCGCGGTGCCCGTGGTGAAGGCACTCTCGCTCATGCCGATCATCGTCGACGTGTCGCACCCCGCGGGTCGCGCCGACCTCGTTCCTGCCATCTCGAAGGCCGCCGTGGCCGTCGGTGCTGACGGGATCATGGTCGAGGTCCACCCGAATCCGCGCGAGGCGCTCTGTGACGGCCCGCAGTCGCTCGACATAGAAGGACTGCGCAGGCTCGTCGGCGAACTCACCCCAGTAGCGGGGGCTGTCGGCAGCCGGCTGGTGTAGGGGACATACGGCTCATTACCGGGTAGTCGAGGGAACCCGCGGACGACGGTCCGTTCTATTGGGGTGTCCTTCGGTGGAGCCGCTCTCGCATCGCGATGAATTCTGCCCCCACTGCCGTGCCGAGCATACGCACGTGCTCGGCACCTGCTCGGTATGCGACAGGACTGTCTGCCGAGACTGTGGCAACGTGCAGTACAGCGCCGGTGAGCGCTCGATCGTTCACCGTGAGTGTCTCAAGAATCAAAGCGACGACGGCTTCACGATGATCAAGTTCGTGCGGTAGCGGATCGCGCGACCCCTTCTCTGCGACGCCGCCGAAACGAAGGACCTGCGTGCACAGAACTCCCGCATCCGACTCGCGTTTCCCAGACGGCTTCTTGTGGGGCGCCGCAACGGCGGCGCACCAGGTCGAGGGCGACAATGCTGACTCCGACTGGTGGGAGTGGGAGCAGGCGGGCCATGGTGCCCAGCCCTCACTTCTCGCTGCTGACTCATGGAATCGCTGGGCCGACGACATCGCCGTCGCCAAGGAGCTGGGGCTTGGCGTCGTGCGCATCTCAGTTGAGTGGGCGCGCATCGAGCCGCGGCGCGGCGCGTGGGACTACAAAGCTCTCGAGCACTACGCCGACATCCTGCGCGGGGCCCGCTCGGCCGGACTTAAGACGATGGTCGTGCTGTGGCACTTCACGAATCCCGCGTGGTTCGCCGCCAAGGGCGGCTGGACGTCTGTTGGCGCGCCCGACCTGTTCGGTGTGTACGCGGGCGTGGTCGCAGAGTACCTGTGCGACTACGTGGACTTCTGGGCGACGATCAACGAAGCCAACACCTACGCGCTTCAGGGCTATATCGAGGGTGTCTGGCCGCCCGGCCGGAGGCGCGACGTGCTTGGGGCGCTGCGCGTCTACCGCGGTCTTGCCGACGGGCATCGGCTTGCGCGCGCCGCCATCAAGCAGGCTTGCGGTAACGAGACTGGAGTCGGCCTCACCCACGTCTTCGCGTGGCCGCATGCGGCAAGTGACGGCGGCGCGCTGTCGGCGCCGATGCAGATCTTCTGGGATTGGCTTGCAAACGACCTGTTCATGGACCGAGTCCAGGGTGTGACCGACTGGATCGGCGTGCAGTACTACCACGACTCGCCCTGCCGCACCTTCGGCGTCGCCGATGACGACGGGCACACGCCACGCACAGACACGGGTTGGCGCATCGTCCCCGAGGGGCTCTACCGCGTCGTCATGCGCGCCTGGCGTCGCTATCAGCTGCCCATCTACATCACGGAGAACGGGCTCGCCGATGCGGCCGACGCGCAGCGTGAGCGCTTCCTCGTCGACCACCTGCGCTGGCTCCGCAAGGCGATCAGCGAGGGCGCGGATGTGCGCGGCTACCTGCACTGGTCGCTCATCGACAACTTCGAGTGGGCGGCAGGTTTCGGCCCACGGTTCGGCCTTGCCGAAGTGGACTACCGCACCTTCGCCCGGCGTATCCGGCCTTCGGCACGAGCATATGCGGCCATCGTAGCCGCCAACGAGGTTGCAGCCGACGCCGCAGCGGGAATGACATACGCGGACGGTACCGGCCAGCTCGGCCCTGAAGAGTAGGAACCAGCCATGCTTTCCATAGACATCCCAGGCTTCGGGCTGCTTGAACTCGAACATCTCGTGCTGGATGTAAACGGCACGCTGGCGCAAGACGGCGAGGTGCCCGTCTACACGGAGGAGTTCCTCGACCCGCTCAAGCCGCTGCTTGCGATTCACGCGATCACCGCCGACACCTACGGCGGCGTCGGCAAGATGCTCGAGCCGCTCGGGCTCGATGTGCGAGTGATTGGCGACGGCCGGGAGGCGGAGGCCAAGCTCGATCTCGTCGACGAGCTGGGCAGCCAGGGAGTCGTAGCGATCGGTAACGGCGCCAACGATGAGCTGATGCTGCGTGACGCAGCTGTGGGCATCGCCGTCATCGGCATGGAGGGCGCTGCGAGCAGCGCTATTGCCGCCGCTGACATCGTTGTCACGAGCTTGGAGGCAGCTCTCGGACTACTCATCGATCCGCGCCGCATGATAGCTGCGCTGCGGCGGTGAGACGGGCGTCTGAGCGGGCCGTTTCGCCCCACTTCGCGTGCTACACTACCTCGCTATGACTATCGACCTCACCTCCCTGAATCCGGCCCAGCGGCGCGCCGTTGAGACCACCGACGGCCCGCTGCTCGTGCTGGCCGGCGCAGGCTCGGGCAAGACGCGCGTTCTGACCTTCCGAATCGCTCACCTCGTGGCCGACTTGGGCGTAAGCCCGCACGAGATCCTCGCGATCACCTTCACCAACAAGGCCGCCGCCGAGATGCGCGAGCGGCTTGGGGCGCAGCTCGGCTACGGCGTGCGTGCGATGTGGGTGATGACCTTTCACGCGATGTGCGTGCGCATGCTGCGCGCCGATGCGGAGCGCCTAGGCTACTCGCGCAACTTCACCATCTACGACGATGACGACAGCAAGCGCATGATCAAAGAGGTCATGCGCGAGCTCGACATCGACGACAAGCGCTACCCGGTCAACGCCGTGCGCGGCCGCATCTCCTCGGCGAAGAGCGAGCTGGTCGATCCGGAGGCCTTCGGCGTGAAGGCATTCTCGCCTCTGGACAAGGCGGCGGGGCGCATCTTCGCCCGCTACCAGGAGCGCTGCAAGCAGGCCAATGCGATGGACTTCGACGATCTGCTCGTGGAAGCGCACCGGCTGCTCGACAAGCACGAGGACGTGCGTCGCGCCTACCAGCAGCGCTTCCGCTACATCAGCGTCGACGAGTACCAGGACACGAACCACGCGCAGTACCGCATCACCACACTGCTCTCCGAGGCGCACCACAACCTCATGGTCGTTGGCGACGACGACCAGTCGATCTACTCGTGGCGTGGCGCCGACATCCGAAACATCCTCGAGTTCGAGCGCGACTACCCGCAGGCCGAGGTCGTGAAGCTCGAGCAGAACTACCGCTCGACGGCACGCATCCTCATGGCCGCCAACGCGGTCGTCGCCAACAACTCGAACCGCAAGCCGAAGACGCTGTTCACGGAGAACGCCGAAGGCGAGAAGATCTCCAGCTACCTGGCGAGTGACGAGCGCGATGAGGCCCGCTTTGTCGCCGCCGAGATCGAGTCGCTCGTGCGCAAGGAGGAGCGCAGCTACTGCGACTTCGCGATCTTCTACCGCACCAACGCGCAGAGCCGCGTGCTGGAAGACTCGCTACTGCGTGCCGGCATCGGCTACAAGATCGTGGGCGGCACCAAGTTCTTCGACCGGGCCGAGATCCGCGACCTCACCGCCTACTTGAAGGCGGTCGTGAACCCTGCCGACGAGATATCGCTGCGCCGCATCATCAACACGCCGAAGCGCGGTATCGGCGACACGAGCATCGAGCGCATCCAGGCAGAGGCGCGCGAGCGCGGGGTCGGCTTCGAGCAGGCCGCACGCGATGCAGTCGAGGACGCCGAATGGCCGAGCCGTGCCCGCGTGGCGCTCAAGGCCTTCACCGAGCTGCTCACCGACCTGCGCGCGATGGAAGGCGACCTGCGCGACCTCGTCGAGATGGTCGTGGAGCGCGCGGGGCTGATTGCGGTGTACGAGGCAGAGAACACCGACGAGGCGCACGGTCGCATCGAGAACATCCGCGAGTTCTTCGGCGTCGTCTCCGAGTTCGCCGAGGCGCACGAGGAGCCGGACCTGCCCAACTTCATGGAGTGGCTCGCGCTGCGCACCGACCTCGACACGGTCGACGAGGGCGCTGATGACTACGTCACCCTTATGACGGTGCACACCGCCAAGGGTCTCGAGTACCCCGTCGTCTTCGTGGCAGGGCTTGAGGAGTCGATCTTCCCGCACCAGAACTCGATGTTCGAGCCGGCAGGCCTCGAAGAAGAGCGCCGGCTCGCCTATGTCGCTATCACGCGTGCCCGCGAGCGCCTCTACCTGACGCACGCCCACGCGCGCTCGATCTTCGGCCAGATGCAGCACAATCCGCCGAGCCGCTTCATTGGCGAGATTCCGGCCGAGCACCTCGAAGTCTCGGGCGTGGGCTCCGTTGGCATCAGTGGCACCGGCTGGGAGAAGCGCGGCGACCGTGGTGGCACCTTCGGCACTGGTGGTGGCGGGGGAGGTCGCGTG
>DASRYH010000073.1:0-27592 GCA_035687245.1 Coriobacteriia bacterium
CTCGGGCGGGATGCCCGACGTGAGCAAGGTGCCTTCGGCGGCTGTGGCGCAGGCAGCGCACGACGCGATGCTGCACGAAGGCGCGCAGGCGCTGCAGTACGGAAGCAGCGAGGGGCGCGTACAGATTCGCACGCTGGTGGCCGAGCTGATGGCCGAGATCGGCGTGCGGCTCTCGGCCGACGACGTCGTGATCACCGCAGGCGCGCAGCAGGCGCTCGACCTGCTCGCGAAAGCCTTCCTCGATCCGGGTGACGTCATCATCACCGAGGGGCCGACCTACGTGGGCGCCCTGCAGGCGTTCTCGGCCTACGAGCCCGACATCCGCTGCGTGCAGATGGACGCCGACGGCATGCGGATGGATCTGCTCGAGGCCGAACTCAAGGGAGTGGGCCCGCGCGGCGCGAAGTTCATCTACACGATCCCGAACTTCCAGAACCCGGCGGGTGTAACGATGTCGCCCGACCGCCGCCGCCGACTGCTCGAGCTCGCGCGCGAGTACGACATCCCGGTCGTCGAAGACGACCCGTATGGCCGGCTGCGCTTCGACGGCGGCCACATGAAACCGCTGCGCTCGCTCGACGAAGACGTCATCTACCTGGGAACCTTCAGCAAGATCTTCGCGCCCGGTCTTCGGCTGGGCTGGGTCACCGCGCCCAAGCCGATTCTGGCCAAGGTGCTGCTCGTGAAGCAGGCAGCAGACCTGTGTGGCAGCAACTTCGCCCAGGTCACCGCCGAGCGCTACTTCCTTGGCACCAAGTGGCGCAAGACGCTGCAGAACCTCACATCCACCTATGCAGAGCGCCGCGACGCGATGATCGCCGCGCTCGACGAGCACTTCCCGCCCGAGGCGCGCTGGGTCAAGCCCGACGGCGGCTTCTTCGTCTGGGTGGAGCTTCCGGCCTACGTGGACTGCGCGTCGATGCTCGCCGAAGCGGTCGAGCACGGTGTCACTTTCGTTCCCGGCGACGGCTGCTTCCCGGACGGCCGCGGACGCAACTGCATGCGGCTCGCCTTCTGCTACGCCCAGCCGGAGGCGATCGAGGAGGGCATCAGGCGGCTTGCCGAAGTCATTGAGGACCGCCTCGAGCTCTACCGCGCGTTCATCGCTGCCGGTGCTATCGTCGAAGAAGGCGCCGCGTAGGCCCGCGGCGCGTATAAGAGGGGATTCGGATGAAAGAGAAGATCGCGGTCCTGATGGGCGGGCGCTCGCTGGAGCGTGAGGTATCGCTCGCCAGCGGCCAGCACGTTTCCGCGGCGCTTGAGGCGCTCGGCTACTACGTGCTCGCGCTCGACGTGACGGCAGATCTCGTGCAGACGCTACGCAGCGAGCGGCCCGACGCCGCCTACATCGCGCTGCACGGCAAGTTCGGCGAGGACGGCACGATCCAGGAGCTGCTCGAGTTCCTCGGGATTGCCTACACCGGGCCGGGAGTGGTGGCGAGCGCGCTGGCGTGGGACAAGTCGGTCGCCAAGCACCTGTTCGCCGCCAACGACATACCCACCCCGGCGTGGGTGACGCTCACGGCCGACGCCTTCAAGGAGATGGGCGCGGCAACCGCGCTCGATCTTGTGGGCGAGACAGTGGGCGGCTATCCGGTCGCGGTGAAGCCGTCACGGCAGGGCTCGGCGCTGGGTCTGCGCAAGGTCGATTCGGCCGCCGGACTCGCCGACGCGCTGCTCGACGCGCTCTCGTACGACACGAGCGCGCTGGTGGAGCGCTGGATCGACGGCACTGAGGTCGCGATCACCGTGCTGGGCGACGGCGCCGGGCTCGAGGTGCTGCCGGCTGTGGAGATCGCGCCGCGCACGGGCGTCTACGACTTCTCGGCGCGCATGGCCACCGACGGCGTCGACTTCTTCGTGCCCGCGCGCATCGCACCTGAGGTGGCAGCTCGTGCTACCGAAGTGGCGCGGCGCACGCACGAGCTGCTGGGCTGTCGAGATGTCAGCCGCGTGGACCTTGTTATCGCCGAAGACGGCACCCCATATGTGCTGGAGTGCAACACTTCGCCGGGCATGACAGAAACGTCCCTGCTGCCGATGGCCGCCGAAGCTGCAGACATGTCCTTCCAGGATGTGATATCAAGAGTGATACGCGCTGCGCTGGACCGAGGGGATTCGGGTACATAGCGGGTGCGGGACTCTCGCGACGATCGCGGGACGACACAAGACTACCTATCAGCATCGATGACGGAGGTGCTCGTCATGTACGAACGTCGTGGGGGTTCGGTATTCGGCGCGTTTCTGCTTGGTGGCCTCGTAGGCGCGGTTCTCGGCCTGCTCTTTGCGCCGCGCAGCGGCCAGGAGACGCGTGACGTGCTCGCGGCCAAGGCCGAGGAGTACTGGGGCGAGGCCGGGGAGCTCTACAGCACCGGCAAGGAGAAGGCCGGCGACATCTACTCGCAGGGTCGCGAGAAAGTGACCGAGCAGAGCGAGCAGCTGCGCAGCAAGATCGATGAGGCCCGCGGTCGCCTGCAGGACCAGGTCGCCAAGTCCGCCGAAGGCGCGCGTGAGAAGGTCGCCGAGTACGTCCCGGCCGCCCAGGACGTCGTCGACAAGGCTGCCACCGTCACCAAGGGTGGTCTGGGCACCGCCGGCGCCAAGGCCGCCGAGACGCTCGAGTCGGTCGCCAAGGCCGCCAAGGGCGAGGGCCAGCTCGACATCGAGGGCGACGAGACCGCGGGCGTTCCCGAGGTCTAGACTGGTCGCACTACCGCACTTACGGGGCCGGCTCCTGTTCGCGGGAGCCGGCTCTTGTTCTAGCCCAAGGAGGGCTACCGGCATGGCCCGTTCGCTCAACAACGTCTATCGCACTGGCGTCTACGCCAATCGCTGGCGCAAGGTCCGCCGAATCGGTTTCGTGCGCGAGGTTCTCTTCCACGCGAGCGAGCCGCGTGTCGTGGGCTTCGTGGTGCAGCGCCCGCGGCTTCTGATGCTGCTCGATCGCAAGGACCTCTACCTTGCCTTCGACCGTGCGGTCTTCGGCGAGGAGCTCAGCGTCCCGAACGAGTCGGGCGCGTGGGACTCCGGCGCCGCCAAGCGCCTGAGCCTCGACTGGGACAAGACGGTCGTGTGGCAGGGCATGCCGGTGCGCGCCGAAAGTGGCGAGCCGCTTGGCACCGTGCGCGACGCCCTCTTCGGCGATGACGGGAGCCTGATCACGCTCGGGCTCTCTAGCGGCATCGCTGCCGACGCCGCGATCGGCACTCGCGACATCCCCGTCTCCATGGTGCGCGGCTTTGTCGGTGACGCTGTGGTCGTATCCGACGAGGTGCTCCAAGTGGAGACGAGCGGTGGTGCGGCTGCCGTAGCGGGCAAGGGCTACGCCGTGGCCAAGGATCGTGCGACCAAGGTCGCCAAGACCGCGACGATCGTCGGCAAGGCCGCGAGTAAGGTCGCTGGCGAGGTTGGGGCGGATGCGGGCAAGAAGGCCGGCGGCTGGCTGCGCTCCGTGCGTGACGAGTTCGTCGGCGGTATGGATGACAGCGACAAGTAGAGACCGACCCACACGGCTATATACTTGAGAGCACGACTCTCACGTCACCGGGCAGGCCATGTCACGCAAGCTCAGACCACTCACCCACACGGACGTCCAGTCCACCCCTACGGGGTGCGCTGCCTGCGTCTTCTGGGAAAGCGCCGGCTACGCCGATCGTAGGTGTGGCTCCGTCTGCGACGTTGAAGCCCAGGAAGCGTGGTTCCGCAAGACGATCGACGAGTGGGGCCAGTGCGGCCGGGCCGCCTACGAGGACGACCGGCTCCTTGGCTTCATCAAATACGCCCCGAGCCGCTACTTCCCGCAGGCCCAGACCTTCGCCGCGCGCCCGGCCGACGCCAATGTCCCGCTCATCACCTGCCTGCACGTGATGCCCGAGGCCCGCAATCACGGGCTCGGCAGCGTTCTGCTCCGCTCCGCGCTGAGCGACCTGAAGAAGCGCGGCGAGCGCAGGGTGGAGTCCTTCGGCATGGCGAAGCGGCCAGACGACTTTGCCGAATGGCCGATGGTGGGTGTCGGGTTTCTGGAGCGTAACGGCTTTACCGTGGTGCAGCCCGACGCGCACTTCCCGCTGATGCAGGTCGAGCTGCGTTCGCTGGTCGCGTGGAGCGACAACCTCGAAGCGGTGCTCGAGTCGCTTAAACTACCCCTACGCATTCCGGAGCGTCAGCCGACTCCGTGGTAAGGGAGCAGTAGGTGTCGGAACAGCCCCGCAAGCAAGGCTCTCGCGAGCGCGTGCGCTCATTTCTTGAAGCGCGCGGGCTTGCTGACGGTCTCTTCGAGTTCGAGCAGTCCACCAAGACAGCCGCGATGGCTGCCGAAGCGATGGGCTGCGAGCTCGGCCAGATCGTGAAGTCTCTGGTTGTGGTGGTGGACAAGCAGACGCCGGTGCTCGCGCTTGTGGCGGGCGATCGCCGCGGCGACCTCGAAGCCATCGCTGCCGAGGCAGGCGGTGCCAAGGCCAAGATGGCCGACGCCGACACCGTCCGCGACGTCACCGGCTACGCGATAGGTGGCGTCTCACCCTTCGATCTGCCGCCCGCACTCGTCGTGCTTCTGGACGACTCGCTCTCGCGTTTCGAAACGGTATTCCCGGCCGCTGGGACCCCTTCGTCGATGGTGCGCCTCACCTGGCCGTCGCTCACGGAGATCTCCGGCGGACGCGTGGCACGCATATCGCACTGAACTCACACGTACGCTGACAACTGAGCCGTCGAGGGAATCGCAGCACTGTGTCGTACTACGTCGTCAAACCGCCGAAGCGGACGAGCCTCGCACGCACCTTCTTCATTGGAGCTGCGCTCTGTCTTGCTGCACTCGTGCTGGCGGCCGGCTGGGTGGCGTGGCGCCCGATCTCGCTCAACGTCGATGGCGTGAGCCGGCTTGTCGGCGCAGGCACCACCGTCGCCGACCTGCGGGCACATGAGTACCTTTTGGCATCGCCGGGGCGGCTTATCGCAGTCAACGGCCATGTCGTGCGCGAGAAGGGCGGCGATCGGCCCGAGGTCACGCGCAATGGCAAGCCCGCTGGCGAGGCCACTCGCCTCTATCCCGGCGACGTCGTGCTGAGCTTCCGTGGCCGCGACGCGACGGAGTCGGTCGAAACCACGAGTCTGCCCATTCCCTTCGGCACGAAGTACGAAGGGTCCGGCCCGCTCACCGAGATGAAGACGCTGGGAGCCCCCGGTTCGCGGCGTGTCGTGCGCGGAATGACGTCGGGCATCGAGGTCACGAGCACGGTCGTGATGACGCCGACTGACCTTGTGATTCTGCGCTTCCGGCCCAAGGGCAAGGTCGTCGCGCTCACCTTCGACGACGGTCCGTGGGCCTCATCGACCGGCAAGATCCTCGATGTGCTCGCCGAAGAGCAGGTGAAGGCGACGTTCTTCATGCTGGGCCGCCAGGCGCGCAAGTACCCGGGGATCGCGCAGCGCGTGGCGGCCGAAGGGCACGCCATCGGCACGCACACCTATGGTCACAAGGCGCTCTCCGACCTTTCGGCGAAGGCGATTCGCGCCGACGTGGAGAAGGGGAGGGAAGCGGTCGAGCGCGCGAGCGGCATCCCGGCGCCGCTCTTGAGGCCTCCCTACGGCAAGATGGACGCCGGAGCGTGGGAAGAGCTGCACAAGATGGGCGTGACTGCAGTGCTTTGGGACGTGGACAGCCGGGACTGGACGAAGCCGGGGCAGAAGCGGCTGCGGGCCAATGTGCTCAAGCATGTGAAGCCGGGCTCGGTCGTGCTCTTCCACGACGGCGGCGGAAACCGCGCCCAGACGGTTGCCGCGCTGCCCTATATCATCGAGAAGCTGCGCAAGCGTGGTTACACCTTCGTCACGGTCGAGCAGCTCCGTACTCTGAAGGCGGATGCTGCTAGACGGGCACAGGACTCGAAGTCCAAGAAGGGGTAGAGGCGAAGAAGACGGGGAGCGCGTGGGACCTGGCGTTGAGCAGATAGGCCCTTACGAGATTCGGGGGAGGCTGGGCCAGGGCGCGATGGCGCTCGTCTGGCTCGCCTACGACCCGTCGCTTGCGCGCGAGGTCGCGATCAAGGAGCCGCTGGCACCACCCTTCGGCGATGCCGAAGCGCGGGCACGCTTCGCGGAGCGTTTCGTGCGCGAGGCGCGTGCGGCCGCCAGTCTCAATCACCCCGGGATCGTCACCATCCACTCGACCGCCACCTACGACGGCCGTCCGGTCATCGTTATGGAGCTCGTGGAGGGGCCGACGCTTCGGCAGGTGCTCGATGTCCGCCGCACCTCCACCCAAGAGGCGTACGCGGTGGTCGAAGGCCTGCTCGAGGCCGCCGCGTACGCGCACGCACGCGGCGTCGTGCACCGCGACCTGAAGCCCGACAACGTCTTCATCACGCCCGACGGCACCGTCAAGCTCGCCGACTTCGGCGTGGCGCGCATGGAAGAGGACGCCACGCTCACTCGCGACGGCGCAATCATCGGTACGCCGGCGTACATGTCGCCTGAGCAAGTGCTCGGGCGCGAGGTGGGCGCGGCTGCCGACGTCTTCGCGCTCGGCTCAATCGCGTGGGAGTTGCTGTGCGGCTCCCCGCCCTTCAGCGGTCCGGCAGGGACGCACGTCGTCACAGTACTGCACCGGATAGTGGGCGCGGAGCTGCCCGACGAGCCGGCGTGCGACACGGCTGCCGAAGGGATGCTTGAAGTCGTTCGGCACGCGCTCAAGGCCGCCGAGGGCGAGCGCTACGCGGACGCCGAGGCGATGCTTGCGGAGTGGCGTGCGGCAGCACCCGGCAAGTCCGACACTCGCGCAGCGCTCGCGGCGTTAGCGGCGCTCGTTCCCGTGAGGCAGGACGTCGCGGAGCGCGGCTTCGGCACGTGGCCGGGCGGCGGTGATTCGGCACCCACGGCACCTCTGCCCGATCGCTCGAGCGGGGCGATTCCGCCTGCGGAGACCACGCTCGTCGACATGCCCTCGCCGGTGAGACGCCGCCGGAGAGTCCCTCTTGGCGTGGCGGTTGCCGCCGTAGCGGTGGCGGTCGTCGGGGTGGCCTTTGGAGTCGCTGCGTGGGCCGGTCTCTTCGAACGCAAGACGCCGCCGGTGACGCCGGCGGTCACAGCCACGCAGACTCCGGAGCCGATGGCGGCCTCGCTCAAGGCGACCTCATCTGTAGTCAGAGCGACCAAGTCGCAGAAGTTCTACGTGAGCGTCGAGGCCTCGGGCGGGACGCTGCCCGACGGGTCGGCGGTCCTGCTTGAGCAGTCGGCAGACGGCACGAACTGGGGGGAAGCCAAGATCCTTCGGCTGGCGGGCAGCTCGGCCCGCGCACGGGTCACCATCGGCAAGACGACCTACTTCCGCTTCTCCACGCTGGGTGACTCGCAGTCGGCGCCCATCTCTAGCGAGCCCGTGAAGGTGAAGTACGTGAAGCCGAAGGTGGTGCGGCGGCCGAGGCGCCAAACCGGCACGGGGGGTGGGTCGACGAGTGTCGATACGTCAGTGACGCCAACCGACGGCACGGGCACAGGGACCGGCACGGGCACAGGAACCGGCACCGGTACGGGGACGGGCACGGACCCAGGCGGCACCGGCGGATCCGGCTCCACGACGACGACGCCGTAGCCCGCGAGCGCCTAGAGCGTCGCGATCCTCACGACGCGCGTGGGTGTGACGAGCGCGTGCACGTGCGCATCGTGCTCTGCGGCCGGCAACGCGTCGAGGATCTGCTCGTCGTAGGCGAGTCCCACGCGCAGCGCGGCGGGCCGAAGCTGCGGAAGCAGCCGGTCGTAGTAGCCACCGCCGTAGCCGAGCCTCCGCCCGCTCTCGTCGAACGCGACTCCGGGAACGATGACGGCATCGACGTCGGCGGGCGCGATGCGCGGTGCATCCGCGCGCGGCTCACCGATGCCGAAGGCGCCGGTCACGAGCGCCTCGCCAGGCCCCACTACGTGTAGCCCCAGCACGCCGTGCTCCTCCACGCGCGGAAGCGCGATCGTCGCCCCTAACTCGCGCAGCATCGCCAGAGCGGGTGCCGGGTCGATCTCTTCGGCGTTGGCGGCATATGCCAGGACCACGCGAGCCGCTACCAGCTCCTCAAGCGAGAGCAGGTGCAGCGCCGCCGAATGTGCGTGGCTCGCGCAGGTCGCGGCATCGAGCTCGCAGCGCAGACCGCGGGCGTGGGCGCGGACATCGGCCTTTCGGCGAAGAAGATCGCTCTCGTGCGTCATAACAGTCCCGCCGCCCTTCCGATCTGGAGTCCGAAGAGAAGGATGGTCAGGCCGATGACCGTCACGATCGTCGCCCAGCCAAGGATGTTGGAGATGCGCCCGTTGGCGTGGCGTCCCATGAGCCGACGGTCGTTGATGATGCGCATCATGAAGATGAGTAGGAACGGCAGGAGCACGCCGTTCACGGCCTGGGAGAGCACCATGATCGTGATCAGCGGCGCGCCCGGGATGAGCACGATGGCGGCGCCGACGACGATGACGAAGGTGTAGATCGCGTTGAAGGCGGGTGCTTCGGCCCAGCTACGGTCGATACCGCGCTCCCAGCCGAACGCCTCGGTGATCGCGTAGGCGGCGGTCAGCGGCAGGACGCACGCGGCCAGCAGGGAGGCTGCGAGCAGACCGATCGCGAAGAGCGCGGTAGCGTACTGGCCTGCAACCGGTGCCAGGGCGGCCGCGGCCTGTTCGGCACCGGTGATCGTGATGCCGCGCGGGAAGAGCACGGTGCCGGTGGTGACGATGATGAACCACGCGATGATGTTCGCGCTGACGGCGCCCGCGATGATGTCGATACGCTGCAGTCCGAGCTCGTCGACGCCAACGCCTTTGTCCACGATGTTGCTCTGCACGAAGAACTGCATCCACGGCGCGATCGTCGTGCCCACCGTCGCCACCACGAGCAGCACGAACTCGGGCTTTGCGACGAACTGGGGGACGACTGTGGCGTGCAAGACGACACCCCAGTCGGGCTTGGCGAGAAACGCCGCCGCGACGTAGGCGAGGAAGACGCCCGAGAGCGCGAGGAAGACCTTCTCGACGTTGCGGTAGCTGCCGCGTACCACGAGCGCCCAGACGACGAAGGCGGCGATCGGCACGGAGATGTACTTGCTCACGCCGAACAGCTCGAGGGCGGCCGCAATGCCGGCGAATTCGGCGACGCTCGTGGCGGCGTTGCTTGAGAGCAGCGCGAGCATCGCGAAGAGTGTGGGACGCACACCGAACTTCTCGCGGATGAGGGCGGCGAAGCCCTTACCGGTGACCGCGCCCATTCGGCCGGCCATCTCTTGCACCACTACCAGCGAGAACGTCATGACGAAGATCATCCACAGCGTGGCGTAGCCGAAGGTCGCCCCGTCCTGCGAGTACGTGGCGATACCGCCCGCGTCGTTGCCCGCGGACGCGGCGATGATGCCCGGCCCCAGGGCGGCGAGCAACGCGAGGACGCGAGTCCTCTTTCGGGTGTCGGTCGCGGTCGTCATCCGCCGATGATCGGTCCCAGAAGCGCGGCCACGCGGCCGGCGACAATTGCGAGGACGAGCGTGACCACGGTTCCCATCGTCATCGCGATGCCGGAGAGCCAGGTTGCCGAAACGGCGCCGCCGGCGTCACTTCGGCGAAGAGCGATGTCGGCGACGACGCTGCCGAGAACGAGGGTGAGCATCACGGAGAGCCCTGCGGTCAGGGCGAGGGCCTCGGGCACTGGCTGAGCGAGGCGCATCGCGAAACCGATGCTGCCAGCGATGACTGCGGCCCCTAGGCCGACGCCGAAGCCGACGGCGCCTTCGGCGAGCAGGCGGCGCGTGAGGCTCGGGCGCTCGTCGCTGTCGCCTTCGATGATCTCGGCGACCGCGCGCGACGAAGCCTCTTCGGCGGTTCGCAGCACGATGGGCAGCAGGTACGTCGAGTAGAGGATGACGGCGCCGAACATCACCTCTGAGCTGCTGCGATAGGTCTTGCTCGACCACCACGTGAAGACCCCTACCAGCGCTACGCCCCAGAAGCCGACCCACGTGCTGCGGCGCCAGATACGGCTCCACAGGCTCATCGCGGCCCCGCGCTCGCGAACCGAGCCGGTGGCGATGGCCAGATCCTCCTCGGCCTCTTCTTCGAGGACGTCGAGGGCGTCGTCGACGGTGACGATGCCGAGCAGCTTGCCGGTCTCGTCCACGACAGGCAGCGCGAGCAGGTCGTACTTGCCCATGTCTTCGGCAACGTCTTCCTGGTCGTCGTCCGGGTTGGCGGTGAACATGTCGCGCTCAGCGATCTCGGAGACAAGCGTGTCAGGCTGGGCGAGCAGCAGGTCGCGCAGAGAGATGACGCCGGTGAGATGGTTGTCGCCTTCGACGACATAGACGTAGTAGATCGTCTCCTGCTCTTCGCTGACTGCGCGCAGGTGCTCGATGACTTCCTGGACCGTCATCTCGTCGGTCACGGTGGTGACCTCAGGCGTCATGATGCCGCCGGCGGTCTTCTCCTTGTAGCCCAGCAGACCGCGAATCGCCTGAGCGTCCTCGACGCCCATGAGGCGCAGAAGGCGCTCGGCCTTCTCGCGGGAGAGGTCGCCCACGATGTCGGCGGCGTCGTCCGGATCCATTTCAGCGAGAACTAGCGAGGCACGACGCTCGGACAGGTCCTCGATGACGTCGGCCTGGAACTCGTCTTCGAGTTCGGAGATCGCTTCGGCGGCCTGCACGTTGTCGAGGTGGTCGAAGACCCGGGCGCGCTGGCTCGCAGAGAGCTGCTCCATGATGTCGGCGACGTCGGCCGGGTGCAGCTCGTGCAGGCGCTTGTGCGTGACCGAAAGCTTGACCTGCGAAAGGTCGCGGTCGAGCAGGTCCATGTAGTTCCACGCGATGAGCGTCTCGGGCACTTCCCTGCCGAAGATGCCCAGGGACTTCTCGATGCTGATCTCGAGCGCCGGCGAGATGCCGCGCAGGATGCCGCGCATGCCGACTTCAGCGCCCAGCAGTCGCATCTGGTTGCGCGATTCGGAGAGCTTGAGGTCGTTTACACGCACGACCTTCATGCCCTGCGTGTCGACGATCTGCTTGTTGAGCAGATCGCGTGCGAGCAGGACCTCATCGGGCTGCAGGTAGCTGAAGCGGATGTCGGATGCCGGAACGCGCAGGACGACGCGGTCGCCGTCGAAGTCCTCGACGAACTTGCGCCAGGAAAGCATGAACGGCGTCTTGTCGGGTCCGCGGAATGCCAGCGACGTTACGCGGGGAAAGACCTCCCCGGTGACGATGGCGATGTCGTTGATGGTGCCGATCTCGTCACCGGTCGCATCTACGACCGGCTTTCCGAGCATCTGCGTTAGATAGAGCACGGCGCTCCCTCCCTTCGGTTCCTTGGCCACGGCCGAACAGAGCGCGTGGCGGCGGATACACGTGGGCGTATCGGGCGGCTGGTCCCCCGGCCGCACACCCGATGAGGGAGCACGTCCGAGGGGCTATTGACTGTGAGGTTTCACAGACGTCCTTGTCCCTCGACTACAGGTCATGACGGCAACAAAAAGCCCCTCGAGTCCGTATCGCGGACGAGGGGCGGCGGCGTGCGCAGGCACTCGCCGAAACGCAAGCCCACTACTCGCGGGGCTCGGGTTCCGACGCCGCTCACATCCCTCGTCAATGGATTAGGCACTGTTCGACGTAGGGCGCGGCCGCGGCGTTGTGCGCGACACGCAGCGGGGTCGAGCCCCGCCTGCGGGGGCCGGATTGCTCGAAGAGGAGCACCGGTCCGCGTAGCCCAGCCACCTTAGCCTTCGCCTTAAGCCGGCGAGGGCTGTTCTACCCATTGGCGTCTCTCGACATTTCCGGGCAGTGGCCTGTGTTCGAACAGGAGCCGCACCGTAACGGACGGAGCTGACTTCTGATGCTGTCAATGCACGAACGAGCATTGCCCGTCCGAGCAGGCGAAATGATACGCCTGCGTGTGCCGAATGGGCAACCCGAAGAAGCGGCGGACATCGGGAAGGTTCGGGTAAGCACGGCGGGTCATGCTGCAGACAGCCGGGGTCGGAGGGGTGCCGCGCCCGGGACGACGACCGTCCGCTTCGGCATCTGTCGTCGTTGATAGGGGGATTCAAGATGAAACGCTCGCTACTCATCGTGGCTGTCGCTGCTGTAATGCTCCTTGGCGCTGTCGCCTCTGCGCACGCCGCCGCTGTCACGCAGAACTACAGCATCGTGCTGCCGCGCTTCGGGGCAAACGCGTACTCCAGCACCAAGACGGTCGCGGCCAGCAAGGACCTCGGCGTCTTCCACAAGTACTCGGGGGGCTACCCGGTTTCGTTCACGGCCTGCAACACCGCCAAGGGCGCTATCGGCTCGAAGGTCACGATCTACCCGACGGGGAGCGACGCTCCGCTCACCGACCTTTGGTACAACAGCTCGTCGGGGTCGAAGAGCGTCATCGTCAGGGTCGAGTCTGCCAAGTACAACCTGGTCACGGTTCTGGCCGAGGGGACATGGCGCTGGAACTACTGATCGGGAGGGAGGGGCGGCCCCGTTCCGGGGCCGCCCCAGTCACGAGGGATGCGATGCGCGGTCTGAGGGGCTTGGTCGCACAAGAGGCGGTTAGGGTGGCGACGCGACGCAGGGCGTGGTTGTTCGCCGTGGCGTACGTGGCGATGGGCGTCGCCTGGATGTTCGCGACACGCAGGGACGTCTACATCGTAGGCGCCGTGCGCATGCATCCGACCGGGCCGATGCTGGCGATCGGAGCTGTCGACACGCTCTCGGGAATCGTGCTGTTCTCGCCGCTGCTGCTTGGTGGAACGCTGGCTGAGGACAGGGCCAGTGGGCTGTCGCGGCTCTTGCTCCCTCGATGCGGCTCGCGGACCTCGTGGGTGAGCTCGAAGTTCCTCGCGGCGTTCTTCGTGGCCTCGGCGTACTTCGTGACATTCGGGCTGTTGCTCGCAGCCGCCGCACGGCTGTTGTCGGGATGGAATATGCGGACGCTATCGCAGACGGTGGGCGTCCACACTCGCCTTGCTACGCACCCGATCGCGCTCGTCGTTATCTCGTGCGTCGCGCTCGCACTGGCGGCCACGGCCACGGCGTCACTCAGCACTGTTGCAGCGTTCTTCGTGCGGTCCAC
This sequence comes from Coriobacteriia bacterium, assembly GCA_035687245.1. Classification (GTDB taxonomy): domain Bacteria; phylum Actinomycetota; class Coriobacteriia; order Anaerosomatales; family PHET01; genus DASRYH01. The sequence goes on from DASRYH010000073.1 coordinate 13,072, forward strand.
GGCGGTGAGCCTTCTCGTTCCAGTGCTGGCGGTCTTCGCCGCCGCATTCGTCTTGCCGCCGGAGCTGAACCCGTACGTACGAGCGAGCTTCCTGGGTGTGTTCTTCGGCTGGAACACCCTCGGGGGCGTCTTTGCCTACTGGGGCGTCGTGCTCGGCTTGAGCTGGGTCGGCTGTGTTGCTCTCGCTCGATGGAGGGAGGACTGAGGCATGGCGGAGACCGGTCTGCTCGTGGACGTGCGCGACGTCCGCATGGTATTCGGCAAGAAGCGCGCACTCGACGGTGTGAACCTGTCGGTCGGGTCTGGCGAGGTGGTCGGACTCGTCGGGCCGAATGGCGCGGGCAAGTCCACGCTCATGAGGGTGCTCTCTGGCACGTCGCAGTGCACCGGCGGCTCGGGACACGTGCTTGGCACCTCGATTGGGTCGGGCCGCAGGCGCGTGCCGTTCGTAGGGGTCATGATCGAGCGTCCCACGTTCGTCGAAACGCTGGATGGGCCGTCCAACTTGCGCCTTCTCGCTGGCATTCGCGGCGAGATCGGGGACGACCGCATCGACGAGGTGCTCGAGCTTGTGGGGCTTTCAGCTGCGGCCAAGGCGCGTGTGCGTAACTACTCGCAGGGCATGCGACAGAGGCTATCGCTTGCGCAGGCGATCATGGAGCGGCCGCGGCTACTCGTGCTAGATGAGCCCACCAACGGACTCGATCCTGACGGCATCATCGAGATGCGCGCGATTCTGAGGGGACAGGCGCGCGCCGTGGGCTGCGGGGTGTTGATCTCGAGCCACCTGCTCGCGGAGGTCGAGGCGGTCTGCGATCGCGTCGTCTTGATCGAGCGTGGGCGAGTGCGCGACGAGTTCAGACCTGGAGGAACCGGGCACGCACGGATTCGGCTGGAGCTGGCCGACGCGAGGCAAGCCCATCTCGTGTCGGCATGCGACGGGGTGCTTTCAACTCAGGAAGTGGCGCAGCCCGGGCAGCTCACGATCGAGGCCTCTATTGCGGTACCCGATCTCGTGATTGCGCTGGTGAACGCGGGAGTACGCGTCGAGGCCATCTTCAGGCACGCCGGCCGCCTGGAAGACGTTTACCGGCAGAAGGTCGGGCGTGACGCATGACCATCGGACGCATGATGCTTCTCGAACTGCGTCGGATGGCCGTGTCGCCTCGCTGGGGGATCGTCGGCGCAGTATGCCTCATCGCCGCCTGGCTCGCCGAGTCGTCAGTGCGTGTGGCGGCGATTAACTCGCATGTGCCCGCGGGCGCCGAGGACGTCTATCTCGCGACCGCGAACAACCTGATGCTCGTTGGCTGTCTCGCGCTACCGGCCTTCGCGCTCGTGGCGACCGGGTCGCTCGCGGCCGACCGGTCGAGCGGCTTCGTGACCCTCACTCTGTGCCGCGTCGGGCGGCGCAGCTGTGTCTGGATTGCCAAGGTCGTCGCTCTTATCGGCGGCGCGTTCATCACACAACTGGTGCTGGCTGCGACGTCTTACATGGTGGCGATCTACGCCGGCTACACCCCGTCATACTCGCCCTCGGCCCTTGCGCTCGTGCCCATCTCCGAGACCAGCATGTCCCTGTTCGCTCCCGCGCTTCCCGGTGACGATCAGACGCTGCGCGTCTTGGCCGCGATGGGGTTTCTGACGCTGGCGTTCTCGGCGGTCGGGACGCTCGCGCTTGCGGTGTCGGTGCGATGGCCGAACGAGTTCCTGCCACCGGCGCTCTTGCTGGGAGTGGTCGTCTTCGACTGGCTGATCGTCCGCTTCTCGCACCTGGGGGTCTTTGATCGCATCAGCCTGAGCGCCCACCTGCTCGAGAGCACACACATCTCGACGCTGCCTGATTCGATGTCATGGGCGTCGAGCGTCGCCTACTTCGCTGTGGTGATGATTCTGGGAGCGGTAGGTGGGTGGTGGCTTCTGGAGCGCTACGACGTGTGAGCGACAGCTGAAAGCCAGAGTCTTGCGAACTCGGACCAGCCGTCGCCTCGCTTGCAGCATGTACGCCAGACGTTGGCTCTCGGCGATCCGGCGAGCGTAGAGACGACGCCGGAGCTGTCAAAGGCGTTGCTCACGAGCGCCATGACAGCGACCGAGTCCGCCATCTCGATGTCGGTTGCCGAGTCCCCAATCGCCGCCGCGTCTGCACTGGTCAGTCCTCGCATCTCGAGATCGAGGGCGATCGCCTGGGCCTTGCTGACGCCTCGAGGGACGAGGTGGTAGGCGTGCGCGACACAGCCTTCGGCGCACTTCAGCGTACCCGCGTTGCGGACGATCCCGTTGTCGAGCAGACCGATCGGCGGCTCGACCGCGTTGAGGATCTGTTGCGCCGCAGCGACGTTCAGACAACCGCGCAGCAGGTGAGTCGCCTCGCGGTCGTTGTGCCATGGCGTGTGGTACTCGACACGCCCCGGGAATGCTTCCGCGAGCAGCTGAAGCGCCCCGGACTCGTCGATGATCTCGTGCGGAGTCCTCCCGCTGGCCAGTACAGACTCGGGCCAGTCGGCGTTGTTGTAGGTGACCTGTGCGCCCGGGCCGACGCCGTGAACGATGATCGCACCGGCTTCGGCGATGAAGTCTCGCCAACCAAGAAGCCTCACGACCTCCGTGAGCTGGATGCGGCCGCGGCCGGACACGGGGACCACGTCAAGTCCTGCGCGATTCACTTCGACGATCGACGCCACGACGTCGACGGAGTGCTCGCCCTCGCCGTCGGAGAGCAGGCACCCGCCGCGTGCGACGAGTGTTCCGTCGAGGTCGGTGTAGAGTACGCGCACGCGCGAAAGGGCCTCGAGCGCTGCGGGGTCTTCTGAGAGCAGCCGGATCTCATCCATGCGTCGATGATACCTGAGCGGCTGGCTGTCAGACGTACGATGCCCGGCAACCGACTGCACTGCCGCATAGAGCGCGAAAAGTGCGTCACGCCTAGGCCGTTGGCGGCTTCGAGGTTTCGTCGTGCGACGGCTTCGCGGTATAACAGTCATGGTCGCGTCCGCGGCCAGATGGCAATCCGTTGAGGGGCAGGTTTCGAATGTCAGCCGAGTTCGACCTTCCATTCCCCCATTACCGGTGCCCGGCCTGTGGCAAGGACCTCCCGCTGGGGGAGGCGCGCATGTCAGTCACCTGCGCCGACCACGTCGAGCATCCGCCGGTCGCCCTCGAGTACCGCCGTGCGTCCGACGATGACCGCGGTGCAATCGAGACCATCTGCGATCGTGCGATAGGTGAGACGATCGTCGACGCGTTCGGGCAGACCCATGACATCCTTGGCGCCATCAACCTGCTTGCCGAATCTGACGGGTCGCTGGCGGGCATCTTGTCGCTGGTCGTCTCGGCCGGCGAGCTGACCGTGATCTTTCTGTCGGTCTATCCCGAGTTCCAGGGCTCCGGCGTAGGTGCTGGCCTGCTCAAGGCCGCCGACGCCTTCGCAGCCGAGCGCGGGCTGACCTTCCTGCGCGTCACCGTCACCAATGACGACATGCCGCTGCTCTATTTCTTCCAGCGCCACGGCTTCACGATCTACGAAGTTGCCGTCGGTGAGGTCGCCGACCGCTTCGGCGCCGCGACCCCAGGCTTCTCAGGCATCCCCTCGCGCGACGAGATTCGCATGCGTCGCGCGGTATGCGCACGCGGATAGGCGCAGGCGCTTCGTCCATCGTCCCCAAAGCAAGGAGTCACCGGCATGACCCGTTCGTCTCGCATGCTCACTCTGATCGTCGCGGTGCTCGCCATCGCCGCACTCGTGCTCTCCGGCTGTACCGCGCCCAAGGCCGATACCGCCAAGACACCGGCTACCGCCCCCACAACCGAGGCCGCCGCGCCGCTGCCGATCAAGATCGGAGTGCTGCCCACCGAGGACTCTCTGCCGCTGTGGGTGGCCGAGCAGAAGGGCTACTTCGGCAAGAACGGCCTTCCCAGCGTCGAGATCGTCGTCTTCCAGAGTGCGCAGGAGCGTGACGCTGCCTTCGCTTCCGGTGCGATTGATGGCTTCATGGGCGATATCATCGCCGCTGCCAACCTCGAAGCCGGCGGCTCGCCCGGCACGATCCTGACCATCATGCTCGGCGCCGACCAGAGCCAGGGTCGTTTCGGTGTGGTCGTTCCGCCGAAGAGCAAGGTCACCAAGCTCACCGAACTCGCCGACGTGCCGGTCGGCACCTCTTCGGCGACCATCCAGGAGTACGTGCTGGACAAGCTGATGGCCGAGGGCGGAGTCGCTGACGCCAAGGTCAAGAAGGAAGAGGTCAAGAAGGTGCCGGTGCGCTTCGAGCTGCTGATGGCTGGCAAGCTCAAGGCCGCGGCGCTTCCCGAGCCTTTCCTGAGTCTGGCCGAGGCCGGCGGCGCCAAGGTGATTGGCGACGACACCAAGTCCAAGTCAAACATCTCGCAGACGATCCTGTTCGTCTCCGACAAGTTCCTCTCCACGCCCGGCGGCACCGAAAGCGCCGACGCAGTCCTGAAGTCGTGGGACGAGGCCGTGGCCGACGTGAACGCAGCTCCGGGCACCTTCCGCACGATGCTCGTGGAGAAGGCGCGCCTGCCCAAGCCTCTCGAGAAGACCTACAAGGTCAACACCTACCCGACCGCGCAGGTTCCCGCGCAGGCCGACGTCGATGCGGTGCTCGCGTGGATGGAGGGCAAGGGCTACCTGAAGAAGGACGTCACGTTCGAGAACCTGACGCTCATCACGCCCGCCAAGTAACTCGATGGCGTCGCTGCGCTTCGATAGCACTTCGCTGACCTACAAGGGCTCGGACCGTGCGGTCCGGGCCCTTGAGCGTCTCGACCTGTCGGTGGCAAACCGCGAGCCCGTGGCGATCATTGGGCCCAGCGGCTGCGGCAAGTCGACGACCCTGCTACTCGCTGCCGGTCTGCTCGCGCCGACGAGTGGAACCGTAACAATCGACGGTGACGCGGTCTCGGGCGTCCGACTTCAGACGGCCCTCATCCTCCAAGAGCACGGCCTGCTGCCGTGGAAGACCGTCGAGGACAACGCCGGGCTCGGACTCGTGGTGCGTGGCGCGAGCGTACGCGCCGCACGCGAGGCCTCGCGCTCTGCACTCGAGCGCGTTGGGCTTGCGGAGTTCGCGCGCGCCTACCCCGGTGAGCTCTCCGGCGGGATGCGCCAGCGCCTCGGGCTTGCGCGCGCAGTTGCTCTCGACGCTGACCTGCTGCTGATGGACGAGCCGCTATCAGCGCTCGACGCCCTCACGCGCGAGGACCTACAGGACGTGTTGCTCGATCTATGGCGCCGCCGCGGACACACCCAAGTGCTCGTCACGCACTCGATCGAGGAGGCCGTCTTCCTGGGCCGCCGCGTCGTCGTGATGTCGCCGCGGCCTGGCCGCGTGGCGGCAGTCGTCGACAACCCTGAGATGGGGGAGGCCGGCTACCGCCAGAGCTCCGACTTCTACCGGCGCTGCGCCGAGCTTCGCGCGCTGCTCTCTGCCGAAGGGGCCGTACACGCCGAAGCTGCGGTCCCTGCCGGCGCCCGGCCTGACTCCCCGTACGCGGGTGAGCCTCGATGAGCGGGCTCGCGCGGAGGCTATTGGGCTACGTGGGCGCCATCTTCGTGCTGCTGCTCACGTGGTGGCTCGTCGCGAGATGGGTGAACTCGCCCGCGCTTCCCGGTCCGGTTGCGGCGCTTTCGGCACTCGTCGTCTCGGCTGCTGAACTGTGGCCACAGACGATCATCTCGCTGATGCGCGTCGTGGCCGCGATGGTGCTGGGCGCCGTGGTCGCGGTTCCGCTCGGCCTGGCCTTGGGCCGCTCGCCGAAGGCCGACGCGATATTCGCGCCCATCATCTTCGTGAGCTACCCGATTCCGAAAGTCGTCTTCTTGCCTGTGCTGCTTGTGCTGTTGGGACTCGGCAACGCGCCCAAGATCGCGCTCATCTGGCTGATCATCTACTTCCAGCTGCTTGTCACGGCACGCGATGCCGCGCGGTCGGTCTCGCAGGGGGCCGTGCTCTCAGTGCGATCGCTTGGCGCGAGCCGCTGGGACATCGCGCGTCACGTGGTCTTCCCCGCGGCACTCCCCGAGATCTTCACCGCGCTACGCATCGGGACCGGCACTGCGGTGGCCGTGCTCTTCCTCGCCGAGTCTATTGCGGGCACGAGCGGTCTTGGCTGGTTCATCGTGGACGCATGGGGGCGCATCGACTACCCGTCGATGTGGGCCGGCATCGTGGCGATGGCGCTACTCGGCGTCGTGCTCTACGAGGTGCTTGATGCCGTCGAGCGCTGGGCGACTCGCTGGCGCCGCACGGCACAGTAGCCACACGAGCTCGCTGCTGGCCATGCCGCCCGCTACTTCGGGTTCTGGATGGTCGTCCCGCCGCCAATGATCGTCGAGCTGCCCACTTCGAGCTTGGACGCGTCGAGTGTCACGCCGCCGGAGTTCAGCCCCGTGAGCTCGCCTGTCCTGCCGATGAGGGTGAGTTTGGCGGAGTCGCCATCGGTCTCGATGGTGAGTGTGCCCACGTCGATTCCCTGAAGTGTCATCGGTTCGCGTCCGCTGAAGTGGAACTTGAAGGTGTCGCCGGTGATGCTCTTCGCGTGGAAGGAGGTGTCCACGCCGACGTTGATGTCACGGGCCGTCGACGAGTGGAGCTCGAACTCCAGCTTGTCGCCGAGGATCGCGGTGTTGAAGCCGACCAGCAAGCCGCGGGGGTCCGCATCGTCGGGCCAGCCGAGCTGCAGAAACGTCCCCTCCTTACGCGCCAGCGCCCACGGCAGCGCACGGCGGGTTGTGCGAATAACGAGCTTGTCCTGGCCATCTTGGATGAGCGTAACATCACCGCCGCACTGGACGCTCTCGACGCCGGCCATGGGGATTTCTTTCGTGACGATTGTGAGTGCTGTCGCGCGGTACCAGATGGCCGTTCCGGCCAAAACGGCAACGACCAAAGCGGCGATGATCCACTTCTTCATTGTGTCTCCCTAGTTCACTACCGGGGCGGGCGCGGGTGCATCGATCGAGTCCAGCGTCCAGGTCTGGTCTGCACCGTAGGACCCGTTCTGCGGGTCGACTACGGTGAATCGAACGAGGCGCGTGACCTCGCCGTCAGGCGTGCTCTCGATGACGGGGATCGCAACGGCGGCTCGGGCGGAATCGGCGGGGTCGATTTCCACGGGTGCGGTGTCGTAGAACCCGATACGGTAGTCGGTTACCCCGCGCTTCTTGAGATCTGCTGCGAAGCTTCGAAGCAGCGTTGCACGTGCGTTGAAGCTGCCATCGACGATGTCCGTCTTCCCCGCGAGAGCTGCCGAATAGAGGGCGCGCATGCGGCGTTCGCCGCCCGACGTGTATGCGTTGATGCGCGCGTCGAGCTGCGCGGAGTCCGCAGCCTCCTGTTTCGAGGCGCCCTGCTGAAGCCAGGCAACCGCAGGTACCCACAGCACGCCGAGCAGCGTGAGAGTCGCGGCGACTGCCAGCGCGAGACGGGCGCGACCTCGATGCGGGACGGGAGGGAGCGAAACGCCGGGAGGAGCGGAGTCTGCGTCCACCCAGACGACCGGCCCGGCGTCGTTGAATGGGGTCAGGCGAGTGGCGCGAGTGCCAATCGTCGGACGTCCCAACCGTCGGGCAGTCGTGGCTCGAACGAGCACCAGGAGGAACCACGTGACCGGCACAACCGAGATGGCGAGTACAAGCACGATTGGCAGGGAGCTGGATCCCAGAATGAGCCCCACGGGGTCAAGGCTCGCGGTCGCGAGCACCACGCCGATGGCAGTGACCGGCCAGAGGAGCGCCGGGACCCAAAGCGCCCAAAGGACGTCGACTGCCCATGCGGCGATACGACGGCTCGCGCGCGCTCCCTTGCCCGGCCACTCGGATTCAGAGGCCCCCGAGGCGCGGCCCGCCAGCAACGCGGAGGCGAGCTCTCTCGGGTCCCCGATGCTGTCGACAACGTCTGTCTCAGACCGCTCCGGGTCTTCGGCAAGCCGGTCGGCGAGGTGCGAGCGCATCTCGTTCACGAGGTCCTCGACGTCGGTCGCTCCCAGTGCGCGCAGCTGGTCGCCGAATGTCCCAAGGAACTGCTCGACAGAGTGCGGCTTACTCATCGCACGCCTCCCTCAGCGTGTTGACCGCGCCGGCGGTCTTGTCCCATTCGGCCAGAGCGCGAGTAAGGAACACACGGCCCTGGTCGGTGATCGCGTAGTACTTGCGGGGAGGTCCGACCTCTTCAACCACCCAGTGGGAGGCGAGACTGCCGTTGGCCTCTAGGCGCTTCAGTACCGGGTAGACGGTGGCCTCGCCAGAGACGAGGTCACCGAGCTTCTTGAGCTCGGCGACGATCCGGTAGCCGTAGTGCTCTTCTCGGGCGAGCACCAGTAGCACCAGCAGTTCGGCGAAGCCTTTGCGCAGTTGCGGTACCCAGCCCTCGAACTCGTTCATGGTCACCCACTATGCGATAAGGAATACTCTGCAATGCAGAGTAGTACCGTCACAGGGATGATGCAAGAGGGCGTGCGGGTATCCAACGCATCCGATTCGCGGGTTGGGTGTGGCGCTACTCCGGCGCGTCGCCCGAGTAGAGCTGCTCGGCATCCTCATCCATGAGGGAGGGCAGCTCTAGGAGCGCAGAGGCCTCGGCCTCCGGCAGACTCTCTACCGTTCGCAGCTTGCGCTCCATCGCGCGGCTGCGGCGCTCAGTCTCGCCGATGGTGTTTGCAGCCGTGTTGAGCTGGCGCTTCACCTTGACGAGCACGTCACCGAACTTGCCGAACTCGGTCTTCACCGCGGCGAGGATCTTCCACACCTCGGCGGACTGCTGCTCGATGGCGAGCGTCTGGAAGCCCATGCGCAGAGCGCTCAGGAATGCGGTCAGGTTCGTCGGGCCCACCGGCACGACGTGGTACTTGTGCTGGAGCTCGTCAGCGAGCGTCGGATGGCGCAGAACCTCGGCGTAGAGGCCCTCGGTCGGCAAGAACATGAGAGCGAACTCGGTCGTGACCGGCGGGCAGAGGTACTTCGAGCTGATCGCCTCGGCTTGGACCTTGATCGAGCGCGCCAGCTGGTCGGACGCCTTCTGCACGGCCTCGACGTCGCCTAGCTCCGCGGCGTCTTGCAGGCGGACGTAGTCCTCCTGCGGGAACTTCGAGTCGATAGGCAGCCAGACGCACGACTCAGGATCGTCGCTCGGCCCGGGCATGCGAACCGCGAACTCGACGAGCTCGCGCGAGTCTTCCTTCACCTTGACGTTGCGGGCGAACTGCCCCGCTGTGAGCGTCTGCTCGAGCAGGGCGCCCAGCTGAACCTCGGCCCAGGTTCCGCGCGCCTTCACGTTGGTGAGCACGCGCTTGAGATCGCCCACGCCGGTGGCGAGGTTCTGCATCTCGCCAAGGCCGCGCTGAACCGCCTCAAGCCTCTCGCTCACGAGCTTGAACGACTCGCCGAGCCGCTTCTCGAGGGTTTCGTGAAGCTTCTCATCGACCGTCTTGCGCATCTCGTCGAGCTTCTTCTCGTTGCTGTCCTGCAGTGCCTTCACGCGACCGTCGAAGGTCGTGCGGATGCTCTCAAGCGATGCCGCGTTCGACTCGCTGAGGGTCTGGAGTTGTTTGCTCACGCCTTCGAGCTGCGCGCGTTGAAGCTCGCTCATCGCTGTGAGGTTCTGGGTAAGCTGGTCGTTGGCGGTGCGCTGGAGCGTGCTGAGCTCCTCGCGGGAGTCGCGCGCCGCACGAGACGCCTCCTCGCGGCTAGCGCGCAGCTCCTCGCTCAGAACGGCGTCATTTCGGCTGGCTCCGCTCACGCGCCACGCGAGCAGACCGACTGCCGCGAGGTTGACCACGCCGAGCGCCAAGACAACCCACACCAACGCACTGCTCATGCACGCGCTCCCTCACCGTGGACCGTGTTCGGTACGGACAGCAGTGTAGTGCAATTCCTGGCGTCCTCGGTCAGCATAGCTGCGCGCTCTGACATAGGAACGACCTTGCGGGCCGGCGACACCGAGCGCGAGGCCACTCCGGGAGCGGTGTCTCGTCGGCCGCGCGGGTATCTTCATCTTGAGGTGGGATACGTGTTCGCTGATCGCACAGACGCCGGCCGGCGACTCGCGGCGGAGCTGCTCGACTATCGCGACGCGGCCGACACGGTCGTCTTCGGCATTCCGCGCGGCGGTGTGATTGTCGCTGCCGAAGTTGCAGCTGCACTCCATCTCCCGCTCGACGTCGCCTTGGCCGCGAAGGTGGGGGCGCCCGGCAATGTCGAGTACGCGATTGGCGCGGTCGGGGCCGACGGCGTGGTCGTCACGGGCGCACACACGGGCCATACTCCGGCCGATATCGAGGCGCTGGCAGCGGAGGCACGCGCGAAGCTGACGCGCGGACTGTCGCTGTGGAGCGCAGGACACCCCGCGCGCGTTCCTCGCGGCGGGACCGCGATCCTCGTCGACGACGGGCTGGCGACGGGACTCACCGCGCGCGCAGCAGCCGATTGGCTCCACCGTGCTGGGGCAGCCCGAGTCATCGTGGCCGTGCCGGTCGCATCGCCCGAAGCAGCTCAGGAGATGCGCGCATACGCCGAGGAGGTCGTGGCCATCGAGGCCCCCGCGGGGTTCTTCGCCGTGGGCCAGGTCTACGGCCGGTTCGAGCAGACGACCGATGCCGAGGTGCAGGCCGCGCTCTCCTTGTATCGCAGGTAGAATCGCACTCTCTGACGGTGTGGTGCGAGAGCGCGTCGCAGGGCCGGTTCAATGACATAGGAGTGAAAGTGCCATCCAACCGATGGGTCGCCATCGACTTTGAGACAGCGACGCGCGAGGCGACGAGCGCCTGCGCGCTTGGCATCGCCGTCATCGAGGGGCTCGAGATCGTGGACGAGGCGGCGTGGCTCATTCGGCCGCCGTTCAACGACTACGATTATCAGAACACCGCAGTTCACGGGCTGTCCGCCGAAGACACGGAAGATGAACCCGAGTTCGAGGAAGTGTGGGGCGAGATTCGCGACGCGATAGGCCGAGCGACCCTGCTCGCTCACAATGCGCCGTTCGACATGAGGGTGCTACGGGCTCTGATCGCGACGAGAGAGCTCGCGGCACCCGACTACGAGTACGCCTGCACGGTCGCACTCTCCCGACGAGCATGGCCTTCGCTTCGGAATCACCGCCTCGATACCGTGTGTGAGCACTGCGGCATCGACTTGGTGCACCACGAGGCCGAAAGTGATGCACGCGCCTGCGCACGAGTGGCTATCGAAGGTGCCCGGTCGGTCGGGGCGTCCAACGTCGACCAAGCGATGCAAGTGCTCGGGTTGCAGATCCGTCGCCTCGTCTGAGAGCCGACGACTGCCGCGCTTGGTTTGCACCTCAGAATCACAATAGAGGCAGAAATGGGTAAATCCTCCTCACACGCGTCTTGGGCGTGGCTCGCTTCGCGGGCACGCTCAAGGAGATGAGGGACTCTCGTAAGGGCAAACCCGCCGAAAGACGGGGACGCAAAGCCATCGGCCCTCGGTTTCTGTGACCAAGGCGGTCGGGCTGCCGGGAACGGCGACCTGACCGCTGCTCGCTGTCTTGCCGCCACTGCTCTGAATCGTATCTTGGGGACTCGGGGGATTGGGGCGGCGCAAGGGCATCACGGGGACGGTCGACACGGGCATACACGTGCACAACTCCGCACTACTCTTGCCCTCCCAGTGCCACGGCAGATTGGAGACGCCGTGAACGGGAGAGGTCATTTCGGATCAGCAGGTCGGTTGCTGAGCCTCGCGCTGTGTATGGCGCTGGTCCTTAGCCTGACACCCATGGCAGCATGGGCGGCACCAGGTGTGGTCACGCCCGACGGCACTCCGACAAGCGGTGTCGGTGCTGCCACAGCCTCAAGCGTGGCCTTCGCCCACACCACTGGCGCTGGCACGAACCGGCTGATGCTCGTGGGCGTGTCGTGGAACTGCGGAACCACCGACCGCAGCATCAGCTCTGTGACGTTCACCCCCTCGGGCGGCGGACCTGCGCAAGAGCTGAACCTGGTGAAGAAGCAGCAGGCGTCTGGAACGAACCTGCGCTACTCGGCCATCTACAGCCTGCTCAACCCGACGGCAGATACTCTGGGCACCGTGACGGTCACGTTCTCTGGCGCAGTCTCCAATGGCATCGTGGCCGGCGCCGCTGACTTCGCGGGTGTCGACCAGACCACTCCGCTCGGTACTCCTGCGGGCGCCAATGGCAGCAGCACTTCGGCAAGTGTCACCGTGGGCCCCATCACCGGCAACGAGCTCGTCTTCGACAACGTGTTTCAGGGCGGTTCCAGCGAGTCACAGACGCTCGTCACTGGCGCCGGACAGTCGCAGCAGTGGAATGCGTTTTCCGGAAACACCCGTGCGGCATCGAGCATCGAGCAGGCGACAGGATCCTCGGTAATCATGAACTGGACGGCGGCTACGTCTTCGATCTGGGCAATCGCGGCGGTACCTATCAACCCAGCCCCGGCGGCGGTCACGCATCAGCTGACGATGGGGGTCTCGCCGGTCGGCGGCGGAACCACCATTCCCACAGTGGGCTCCCACACCTACAACGAGAACGACGTAATCGACGTCTCTGCATCAGCCAATCCCGGCTACACCTTCGACCACTGGGAGGGCGATGTCGCCGACCCGAACGCGGGCTCCACGCACGTCACAATGGATGCGGACAAGTCAGCCACGGCCTACTTCACGCAAGACGAGTACACGTTGTCGACCGGCGTCGTTGGCAACGGGTCGGTAGCCGCGCTACCGGACCAGGCAACGTACCACTACGGCGACGAAGTGGTGCTGACAGCGACGCCCGACGACGGATGGGTCTTCACCGGATGGTCCGGTGACCTGAGCGGTGGAGTCGTCTCGCAATCGATCACAGTGCATGGTGACCTCAATGTGCTCGCGCACTTCGAGCCCTATGCGCGTGTGCCGCTCGCGGTGGATGGCCCGGCGTCGTATGCCACTGGAGCGACCAGTGCCTCGAACGTCTCGTTCTCTCACACAACGGGGACCGGGCCAGACCGCCTGATGCTCGCAGGCATCTCGTGGAACTGCGGCACGACAGATCGCACCATCTCTTCGGTCACGTTCACGCCTACCGGTGGCCTACCGATGCCGCTCAGCGAAGTCATCACCCAACAGGCCATGAACGCGTCCTCCAACACACGCTACTCGGCGATCTACTACCTCGAAGAGCCCCCCGTGAACACTCAGGGGACTCTCGCAGTCACGTTCAGCGGGACTGTCGGCAACGGCATCGTAGCCGGCGCGATCAACTTCAAGGGCGTTGACCAGGCCAACCCCCTCGCTGGTGCGGCGGGGGCGGCATTGACGAGCGGTCAGGCCCCCGAGGTCACCCTCTCCGCTCTCGATGGTGACGAAATCGTCTTCGACAACGTGTTTCAGGGAGCCACGGACTCCGGACAGACCCTGACGCCCGGCGACGGGCAGACAGGACTGTGGAACGAGTTCATTGGTAACACCCGGGCCGCGTCGAGCTGGAAGCAGGCTGGCGCTGACTCGGTCACGATGAACTGGACCGCGGGCACTGCCTCGGTATGGGCGCTCTGTGCAGCGGCGATCAACCCACTAGAGTCAACCGACATCGCAGGCGCCACCATTGCCGAAATACCCAACCAGACCTACACGGGCTCGGGGATAGAGCCTGTTCTGAGCGTGACCTACGATACCGCGGTACTCGTTAAGGACACCGACTACACCGTCGCCTACAGCGATAACGTCAACGCTGGTGTCGCCGGGGTCACGATCACCGGCATCGGTCGCTTCGCCGGTACCAAGGACGCATCCTTCGTCATCGAGAAGGCGACTCCCACCGTCGACACCTGGCCTTCGGCGTCTTCGATCACGATCGGCCAGGCGCTGTCGTCATCGACCCTCTCCGGCGGAACTCACTCGGTGCCCGGTGCTTTCGACTTTGCGAACCCGAGCGTCGTCCCGGCGAGCACCGGCGTCTACACCGCCGCTGTCGTCTTCACGCCGGATGACAGCGCCAACTACAGCGATGTGAACGGCATGGTCGACGTGCAGGTCGATTCGGCGCCGATTGCGAATGCTGAGACTCCCGATATCACCGGACAGCCGTCTGACATAGCGGTGACCGTGGGGCATGTCGCGCATCTTGTGGTCACCGCGCACGTGAACCAAGGGACCTTGTCGTACAAGTGGTATTCCAGCACCACGGACGCAAACACCGGCGGAACCCCGATTACCGGGGCGATTGCTCCCGCGTACGACGCTCCGACAGACGCGCCGGGCATCACCTACTACTACTGCGAGGTGACCAACACCGATGATGCGGCGACCGTGAACAAGACCGCGACCGCCACGAGCGATGCCGCGAGAGTCCAGGTCGATGCAATCAATGTCTCCGGTGCGAGCGTGTCCCCGATCCCGAACCAGACGTATACCGGGACTCCGCTCACTCCGGCGGTCACGGTGACCTACGACGCGCACACGCTCGTGAAAGACACCGACTACACCGTCGCCTACGCCGGCAACATCCACGCCGGGACCGCGACGGTCACCATCACCGGCATC
>DASRYH010000074.1:0-4744 GCA_035687245.1 Coriobacteriia bacterium
TGGCTCCAAGGCCGTTCTCTTCCTCAACCGCCGCGGCTTCGCGTCGTTTCTGCTGTGCCGGGAGTGCGGCTACGTGCCGCGCTGCGACTCGTGTGCGACCTCGCTCACCTTCCACGATGTTGGCAGCCGCCTTATGTGTCATCACTGCGGCTCTGTGCGTCCTGTTCCGCCCACCTGCCCCGAGTGCGGAAGTCCCTACCTTCGGCAGTTCGGGGCGGGCACGCAACGAGTCGAGACCGAGCTGAACGCACTGCTGCCCGACTGGCCCGTAGTGCGCATGGACGCCGACACCACCAAGGGCAAGGGCGCTCACGAGCGGCTCTTGGCGGCATTCGAAGGGCTCGAGAGCGGCGTGCTGCTTGGCACCCAGATGATCGCGAAGGGTCTGGACTACCCGGAGGTTACGCTCGTCGGCGTCGTTGCAGCCGACGTCACCCTAAATGTGCCGGACTTTCGCGCGGGCGAGCGCACCTACCAGCTGCTCGAGCAGGTCGCGGGCCGTGCGGGCAGGGGTGACGCGCCGGGCCGCGTGGTCGTGCAGACCTACTGGCCGGAGCATCCTGCCATCCGCGCCGCCGCCGCTCACGATCCCGCGCTGTTCTATCCCGAGGAGCGCGCCGGGCGCGCCGAGCTGGGCTATCCGCCGTTCGGCAGGCTCTGCAACGTTCTCGTGTGGGGAAGGAGTGCGGAAGACGTGCGCGCCTCCGTGCGTGCGCTTGCCGCCGCCATCGCCGAGCGCATACCC
This sequence comes from Coriobacteriia bacterium, assembly GCA_035687245.1. Lineage (GTDB taxonomy): Bacteria > Actinomycetota > Coriobacteriia > Anaerosomatales > PHET01 > DASRYH01. The sequence continues at coordinate 746 of DASRYH010000074.1, forward strand.
GAAGGCTGGGAGCTCCGTGGGCCCAGTCCAGCGCCACTCGAACGTCTGAAGGGCGTGTGGCGCTGGCACCTGCTCGTGAAGGCGCCAGCCCACGCCGAGATATCGACGCCGATTGCAGAGGCGTTCGCTGCGGTGAAGCTGTCCAAGCAAGTCAGCGCTGCTGCCGACATTGACCCCATCGACCTGCTCTGACGCTTTCTGTGCGCAGCAAGCCGGCCAGCGCGGGCTGGTATGATATCTGCGTACAGATGACGTCGCGCGGCGCGCGCATCGATGGTGCGCCGATGAACTGCCGAACACGCATTAGAGAAAGACACCATGGACATCCTCGTGTATCCCAACCCGGCGCTGAAGTCGGGCGTATCTGATGTTGACCCCGCTGCCGACGAGACGCTGCGTCCGCTCGCTGCGAAGATGGCGCGCATGATGTATGACGCGCCGGGTATCGGCCTTGCGGCGCCCCAGATCGGCGTGCTGAAGCGCTTCATCGTCTACGACCTGTCCGACGACGGCACGGGGCTTTCGGCGATCTGCAATCCGGTGATCGTTGAGCGCAGTGACGAGACTGAGACCGACGACGAAGGCTGCCTGTCCTTTCCCGGCATCTCGGTGCCGGTGGAGCGCGCGCTGAGCGTGACCTGCGAGGGCATGTCTCTCGAGGGTAAGCCCGTACGTCTCGACGCCGAAGGGCTGGAAGCTCGCATGTTCCAGCACGAGATCGACCACCTCGACGGTATCCTCATCATCGACCGCGCCACGCCCGAGGAGCGCAAAGCCGCACTTCGGCGTTATCGTGAGGCGCAGGAACAGGGCGCGACGCCGGGTCAGACCGGTCTGTAGCACACGACGAGGGGAGCGTTTCGTGCGCGTTGTCTTCATGGGCACGCCCGCCTTCGCCGTGCCCGCACTTCGCGCGCTGGCCTCATCGCACGAGGTTGTGGCCGTCTACACGCGCGCCGACGCTGCCTCGGGTCGTGGCAAGACGCTGCTGCCCTCACCCGTGAAGGTCGCAGCCGAAGAGCTGGGCATCCAGGTGCGCCAGCCGCGCACCCTGCGAGACGAGGCGGAAGTCGCCTGGCTTGCCGCCGCCGCGCCCGACGTTGTCGTCGTTGCCGCATTCGGCATGATTCTGCCGCGCGAGGTGCTCGAGATTCCCCGGCTCGGCTGCGTGAACGTCCACGCGTCGCTCCTGCCGCGATGGCGGGGCGCAGCGCCCATCCAGCGCGCCATTCTCGCAGGTGACGAGCGCACGGGCGTCTCGATCATGCGCATGGAAGAGGGCCTCGACACCGGCGACTACTGCTCGGTCGTGGAAGTGCCCGTAGACGACAAGACCACCGACGAACTCTCTGTTGAACTAGCCCAAGCCGGCGCGGCGGCATTGCTGCCCGCTCTTTCGACGATAGAGGACGGTACCGTTGTATGGACCCCGCAAGATGAATCGCTCGTGACCTATGCCGACAAGATCGAGAAGGCCGACGTGGCGCTTTCCCCGGCAGACACCGTAGAGGTGGCCCGCCGAAAGGTCCGGGCAGCGTCGGCCCAGGCGCCCGCACGCCTGCTGGTGAATGGCCGCGGGGCCGCGGTGACTTCGCTCGAACCTGCCGAAGATGCGCCGTCAGCGGGCTCTATTGCGTGCTCGAAGCGCGCGCTCGTCCTCGGCTTCGCCGATGGCGCTGCGTTGGCGGCCAAGGTGAAGCCTGAGGGTAAGGGCGAGATGCCCGGATGTGACTGGGCGCGTGGAGCGCGCTTTGAGTCCGGTGCCGAATGGACGGGGATTCGATGAGAGCTTCTGCTGCACGCCGCGCTGCCCGCGAAGTGATCACACGCGTCAGGGAGCGTGACGCCTACGCTCACGAGACGCTCGACGCCGTGCTTCGCGAGAAGCACCTCGATGCACGTGACGCAGGTCTCGCCACGCGTCTGGCCTACGGGGTCATCGGCGCGCGCGGCACCCTTGAGAAGGCCGTCATGCGCGGCCTCTCCGAAGGCACCGGCATCGAGGACCTCGTAATGGACGCCCTCGTGATCGGCGCCTACGAGGTGCTGTTCTCCGCCACTGCGGTCCATGCCGCCGTGAGCGAGACGGTGGAGCTCGTGCGTGACCTTCAGCCCCGCGCTGCGGGACTCGCGAATGCTGCGATGCGACGTTTGGTGGAATCGGCGGGTGACTTCCCGTGGGGAGACGCCGACACCGATACCGCGGCATTGGCGCGCAAGTTCGGCCACCCCGATTGGCTGACCGAGCTGCTCGTGGCCGACCTAGGCCGCGAAGGCGCTACTGAGATGTTGGCCGCCGACATGGAGCCGGCGCCCTTTTTCATCGCGCAACTTCCCCATGTGGGCAGCCTGCAGGAACTCAGCGAGGCCCTCGTGTCCGACGGGGCCGATCCGCAGCCGTGTGTATTGGAAGGCTGTCTGGTTGCCGGCGAGCCCTCTGCGGCACGCCGCTCCAAGACGGTTACCGAGCGCAAGGCGCTCGTGATGGACGCAGGCGCACAGCTGGCTGTCGAGATCGCCGACGACCCTGAGGCTGAGGTACTGGTTGAGGTCGGTGCCGGACGCGGATCGAAGTCCCTGCTGGCCGCGTCGAAGGCTGCAGCCCGCCGCCAGAGCCTGAGGCTTGTCGCCGCCGACCTGCACGGCTTCAAGCTTGAAGCGCTTCTAGGCGCGGCGCAGGCGCTGGGTTTGCCCGCCATCGAGACGGTGACCGTGGACGCGACCTCGCCGGACTCTGACTTTGGGATCGCGGATGGCGAGGCCGATGTCGTGCTGATCGACGCGCCGTGCTCCGGCCTTGGTACCCTGCGCCGGCACCCAGACCGGATATGGCGCGCCAAGCCCGAGGAGATCGAGAGCCTGGCGGCGCTTGGAGCCGCACTTTTGGAGCGCTGTACTCGTCTTGTGAAGCCCGGCGGTTTCGTGGTGTACTCCACCTGCACCGTGGCGCGCCGGGAGAACGAGGACGTCATCGAGGGGTTCTTGGCGTCGGCGGCCGGTAGGGGATTCGAACTGGCTATTCTTGCAGACGCAGTCCCGATTGAGTGGCAGGACTTCGTCACTGCGGACGGCTGCTTCAGGTCGCACCCGCGTGCTGGTGGACCGGATGGGCACTTCGTCGCGCGTTTGACGCGCGTGCAATGAGTTACTGAAAGCATTCGAACAGGAGGGGCTGGCCGTGCTTAACACCCGTATCGTCGAGATGATCTCTGTTACCGAGGCAGCTGCACTGGCCGCCGGTCGTTGGATGGGCAAGGGCGACAAGCACGCAGCCGACGACGCCGCCGTCGAAGGCATGCGCAGCGCCTTCAACGAAGTCGACATCTCGGGCACCATCGTGATCGGCGAGGGTGAGCGTGACGAGGCTCCGATGCTCTTCATCGGCGAGAAGGTCGGGCGTGGTGGCGAAGAGATCGACATCGCAGTCGACCCGCTGGAAGGCACGAACCTCACCGCGTACGGCCAGTCGAACTCGCTTGCCGTGCTTGCCTTCGGCCCGAAGGGCACGCTGCTCCACGCACCGGACACCTACATGAACAAGATCGCCGTCGGCCCCGATGCCGCTACGGCAGTTCACATCGATGCCAGTCCGACCGAGAACGTCCGCAATGTTGCCAAGGCGCTCAAGCGCGACGTCGAAGACCTCGTCGTCTGCATCTTGGACCGGGACCGCCACGTCGATCTGATTCGCGAGGTCCGCGAGGCTGGCGCTCGAATCCGCCTGATCTCTGACGGCGATGTCTTCGGTGCGGTCGCGACCGCCATCGAGGGCACCGGCATCCACCTGTACCTCGGCATCGGCGCAGCCCCCGAGGGCGTGCTCGCGTGCTCGGCTATGAAGTGCATAGGCGGCTGCTTCATGGGTCGCTTTGCATGGCGCAGCGCGGAGGAGAAGGCGCGTGCCGTGGACATGGGCACCTGCAACATCGACGACGTGCTGACCATGGACTGCCTCGTCAACACCGATGAGGCCGCCTTCATCGCCACGGGTGTCACCGA
>DASRYH010000075.1:0-16820 GCA_035687245.1 Coriobacteriia bacterium
CCGCCGTGTCGATCGGGTCAGCGACTTCGATGACGGGCAGCGCGATCACTTCAGCACCCAGCGCGCGCAGCGGCCCGGCGAGTGCGCCGGACTGTTCGGCCGTGCGCGTGACAAGCACGCTCACGCCAGCGAGCGGAAGGCCAGCAGATGCCGAATCGGTCGCGCTCACGCGCGCCCCCTACGTCTTGAGCAGGTCGTCGACGTCGTTCGCGGCGCGAACTGCGGCGAGGATCTCGTCGGCACCCAGCTCGAGCATCGCGACGACCATCTTCTCCCCGAGCTCGACGGGCGCGTCCACGCTACCCACGAGGTGGTGGCGAAGAATCGTCTTGCCGTCGACAGAGCCGACGAACGCGTCCATGACGAGCGAGCCGTCCTCGATGCGGGCGTAGGCACCGATCGGTACCTGACAGCCACCCTCGAGCTTGTTCATGACGACACGCTCGGCCGAGACACAGCACAGGGTCTCTTCGTGGCTGAGCTTGGCGCAGACGTCGAGCATGAACTCATCGTCTTCGCGGATCTCGACGCCGATAGCACCCTGCCCGACGGCCGAGACCATCTGCTCGGGGTCGATGTAGTGCGTGATGCGGTCTTCCCAGCCCAGGCGGGTGATACCTGCCGAAGCGAGGATGACGGCGTCGAGCTCACCGGTCTCTGCCTTGCGCATGCGCGTGTCGAGGTTGCCGCGCACATCCACGATCTCGAGGTCGGGGCGCATCGCGACGACCTGGCTGCGGCGGCGAAGCGAGCTGGTGCCCAGGCGGGCGCCGTGCGGCAGCGACTCCAGGTCATAGCCGGCACCGGAGACGATGACGTCACGCGGATCGACGCGCGGCGGCATCATCTTGATGGCGAGCCCCTCGGGGAGCTCGGTGGGGACGTCTTTCATAGAGTGGACACACAAGTCGACGGTGCCGGCCATGAGCTCGACCTCGAGCTCCTTGGTGAACAGGCCCTTGCCTCCCACCTTAGCCAGCGGCACGTCGAGAATCTTGTCACCGGTGGTCTTGATGATCTTGAGCTCGACCGGCAGTCCCGTCAGTTCTTCTACGAGACCTTTGATGTACTCGGACTGCCAGAGGGCGAGCTTGCTGCCCCTTGTTCCGATAACGAGCTTCTCGCGGCTAGTAGCCAACCGTGTCTCCCATCTCTTTGTTCTGTTTGGCCGAAGAGCTCTTCTCTCCCCGACCGAGGATGCTCTTGAGGATACCGCGGTGCGGGTTCTTGCCATCCGGGTTGCTGTCCAGACCGTAGAGCACTCGTGCGGCCTCAACGTAGGTATAGCCGTCCTTTTCGGCGGCAATGTTCTTCAGTCGGGCGGTGGGCCCGTGAAGCATCTTGTTGACGATGGCGCACGAAAGCGCCTCGACTGTCTTGAGCTCCTTCTCCGAGAGGCCGCCCAGGCGCTTCATCGCCTTCTCGAGCTCTTCGGCGCGCATCGTGTCGGCCTTGGCGCGGATGGCTGCGATGGTGGGAACGACCTCCATCGAGTCGAGCCAGTGCTCAAACTCCGCCATCTCTTCTTCGATGATGACCTCGGCGCGTTTGGCCTCGACCATGCGCTCCTCGAGGTTTGCCGAAACGACGCCGTTGAGATCGTCGATGTCGTAGAGGAAGACATCGGCCACGCTCGAACACGCAGGGTCGATGTCGCGCGGAACGGCGATGTCGATGAGGAAGAGCGGGTCGCGGCGGTGCTTGGCGGCAGCGGCGACCCGGTCCTTGGTGATGACGTAGTGAGTGGCGGCTGTCGAGCTGATGACGATGTCGGCCTCACTCATGCGGTCGAACAGCTCGTCGTAGCGGATGGCTTCGCCGCCGAACTTGACCGCCAGCTCTTCGGCACGCTCGTAGGTGCGGTTGGCCACAAGCACCTTCTTCACGCCGTTGGCGCACAGGTGCTTGGCAGTGAGTTCGCTCATCTTGCCAGCGCCCAGAATCAGCACCGAGCGGCCTTCGAGCGTCTCGAAGACCTTCTTGGCCAGCTCGATAGCGGCGTAGCTAATCGAGACGGCGTTCTCGCCGATCTCGGTCTCGGTGCGCACGCGCTTGCCGACCTCGAAGCTCTGGCGGAACAGCTTGTGGAAGACGCGACCGCTCGTACCGTTCACGCTCGAGTGCTCGTATGCGTCCTTCACCTGCCCAAGGATCTGAGCTTCGCCCAGCACCATCGAGTCGAGCGACGCCACCACGCGGAAGAGGTGGCGGACGACGGCCTCGCCTTCGGAGACGTAGAGGTAGCGCACGAGTTCAGCGCGATCGAGATCGTGGTAGTCGGCCATGTAGTCGATGATGGCGGCCGGGCCATCGTAGCCCGCCGCGGTGACCGCATAGATCTCAGTACGGTTGCAGGTCGAGACGATGACGGCCTCGGCTACAGCGTCCGACTCGACCAGTCGGGCGAGCGCGTCCTCCTGCACGTGGGCAGGGAACGTCAGCTTCTCTCTGATAGCGACCGGAGCAGTCTTATGACTGAGCCCGACGAGCGTCAGATGCATGCGGCTTTGTCTCGCCTCACCAGATCAGTATGGTCACGCAGGCAGGGTCCTTGCAGCCCTGCCCACGTTCGGACACAGGTACGCCCTCGCCGAAAGCGGTGCGTGTTGTTCAGGCAAGCAGGCCCGGCGAGGGCGGTGACAAACGTGCTTTGGAATTCGCACCACTGCTTCTTAGCCTGAACGCTCGGATTTTAGCATCCTTGAGCCTCACTCGCCACACCCGGCTTAAGGAAGCATCAGCAAAACTCCTGCCGAAAACCACATAGCTAGCGGCTGCTCTTCCGAGCTTTCTCAACATCGCCGTCGACGATGGCGAAGAAGACCTCCGGAAGCAGCCCCTTGAGTCGGAAGTAGAACGCCGAAAGAGCGTCGGGGATAACGATGAACTTGTCGCGCCCGACGGTGCCCACGATGGCCTCGGCGACCTTCTCCGCCGCGATCGGTTTGATGTTGCCCGCGATGACGTCGGTCTCTTTGGGCCGCATCGTGTGCTCGAGATCGAGTGCCGGGGTGTCTGTGTCCGGCGGGCAGACAACGCTCACGTTCACACCTTCGGCACGCATCTCGAAGCGCAGCGCTTCGGAAAAGCCCATGACCGCGAACTTCGCCGACGAGTAGCCCGTGTATCCGTAGATGCCAAGGTAGCCGGCGACCGACGAGACGTTGATGATGTGGCCACTGCCCCGCTCGGCCATCGCAGCCGCTACCGCGCGGCACGGGTAGACCACGCTCCAGTAGCCGCACGTCATGTTGATCTCGAAGTTCTCGAGCGGCATCGTGGCGAACTCACCCGGGTAGATGACACCCGCTGAGTTCACGAGTATGTCGGGCACGCCGTGCTCTTCGAAGATTCGACCGAAGACGGCCTCGGCGCTCTCCCAGTTCGAGAGGTCTGCCGAATACGCCGCGATCTGGGCGCCCGTGGCGGCCTTCACGTCGGCGATGGCTGCATCGAGCTTCGCCTGGCTGCGCCCGACAACAGCAACACGCGCTCCGCGGGATGCGAGCAGTCGGGCGGTGGCAAGACCGATGCCGCTGCTACCGCCGGTTACGACGGCGAATGATCCAGGAATCGAGACGGGTGCTGGCTTCACGTGTTTCCTCGTGTCGGTGGTGTCGGTACCGGGTGATCTACTCGCTGCCGGGCGTTGGCGCATCGGCCTGTGACCCTTCGACTGCCTCAGCAGCAGCGGGCCCCGCGGTCTGCGCAAGTGCGAGAAACTCATCGACCGAGATCTCTTCACCGGCATCGAAGCGGTCGAGTACGCTTGGGTCGGTGACCGCCGCCATTACAGTCTCGCGCGCGGCTTCTTCTTCGATCGATGCGATTGCTCGCGCGCGTACGTCCGCTACGAGCCTGACCCATGGGCCCCACGAATGACTGACGTGCTCCTCGATGCGCTTGCGCAGCATCTTGGCTATCTCGGGCGCGGCACCTGCGGTGGTCACAGCGATCTGAATGGGATCGCGATGAGTGATGCTTGGCAGGATGTAGCTCGAGGCGACGGCATTGTCAGTGAGGCTAAGCAGGCAGCCGCTGCTCTCAGACTCGGAGACGATCGCCCGCTGAACCTCCGGGTCGCTTGTCGCGCACACCGCAAGGAATGCTCCGTGCAGGTCGCCTCGTAAGAAGGGGCGTCGCTCGATGGTGATCTTGCCGTCAGCTTCCGCCTCGAGCATCGATTCACTCGGCGCGGGGGTGAACACGACGACGTCCGCACCGTACTTCAACAGCTGGCGGATTCGCTTCTCCGCCACCGGGCCTTCGCCCGCCACGACGCACGGGCGGCCGCCAATGTCGGCAAAGATTGGGAAGTATCGGGTGTCGATGTCGCCCATCGTCGCGGTCTAGACGCCGAAGATGTGGAAGCCGATAGGCACCGTGCGCGCGAGGACCGCAACGATCACCACGAAGACGAAGCCGACGATCGACAGCCAGGCGGAGAATCGCGAGGAGACGTTGTGGCGGTAGACGGCAACGAGGTAGACGCCGAAGGTGACCCACACGAGCCCCGACATCATGACACGGGGGTCTTGCCACCAGCCGCTGACGTCGGTCTGAATCGCACGAATCATGCCGAGGGTAAGGCCAGCCGTGTAGACCGGAAACGCAAGCGAGACCGCGCGGTGTGCGACCTGCTGCAGAGTGGCAAGCGACGGCAAGCGACGCGAGAGCTTGCTCGTCTTGCGGTTCTTGAGCTGCGTGCTCTGGAACAGGTAGAGCCCGGCCGAGACGCTGCCGAAGGCGAATCCCGCGTTGGCGAAGACGATCATCGCGACGTGAAACGCAATGCCATAGCCCTGGATCTGACGGAACTGCTCATCTGTCAACTGGTAGGCCACCGCGGCGTTGCCGGTGAGCTGCGCCACCACCATCACGATAACGGCGATGGGTACGAGAAACGCGCCGTACGCCCGAATGCGCAGGATGTGTTCCATGACGAAGTACAGCAGCACGAGCGCCCACGAGGCCAGAACCAGCTGGTTCTGCCCGGTGAACGTGGTCCCGTGGTGCACGATCGAGTTCGCACCGATCGACAGCGTCTGGCAGATGAAGCCCGCGCCCGTCAGGAAGCGCGCCCACCAGCTGACCTTGCTGCGGCGCAGCACGAACTGGTACGCGTAGAGCACGGTGGCTCCCACGTAGAGTGCGAACGCGAACCAGAACAGTACGAGAGAGGCTTGCTCCACTGAGCTATCAGTCCCTTACCCGGTGCCAGAGAAACGACGTGTGACAAGTATACGTTGCGGTGCCGCGATAACACGGGCCAGCTAAGAACGACGTGCGACAGCTTCCTCGAGGATCGTGAGTTCCTTCTCGAGCGCGCTCACCCGGCGGATGCCGAGTGCAACGTAGCCCATCAGACCGATCCACAGCAAAGCGTAGGCGGCGAGCACATACGGTGCGGCGCCAAGGACTGTCTTGTAGATCTCGGTAAGTACGGGGTCCATGCTCATAGTCCCTTCGACCTAGCCTTCGAGGGCGGCCTTGGCCGCTTCGAGGCGCTCCCTGGCGAACTCTTCACGCTGGCGGAACTGGAATACCACCCACGCGATCATCAGCATGCCGAACATGCCCATGAGAAAAGATGCAAGCTGAACGCCCGTCAGGCCGCCACCGGTGCGCAGCACGACGGGGTGAACCGAGCTCGGAATGAGCCGCGTGATCGCGAACGAGATCGGTGCGTCAAGAAACGCGATGATGCCGAAGACCGCGCCATACGTTGCCCGGCGCTCCTCGTCCTCGATGGAGTTGCGGAGCACGAAGTACGAGATGACCAGCAGCGTCATGATGAAGTACGTGGTGAGCCTCGGTTCCCATACCCACCAGGCACCCCACTCGAAGCGGGTCCAGATATCGCCCGTGATGAGCGTGAGAATGACGAACAGCAGCGTCACCTCGGTGGCGATCCTCGCCTTCGTGTCGTACTTCTTGTCCTTGGTCATCAAGAAGCGCACGCCGTAGAAGGCTGTGAAGAAGAAGACCAAGAAGCTCGAGATCGCCACAGGTACGTGGAAGTAGAAGATCTTCTGGCTGAAGAGCAGCTGGTTGCTGACGGCGACACCGTTGATGACGGCCGTGCCGCCCACGCCAGCGCCTATGACCAGCGGCGCGACGAAGAACGCGAGCACGAAGTCGATTGTCGTGAGAACGGTTCCCACGAACAGCAACCCATACATCCAGGCGTCCACGGGGATCCCGAGAAACGTCTTTCGCGCGGTAGCCTCCACCGGCGCGCCTCCTGTCTTCCCTTGTGCGACGCCCTTGCTAGGCGCCGATGATGAACTCGTACAGTCCGTAGGCCGCAAGCAGCATGATCGTGTCGTAGCCCGCGGCCAGTCCCAGTGACTGCCAGTACTGCTTCGCCCACTCGCCGAAGAAGACCGCGTCTCCCATGACTACTGCAGTAGACGCCGCAACCACAGCGTAGAGCAGCGGGAACATAATCGGCACGAACAGCACCGCGAGGATGAAGTCCTTGCCCTTCGTGTTCACCGACATAGTAGCTAGCATCGTGCCCATTCCTGCAATCCCTATGGAGCCAACGAGCAGCGCGAGCGCAAGCATCCACACCGGCCCGACAAGCCCCGTCTTGAGCAGAAACAGGAAGTAGAACATCGGCACGACGAGCACTTCCACGATTAGCAGGAAGATCAGGTTACCCACTGCCTTGCCGAAGAAGATGACCGGTCGGTCGATCGGCGAGAGCAGCAGGGCGTCGAGACATCCCTGGTCCTTCTCGTGCACGAGCGAGCGGTTAAGCCCGAGCAGCGAGGTGAAGACGATCGCCAGCCAGAGGAGTCCGGCGGCGATGTAGCCCACGTTGAAGCCGCCGTTGGCCTGCGACAACGCCAGGTAGTAGATGAGCAGCACAAGAAACGCGTACAGGCCCATCGAGGTGAGCATCTCTTTGGTACGCAGCTCCATGACGATGTCTTTGCGCAGGATGGCGGTGAACTGCCTCCATGACGACATGCGCCGGTGCGTGGATTCGGCCATCCTAGGACACCCCCATTCCGACAGTCTGCCGGTAGAGGGCGGAGAACTCGGCCTCGTCGATGTTCCCGTGCTCTTCGAAGAGCACGACCTTGCCCTTGGCCAGGATGAGTGCGTGGCTGCACAACTCGAGGCCCTTTTGCAGATCGTGGCTGACCATCACGAAGGTGTGCTGCTCGCGCACCTGAGCGATGAGCGAGTCGAGGATGTCCATCGCGTGCGGGTCGAGGCCCGAGTACGGCTCGTCGAGGAAGATGATCTCCGGCGAGTGCAGCAGGGCGCGAGCGATCGAGAGGCGCTGCAGCATACCGCGGGAGAATGCGCTCACTAGATCGAGGCGACGGTGATCGAGCTCGACGGCCGTGAGCAGCTCGCGGATGCGCTCCTTGGGGTTCTCCAGACAGTAGATCTCGGCGAAGAACTCGAGGTTCTCTTCGGCGGTGAGATCCGGGTAGAGCAGCGGGTTGTGGCTGATGAAGCCAATGTGCTCGCGCAGCTCGACCGAGTCATCGACGACGTTGTAGCCAAGGACCTTCGCCGTGCCGCTCGACGGGTTGCCGAGAGTGGAGAGGATCTTGAGCATCGTGGTCTTGCCGGCGCCGTTCGGTCCGAAGATCGAGAGGAACGCGCCCCTCGGCACGTCGAACGTCACGTTGGAGAGCGCTTTACGCGCGCCGAAGGTCCGGGAGAGTTCCCGGACCTCCAGAGCGAGATCGGTCGAGGTGTTCTCGGGCATAGCCGCTAGCGCGCCTTACGTGCGGGAACCGCGCGCAGCTCGGGCTGGGCCTTCTTCGGCCAAGCCGCCAGCGCCGCGCCGAGCAGAAGGATCGCAAAGCCGCTCCAAGCGAACCAGATGAGCGGGTTGATCTTCACGTTGAGCGAAAGCTGCTGTCCGTTGGCGCCGTCCTGCACGCCTTCCCAGACCATGAAGATGTCGCGCAGTACCTCAGAGCGCACCGACGCGTTCAGGCGGGTCTGGCCTTGGCGCGCGAACTGCGTCTGACCCGGCGTGACGGTGCCGATCGACTTGCCGTCGCGGCGCACGTCGAACGTGGCAGTCCACACGACGTCGCCGTTGGGCAGGTCGTTGCTCGCGCTGTTCTTGTAGGTGAACGAGTAGTTGGAGACCTTGAATGACTGGCCGGGCTGGTCGTCGAGCAGGATCTTGACGTCCTGGACATACATCGCCGAACCCACCAGGCCGATCAGGATGATGCCGATGCCGATGTGGGCCAGGTAGCCGCCCGACTGAGTGCGCGCCTTGAACACGTTGTTGCCGAAGGAGACGATCCAGCTCTCTCCGCGCGCCTTGGCACGCTTGGAGGCGCCGTCGATGAACATCCAGACGGTCGTCGAGATGATGATCGAGCCGGCCAAGAAGCCGAGGATCGCGATGCCGTGGTAGACGACCGGCGAGCCGAAGCGAGTGAAGCCTTCGGCGGTCGTGCCGCCCTGGGCCACCATGGTGTCGTAGATCGGGCGCAGGTTGACCCACCACTCGGCCAAGAGCGCCGCGAAGATGACGGCGGCGGTGATGAGCGGCTTCATAGCGCGCTTCATGAAGTCCGCACCCTCGGTCTTCTTCCACGAGAGCAGCGGGCAGACCGCGAGGATGAATGCGTAGAGCACGCCGATCGGGCGAGCGAGCAAGTCGTAGCTGCCGGCGCCGATCGACTGGCCGCCGAAGGGCATCCAGCTCGGAAGCGCCGAGGTGACCGTCATGTAGGCCACGAGCACAGCGGCGACCAGCATGAGCAGGTTATTGAAGTAGTAGGCGGCCTCTCGAGCGGTGAGCGACTCGAACTCGTCGTTGCCGTCGAAGGACTTGCCACGCAACCACAGGCCGACGCCGGCCGCGATGAGCGGCGCGATGATCATGAAGCCGAACAGCCACGTGGAGAACGAGTCGGGCTGGAACGCGTGGACCGACTGCACGATGCCGGAGCGGGTGATGAAGGTGCCCAGCACGACGAGCGAGAAGGTCACCGCGGAGTTCACGATGGCCCAGCGCTTGAAGCCGTCGCGGCGGCGGTAGACGGTGAAGCTGTGGATCAGGCCAACGCCCGTGAGCCACGGAAGCAACGAGGCGTTCTCGACCGGGTCCCAGGCCCAGTAGCCACCCCAGCCGAGTACGACGTAGGCCCAGATGGCGCCCAGACCGATACCGGTGCCGAGGAAGAGCCACGAGAAGACCGTGATGCGGTCGACGATCTCGATCCACTTCTTGGAGGAGTCGTTGACGATCAGCGAAGCCATAGCGAAGGCGAAGGCGAGCGTGAGACCCGCGTAGCCGATGAACAGCGTCGGCGGATGCAGGATCATCGCCCAGTGCTGCAGCAGCGGGTTCATGGCCACGGTCGAGAGCAGCTCACCGTTGGCGCCAAGCATCGTAGCCGGCGTCGCCTTGAAGGGGTCGTTCACTTCGGCAAACAGCATCGCCATGCCGAAGAGGCCGAGCACGATGTTGGTGACCATAAGGCCCATGTTGGACAGCTTGTCGGTGATCTCCATCCGCTTGTACGCCACGTAGCAGGCGAACAGAGCGATCAGCCACGTCCAGAAGAGCAGCGAGCCTTCACGGCCGGCCCACAGGCCCGAGAGCTTGTAGAGCCAGGCAAGGCCCGACACGTCGGTCGAGTGGTTCTCGGCGACGTAGAGGAAGGTGAAGTTCTCCTGGAAGAACGCGACCACGAGGGTGAGAACCGAGACGGTAAAGGAGACGGCGCCGGCGAAAGTGGCGTAGTAACCGATGTTGGTTACGCCCTCGCCTTCCTTCTCACCGAGCTTGTGGCCGAGGGCAAGAGCGGCGACCGCGATGATCGAGGTCACGAAGCCGAGGCCGAGGAACAGCTTGCCGAGCAGCATTGAGACTCCTGTCTTAAGGTCAGGTACCCCGCGTCATTGTACGCGGGGTACCTGTTGATTCCCTAGATGCCTACTTGGAGATTGCGACGTCGGTTGCGTCGAAGGTCTTGTCGGCGTTGAGCTTGCCGGTAAGCACGACCGACGAGCCGTCCGTCATGCCGCTGGGTAGTGCGCCTTCGTACTTGACCGTGACGCTCACGCCCGAGCCGTCGGCCGTCTCGGCGATGACGAAGCGGGCGTCGCCACCCGGAGGCGCGATGGTGCCGGCCTTCACGAAGCCGGCGAGGCTGACCTTCTCGATTGCGACGCCGTCCTTGACGTCGGCCACAGGCATGGCGCCTTCGGCAGACTGGTACTTGGACGGGCACTTGGTGATCATCTCGTCGGCAGCGATCGTGCCGTCAGAGCCGAGGTCACCGGTGACGATTGCGACTACCCCATCGCCGAAGGTGGACGGCACGGCGCCCTGGTAGACGACCTTGACGGTCGGGCCGGTACCGGCCTCGTCCTTCTCGTCGCGGATGGTGAAGGTCATGGGGTTGGACTTCTTGTCCCACGACGCTGCTACAACGGCGCCGCCGACCTTGACGCGTTCGCCAACGAGATCCGTTTCCTTGGAGATCTCGGCAACGGTCTTGTAGTACGCGGCGGTCTTGTTGCCACCGGCCAGAAAAATCGCGGCCACGACGATCAAGATGATCGCCGTAACACCGATCAGTCGCGTGCGGGCACGCTTGTTCAACTTCGACCACTCCTTCGACGGCGGCCACTATGACCGCGCACAACAGCATCGGAGAGAGGCCCGGTGCACGCACCCGCGCGACCGGAAGAGACACGCCTCGCTTCCCGCTTGCCTGAACACCCGAATACTAGCACCGGCACACCACGTACACAATCGTTAAGGTTTCCCCTTTGGGCGCCCGCGCTGACGGCTGAAGATGAGCGAAAGCTATGCCGAAGCGGGGGCCGGCGCGGTGACTGCCTCGGAAACGGGTTCGGGCCGCTCAGCGGGCTTGTTGTTGAGCCACTGGACGTCGGGTGTGAAGCCGGTCTGGCGCAGCAACTCGAGATAGCGTTCCGGGGCAAGCGCGGCCTTCGCATTATCGAGCGCGACCATCGTCGCTTCGATGACGTTGGTGCCGAAGCTGCGCCCTTCGAGCCGGGGCGTGCTCGTGACCAGCAGCTCGACTCCCCGGCCGCGCAGGAATTCGACGTCCTCGGGCGTCGTCGTGTTCGTGATCACCCACTTGCCGCTCATGTCCTCGGGCATGTACTCCCGCACGTACTTGTAGTCACCTGCGATGATGTCCGCCTCGCGGTACAGGTCCGCGTGCTTGGATTCGCCCTTCACCGCGGTCTCGTGGTCGGCCTCTGCCTCGTACAGCCACGAATACGGCAGTTGCACGGCGATCGGCGCCATGATGTGGATCACCCGCTCCAAGGTCGTGCGGTTCCGTAGCATGATCGGGATGCTGAGCGCGTAGAGCAGATCGCCGGCAACCACCTTGCATCCCGCGTCGTAGAACCCCTCGGTCATGCCCCACCTGTCGACTGCGGACGTGACGAGCACGGTCTTGCCCGCCAGATCGAGCCCATGGTCTTCGTGCAGGTGCCGCACGACATCGCGCTCGACCGCGCCCTTGAGCCCCGAGCCGTCGACGATCGGCGTCTTCTGGACCGCGGCCCGGTACCGCTTCGCATCGCGGAAGTAGTAGTCGCGCTCGGCGGCTCGAAGGAACAGGTCGATACCGCCCAGTCCGAACGCGTCGACCTTGCCATCGAGCTCGCGCAGGCGGGCCTCAGCCTTGTCCATGTCGCCGTCGGTGCCTTCACGCCAGATGCGGAAGACCTCGCCGAACAGCTCGACCTCGACCTTGTGGTCGCGCTTCGACGACCCGATGCTTACGCTGACGACTTCCTTGATTGGGTCCACCTCCCGGCAAGATCGGCCGCGTCTTTGAGCGCTTGGCCAACCCGGCCGGTGCGCCCGCGCGGTCCGCGCTGTGTGTTCATGACGGCATCGAGAATCGAACGCAGCTCGACTGCGTCCAATTCGACTGCGTGGCGAAGTGGAGACGGTCCGAGCGGGATGCCCACGATCTCTGCGCCCAGGATCTTCTCGAGTGTCTCGACGCGCCAGTTGCTCGCAGCCAACACGACGGTGTCGAACTCGCGCAGCGCGGCAAGCGTCTCGAGCAGCCGGTTGAAGACTTCGGTCGCATCCCCCGACTCGATCGACTCGCGCTCGTCTTGAGAGAGCACTAGCACGAAGTCGAGGGCGTACTCCTCGGCCAGCGCGCGAATCTCGCCGACGTTGTTCACGGGGAAGGCAACGAGTGCGACCTTCGGGCCGCGGCGTACCTCGCCGAGAGTTTCAAGGAAGCTCACGAACGAGCGCTGGACGCCGGCGTGGCGCGCAGCTTCCTCCTGCGTGGCCCCAGACTCGCGATCCTCGAGAATCGCTTCGAGCGCGTCGACCAGCTTGTCACGGCTGACGACTTTGTCGCCTATGCGGAACATTCGCACTTCGCGCACCCCTCGCGGCGGTGTACACAACTTCGTACACGGCAGTATACGCCGAAGGGAACGCGCCAGCGGTTGCCGAAGGGGTGGCTGCGTGTCGCGCGGGCTCTACTGGTTGAGGTCGCGAATCATACGCAGGCCGGTGAGCGTGAGATCGACATCCACATCCGAGATGACCTCGCAAAGCGGCGCCATCGACGGCGCGAGCCCACCGGTGGCCACCACAGGGGTCTCTGTGCCCAGCTCCGACCAGACCCTGCGCACGAGCCCGTCGACCATCGCGGCCTCGCCCAGCAACAGGCCGGCCTGCACGCTCGCACGGGTGTTGGTGCCAATCGCCTTCGGCGGCGCCTCGAGGTCGACCTTCGACAGGCGGGCGGCCTTGGTGAAGAGCGCTTCCGCGCTCGTCTCGACTCCCGGCGCGATCGCACCGCCAAGATAGGCGCCGTCGTCGGAGATGACGTCGATGGTGGTCGCGGTGCCGAAGTCAACGATGATCACCGGCCCGCCGAACGCAGCGTAGGCAGCCACGCCGTTGACGATGCGATCAGCACCGACCTCGTGCGGGTTGTCGTAGCGAATCGGCATACCGGTCTTGAGCCCCGGACCCACGACCAGAATCTCGACACCGGCCACTTCGGCGACGCTCTCCCACGCGGCCGTCAGGCGCGGTACGACCGAGCTCAGGATCAGGCTCGTGACTTCGCCCCACGACAGCGTGCCTAGAGCGAGCAGGCCGCCCACCTTCACACGAAGTTCGTCGGCGGTGAGCGACGCGTTGGAGGAGATTCGCCAGTGGCCGGCGAGGCGGTCGCCTTCGAACAGACCTATGACGGTCTGGGTGTTTCCCACGTCTACGGCAAGCAGCACAGGCGTTCTCCCTCGCACCAAGCGGCGGATGACAGCACGTTGACGGCACGGCAGGTGAAGACCGTAGCCGGTGCTATCATCGTTTGCGGCCCCCTTTGGCGGCAAGCCCTGGGTACACCATGGGCCTTCTGACCTGCATTTATCGAGTACGGGGAGAGTATGAACGAGACTCCAGCCCGCATCCTCGTCGTCGACGACGAGCCCTCTATCACCGAATTCGTGAGCTACAACCTTCGCAAAGAAGGCTGGGAAGTCGACGTCGCCGCTACCGGCGACGAGGCTCTTGAGCTCGCCGCAAAGAACGACTTCGACCTCGTGGTGCTCGATGTCATGCTGCCCGGCATGGACGGCTACGAGGTCTGCCGCCGCCTGCGCGCAACCTCGCGGGTGCCGGTGCTGTTCTTGTCCGCGCGCGACACCGAGCTCGACAAAGTCGTGGGCCTCGAGATCGGCGGCGACGACTACTTGGCGAAGCCCTTCGGCGTTCGTGAGCTAACCGCTCGTGTGAAGGCGCTGCTGCGCCGCGCGATTCCGGACAACCGTGAGGGCTCGATCGCTGGCGAGCGCATGGACGTCTCTGGCGTGGTACTCGATGAGGCGGCGCACGAAGCGACCACCTCCGACGGCGGACTGATCGATCTCACTCCGCGCGAGTTCGAACTGCTCGCATGCCTGATGCGCCACGCCGGCAAGGTACTCTCGCGCGACCAGCTCCTGCGCGAGGCGTGGGACTGGGAGTACGTCGTGGAGACCAAGACGGTGGACACGCACGTCAAGCGCCTGCGCGACAAGCTCGAGGCCGCAGGCGTCGATCCCAACCTCGTCGAGACCGTACGCGGCTACGGCTACCGCTTCCGGGCGAACTAGATGAAGGGCACGCTTCGCCAGCGCATCGCGCTGCTGGTGCTGGGCGCGGCCGTCTTCGGTGCCGTGGTCGCGAGCGTGGTCATGGTCGTGCCAAGCTTCTCGCGTCCGGCTGCGTTGCAGGCTGTCGCCTTCGTCCTTCTCGTGCCCGCGATCGTATCCGCCTTGCTCGCGGCGCTGGTCTCGCAGTGGATTGCTCGCCGCTTCGCCTCACCCGTGGAGCGCCTCGCAGCTACGACGTCTTCGTTCGCGGCCGGCGACTACACGCAGCGCGCTCGCACCGATGGACCGCGCGAAGTCCGCCTCATCGCTCAGTCGTTCAATCGCATGGCTGCCGACTTCTCCACCGCCATCGACGAACTGAATTCGGAGGAGACTCGCAAGACGCAGTTCGTCTCAGACGTGAGTCATGAGCTGCGTACGCCTCTGACGGCCATCCGCGGCGCAGCTGAAACGCTGCTCGACGGCGGCGTCGGCCCCGATGACCAGGAGCGTTTCCTCTCGACGATCGCCGCAGAGGCCGAGCGCCTCACGCGGCTGGCCAACGACCTGCTCGCGCTTCAGCGCATCGAAGGCGCCACCGGCGAGCTGCCCTTCCGCAGTATGGATCTCAGAGAGGCCGCTGAGCGCGCGGTTGCGATGCTCGAACCGCTCATAGAGGATCGCGGCGTGACCGTCGAGGTTCGCGGCAGCGCGCCGCGCGTACTGGGCGACGTGGACCGGCTACAGCAGGTGGTTGCCAACCTGGTGGACAACGCCAGCCGAATGGTGGGCGACGGCGGCCATGTCTGGGTCGAATTCAGCTCTGACGCCGGCTACTCCGTGATGGCCGTGCGCGACGACGGTCCCGGCATCCCCGAGCGGGACCTGCCTCACCTGTTCGACCGCTTCTACCGCGCCGATACGAGCCGAACGCGTACGAGCGGCGGGTCGGGGCTGGGGCTTGCAATCGTGCGCGCCATCGTCGGCGCCCACTCCGGCACGATCGAGGCCGAGAACCTTCCCGAGCGCGGCGCGCGCCTTATCGTGAAGCTGCCTTCGCTTCCCGAGTAGGGCTCCTAGGCGCGCAGCCCCCGCCGCACTGCAGAGGCGACCAAGACGGCCGCCGCAGCCTTCGCCAGATCCGGACCCACGAATGGCACGACACCCGCGACAACGGCCTGCGCCGCCGACATGTGCAGCACCAGTGCCAGCTGCACGGTACCGACGACGTAGATGACGGCGATGGCGAGTGCGGCCGCCACCACATCGGCGACGAGCTGTGACCCCCTCAGCTCCCACAGACCCCGCACACTGGCCGCGATCACGGCGGCAACCAAGAAGCCCATCAAGTAGCCGCCGGTAGGACCGGCGATCACTCCGAGGCCACCCTTGGCTCCAGCGAAGACAGGCAGTCCTGCCGCGCCCATCACGAGGTAGAGCGCAATCGAAGCACCAGCCCACACCGGCTCGAGCAGCAGGGCCGCCAGCACCACGACGAACACCTGAAGCGTGACCGGCACCGCGCCGATGGGCAGCGTGATCCAAGCAGATGCCGCGATGAGCGCGGTCACCAGCGCCGCAGCGACCAGCTGTCGTGTGCGAGCGGGTCTGCCAGTCAGTTTAGCCTGCATGTTCTGCCTCCGTAAACCTTCCATTGTAATTGGTTTACGGTAGGCGAGCCCCCTCCACCCGTCAAGAAATGAAGCGGGGCGGGATGACTCCCCCGACCCACTGGGTAGATGGTGAACGGTCGCTACGCTCTTAGAGTCACGTCGCCGCTGGGTACGGCCACCGTCCGGCCGTCGGACTCCACGAGCAGCCTGCCGAAAGAGTCGACGCCGCGCACCGAACCGGCAACCACTTTGCGCCCCTCGAGATCGCGCACGGTTACCTCTTCGCCCTCGAGCCGGTGGCGCGCAGCATATTCGGCAGCCAGCGCGCCGAACCCGCCGTCGAGCCACTCGATGTAAGCCGCGGCAACTCCGTCGAGGACCGACGCCGCCGCCTGTGACGCCGAGACGTCGGCGACCTCGTCGGCGATGCGCCCGGCACTTGGCTGGTCGACTTGAGACGCCACGTTGATGCCGATGCCAGCGACGACCCACTCGACTCGGTCAGCCTGAGCGCTGAGCTCCAGCAGGATTCCGGCGACCTTGCCGCTGGTGAGTTCAACATCGTTGGGCCACTTGAGCCTCGGCGCGCAACCAAGCGACTCGAGCCCGCGTGCAACCCCCAAGGCAATCACGAGCGGAAGTGGGGCAAGCTCGATGGCCGCGACCGGAGGCCGCAACACGGCCGAGAGATAGGCTCCTCCCGCGGGCGACTCCCACTGACGTCCGAGCCTTCCGCGCCCCGCCGTCTGCACAGACGCCACAACGACGGTACCTTCGGCGGCGCCTGCGACTGCAAGCGAGCGGGCTTCGTCGTTGGTGGAACCCACGGTGACATCACCCTCGACGCGCACCCAGAGCGAGTCGCGCAGCAGCGGAGCGACTTCGGCGGGAATCACGAGGTCGGGCGCTGAGGTGAGCACGTAGCCTTCGCCAGGGTGCGCATCGATCACGTAGCCGATCTCGCGTAGGGCGGCGATATGCTTGGCGATGGCCACTCGGCTCACGCCGGACTCCCGCGCGATTGCCTCACCGCTCGCACCCGCGGGCCCTGCGGACCTGAGCGCAGCCAGTATGTCGGAGCGCAGGCTCACTTCTCGCCTTCGC
>DASRYH010000076.1:0-15619 GCA_035687245.1 Coriobacteriia bacterium
CGTGCCAAGAACTTCTGCAGCCGCATCGGGACGAGGCGTTCGGCCTGGCCTTCTTGTGAGGGACTGTCGCTCATGGCGCTAATCGATCATCTCGAGGTCGCCCTCGTCATCCACGCGCGGTTCGCCGTCTTCGCCGAACTCCTCGTCGCCTTCGGCAGCCTCACGGCCGTCCAGATCGAGGCGCGGCTGCGAACCACCCGAGAGCCGGTCGCGAATCGCGTCTTGCGTCTCGAGGTCGGGTGCGAACTCCGCCAGCGGCGGCAGCTCGTTGAGGTCTTTGAGACCGAACTTCTCCAGGAAGGTGCGCGTCGTGCCGTAGATGATCGCGTTGCCCTGGTTCTTGTCGCGACCCACCTCGCGTACGAGGCCCTTCTCCACCAGCGAGGCGACGACACCTTCGGAGTTAACGCCGCGTACGGCGTTGACACCAGCGCGAGTCACGGGCTGGTGATACGCGATAACGGCGAGCGCCTCGAGCGCAGCCTGCGACAGGCGGCGCGTGTCCCACGACAGCACGTAGTTCTCGATGACGTCGTGGTGCGCGGGGTGCGTGTAGAGTCGCCAGCCACCGGCGACTTCGCGCAGCTGGAAGCCTCGCTCGGTATCGCGATACTCCTCGGCGAGTTCGGCGAGTGCGCTCTCGACCTCACCGGGCGCGGCCTCGAGGATGCGCGCGAGTCGCGCAGCCGCGACGGGCTCGTCGCTTACGAACAGCAGCGCTTCGATCGCTCCGCGCAACGGGCTGGTCTCACTCATTCGTCGAACTCCTTCTCATGGAAGCCGCGTGCGATGGCCTCCGCCTCAGTCAGGTGCATGACTACGATCTCGCCGAAAATCTGGTCTTGGACGACGTCCACGTAGCCGCGCTTGTACAGCTCGAGTATCGCGAGGAAGGTCACGACCACGAGCTCCGGCGACGGGTCCTCCCCTACGATCTCGGCGAAGGTCGCGCGCTTGGTCCGCCCCACGTGCCGACGCACGCTTTCTGCGTGCAGCTCGAGAGATATCGGCATGCTCGCGACGTGCTCGGCCTCGAGAAGGAAGATCTCGCGCTTGTACTCAAGGTCCGCGCAGATCACGGCGAGACCGCGCAGCGTGATGCCCTCGAGATAGTCGGGCAGAAGCGTCAGGAAGCCCTTCTCGAGCCCCGCCTGGCGCGGATGCATGCGGCCCTCGGACTCCATACGTGCCGAAAGCTCGCCTGCGACGTTCTTGAACTGCTTGTAGGCGAGCAGGCGCGCCACGAGTATGTCGCGGGCCTCCTCAGGCGACAGGTCGTCGAGCTCGTCGCCCACGTACGCCTCGGGCTTGGGCAGCAGCGACGCCGCCTTGATCTCGAGCAGCGTGGCCGCGAGCAACAGAAACTCGCTCGCGACGTCGAGGTCGAGGTCCTTCATCTTGTCGATGTGGTCGAGGTACTGGTCGGCGACCTCAGAGATCGAGATCGCAGAGACGTCGAGCCGCTGCTTGCTCACAAGGTGCAACAGCAGGTCGAAAGGCCCCTCGAATACGTCTGTCTTGACCGTGTAGCCCACGTCTCGCCAGTCCTACTCGGCGTCGAGGAAGCTCGGGTGCGACTCCTCGACCACAGCGTCACCGCTGCGCTCGATGCCCGCCGAAAGCTCGGTGCGCGCCTCGAGTCCCATGAGCTCGCGGCAGGTCGCAACGACCGTGCTCGTGATCGGCTTAGCCTTGGCAGCGCCGCCCGAAAGCACTTCGGCGGCAAAACCTGGACGTGCGGCAAGCTCGGCTCGGCGCTCCTGGAACGGCGCGAAGTACGCCACCAGGTCCTCGGCAAGCTTCTTCTTGTGCGCCACGCAGCCGCAGTCGGCCACCCTACAGCAGCGGTCCCATTCGGCGATCTCGTCGGCGGGAGCGATGAGCTTGTGTACCTGGTGCAGCGGGCAGATATCGGGGTCACCCGGGTCGGTCTTGAGCTTGCGTGCGGGGTCGGTCATGAAGCTCATTACCTTGGCGCGCATCTCGTCGGGAGCATCGCTGATGTAGATCGCGTTGCCGTAGCTCTTCGACATCTTGCGGCCGTCGGTGCCGGGCACGCGTGCGCCCTCAGTGGCGATGATGGCCTGCGGCTCCACAAGGAAGTCGCCGTAGGTGTTGTTGAAGCGGCGCACGATCTCGCGGGTGAGCTCGAGGTGCGGCAGCTGGTCTTCGCCCACCGGCACGGCGTCGGCGAGCACGATGGCGATGTCTGCAGCCTGCAGCGCCGGGTAGAGGAAGAAGCCCACGTTGCCCAGGTCCTTGCTGGTGATCTGCGCGCGCTGTTCTTTGTAGCTGGGCGTGCGCTCCAACCACGGCATCGGCAACACCATCGCGAAGAAGAGCATCAGCTCGGAGACCTCAGAGACGTCCGACTGGCGATAGATCGTGCAGATGTCGGGGTCGAGACCCGCCGCGCACCAGTCAAGCACCATCTCCTCGGTGGATGTGGCGATACCGGTCGGATCAGCCCAGTCGCTCGTCAGCGCGTGGTAGTCCGCGATGAAGTAGTACGCGTCGTAGTCGTGCTGCATCTGCAGCATGTTCTGGAGATTGCCGAACCAGTGCCCGATGTGAAGCTTTCCGGTCGGGCGGTAGCCGGTGAGGGTGCGCTTCTTCGTCATAGAAGGATGTGTCTCCCCGCGTCAGTGAGCGTAGACAAGTGCGGTTCATCATATCGCAGAGCCAAGCCTGCCGAAGGCGACTCGCTAGCCGCCGACGATGACCCGCAAGAGCGGTTCGACCGTGTTGTTGAGGTACCAGCCGATCGGGTCCACGCGCAGCACCATGGGTACGCCCCACAGCAGCACCATCAAGATGCCGAAGCCGTAGCGTTCGACCTGCATGTAGGTGTGCATCGCCGAGTCCGACAAGAACAGCGGCAGCACGCGCGAGCCGTCCAGTGGCGGGATCGGGATCAGGTTGAAGAAGACCAAAACGAGGTTGATGTATGCAAACGTGTAGATGATGCTCGTAATCGTCGCGTTCGGGTCCATGAACCGCACTGCGACACCCGAGATCACTGCGAGTGCGATGTTGGTCGACGGTCCGGCGATACCGGTCAGGAACATGCCCATTCGGTAGTTCTTGAAGTAGCGCGGGTTGATGGGCACCGGCTTGGCGTAGCCGAAGGCCGCCGTTCCGTTCGAGAGAATCAGCAGGATCGCTGGCAGCAGCAGCGTGCCGAACGGGTCGATATGCCGAATCGGGTTCAGCGAGAGTCGCCCTCGGCTCTTGGCCGTGGGGTCACCCAGCAGGTACGCGACGTACCCGTGGGAGATCTCGTGAAGGATGATGGCCGGCAGAACGAACAGGAAGCTTACGAAGTAGCGTATGAGCGTGCTCACTAATCGGCTTTCGTCGAGGGGTGTCCAAGCGTTCTGAGCGCGATCCGCCGCAGGTTGAGAAGCTCGGCGTCTCTGCCTACGCAGCGACCATCCAAGCGGTCGTCACGCGCTCGAGCCAGTATAGCCGTGAACGTCTCGGAGGGGCGGTAGCCCATCTCGATCAGATCGGTACCACTCACCGCCGGCTTGGTCTGGGCGAGTTCGCCCAGGAAGCGGTCGATGCGCGCGCGTCCGCGCTCGTTCGCACGCGCCCACAGCACGACGAGCGCCTCAGGCGGAAGCGCGTCGAGCGCGTGGAAGAGCCTCGAGTCACGCATGCCGCGCTTGTCTTGAAGCGCGCGCAGCGCCGCGCTCCCCCGCTGTGCGAGCGTGGTTGCCACGATGCTGTAGGCCTTGCCGAAGCGGAAGCGGTGAATCCAGCGCTCTGTGGCCGGCACGCTGTCTGACCACGCCATCGAGGTCACGAACGCGATTCGGCGCTCGGCGCGTACCTTCTCGAAGCGTTTGAAGTCGGCCAAAGCATCCTGCACCGCACGCGCGTCCTTCACCGCTGCCTTGACCTTGGCGCCCTCTGGCAGCAGGTACTCCAGCGCGCCAATCTCGCCGAGCCGCGAGAGCACAGCGACCGGGTCGGCCTCGTCGATGATATCGAGCAGCTCTTCGCGGATTCGCGCGCCCGACACCTCGTCGAGCAGCTTCATCTCCACCGCGCGCCGCGCCTGCCCCTCGGTGCCGGCATCCATCGCGAAGCCGTAGCGCACCTCGAACCGCGCAGCGCGCAGCAGGCGCGTGGGGTCGTCAACGAACGACAGCCCGTGCAGCACGCGCACTCGGCCCTTCTCCAAGTCGCCTAGTCCGCCGAAGGGATCGGCGAGCTGGCCGAAGCACTCGGGCTGGATGCAGGCCGCCATCGCGTTGATCGTGAAGTCGCGGCGGAAGAGGTCTTGCCGAAGCGACGAGCGCTCGACGGTGGGCAGCGCACCGGGACGCACGTAGTACTCAGAGCGGCTGGATGCCACATCGATGTGGAAGTCGCGTGATACGACGATGACCGCGGTGCCGAAGCGGTGGTGCACCTTGGCGCGAGCGCCCATCACGCGTGCGGCCTCTTCGGCAAAGCTCACGCCGTCGCCTTCGACGACGAGGTCGATGTCGAGGTTGGGCCGTCCCAGCAGCATGTCGCGCACGAAGCCGCCCACGACATGCGCGCGGCGGTCGAGCGTGGCCGAGACCTCGCCCAGGACGTGCAGAGCGGCGCTCGCGTACTCGGGCAGGAGCTGCTCGACAGCCTCGCTGAAGCGCTGGCTCGCCTCGGGATGCGCGATCGCAAGGCGTCGATCGAGGTAGGCGTCGCCGTGCTCCGCGCGCAGCACGTCCTTGCGCGTCACGATACCGGTGACCGCGCCACGCTCCACAACCGGTACGCGGCCGATGCCGCGCGTGGCGAGAAGTCGCTCGAGCGAGTACATGTCGACGCTGGGTTCGACGGTCACGACGTCGTGGGTCATGAAGCCGGTCACGGGCGCGTGGCCGAGCCCGTGGCGCAGCGCCTTGTCGACGTCCTTGCGCGTCACGAGCCCCACGAGCTGGTCGCCCTCCACAACCGGCAGCCCGCCGTGGCCCCAGCGCGACATCAGCTCGCCTGCCTCAGCCATCGTGGCCTCGGGCTCCACAGTGCGCACCGGTGCGCTCATCAGGTCGCACGCTCGCATCGGCGGCGGCACGTGGCGCCCCAGCGACTCACGCACCCGCGCGAGCACTTCGGCGACATCGCCCGCGCGAAAGCCCGCCGAAGCGGCCTGCGCGTGTCCGCCTCCACCGAGATCGGCCATCACGGCACCCACGTCGATCTCGGCGATCCGCGAGCGCGCCACGACCTGCATGCGCTCCGGCATATCCACAACCGCCACGGCTACCTTGAAGCCCATGTCCTCGACGATGTAGTGCGTGAGCACGCTCGCCGAATCGACGTATTCGTCGGCCACGGCCGTGCCGACGGCCACCTGCTGGCCGTTGATGTCCCAGACCTCGAGCGTTGAGGCGAGCTGGTCGAGCAGCGCGCGTTGTGCCGGATCGAGCGAGCGCGCGAGGAAGTTGTTGAGCACCTCGAGATCGGCGCCCACCTCCATGAGGTAGGCCGCCGCTTCGGCGTCGTAGGCGGTCGTGCCGGGGTAGGTCAGCGAGCCGGTGTCCTCGTGGATGCCCAGCAGCAGCAGGCTCGCCTCGAGAGGTGCAAGTTCGATTGCTCGCTCCTCGATCTCGTGCACGAGGATGGAGGTCGTGGAGCCCGCGTCGCACGAGCGGTCGTCGGCACCCTCGATGTCGCCTTCCTGAGCCGGGTGGTGGTCGTAGACGATGACCTCGACACCGGGGCGCAGCGCCACTTCGCCAAGCTCCCCGATTCGCCCCGGGTCGCGAGTATCAACCATGACGATGCTCTCGATCGCGTCGAGATCGAGACCCTTGAGATCGACGAAGTCGAGGAACTCCTCATGCAGGTTGTGAAAGGCGCGCACGTTCGCGTTCTGGCTACCCAGAAAGACGCCGCGCGAGCCCGGGAAGAGCTTGGTCGCGGCTACCGTCGACGCGTAGGCGTCGAAGTCAGGGTTCGCATGTCCAACGACGACACGCACCGCAGAGCCTCCCCCTACTCCGACAGGTTATGGAAGAGCGGCGGCGGCGTGACGTGCTCGCTGCCAACGTGCACCGAGGCGCGGAAGCGCTCTTCGGCGGCGTCGATAAGAGCGTCGTTTGCCGCATACATCGTGCAGAGCAGCGTGCCCGGCTCGACGCGGTCACCAACACGCACCGCGAGCATCAGTCCCGCGCCCGGGTCGATGACGTCATCCTTCGTCGCGCGGCCGGCGCCCAGCAGCATCGCCGAGCGTCCGACGCCCTCGGCATCAAAGCCGCTCACCCAGCCTGCCGAATCGGCGCGGACTTCACGCGACACCGGCGAGAGCGGCAGGATCGAGGTGTCGTCGGCAATGCGGCCGTCGCCACCCTGTGCGTAGATCCAGTCACGGAACTTCGCGAGCGCGGAGCCGTCGGCGATGGCCTCTTCGGCGCGCAGCCGGCCGGCGCGCTCGTCGACAGCTGCGCCGCCGAGTACCAGCATGCGCGCGGCGAAGACCAAACACAGCTCGGTGAGCGCCTGTGGGCCCTGCCCTCGCAGCGTCTCAATCGCCTCAAGCACCTCGAGTGAGTTGCCCACGGCCATGCCCAGCGGCTGGTCCATATCGGTCACCAGCACCTGCACGTCGCGCCCCAGGGCGCGCCCCACACGCACGAGCTCGTTGGCGAGATGGCGCGCGTCTTCGGCGGTCTTCATGAAGGCGCCACTGCCAACCTTGACGTCGAGCACGATCGCTCCCGCGCCGCCGGCGACCTTCTTGGAGATGATCGAGCCCACGATCAGCGGGACGCTCGGCACGGTGGCCGTCACGTCACGCAGCGCATAGATCTTCTTGTCGGCCGGGTCGACGTCCGGGCTCTGCGCGATCACCGCGATACCGATGCGCGCGACCTGCGACTCGAACTCCTCAGGCGACAGGTCAACCCGAAAGCCCGGGATCGACTCGAGCTTGTCCAGCGTGCCCCCCGTGTGGCCGAGCCCGCGGCCGCTCATCTTGGCTACAGGCACGCCACACGCCGCTACCAAGGGCGCAAGTACGAGCGTGGTCGTGTCGGCCACCCCACCCGTCGAATGCTTGTCGACCTTCACGCCCGGAATCGCCGAAAGATCCACAACGCGCCCGCTTCTCACCATCGCATCAGTGAGCCAGACGGTCTCGTCCTCGGTTAGCCCGTTGAGGTAGGCGGCCATCAGCCACGCGCTCATCTGGTAGTCGGGCATCTCGCCATTTGTGTAGCCGAAGATGATGCGCTCGAGCTCCTCAAGCGTGTGCTCTCGGCCGTCGCGCTTGCGCTCGATCAGCTCCTCGAAGGTGAGCTTCATCGCACGCCTCGCACGTCGGAGAGGAAGCTCGCGCCACGCCCGCAGCGGCCCGCCAGCCCATAGAAGTCCAGCACCGTTTCGCCAATGTCGGAGAAGGTCGGGCGTATGCCCAGCGGCACGCCCTTCTCCACACCCTTAATCTTGGCGATAAGCGGCGTGTACTCGCGAGAGTGGTCGGTGGAGCCGGTGGTGGGATCGCAGCCGTGGTCTGCGGTCATGATGAAGAGGTCACCGTCGACCATCGCATCGATCAGCTCGGGGATGCGCGCGTCCACAGCCTCGAGCCCGCCTGCGTAGCCAGCGACGTCGTTGCGATGCCCCCACACCATGTCGAAGTCGACGAGGTTGGCGAAGACGAAGCCGTTGTCGCCCTCGTCGCGCACGCGCTTCAGCAGGTTGTCGAAGCCGTGCATGTTGTTCTCCGAGTGGGGCGACTCGCAGATGCCACGCCAGGCGAAGATCTCGCCGATCTTGCCGATGCCGTAGCTGGAGATTCCCGCTTCTAGCAGCCTGTCGAGCACCGTGGGCTCGGACGGTTCGAGTGCGAAGTCGCGACGACGGTGCGTGCGCTGGTAGACACCGTCGACTGGCCCGATAAAGGGCCTTGCGATGATGCGTCCCACCGCGTGCTCGCCCACCAGCACTTTGGTGCGCGCGATTCCGCAGATCTCGTAGAGTCGCTCGATTGGGATGACGCCCTCATGCGCCGCGATCTGAAAGACCGAGTCGGCGCTGGTGTAGACGATCGGCTTGCCCGTGGCCACGTGCTCGTCGCCGAGCTTCTGGATGATCTCCGTACCGCTGGCCGCGTAGTTGCCCAGCCAGCCCTCCCCGGTCTCTCGTGTGAAGGCGTCCATGACGTCGGGCGGAAAGCCCGTCTTGTCGTAGGTCGGGAACGCGTGGGTCAGCTGCAGTCCCATCATCTCCCAGTGACCCGTGGTGGTGTCCTTGCCGGCACTGGCCTCGGCGTTCTTGCCCCACGAGGCGGTCGGTGCAATCGCCGGCGGCACGCCAAGAATGTCGGTAACATGTCCGAGCCCCATCGCGCCCAGGTTCGGCATGCGCAGGCCGCCTACCGCCTTCGCGGTGTTCGAGAGCGTGTTGGAGCCCTCGTCGCCGTATTCGGCGGCGTCGGGCAGCTCGCCCGCGCCCACGCTGTCCAAGACAAGCACGATCGCACGAGGCTCGCGCACCATACTCACACCACCACCCTTTCGACCTCATCGAGCGACGTGATACCAGCGATGACGCGGTCGAGCGCATCTCGCCTCAACGGACGCATTCCTTCGGCGATCGCCTGGGCCCGCAGCTCGTCGGCAGAAGCGTTGCGCAGATACAGGGTCGCCATCTCCTCGGAGAAGTTCATGATTTCGAAGACGCCGGTTCGGCCCCGGTAACCGGTGCCATTGCACGAAGGGCAGCCGACAGCCTCGAAGGGAACTAGTCCCAGTTCTTCTTCTCCGAAACCAACGGCTCGCAGTCGCTCCTGAGCCACGGGAACCGGCTTCTTGCAGCGCTCACAGAGCTTGCGTACGAGCCGCTGCGCCACCACGCCCACCAGCGCCGACGAGGTGATGTAGGGAGGGACTCCCATGTCGTTCAGGCGCGTGAGCGCCGAAGGGGCATCGTTGGTGTGGATAGAGGTGATGACGAGGTGACCCGTGAGCGCAGCCCGCACAGCGATCTCGGCGGTCTCGGGGTCTCGGACCTCACCTACCAGCACGACATCTGGGTCCGAGCGGAGCATCGTGCGCAGTCCGGCGGCGAACGTATAGCCCACCTTGGGGTTGACGGCGGTCTGCGTCACGCCCTCCATGCGGAACTCGATCGGGTCTTCGACGGTGATGATGTTCTTGCCCACGTCGTTGATCTCGTGGATGGCCGCATACATCGTCGTGGACTTGCCTGAGCCGGTCGGCCCCGAGACGAGAACCGCGCCCCACGGACGCTTGAGCATCCGCGAGACGATCTCGTACTGCCGTCCGGTAAGCCCGACGTCGTCGAGGGCGTGGAACGACATTGCGGCGTCGAGCAGGCGAATGGTGATCGACTCGCCATCGGGCGTCGGCAGCGTGGCGACGCGCAGGTCGAGCTGTTTGCCGTCGGCGACGATACTGATGCGCCCGTCCTGAGGACGACGGCGCTCCGTGATGTCGAGGTCGGCCATGATCTTGATGCGTGAGAGCAGCGGGCGCTGGGCGGCCTTGGGGAGTCGCGCGGCCTCGCGCAGCACGCCGTCCACGCGGTAGCGCACGCGGATGTGTTCGGCCGCCGGCTCGATATGAATGTCGCTCGCGTTCTCACGAGCTGCCGCGCGAATCAACTGATTGACGAGGCGCACCACCGGCACGTCGTAGTCGTCGTCGACAGCGACGTCGTCGTCGACCGACACCGGCATCTCGTTTTGCAGTGACAGCAGCGTGTCCCCGCCGGCGACGAACTTCTCGATCGCGAAGCGCACCTGACTGGCAGCAGCCACGACTGGCGAGACCTTCATACCGGTGAGCAGCTCGGCCTCATCGATCGCTTCGACGTCGAGCGGATCGGCCATCGCCATCACGAGCTTGCCGCCGTCGACCCGCAGCGGCATGACTCCCCGCCTTTGAGTCATCCCAAGCGGGAGCATGAGGGCCACCGCCGGATCGACCGGGTAGGCGGCGAGGTTGACGTGCGGGAGGTCCTTCTGTTCGGCAAGTATCTCCGCGATCTGGTCTTCGGCGAGGATCAGCTCGCGCACCAGCACCTCGCCCAGCTTGCCTCCGCGCTCACTTTGCACACGAAGGGCCTCGTCGAGCTGTTCTTGGGTAATCAGCTGCTCGGACAAGAGCAACTGCCCGATGCGTTCGGAGCGGTACGACATATGAGAATCCCGTCAGTTGAATCGAGCTGGGTGCGCGGACGCGTTCACCGCACGAGGAGCAATCGAAGCGGACTGCTGCGTCAGGAACGAGAGCGCACGAGTGAGAGTACCCACTCAGCGAGCAGAAGGATGACGATCGTGAGACCGGCGTCTACGTCGAAGATGCCGCCATAGGGGGTCTTGATCGCGTCCATACCCAAGGGGATGGTGACCGGATCGGTGAAGGCGAGGATCACTTTGCCGACGGTGCCCGCGGCCAGAACGCCGAAGAAGCTCACAACGAGCCTGCAGGTGACCGCGATGGCGACGATGACCAGAAGGTCCATGACGATCGTGAAGATCGTGTAGACAGGACTACGAGAACTCATGGGGTGGCCCCTCCCAGCTGTGTGTGCACACTCCGATTATGGGGGCACATCACCCATGGGCGCCACCCGTCAAAGGGTTGAGACTAGAGGCTGCGGTGGGAGGAGACCATCATCAACATGCATTCGGCGACCCTGCTGGCGTCGGGACGCCCTGAGCGCATCTTTGCGCGCACGGCCTCGACTCGGTCGAGATCGGGATCGGGGGTGCTCACGGCGGCGACGAACGCGGCCTCGAGGACCTCGTCGGAGATGTCAGAGTATCGCTTTGCCAGGCCGCACATGCGGAGCCTCCTGATATCGATTGGTCGCTCGATCTGTTCGCAGGGCAACGTGTTCATGTGGCAGATATCGGGCGTCGGCTGAGGCACCTTGAGAAGGTTGATGTGGAGACTTTCCGCAGCTTGTGAGCCGTGTCACAAGCCCAGCACGGGCCCTCGGCGAACCGGCAGAAGAAACTCGTCGGCGGGCATGCCGAATGGGCCGATGACGGGTGTTGGAGACTGGCAGAAGCCGGGACGATGCTCGGTCCGCAGAGCAGCTGACCGAGGTGCCGAAGGCCCCCGAAAACACCCCTAGAAATGGGGGAGCCCCAAGGCCGGCACCTTGAGGCTCAGGGGTAAGGGGTTGCATTCGCATGCAACTCACGAAGGATAGTAGCATCGGTCCCACACCGTCGCAAGACCGTTTACCGAAGAATCACGACAAATTGAGTAAGAATCCCGCTACGATCTGGGAGAGGTCCCCAAAGATCGGCAGAACACCCGCGATTACCAGCACAAACGCGAGAATCGCTGAGACCGCGATGGCCGTCTTGGCACCTTGTACGGGCTCGTTGACCGGTGCATCCTCCCCCGTTTCGGCGTAGACCGCGCGCACGATCGCGCCGTAGTAGCCGAGCGAGATTATGGAGCCCATCACACCTGCTGCGGCGAGCACCGCGAGCCACCAACCGAACCCAGGCCTGCTGGTCGCGTAGTAGCTCGCCGAAACGGCGATCGCGGAGCCGAATGCCTGGAACTTGCCCCAGAAGCCCACAAGCGGCGGAATCCCGGAGAGCGACACCAAGGCGAGTGTGAGTGCAGCACCCAGCACCGGATGCTTCCTGCCGAGCCCAGCCAGACCCTCAACGCTGCCGTCCCAGTCGGGCGAAAGCTTGCGCACCGCCGCTGCGGCCGCGAAGGCAGCGGTGGTCGCAACCGCGTAGGTCGAGATGAAGAGCAGTGCACCCGACGGGTTGGAGGCCGCAAGCGCGATCAGCGCATAACCGACCTGCGCGACGCCCGCGTAGCCCAGAAGCCTCGCGTACGAACGCGTCTTGAGGGCAACGGTGCTACCGATGATCACTGAGAGCAGCGCAAGTCCGCCCATCAGTAGCACGAGTCTGTCGCCTAGCGGCGCACCGGAGGCGACGATCGTGCCGAAGGCGCTCACTACTACGGCAAGCGTGGTGACCATGGCGAGCTTGAGCGAGCCGGCCATGAAGCCGGCACCTTCGGCAGGCGCGGTCTCGTAGGCGTCCGGCGCCCATGAGTGCATGGGTGCCGCGCCCGACTTGAACGCGAGTGCGCCGACGAGTCCGACCGCAGCCAGCATGAGTGCATCGGCGGGAAGCCGTTGGGCGGTAACGAGCAGTGACGAGATCTTGGCGTCGGGAGCGGCAAGCCCCACCACAACGGCAAGTCCCAACACGAAGAAGCCGGTCGCCACCGAGCCTTGGATGAAGTACTTCAGCGCGGCCTCGTCGGCGCGTCCGTCGCCGGAGCTCGCGACGATACCGTACGCGCTGACAGCCGCGATCTCGATGCCGATGAGCATGGTGAGCAGGTCAATCGACGACAGCGACACGATTGCGCCGCCCGCACCCAGCGCCATGAGCGCCGAGACCACGCCCGAGCGCTTGCCGCCGCCAGCCAGCAGGCTTGCGGCCGACAGCACCAGCACGAGACCTGCCGCCGTCGCGCGTCCACCGCCGGTGGCAAAGGCACCCCAGACCGTCGCAGGGGCAACCGCCCACCCTGCCGTCAGCGCAACGCCGCCCGCAGCGAACAACAGCAGCGCCGCGAGCTTTCGACCCGCGTCGGCGCGGCCCATCATCTCCGCAACGAGCAGGAGCGCAGCGCTGGCACCAGCAGCCACGAGCGTGAGTGTGAGCACGAGGGTCGGTGTCATCTAGACTCCCCTCCCCACGAGCTGCGCCACCATAGACACGGCAGTGGTCGCCCCGTCGGTGAGCAGCCAAGGCGCGACGCCAACCGCGATGATCGCGACCGCCATGAGCGCGACCGAAGCGGTCTCAAGGGCGTCGAGGTCGGCCAACGACTCGAAGCCACCCACCGGACCTTGGACCGTGGAGCGCACGGCACGCAGGTTGTAGGCAGCGGCAAGTACGATGCCGACACCGGCCACGAGCGTCCACCAACCGACCGAGGAGAACGCCTCGATCGAGGTGACGAACTCGCCCGGGAAGCCGGACAGGCCGGGCAGGCCAGCTGAGGCCAACGAGGCGAAGACGAAGGCGATCGCCCAGCGCGGGGTAACGCTCCCCAGCCCGCCGAAGGCCGACAGCTCGCGGGTGTGTGCGCGGCCATAGAGCGCGCCCACCAAGAAGAACAGCAGCCCGGCTACGAGCCCGTGACTCACCATCGTCACCACAGCTGCCGCAAGCGACGCCGGAGTGGCGATCGAGATGGCGAGCAGGACAAAGCCCATGTGAGCTACTGAGGAGTAGGCCACCAAGCGCTTGAGGTCGCTTTGGACGAGAGCGGTCGCCGCGCCCCACACGATGCCGATGAGTCCGAGCGCGGCCAGAATGGGCGCTGCCAAATCGAACGCTCTGGGCGCAAACGGCAGCGCGATGCGGATGAGACCGTATCCGCCCATCTTGAGCAGCACGCCCGCAAGTACGATCGAGCCGGCCGTTGGCGCCTCGGTGTGGGCGTCGGGCAGCCACGTGTGAAGCGGCACTGCCGGCACCTTCACGAGGAAGCCGATCGCAAGCAGCCAGAAGACCAGCGTCGAGTAGACCGGCACGCCACCCATCGACGCAATCGCTGTGATCGAGTCGGTTCCCGCGATGACCACCGTCGCGATGACGCCCACAAGCAGCACCGCACCGCCGGCGAAGGTGAAGATGAGGAACTTCATCGACGCACGACGCGCACCCGCCGAGCCCCAGCCGGCGATGAGCAGGAACATCGGAACGAGCACGCACTCCCACGCGATGTAGAAGAGCACGAGGCTATCTGCAGCAAAGACGCCTGCGACCGCGCCCTGCAGCAGCGCCAGCAGCGCGAAGTGAGCGCCCGGGCGGTTATCGACACGCCAGGACGCCGCGATTGCCAGCAAGCCGGTAACCACAGTAAGAGCGAGTAGCGGAGCGGCAAGTCCGTCGACGGTAAGTCGCCAGATGCTCGTGTCACTACTCAACGAACCGCCGAAGGTCCGGCCTGCGAAGACGCCTGCGCGAGCGAGCGATACCAGCAGCGCGCCCTGCGCGAGCGGTACTGCAAGACCAACCCACTTGGCTGCCGACGGGCGAATCATGCCAACGAGTCCGGCGAGAATGGCGAGGGCGAACGGAACGATCACGATCAAGTCGAGCTGGATCATCCAATCCACCTCCCCGCCCACATCGAGACCAAGAGCATCACTACGATCGCAACCGCATACATCGAAGCGTAGCCCTGCACGTCTCCGGTCTGCATCGAGGAGAAGCCGCCACCGATTCGGCGTGCGAGCTCTGCGAGGCCTTCGGCAGCGCCGTCGGCCAGGAAGCGGTCGCCGACCGCCCACAGCGTGCGAGAGAGCGCGACAGTCGGCCTGACCACGGTGCGATCCACAAGAGCGTCCCAGTTGTAGGCGGCCGCGAGCCTATCGCCAAGCCCGCCGAGGCGTGCGCGGGTGGCCGCGTCGCCCTCGGGACCTGCGGCCGAGCGCCAGCCCGCGATGCCACCGATGGCGGCGAGCATGAGAGCGAGCCCCGAGATCGCCATCGCGAGCGGCTCCGGTTCGTGACCGAGCAGCGCCGTCACGTTGCCAGCGGCGAAGCCGAGTACGACCGCCGGCACCGCGAGTACCGCGAGCGGCAACAGCATCGAGACGCCACTCTCGTGCGCGTGCAGGCCTTCGGCCGGTTCGCCGAAGAACGCGAGACGCGTGACACGCGCGGCGTAGAAGGCGGTGAGCAGGCTCGCGAGGAATAGGGCGATGCCTGCGAAGGGAGCGTGAGCCCAGACCGCCTCGAGCACCGCATCTTTGGAGAAGAAGCCCGCGAACGGGAAGACGCCTGCAAGCGCCAGCACGCCGATCGCCCAGGTGAAGAAGGTGACCGGCATCGTCTTGCGCAGCCCTCCCATCTCGTAGAGGTCCTGGGTGCCTGTGCCGTGAATGACGCTTCCGGAGCCGAGGAAGAGCAGTGCTTTGAACGCGGCGTGGGCGACGAGGTGGAAGAACGCTGCTGTCCACGCGCCAGCGCCAAGTGCGGCGAACATGAAGCCAAGCTGGCTGATGGTGGAGTACGCGAGCACCTTCTTGATGTCGCGCTGCACCACGGCGGCACCGGCCGCTCCGAGTGCGGAGACGGAGCCGGCGATGAGCAGCAGCGTGCGTGCCCCTTCGGCAGCTTCGAACAGCGGCCAGACGCGAGCGACTAGGAAGACGCCCGCTGCGACCATCGTGGCAGCGTGAATGAGCGCGGATACCGGTGTCGGACCTTCCATGGCGTCGGGCAGCCAGCCGTGCAGCGGGAACTGCGCGGACTTGCCCATGGCACCGATAGCGATACAGATCGCGGCGGCCGTGACGAGCGCAGGGTTCAGCCGGTCGATGACGGCCAGAGCGCCGTGGTAGGACTCAGCGCCGGTGGCAGACCACAGAAGCGCGATGCCTAGCAGCAGACCCACGTCGCCGACGCGGGTGGTGAGAAACGCCTTGATCGCTGCGGCCGCGGCGGTTGGTTTCTCGTACCAGAAGCCGATGAGCAAGAACGAGCAGGCGCCCACGAGCTCCCAGCCGACGAAGACAGTCGTGAAGCCTCCGGCGAGAACGAGCAGGTTCATCGAGCCCGTGAAGAGCGAGATCAGCGCGAAGT
>DASRYH010000077.1:0-6080 GCA_035687245.1 Coriobacteriia bacterium
CGTGGGAATCGCCACCAGCGGCGGCAGACAGATGTTGGAGAGCACCTCGCTCCCCCGCAGGTGCATGAGGTCGTCCTCGCCGGTGGCAAGCACGATGCCGGCGCCCTTGGCCGTGTCGAGCACGGAGCCGCCGCCCACCGCCACGATGCCGCTGCAGCGAAGCTCGCGATAGTGCCTGGCAAGCGCATTGACGGCCTCGACGGCGGAGTCCACCGGCACCTGATCGAAGATGGCCGCAACCTCGATCTCAGAGTCGTGGATCGCAGCGAGGATGGGCTTGAGCATCCCCAGCGAGTTCAGACGCTCGTCGGTCACCACGAGCACGCGGTGCGCGCCCAGGTTCGCGAGCTCATAGGGCAGGTGTTCGATGGCGTTGGCGCCCGACAGGATCTTGGTCGCCGACTTGAACTCGTAGTAGTCCGGAATCATGCGAAGCCCCCCACGTAGACGCCGTAGCGTACAACCTCACACTAGCGAGGTATGTGCGGGAGTCCAACCATGATCTTCTGGCGAACGCCAACGTTGGCGATCTTGCGCCGGTAGTGGAATCCGTCGGGCAGCGGCTCGATCGGCTTAGCGAGTACGAGCGCAGCGTCTTTGGCTGGCACGCTGTGGACGTGCTTGATCAACGTCCTCTCAAGCGCACCGGAGACCTCTGCATACACCCCGTCGAGCCGAAGCGCCCCGCGGATCAAGCGCTTTGCCGTCGACTTCGCCTCGGGTGTCCCGTCCGTGGCAAGAATCCCCAGTTTCAGCCCACCATCGGTCGTCTTGAAGCAGACGCAGCCAACGACCTTTCCCGTCGCGTCGACTATGAGTACCCAGCGGTTGTACTCCAACAGCGCCTCGGGCATCCGCACGTTGAGCTTCGCGTCGAGCACGGAGTAGACGACGCGGTACAGCTCGTACGCCTCTTGGATTTCGGGACCCAGCAAGAAGTCGATCGGATCTTGCGGCTCAAACGGGGCACCTTCATCGGCGAGCCAGTCCAAGTCCAACAGCTCATCCCCGGTGTGGATGCGTGCGATCAGGAATGCACCGGGGTTCATGTTGCTCTACCTAGCGACTACCTCCGAGAGCAGAGCTAGCCATACTCTCGGCGGCATCGTAGAGGCCTGCGTCCCGGGCCTCACCAATTGACTGGGCGACTCGCATGCGCAACATCAGCCGGTCCAAAGCGTCGGGATGGCGAAGCCGTGCACGAAGCGATTTGATTTCGGAGTCGGTGGAAGCGGCGGTCAGCTTCCACAACTCGAGCAAGTCGCACTTCGGCAGGGCACTGAGCTCGGCAATCGCAGACGTCCATAGGTGTGGCGGCGCCTCAGCGAGGAGCTCGTCGGCGATGAGAAGCGCAAACCGCTCCTCCTTCGACCCCTTCTCGAGCAACGGTCGGAATCGCGCATACGAGACGAGTGCTGCCGACGGCTTGCCGTAAGCCCCAACCACGTAGCTTGCAGACTCACCTGACTCGAGACTGCTGACCATCTGGGGCAGACGGGTGCGAGTCTCGCCGATCTTGTGAACGTGATCGCTTCCACAGATGTGGAAGCCGGGTTCGCCGCATTCCTTGCAGTATCCCGCCTTCGACCTCGTGACCTTGCGGGTCTTGGGTGTGTTCGAGTACGTGGTCTTCTGTGCGGTCTTTGGCGTCATGGCAGCTCCGAAGAACGGGTATGGTTCTGTACAACTTGTACAAGAATTACAGCACGAAGCCTGCCATCAGGCAAGCACACACGGCCGGGCGTTTGCCGCAGAAGGGCACCGACCATTGGTCGGTGCCCTCGGCAGTCGCTACCCTCGCCGAAGCACCCGCTCCCCTACTTCTTCAGCGGGACCTCGATAATCGCGTCCTTCGGTGCAGCCGCGTCCACCTGCGAGAGGTCGAAGAAGTCGGCCGGCAGCGACTCGCGCGTGACCGTCTCCCACTTCGTGTACTCGAGGTAGACCTTCTCGGAGAACGGGCCGTCGTGCTTGTGGACGCCCTTTCGGCGAATCGTGAGGTCGCGCATGTAGTAGTCGCCCTCGCGAAGCGTGGCGCTAACCTCTTCGGAGTAGTCGGTGATCACGTCGTCGAGCGAGTCATCCGGCGTCCCGAGCGTCATCCCCACGACCCAGTACGGCTCGCCGTCGATCGTCACGCGGTCCGTGACCTTGGCCCTGCCGGTCTCCAGCCCGTCCACGAGCACCTGCGTGTACCCGCCGCCCGGCAGCGCATCGGCTGGCATCTCGTACTGCACGACGCGCCACTTGCCGGGGATGACCTTGCCGGTCTTCTGATCCAGACCGCCGTCGCGCCCCAGCCCGCGCACCAGTCGGCCCTGCCGAATCGACATGCCTGTATCGCCGCTCTGCCCATCACGCTCGGTGCTGCGCTCTTGGTTCGCCTCGACGTCAATCCAGGACTCGGCATACACCGTTTGCTCGTCCACGCCCGTCTGGCCCCACTTCAGCATGCTCTGGGTATGCAGCACGCCGGTCTTCGGCATGAGCGCGGCGAGCGCGTCCTTGCGTGCGAACGCCGAATCGTCCACGCGCGGCGTCATCGCGAACGCCACTACGGCCACGACGGCGGCCGTCGCCAGCAGCCCGCCGGCCACGCGCCATGCAGGCCGCACGCCCTCCCGCGTCCTGCGCACGCCGCCGCCAACCCGAGCACGCGCCTGCGCGCTCACCGACGACAGCATCTCCTCATCCGGCGCACCCGGCGCCGCACTCACGAACTCGCGAGGCAGTTCACTGTTCACTACCGACACCTCCAGGGACCGCCGAGCGAAGCGTCGCGAACTCGCGCTCGTAGCGCGATCGCAGCTTTTCGGCGGCACGATAGAACGTCATCTTCACGGCGCTTTGGCCCTTGCCCGTGACGCGGGCGATGTCGGAGAAGGGGCGGTCCTCGACTGCGCGCAGGTAGACGACGAGCCGCTCGGCCTCACCGAGCTCCTCGCGCACCAGCTCCCACCAGTCCGGATCGGACCAGGTGTCTGCCGAAGGCATCTGCCGCGAGGCCGCTTCGGCGAGCTTTCGATCGCGCGTGATGCTGCGGTGCTGGCTTGCGCAGAGATTGCGGGCCACCCGAATCAGCCAGCCCTCGACGCGCTCGTCGTCGAGGCGGTCGCCACGCTCGAGGTATCGAGCGAATACCTCAGCGGCGACGTCTTCGGCACGGTCGCGGGAGCCCAGCGAGTAGGCGCAGTAGCGCAGCACGGCCGGCCCGTGCGCGGCATACACCCTCTCGAACCTCATGTCGTCTACCATCCGCTCCTCCGCATCATGTGGGCTTGCGGGCGGTATACGCGCGAGAAGGTCAGAAAGTCACACGTGGTCTCGCCGGTGCAGCGACGACCTGCCGCGCGACGCGAGTTGATGTCGTTAATGACTCGCGAATCCAGAGGCTTGCGGCCCCATTTCCCGAGTGCCGCTTCAGTCGCTCGCCGCCTGGACGGGATACGGCAGTTCGAACGTCTCGGCCGGGATGGGGACGCCCGCCTCGAGGCGGGAGAACATCCGACGCGTCTCGCGCATCTCCGCTGGCTTGCCGCCGTCGGACGCGTTCCCGTGGGTCAGAACGCCGATGACAGACCCGTCCTTCACCAGGAACACAACGTCCTCGGTCCACCAGGCGTTGTCGGCACCCGCCAGGTCGTCGAGCTTCTGGATCTTGTAGACGACGCGCGTGGCTCCGGTCTTCTCGTCGACGCCGTCGTCAGCGCTCTTGTCGCTCGGCTCTGAGAACTCGACGAGATAGCGGTCGACGGAGGCGACGGAGGGCTCGCAGACCTTCCTGTCATGGTAGACGAAGTAGGCCTTCTCACCGTCCGGCGACATGACCTCGTGCATCGGCTTGCCCGGCTGGCCCACCGAGTAGCGGAACTTGCGGCCATCCACTTGAAGCGTGCCCGTCATCTCGGTCGCTCCGCCGTTAACGGTGGTACTGGTCAAGGTGAAGTCGGCCGACTTCGAGTCGGCGTCGAGGTAGGTCTTCAGGTCCAAGTCCCCGCTGGTCTTGGCTCCCGATGAGGTCTTGGTCGACGTAGGTGGCGAGGCCGTCTTGGTCGAAGAAGCACAGCCGGAGACGGAGGCGGCAACCGTCAAGACGATCGCGAGGATCACGGTGGCACGCCAGCGCGAAGAACGGGTCATCAGTCCTCCCCTAGCCGACAAGCACCTAACCTAGTGTGTAGGTCGCTTCCCAATCTTCTCACAAGCGCAGGGGCACCCGAAACGCCACCGCCCCCCACCGCGCGCAGACCACCCAGACCCCGTTGGCCCTCAGCTCATCGACCTGGTCCTTCATGAGCGAGATGAGCGGCTAGACGACGATCGCGGGGGCCCAGCGAGTAGGCGCAGTAGCGCAGCACGGCCGACCCGTGCGCGGCGTACACCCTCTCGAACCTCGTGTCGTCTACCATCCGCTCCTCCGCATCATGTGGGCTTGCGAGCGGTATACGCGCGAGAAGGGTGAAGGGGCACTTGGGGTCAACTTGCGAAGGTGTCCGCCAGTCAATCAGCGGTACCGGCGACGGCGCGGCGTGCGGCGATGGGTGTCGGCTGCGAACCCGAGTCTCCGCATGTAGCGGTGAATCAACTCATAAGCGGAGATTGCAACGCTCGCGCAGATAACGAGTCGCATCCACGGTGGCGACTGAGTCCACAACATTTGCCACGCCTGCTGCTCGAACTGAGACACGAGACCACTGATGCCCCGCTGCCATTCGGCAGCCGACTTGAGTATCGCTTCGAGTGTGAGGGATTCGAACATGTGATGAGCGTAACGCCCGCGTCTGACACACGCAGGCCAACGGGCGCGCCTACCGCTGCAAGATCTGCACCGAGCTCGAGAACAGCGATGCGTACACCTTGCCGAAGAAGACCTCGCGCACCGGGCGCGTGGGCAGGATCGGCACGGCGATGATGTCTGGGAAGAGGTAGCCCTCCACGATGTGGAGGCAGCGCACCACCGACATGCCATGCCCGATGTCGCCAGCGAGCGTGGAGCGATGCTCCGCGAACGCCTCGAGGATGCCCTTGCGCCCCAGCAGCACGGGCAGCGCGACATCGATGCTCTTGTAGGTGACAAGCAGCGTGGGCCTACCTTCGACCGCCCCGCCGCCGAGGTATCGCAGCGTGCCGCCCTCGTAGCGCCAGCTTGCCGAAGGCCCGTCGGGTGCGACCGCAATCGTGATGAGCGTGCCGTCAGGCCACGAGGCGACTTCCCCGCGAACGCGCGCGTCGTGCTTGGCCGCTGCGACCAGCCCGCGACCGAGGAAGAACAGCACGACCCCCGCGACGAACTTGCGGAAGCGTTTGGTGCGAGGGTGCGGACCCGGAAGGTCGGCCATCGCTAGTTCGGCTCACTGTCATTGCGAGCGAAGGCCTGAGCGATGGTTCCCGTCAGACGCGAGATCATCCTAGCGAGCATCTCGGAGCTGAGCCCCTCGCTACCCACGAGCCGGTCGTAGTCCCAGACGATCTGGAAGTTCGCCGAATCATCCGGGTCTTGGAAGACGAAGTTGCGAATCGACAGGAACGTCGTGTTGAACCGGTTGGTGTCGGTCAAGAAGTGTTCGAACTGGTGCTTCTCAGGATCGAGGGGCATCGCCGTCCACACTCGCACGATCTGCGGCTCGGGATAGACCTCCACGATGACGGTGAAGTCGTTGACGGTGGCGACCGCGCTGTTGGTTCCCTCCGGGCCAAGCTGAGCCTCGATGCTCGCGTCTGCAAGCAAGCTCAAGATGTTGTCAGCGGTGAGTTCGGTTTCCGAGATTGTGTGCATGTCTGACTCCAGTCCGGCCCGGGTGCTGAGAGGAGTCTAGCGCGAAGGCGACTTCGTTCGCTCGCACATCGCATCACGCCCGCCCACGGTGTAGCGAATCTCGCCTCCGTGGCGCTCTCTGGCCGTTGCAGGTCGTGCCGCGTCAGTTCATTGCGGGGTGCGAACGCGCTGGTATTCTCGTTCTGACAGCCACTGAGGGGGCAACGTGCTCGTTTATCAGTCCGTCAAACAGGAATTCATGAACGATGTCGAGAACGACGTCATCGTCACCCGCATCAAGGACGCCTTCGAGCAGAAGATCCAC
>DASRYH010000078.1:0-3359 GCA_035687245.1 Coriobacteriia bacterium
TGCCGCGCGTACTTCACTCTGGCGACAAGACCGGTGCGGCCATCCAGCAAGCTCTCACCGACGAGCTGCGCGCCTCGGAGCGCGTGGCCATCTTCGAGCACCGCTTCCTCGTCGATCTTGTGACCGAGGCCGGGCGCTGTATCGGTGCCGTGGTGCTCCACATCGATAGCGGCAAAGCGGAGCTCTTCCGTGCTCGCGCGGTTGTGCTTGCCACTGGCGGCGCGGGCCAGGTCTTCCGGGTCACCACGAACCCGCTGATCGCGACGGGCGACGGCGTCGCTGCCGCCTGGCGAGCGGGTGCCGACGTGACCGACCTCGAGTTCGTGCAGTTCCACCCGACCGCGCTCGATCACGAAGCGGCGCCGCGCTTCCTCGTGAGCGAGGCACTCCGGGGTGAGGGTGCCTATCTGCTCGACTGTGACCACCAGCGCTTCATGGTCGGCGTGCACCCGCTCGCCGAGCTCGCGCCCCGCGATGTGGTCAGTCGCGAGATCGAGCGCGTCATGGCGCGCTGTGGCCGGGGCAACGTCTGGCTCGACGCTCGGCATCTGGGCGCCGACTACCTGCGCGGTCGCTTCCCCACGATCTGGGAGGCATGCGCGGACGCAGGCTACAACCTCGGAAGCGATCTCATCCCCGTGGCACCAGCGGCGCACTATATGATTGGCGGCGTGCATGTGGACATCGACGGGCGCACCTCGCTGCCGGGGCTGTTTGCCTCCGGTGAGGTGGCGGCCACCGGGCTTCACGGCGCGAACCGTCTCGCCTCCAACTCGCTGCTCGAAGGGCTCGTCTTCTCTCGGCGCATCGTGCGGGCACTGCGTGCCGAAGCGCCGGCCGCGAGCGAGCACGGCTCCAAGATAGCGACGTCTGCCGAAGCGCCGCACGTCGATGCTCCGGCTGCCCCCGACCACGTCGCCGAAGCCGTCGACTCCCTTCGGCGGACCGCTTCGGCATACCTCGGGATGTCGCGCACGGCAGCAGGTCTGGATAGCGCTGGGCACGAGATCGGCGCGCTTGCGGACGAGATATCGCCGTCGCCTCGGATCTCGGACCTCGAAGCGGTGAACCTGTTGACGGTGGCCACGCTCATCCATGTGGGGGCGCGTGCCCGACAAGAGAGTCGGGGTTGCCACTCCCGGCTCGACTATCCCCAGCGCGATGATGAGCGCTGGCGGGAACACATCGTGTGGAACCGGCTTGCGGGAGTGCGCACCGAGCCTGTCGTGGGAGGCGAGAAGTGATGTTCGAGCTGCCGGATGCATCCGACGTCATCGCACAGGCGCTCGCCGAAGACCTCGGCGTCGACCCGGCGCTGTTCGTGCCTGGAGCCCCAGCGGTTCCCGGGCTCCTTGAGCACGATGTCACCACCTATTCGACCGTCGAGGACGGCACCGGTTTCGCCGGCGTCGTTCGCGCTCGGCAGAGCTGCGTCGTCTGCGGGCTGTCGGTTGCGGCGGCGGTCTACGAGCGTCTTTCGGCATCGGCCGGCCTCTTCGACCCGGTCGAGTTCTTCCCACTCGTTGCCGAAGGGGAGCGCGTCGAGGCAGGAGCGCCGGTAGCTGAGATCGAGGGACTTGCCCGAGCCGTGCTCACCGGTGAGCGCGTGGCGCTCGATCTCATGATGGTGCTCTCTGGTATCGCGACCCGTACTGCCGACTGGGTCGAAGCCGCTGGGCCACAGCTCGCGGTCTACGACACGCGCAAGACTCTCCCAGGGCTGCGAGACCTCTCGAAGTACGCGGTACGCGTCGGCGGAGGGCACAACCACCGCATGGGCCTCTACGACATGGTGCTCATCAAGGACAACCATCTGCGCGCAGCGGGGGGCGTGACGCCCGCAATCGGACGTGCACGTCTTCGGCAACCGTCGCTCACCATCGAGGTGGAGGCCGACTCGCTCGACCAGGCGGTCGAGGCGGTTTCGGCCGGTGCAGACATCGTGCTGCTGGACAACATGGATGCGGCCGCGCTCGATTCCGCGGTCGCGGCATGCCGGGAGACGGCAGAGCGTCGCGGACGTGACGTGGTGCTCGAAGTCTCGGGGAATATCACTTACGAACGACTCGAGGAGCTTTCTTCCGCTGGTGTCGATAGAGTGTCGGCAAGCGCACTGACCCTTGCACCTCCCGTAGACTTCGGGTTGGACGAGTCCATCTAGCCTCCTCGAAAGGCACATCACTCACGATGCCGCAGACCGGCGTTCCCATCGTCGATTGGTTTCTCGCGCTGCTCGGCACGTGGGGCTAC
Source organism: Coriobacteriia bacterium (assembly GCA_035687245.1). Classification (GTDB taxonomy): domain Bacteria; phylum Actinomycetota; class Coriobacteriia; order Anaerosomatales; family PHET01; genus DASRYH01. Next base: position 2,251 of record DASRYH010000078.1, read on the forward strand.
CTCATCGTGGTCGGATTCACCATCTTCGAGAACCTTTTCGTGATCGGGTCAGTGACTCCGGGCGAGACCGTCGTCATCGCCGCTGCCGCCGTGGCCTCGCGAGAGCAGCTCTTGCTGAGCGGCGTGTGGATCGCTTCCGTCGTCGGTACGGTCGCAGGCAGCTTCTTCAGCTACTGGCTGGGACGACGTGCCGGCCTCGAGGCCGTCCGCGGCTTCGCCGAGCGCTTCGCTGCCAGCAGCGTGGGCCGGCTCATGCGAGTGGACTCGAACTCACTTAACGACGTGCAGTCGCACTTCCACACTGACGGTGCCAAGACCGTCTTCATCGCGCGCTTCGCTATCGGCGCCAAGAACTTCGTGCCGGCTGTGGCGGGCGCCACGGCGATGCCGTTCTTCTGGTTTGGCCTATACACGCTGTTCGGCGCAGTCACCTACACCACGGCGATGTGCACGATCGGCTGGTTCCTCGGGCAGAACATGGAAAACGCGCTCAAGGTTGCCTCGGGCATCGGGTGGGTCGGCCTGCTCGTGTTGGCCGTCTTCTTCGGCGGCCTGGTGCTTGGGCGCCGTCGCCTCAAGGACCGTCGGGAGTTCGGCACCGACGACGACTCTGCGACCGACGCCGAAGGCGGGAAGTGAGCCTGCGCTCCGACATACTGGCAGCGCTTAGGTTCGCAGGGCCTGCGGGCGTGAGTGGTGAGGCCATCGCGAGGGAGTCCAGAGTGAGCCGAGTGGCCATCGCCAAGCATATCGCCGCCCTACGCGAGATCGGCTACGCGATAGATGCACGCCCCGGCGAAGGCTACGTGCTCACCTCGGCACCCGACCTCGTGATTCCCGCCGAAGTCGCTCCACTGCTGCGCGACTCGCTTTGGGTGCGCGTCGAGGGTGACGTCACCGTGGGCTCGACCAATGACGAAGCCCGCTCGCTTGCCGTCGCCGGCGCCGCCGAAGGTACCGTCGTCGTGGCGTCGGTGCAGACGGCGGGGCGCGGAAGGCTCGGACGTCAGTGGGAGTCGCCCGCGGGAGGAGCCTATCTCTCGGCCGTGTTGCGGCCTCCGGTCGCGGCCATCGAGCTTGCCCCACTTCCGCTCGTGATTGCCTTGGGG
>DASRYH010000079.1:0-3867 GCA_035687245.1 Coriobacteriia bacterium
CTGCGGGTCGACGTCGACCGAGATCGTGTAGGACTTGCCCTCGAAGTCGAACGAGTGCTGGGCGGGTGCGATCGGGTCGCCTTGCTGCCGAACGATGTGCGGGTAGCGCTCACGTGGGGGCGGCGGGTCGCCAAGGTCGCCCAGGACGGTGGGGTCAACCATGAGCCGCTCGGGCGCAGCGGCCTCGGGCCGAACGACCGCAGCCTCAGTCGGGTTGAGCGCACGCGCGACGAGCGACTCCGCCTGCTTCAGCGGCTCACGGCCCGTGTTCTGCAGCCAAGCAACGCCGAGCGCGCTGACGATGAGCAGGACACCTAGGACTTCGAGCGCCGAAGGGCCTCGCCTGCGGCTGTCGTATGGGTCGCGTGGCGCCAGGAGGTGCTCCTTCGTTGGGCGAGCAGGCGGCGCAGCTACAGCGCTTGGGACAGCTCGATCTCGATGCCGTCGGGGTCGTAGATGAAGGCGATGCGGTAGCCCAGACCCACGGTGCGTGCCTCGATATCAGCAGGGACGATGCCAGCGGACTTGAGCTCGGCGAGCGTGGCGTCAACATCGTCGGTGGCCAGCGCGAAATGGCGGAAACCGAGCTGCTTGCCTTCGGCAACGGGCGGCGCAGGCGGCGTTTCCGCGTACCAGAACAGCTCGATCTCGAAGTCGTCGAGCTTCATGAAGCGGATCGCGCGGGAGCCGTCGTCCCACGGGTGGTCGGCGGAGATCTCGAAGCCGAGCGCGCGGTAGAACGCGGTCGACGCGTCGAGGTCGGAGATGACGATCCCGATGTGGGCGGGCGTGAGCTGCATGCGGCAACCTTTCGGCAGTAGAGGCGCGTCGGGGTAGCATCGAGTGTATATGACGCACGCGCGCGGTTCGCGTGAACCCGGGGCGGGCCGGCTGCGTCACAGTGATGTTCGACGCCAGCCGCTGCCGAAGGAGTGCCGCATGCCGAAGCTCACCCGCGCGATTCTCATCGTGATGTTGATGGCGTTCGTCGGGCTGCTCGCCGGATGCGGCGGCGGCCAAGCGTCGCTCGAGGGCACCAAGTGGAAGCTCACGGGGTGGTCGATCAGCGCGGCGGCGGGCGACGAGTTCGCCACGACCCTCGAGTTCAACGACGGCAAGCTGGGCGGCAAGGCGCCTGTCAACAGCTACGGCGCCAGCTACGAGGCCAGGTCCAACGGCACGCTCACGATGGGCGACGTCGGCCGGACGCTCATGGCCGGACCCGAGCCGCAGATGCAGGCCGAAGACCGCTACTTCGCGCTGCTGAGCCAGGTGAAGCGCTACGAGGTCAAGGGCGACGAGCTCACTCTGAGCGACGCCAACGGCAACCCGCAGCTGATCTTCGCGAGGCAAAAGTAGGGCACGCGGCTAGAGCCGGTTCTGCAGCGATCGTCGCTGCGCGACAAGCGGCAGAACAGGGCTTGTGCGACGGGCTTCACGTGAGATGATTGATATGGTTCGTTGAGGGACGAGCCATCTCAGTGAGGTCGCAAGGATCGGGTACTCGATTAGGGGGATTGCGAATGCGCACTCAGCGAAGGTCTCTCGCAATACTGATTCTCATCGTATTCCTCGTCTTCGGAGCAGCGCAGACCGCGTTCGCTAGCAGCAAGTGGAAGACGGTGAAGCCCACTTCTCAGTTCAAGGAGTTCGCGGCACGGGCGAACTCGCAGGGGTTGAGCGTGTGGTACCCCCGCAGAGTTCCCAAGGGGTTCAAAGTCACCTCGGAAACCTACTACGACGATCCCGGTGGATACCCCAACGCAGTCATCGACTTCTCCAAGGGTACGCGCACGCTCGAATTCACATGCGGCACCGCTCGCTGGCAAGGCAAGTCGCCCACCAAGTGGCGGGGCTCCCTGAAGTGGGGCTCCAAGCGGGCCAAGTACTTGGGCAAGAAGGTCCACACCATCGGGTACACCGGCCCGGACTTGAGTGGCGATTGGCACAGTTACTCGACGCTGTCATCGATTCTCTCCGAGGGCGACAAGCCCATGCTCTCCGCCGGCCAGATGCGCTATATCTCGAAGAACATGAGGCGAGTGAAGTAGGGCGCGCGGCTTGGCCCGCCAGCATTCGGGTTTACCGACTTCTTAGCTTCTTCTGACGAGCGTGCAGCCATTGCCCGCCGACTTCCACCTATAAGTGAGCCGTGGGCGCTTCCGAATCGGAGCGCTGCGGCCGGGCTTCCCACACCGGAGAACGCCGGCCACTCACCGCCTAGGTAGAAGGGGGCTTGTGATGACTGGCAAGGATGGCACGACAGGGATCACCCGGAGGGAGCTGCTGGCGGGTCTTGGCGCGTCGGCAGCCCTGGCGATGATTCCGAATGTGGCAAGCGCGGTCGAGCTCGCGGGGTCGCACACGAGCGATCCTCGTTCGGTGATCTTCCTCGTGGGCGACGGCATGCCCCTGGGAGTCATCCGCGCAATGCACGAAGCAGCCACCCGCGTCATGGGCGAGAGCAGCACGGCGATCTACGACCTCATGAGCCATCGGCACACGGTCGCCGGCTACATGGGAACCGCCAGCCTCTCGAGCATCGTCACCGACTCCGCGCCCGCCTCGGCGGCGTGGGCAACCGGCTCCAAGACCAACAACGGCGTTCTCGCCTCGTTGCCCGACGGAACGCCGCTGACCACGATCCTCGAGCTCGCGAAGAAGGTCGGCATCGGCACGGGACTGGTCACGACCACCCGCGTGACCCACGCGACTCCGGCGGCTTGGGTCTCGCACAACACCAACCGTGACGACGAGAACAACATCGCTGTCGACTTCTTCAACTTCCAGCCGGATGTCCTGCTCGGCGGCGGCAAGGGCAAGTTCACCACCAAGACCCTCGCCGACTTCGCTGCCGCTGGCTACGACGCAGTGCAGACCCGCAGCGAGCTCAACTCGCTCGCCGTGTCGGGCAAGAAGATCGTCGGCCTCTTCAACAACTCGCACATGAGCTACTACCTCGACTGGCTCAACACGCCCGCCATCATGAGCAACGAGCCGACGCTGGCGGAGATGACCACCGTCGCGCTCAACAAGCTATCGCGCAACAAGAAGGGCTTCGTGCTGCAGGTCGAGGCTGGCCGAATCGACCACGCCGCCCATGCGAACGATGCCTGGGGCTCGATCCTCGACACGTACCAGATGGACCTCACGTTGCGCTTGATCCGCGACTTCATGCGCAAGCGCCCCAACACGCTGCTGATCATCACCTCGGACCACGGCAACTCGGGGTGGGGCGTCAACGGCACCGGCTCGAGCTACAACGACGCCACGACGGCGCTGCTCAAGTACAAGACGGTCACCAAGTCGTTCGAAGCCATCACTCCGCTGCTCAAGAACAAGTCGATCGCTGAGATCAAGTCGATCGTGGCCCAGCACACGGGCTTCAACGACCTGCTCGATGCCGAAGCGCAGATGATCTACGACTCTCTGCAGCCGGGCTTCAAGCACTATCCGGGCGACTTCACCTACCTCGCCGAGACCCAGCTCGGCCGGATCCTCGGCCACTCCGACTACTCGCTGGGCATTCGTCGCGGCAACGTGCAGTTCACCTCGAACAACCACACGGCCGAAGACCAGCTCGTTCTCGTCCACGGCAAGCACGCTGCGAAGGCCGGGCTGCGCGGCTACGTGGACAACACCGCCTTGTTCGGCATCATGTGCCGGCACCTGAACCTGAAGCACAAGAACCCGAAGATGAGCGCGCACGCGGCTGCCAAGCACGTGAAGCACCTGAGTGATGCAGCGTGGGCCAAGAGCATGGAGGCTCACGTTCGCTAGCAGCGAGGCGTCGCGCGCTGTGCGGCAGCTCAGCGCCTCGCAAGGCTATCGACGCGCCCGGTGGTCCGCCCCGGGCGCGTCTTTGCG
>DASRYH010000080.1:0-10141 GCA_035687245.1 Coriobacteriia bacterium
GGCTAGGGCCGGTGCTGGAGGGGCCACGCAGAAGGTGAACATCAACACGGCGGATGCAACCGCACTCGACACACTCCCCGGCGTAGGGCCATCGACTGCGGCCAAGATCATCGCGGAGCGGGAGTCCAAGGGCCCCTTCGCCACCGTCGACGACCTAGGCCGCGTCTCGGGCATCGGCCCCAAGCGGCTCGACGCCCTGAGAGACCTCATCAGTGCCGGACCATGACGTCATCAGGCCCTCGATACCGCCTGTGTGGTGGGCGGCGGCCGGGCTTTGGGCGGGCGTGTGGCTCGCCGAAGAGCTCGCCTGGCGTGCTTTCGCACGTGCCGGAAGCGCTCTCGGGACAGGCGTCGTGTGCGTGGTGCTCGTGGCGGCAGCGGTGTATGCCGCGTGGCGACGGCAGCGCAGTGCGGTGCTGCTGGTAGGGCTCGCTGCGGGCGCGCTGTGCGGCGCCTTCTTCTGGTGGACGTGGATCGCCCAAGTACGCGGGCTCGATGCCGACGCCCCGTCTCGCTGGCAGGGCGAGGTCGTGAGCGATGCGACGCCAGGGGCGTTCGGCGAGAGCTCGTCGGTGCGCGTAACAGTGGGCCGAAGGAAGGTCGAGGTACGGGTCGGCTGGCCTCGCGGTGAGAAGGCGCCGGAGGCTGGCGGTCAGTGCAGCTTCTTCGGCAGCTTTCGCGCACCGCGCACCGATGAGCAGGGCAGGCGCAAGTTCCGGTCCGGCGTTGTGGGCAGCGTGAGCGCGCGCATGGTACAGGTGGAGGGGGGTGCGCTTTCGCTGCGCGGGCTGGTGAGGCCATGGCGGCACCGCTGGATGCGAGAGATCGGGGCCGTGAGAGGAAACGGCGGTGCGCTGCTCGCGGGCGTCGTGCTGGGGGAGAGGAGCCGGCTCACCGGAACGCCTGCCGAATCCGCGTTTCGCACCACGGGCCTCACGCACCTTGTGGCCGTCAGCGGCGGTCATCTCGTGGTGGTGGCGGCACTCGTCGCGTGGCTTCTGACGCGACTTCGCGCCCGGCGCGGCGTGATGGCCGTCGCGGTCGTAGCCATCACCGGCATCTACGTGGTGATCTCCGGCGTACAGCCGTCGGCTGTTCGCGCGTGGTTGATGTCAGCGGTGCTCGCCGCGTCGCTCGCGTCGGGCCGGCGTGCCGACGGCGTCGCGGCGCTGTCGGGCGCGGTGTGGATTGCGCTCGCGTTCGACCCTTCGGCGGCATTCGACTTGGGGATGCAGCTCTCGGTGCTCTCGGTTGCAGGGCTCTTGCTCTTCGCGAGGCTCTCCGAGCGCTGGGTCACCTATGCGGTTCCGAGTTGCCTCAAGTCACTTGCGTCGCCAGTCTCGCTGACGCTGGTGGCGCAGGCGGCTACCGTGCCGCTCACGGCGTCGGTCTTCGGCGTTGTCTCACTTATCGCGCCCGTGGCCAATCTGCTGGTATCGCCGCTCGTCTCGGTGCTGCTGGTGGTGGGGATCGCCGGCCTCGGGACCGCTTCGGTGATGCCGGCGGCCGGTACGGTCGTGCTGCGCGGAGCGGGTGCCATCGGTGCACTGGCCACAGGTATCGCCGAGTGGCTTGCGGGGCTCCCACACGCCGCTGTCCCACTTGGCTGGACGGCTGCGCCCGCGTCGTGCGCTGCTGCGGGAATCGCCGCAACAGCGTGGGCGGCGTGGCCCCAACCGACTCGCCGAAGGGCACGAGTGGTCGCAGTAGTGGCGCTCGCGGCGCTCGTGTTTGTGAGCGTCGGAGTGCCCGTACCGCGTGGGACCGAGATCGTTGTGCTCGACGTGGGCCAAGGCGACGCCATCCTGGTGCGCGACGGTGCTTCGGCCGTACTCGTGGACGCCGGGCCGGATGAGACAGCGCTGCGGACAGCGCTCCTTCGGCAGCACGTGCGGCGGCTGGATGCTGTGGTGATCACGCACCTGCACGACGACCACTATGGCGGCATCGGTGCGCTTGAGGGAGTCATCCCGGTTGGCGCCGTCTACGTACCTGCGGGCTCGCTCGCGACGGGCGCAGACACCTGCGAGGGCTTCCGGCGAGTGGGCAAGCGGGTGCTTGAGATCGATGCCGGCGACGTGCTCGTGGCTGGCCGCTGGCAGCTCATGGCGTTGTGGCCCCAGGCCGCCGTCCCCGACGCCGCTACTAACGAGGCGAGTGTGGTGCTCGCCGTTCGGCGCGGGAGCTTCGACGCGCTGCTCACGGGGGATGCCGAATCGGCCGTGCTGGAGTCTGTGGTGGCGAGCGGCGGCCTTGGTGACATCGAGGCGTTGAAGGTGGGGCACCACGGTAGTGCCGAGGCCGTGGATGAGCGTGTGCTGGCCGTTGCTTGCCCCGAGTACGCGCTCATCAGCGTTGGCGCCGGCAACCGCTTCGGACACCCGGTCGCATCCACGATGCGCCAACTTGAGACGGCTGGCTGCCGAATCCTTCGAACCGACGAGGACGGTGACCTCGTGGTGCGCACGGACGGGGAGCGATTCTCGGTATCTGCTGCGCGTGAGAGGCGCTAGCTTGTGAGAAACTAGCCACCGCCCCCGCGTATCGAAAGAGGACCGTTGTCTCAAGCGCCTGATCTCAAGCCCGTCTACCTGATCGTCAGCGAGCAGGAGCTGCTCGTCGAGCAGGCGATCACGCGTCTCAAGGAGCGGGTCGGCGGCGTCGCGGACCTCGACTTCAACATGCAGGCATTCGACGGCGAGAAGTCGACCTCCGACGACATCATCAGCGCGGCCAACACCATGCCATTCGCGTCCGACTACCGCTTGGTCATCGTGCGCAATGTCGAGAAGCTGCCGAAGGATTCGCTCGAAGCGCTTGCTGCCTACTGCGCCGACCCTTCGGCGACCACCGTGCTCGCGCTCGCGGGCGTGAAGCTCGCCAAGAACACCCGGCTCTACAAAGCCGTCGACAAGCTCGGCGGGGTCATGGAGCGGCGCTTCGACAAGAAGGAAGCGCCCGCACGCCTGCAGCAGATGTTCGAGCAGCGCGGAAAGCGCATCTCTCGGAGCTGTGCTGAGGAGTTCGTCGCCGCTGTCGGCGCGGACCTTCGGCGGCTTGCGGCCGAAGTCGAAAAGACCATCGCGTATGTAGGGGATCGTACCGAGGTCACAGCCGAAGACGTCGACAGCGTGGTCTCGACAGTCGCGCCTACGAGCATCTGGGAGTTCACCGAAGCGCTGGGTGACCGTGACTGTCGCCGCGCGCTCATGAAGGCAGCCGACCTCATCGGCGAAGGGGAGAGTGTCTTCGGCCTGCACGCGATGGCGTTGCGCACGGTTCGCGACCTGATCGCAGCGCGCTCGCTCGCCGATCGCGGCAAGGGCTCACCCGGTGATCTCGCTCGCGAGCTGGGGCGCCAGGAGTGGCAGATGAAGCGGCTCGCGCGGCAGGCGAGGGGCTTTTCGGGCCCCGAACTCTCGGCGCTGCTGCGGGCCGCGGCCTCGGCTGAGGCAGAAATGAAAACGAGCCGGGATTCCCGGCTCGTCCTCGAACGCTGGATCGTAAAGGTCTGCGGCTAGCCTACGCTGTTCGCAGCCTTCATGATGCCCGACTTGCGGTTGGCAGCCTGGTTGGCGTGAATGATGCCCTTGCTGGCGGCCTTGTCGAGCAGACGAGAGGCGTCCAGAGCAGCAACCTTGGCGGCCTCTGCGTCGCCGGCTGCGATCGCCACGTGAACCTTCTTGATGGCGGTCTTCAGGCCCGACTTCACGGCCTTGTTGCGCTGGTGTGCCTTCTCGTTAGTGAGAACGCGCTTCTTCTGGCTCTTGATGTTTGCCACGGTGGCAGTGTCCTTCCAAAACGAAATGGTGCCCGTCGCAGTGGGTTGTCGACGAAACCCCGATACTCTATCACACGGTTCCGGGTGGTGCTATACGCGCCAATGTCGCCTGCCGAAGCTGCCCGAACGCTCACCGCGCTATCTTCGGACCCTTTCGGCTGGTATCGTTGCCCGTTATGACTGACCCTCGCTACATACGCAACTTCTCCATCATCGCGCACATCGACCACGGCAAGTCGACGCTGGCCGACCGCATTCTCGAGCTCACGCACACCGTGCAGGAGCGCGACATGGTCGAGCAGGTCCTCGACTCCATGGACATCGAGCGCGAGCGTGGCATCACGATCAAGGCCCAGTCGGTCCGCGTGATGTACGACGCCAAGGATGGCCACACCTACCAACTCAACATCATCGACACGCCTGGCCACGTGGACTTCACCTACGAGGTCAGCCGCTCGCTCGAGGCGTGCGAAGGCGTGCTGCTCGTGGTCGACGCCGCGCAGGGTGTCGAGGCGCAGACGGTCGCAAACGCTCTCATGGCGATGAACGCCGGTCTCGAGATCATCCCGCTCATCAACAAGATCGACCTTCCCGCCGCCGAGCCCGAGCGCGTGCGCCACGAGATCGAAGAGGGACTCGCGATTCCCGCCGACGAGGCCGTGCTCACCTCGGGCAAGTCCGGCATCGGCGTGCTCGATGCGCTCGAGTCGGTCATTCGGCGTGTACCCGCACCCGTGGGGAATCCCGATGGGCCGCTCAAGGCACTCATCTTCGACTCCTACTTCGACGAGTACCGCGGTGTGGTCGCACTCATTCGTGTCGTGGATGGCCACGTGAAGAAGGGCGAGAAAGTCCTGCTCATGGCCACCAAGACGGTCACAGACGTGGAAGAAGTGGGCGTTCGCCGTCCCGCCAACACGCCGGTCCCTGAGCTCACGGTGGGAGAAGTCGGCTACCTCATCACCGGCCTGAAGGACCCGTCGCTGGTCAAGGTAGGTGACACCGTCACGCTCGCTAGGCACGGCGCCACCGAACAGCTGCCCGGCTACCGTGAGGTCAAGCCGATGGTCTACACGGGCCTGTTCCCGATCGACGGCGACCAGTACCCGGACTTGCGAGACGCCCTCGATAAGTTGCAGCTCAATGACCCCGCGCTGCTCTACGAACCCGAGTCGAGCCACGCGCTCGGCTTCGGCTTCCGCGTCGGCTTCCTGGGCCTTCTGCACATGGAGGTCGTCAAGGAGCGCCTCGAGCGCGAGTTCGACCTCGACCTGCTCGCCACCGCACCGTCGGTGGAGTACCACGCGTATCTGACAAACGGCGAGATGATCACGCTGCACTCGCCGCAAGACATGCCCGACCCGGCAAAGATGGAGCGCATCGAAGAGCCGTACCTGAAGGCCACCGTGCTCGTGCCGCCGGACTACGTGGGCGCGGTCATGGAGCTTTCGCAGGGCCGCCGAGCCACCTTCGTGAACATGCAGTACCTTTCGGCGACCACCGTCGAGATGCACTACGAGATGCCGCTCTCCGAGCTCATCATGGACTTCTTCGACCAGCTCAAGAGCCGTACCAAGGGCTACGCTTCGCTCGACTACGAGTACCTGGGCTACCGCCCCGGCGCACTCGTCAAGCTCGACATCTTGCTCGCAGGCAAGCCGGTGGACGCGCTCAGCTTCATCGTGCACAAAGACAAGGCCTACGACCGCGGCAAGATCCTCACGGAGAAGCTGCGTGGCATCATCCCGCGCCAGATGTTCGAAGTGCCCATCCAGGCCGCCATTGGCGGGCGTATCCTCGCCCGCGAGACGGTGCGCGCCAAGCGCAAGGACGTGCTTGCCAAGTGCTACGGCGGCGACATCACGCGTAAGCGCAAGCTGCTCGAGAAGCAGAAGAAGGGCAAGAAGCGAATGAAGAACATCGGCTCGGTGGAGGTTCCGCAGGAAGCCTTCATGGCAATCCTCAAGGTCGACGAGTAGGTCATCGGACCGATGTCTGCGACTGTCCGGCCTGCCGAAGGCGCACCCGCTCAAGACCCCCGATCGCCTCACGCCGCGACGCTTGCAGCGCGCTTTGCCGACAACCCGGTGCTGCTCGCGCCAATGGCCGGCGTCACCGAGGCGCCCTTCCGCGGTATCTGCAAGAACATGGGCGCTGGGCTCACCTACACGGAGATGGTCTCGGCCAAGGGCCTGCACTACAACCCGGACTCCGGCGGCTCGCGCGCGCTGCTCACCTTCGACGCTGATGAGATCCCCTGCGCCGTGCAGATCTTCGGCAGCGAACCGGAGATGATGGCGCGTCAGGCTGCGGTCATATGCGAGCGGTACGGCGAGAGCGTCGCACTCATCGACATCAACATGGGTTGCCCGGTGACCAAGGTCGTCGGTAAGGGCGAGGGCAGCGGACTGATGCGCACCCCTGAGCTCGCCGAAGAGATCGTGTGCGCGGTCTCGGCGGCGGTCCCGGTGCCGGTCACGTGCAAGTTCCGCAAGGGCTGGGACGACGAGAGCGTCAACGCCGTGGACTTCGCGCAGCGCATGGAAGCCGCAGGTGCCGCGGCGGTCGCGGTTCACGGGCGCACGCGCGAACAGTTCTACCACGGCCAGGCCGACTGGGACGTGATCGCGCAGGTCAAGGCGGCAGTATCGGTGCCGGTGATTGGCAGCGGCGACGTGATGCGCGCCGAAGATGTGGTCGCGATGATTCATCAGACCGGCGTCGATGCGGTGATGGTCGCACGCGGTGCGCAGGGCAACCCGTGGATCTTCCGCGAGGCGCACGCGCTGCTCGCAGGCGACGAGCGGCTCGAGCGCCCGACGCCGTACGAGCGTATCGAGATGGCGCGAGAGCACGCCGCCAAGCTCATCGACTTCGCGGGCGAGCGCGCGGTAGTTCGAATGCGCAAGCATGTTGCGTGGTACGTCTCGAACATGCCGGGTGCCGTCTACGTTCGCACGCGCGTGAACGATTCGATCACCTACGAGGAGCTTGACGCGCTCCTTGTCGAGTACCGTGACTACCTGACCGAACTTCAGACTCGCCGAGAGGAGGCGTGCGGCGCGTGAACGAGACCGACTTCTTCGCCCAGCTCGGCGACACCTTCGGCGATGCGGCACGCCTGCCTGCTCACATGTATGTGCACGTGCCGTTCTGCGCCTCGAAGTGCAGCTACTGCGATTTCGCTTCCGAGGCCTGCAACGACCCCGATCGCGTGCGCGCGGTCTTCACCGGCATCCGCGCTCAGCTTCGGCAGTGGTCGAACTCGGGGCTTGAAGGCGTGCTTGAGACGATCTACTACGGCGGGGGGACACCCTCGCTACACCCGGACTGGGTCGCCGATACGCTTGGCTACATACGTGAACAGTTCACCGTGCATCCCAGCGCTGAGATCACGGTAGAAGCGAACCCCGACTCGCTGTCACGCGAGACGCTTGCCCTGCTCATGGAGCAGGGCGTGACCCGCATCAGCGTGGGCGTGCAGTCCTTCGACGCGCGCGTCTTGGGGATGCTCGGGCGCCGCCACGATGCTATCGCAGCCTGGCGCGCATGCGAGACAGTCATCGACGCCGGCCTCGCGCTCTCAGTCGACCTGATCTGTGGCGTGCCGGGGCAGTCTGAGGCGTCGTGGGCAGAGACCCTTCGGCGAGCTGTGGACACGGAGGCGCGCCACATCTCGGTCTACCCGCTGTCGGTAGAGGAGGGAACGGCACTTGCCACCGCGATCGACTCGGGGCTTGTTGCCGAGCCCGACCCCGACACGGCGGCAGACATGATGGTGATGGCGCGCGACGCGCTCGCGCTGTCGGGCTTCGAACGCTACGAGGTCGCCAACTACGCCAAGAGCCCGGCCGACCAAAGCCGCCACAACAACGCCTACTGGACCGGCCGCAGCTACATCGGGATAGGGCCCGGAGCCCACGGAATGCTCGACGCACCCACAGCGATGGCGGCAGGGATGGCTGAGGGCCTCGACCCGGCCGCGCGCCTGCGTTACGCGAACTCCGGCGAGATCGACGAGTGGATGGTCGGGGTGGGGGACTCCCACGAGGTGCTCACGCCCGAAGAGGTCGCACGCGAGGACATCATGCTCGGCCTGCGCCTCGCCGAAGGTGTCGCAGAAGATGACGTGGAAGCGGCCGGACTTACCGAGGATCTCGAGAAGCTCGCCGAACTTGGACTCGTGGAGCGTGTGGACGCCCGCTGGCACACCACCACCCGCGGCTGGCTCCTCGGCAACGAGGTCTTCTCGCGCATCTGGCTCGGAGATCGCTAGTCGTCCACGTGCCTTCGGCGCGTCGTGTATCTGCCCACGCACCTCTGGGAATCGCCGTTAGCACTCGCTATACTTGAGTGCCAAACGCTCAGGTCTGACCGCTCATCCACGCTCTGTAGGAGGTGTCTTCGCTGCTCAACGACCGTCGCCGACGCGTGCTCACCGCACTCGTCGAGGAGTACATCGCTTCTGCCACGCCGGTGGGCAGCAAGACGCTGGTTGACCGCTACGAGCTGGGCTGTTCGCCGGCCACCGTGCGTAACGAGCTCGCGATCCTCGAAGAGACCGGCTTCGTCGTGCAGCCGCACGTGTCCGCGGGCCGTCTGCCCACCGACACCGGCTACCGCGACTTCGTCGATCACCTGCTCGAAGACGAGTTCAACGTCGCGTTCGAGCCAGCACGCCTGAACACCAACGGCGAGATTGACGACCTCATGCGCGAGACCAGCGCGCTGCTCACGCGGCTTACTGACTCGCTCGCTGTGGTGCTTGCTCCGAGCGTCTCGCGGGTTCGCGTTCGCCGCATCGACCTGCTCTCGATGGCGCCGCGCCGCGCGCTGTTCGTGCTCATCACCGAGTCCGGCCAGGTACTCAACCGCAACGTCGTGCTCGACGAGGACACCATGCCTGAGCGCTTATCGCAGGTGGAGCGCGCGCTCAACGCGGCGCTTGTGAACAAGCGCGCTGCCGACATCCGTCCGCTGTACGCCGCGCTGCTTGAGGGCACGATCGACGACCCGTTGTTCGATGCGGTCGTTGCGCTCGTGGTGGGCGAGATCCTCGAGGTGCTCGACGAGGCCGACAAGGACCGGCTCTACCACGTCGGCGTGCCTGCGCTGCTCGCACAGCCCGAGTTCCACGACGCCGAACGCGCCCGCCCGCTGATCGAGTGCGTCGAAGACGGCATCGCGCTTCTGGATGCGATGTCGGATGCGGCCGGAGTGGCAGGCGTCGGCGTGCGAATCGGCCACGAGAACCGGCGCGTCGAGCTGGGCAGCGTGAGCATCGTCGTTACCGACTACGGGACTGGCGGCTCCGAAGGCATCGTTGGCGTCATCGGCCCCACACGAATGAACTATCAGCGCGCTATCACGGCCGTTCGGGCCGTGGCGGACGGACTCTCCGAGGCGCTCGCGTAAGTACAGATCGTGGCCGAATCTGATTCGGCCGAAAGCGAAAGGATGCACGTGCCCTCCGGTACCAAAGACTATTACGAGCTGCTGGGCGTCGAACGTTCGGCAAACGCAGATGAGATCAAGAAGGCCTTCCGCCGAAAGGCGCGGGAGCTTCACCCCGACGTCAACAAGGCTGGGGACGCCGAAGAGCGCTTCAAGGAGGTCAACGAGGCCTACGACGTGCTCTCCGACCCCGCGAAGAAGGAGCAGTACGACCGCTTCGGTCGCGTGGGCGGACCTGCGGGTGGCCCCGGTGGACCGGGCGGCTACCAGTACGTCGACCTGAACGACCTGTTCGGCAACGGCTCCGGCGGCTTTGACATGGGCGACCTGTTCAGCGCCTTCTTCGGCGGCGTCTCCGGAGGGGGTGGCCGGGCGGTGCGTCTCGAGGGCCGTGACATGGCGATGTCGCTCATGATCACGCTCAAGGAAGCAGCCACCGGCGTTGAGAAGGAAGTCGTCGTCAACCGCCTCGCGCCCTGCGACGTGTGTGGCGCGACCGGTGCCGAGCCCGGCAGCGACGTCATGACCTGCCCCGACTGCCAGGGTGCGGGTCAGAAGGTCACGACGCGCAAGACCTTCCTCGGACAGATGCAGTCGGTGGGTCCGTGCGAGCGATGCAGCTCGACCGGCAAGGTCATCGAGAAGCCGTGCGAAGAGTGCGAGGGCTCGGGACGCCTGCCCGACCGCCAGCACGTCATGGTCACGATCCCCGCGGGCATCCGCGACGGCCAGCAGATTCGCATGCGCGGCATGGGAGAGGCCGGCATCCGTGGTGCGGCCGCCGGTGACCTGCTCATCCAGATTCGCGTGAAGGAAGACGACTACCTGCACCGCCAGGGCGATGACCTGCACTGCAAGGCCAACGTGAGCATCACGCAGGCCGCGCTGGGTGCTGACATCCCCGTG
>DASRYH010000081.1:0-56896 GCA_035687245.1 Coriobacteriia bacterium
GTCTTCCATGTCGCGCCTGAGGAGCCCTTCTTGGCCTTCACGCTGATCGTCTTGACCTTCGCGTACTTCGAGCCCTTGAGCCGGTAGATCTTCACCTTCACGGTGCCGGCGTGGTTGGGCAGAAGCTTGCCGCTCAGGCCCATCGTCTGCCCCAGCTTCACGGACGGAACGGCCGGGGTTGAGAGCCACGCACTGCGCGTGCCTGCGATGCGGACAGGCGATGGGCGCGTATTGCCCGAGGCGCCGAGTTCGCCTTGCGTGTTGTTGCCCCAGCCCCACACGCTGTGGTCTGTCCGACTGGCGATGGTGAAGTTCGCGCCCGCGGCGAGGGACTTCACACCAGAGATGGAGGCCGCAACGGGGGTCGTCACGATCTCAGTCAGCGCGCCGTTTCCCATCTCGCCCATGCCACCGTAGCCCCATGAGAAGACGGTGCCGTCCGGATTCAAGGCCGCGTTGTGCAGGAAGCCCGCTGCTACGTCCGTAAACGCTGCGGTCGTCGAGATTGCGACGGGGTTCTTGTCGGCAGCCCAGCCTGGAGTGGTACGCCCGAGCATGCCCCATGAGTTGCGGCCCCACGACGTGAGCTGGCCGGCAAGCGGGTTGCCCGGTGCCCAGCGGCTCAGGGTGTGGTAGCCGCCGAGGTAGACGCCGTCTGAGACGCCGGGTCCCGAGATCATGACGGGCGTGAGAAGGTCGGCGGGCGGAGCTGCCGCGCACTGGCCGTCCTCGTTATCGCCCCAGACCCACCACGAGCCGTCGGCCTTCTGCGCCGCGCTGTGGTAGCCGCACGAGGAGGCGGAGACGGCGACCCAGTCCTTCGCGGCCCCGACCTGCTTCGGCGCGTAGCTGCGCTTAGTCGTGCCGTTGCCGAGCTGTCCATTGGCATTATCGCCCCAGGCCCACAGGGTGCCGTCGGTACGAATCGCCAGCACGTGGAAGCCGCCAGCCGACACGGCCTTGTAGGCGGCCTTCCCGACGCGCTTCGGGCGGTTGAGAGCCTTGGTCTTGGTGGAGCCGATCCCCAGTTGGCCGCGGGAGTTGTTGCCCCAGGCGTAAAGAGCGCCGCCCTTGCGGATGCCGTAGCTGGAGTACTGGCCAGCAGCACACTGCTTCCAGTTGTCGAAGTAGCCGACGGGAACAGGGTTGCGGCGCACGGTGTTGTAGGTCCCGTCGCCCAACTCGCCGGCAGCGTTGTAGCCAACGCCCCACATCATCCCATCGTCGGCGATCCACAAGGAGTGGTAGGCGCCGGCAGCGATTGTGCGTGCGGGAAGCGCCAGCGCGGGCGTGGCGACGATCATGCAGGCAAGACACGCGATCGCGAAAACTGCGGCTAACCGCTTCACGAGACCCTCCAACCCCGAGATTGACCTCGAGGTTAGCGTATCTCGCGCACCCCCCGAGTGCCAGCGAGCGTGCTCACGCCGTTACCCGCGCGGCCCCGGATGCCCGCCGCGCCCGCCGAAGAGCGCCGACAGTCCCGGCATCGCCGAGACCACCATGAGCACCTTGGCGAGCGTCGGCTCATTCGGCAGCAGAAGAGCGCCGGTGATGAGCAGGCCCGCGAAGACCACGGCGCTCGCGATGCGTCCCACACTGCGCTCGAGCTTGCGCACGCGGATCTCGAGCATCGGCGACTGCACGTTGAGGTCGCCGCGCTCGATTTGAGTGAGCACGCGGTCGGCACGGCCCGGAAGCGCCACGACCGTCTGCAGCACCTTGCCGCCTTCGGAGATCAGCGTCTCCCACCAGTCGCCACCACCGGCACCTTCGGCGTTCACAAGCTTGCCGGCGTAGGGGCCGAGCGAGTCCCAGATGTTGAAGTCGGGGTCGAGCCCGCTGCACATGCCCGACAGGATGGCGACCGCGCGGCCCAGCAGCAGCAGGTTCTCCGGCAGCTGGAAGGGGAGGTCGAGCATGAGGTCTCGGAACTGCAGCACGAAGCGCGCGTACTCACTGTGGTCGATCTCGCGCAGGTCGCTCATGCTCATGCCGCCGAAGCGGTCGAACAGCTGCATACTCGCGCTCTCGATGAGCTTGAGGTCCGCCGAAGGCAGGAGCACGTCCATCGTCTTGAACGCGGCCACGAGGCGCTTGCCGTCCTGGGTGCCGACAGCGATGAGCGCCTCGCGCAGGCCTTCGGCGAGGTTCTCGGGCACGCGCCCGATCATGCCGAAGTCGACGAAGGTGAGCTGCCAATCGACGACTGGGGAGGCGCCGTCGGCGGCACCGGCGTCTCCACCTGCCGCGTGCACCGGCGTCACGAAGAGGTTTCCGGGGTGCGGGTCGGCGTGGAAGAAGCCGTCCTCGAAGATCTGCTGCATGAAGGTGTCGACGAGCACGGCCGCGACCTCTTTGCGGTCGATGCCGGCTGCAGTGATCGCGTCGTAGTCGCCCAGCTTGATGGCGGTGACGTCCTCGAGTGTGAGCACGCGACGCGTGGTGAACTCCCAGACGACGTCAGGCACGTGCACATGCGGCGCGCCCGTGAAGTGCGAGGCGAACGTCTCGGCGTTCGAGCCTTCGGCGAGGTAGTCGATCTCCTGGCGCGTGGTGGTGGCGAACTCCTCCACGAGTCCGGGCACGTTTGCGCGCTTGGCAACCGGCTTGTAGCGCGACAGCCACCCGCCGACTCGCCGAAGTGCGGCGAGATCGACCTCGACGACCTGCTCGATGAAGGGCCGCTGCACCTTGACGACGACGTCGGCGAACCCGACGACCTCAGCATCCGCGGCACAGAGCCGTGCGCGGTGCACCTGCCCGAGCGAGGCGGCCGCGAGCGGTACCTCGTCGAAGCTTCCGAAGCGGTCGGACAAGCGGCTGCCCAGCTCCGCTTCGGCAAGCGTGCGGATGGCGGGGAAGGCCACAGGCGGGACTTCGTCTTGGAGGTCGGCGAGCTCGTCAGTGATCTCAGGCGGCAGCACGTCGAGGCGCGCCGAAAGGAACTGACCGACCTTGATCATCAGGCCGCCCATGCGGATCGCGAGCGCGCGGAAGCGCACGGCCACCTTGCGGTTGCGCTCGAGTCGCGTGCGGTTCGTCCAGCCATTGAGGCCGAACTTCGGCAGCACGATCTCCCAGAAGATGAACCCGGCAGTGACCCGGGCGAAGAAGCCGACAATGCGCCAGTAGCGAGCGCGAAGGGCCGAAGGTTTCATGAAGACTCCGATAGCGAGGCGGTTGCGAGTCGGGGTTGTCGGCGGTGGCGAGTCGAGCGCTGCGTGCGAATCGACCCGCCGGGTGAGAGCTTGGTGCCCTTCACCCGGCGGGCGTGTGTATTGCTCAACTGAAGCTTACTGATGCACTACCCGTGTCTAGTCTTCGGCAAGCAGCGCGTAGAGCTTCTTGCGGGCCTCGGTGACGATCTCGGTAGCCGCTTCGATCTGCTCGCTCGTGCCGCCGGTCCCGATCTGGAAGACGGCCTGCATGAGCTTGCCGGTAGCAGCGCGATAGGCGCCAGCAGCGGTGGTGGTGTCTGCCGATGAGTCCTCCCACGGAGCAGCCTCGCCCGCGGTCTTGGCGACCTCAGCGGTGCCCGCCTCGGTGAGGCTGAAGACCTTCTTGCCGCCAGTCTCTTCGGCGGTCACGAGACCCTCGTCGGCGAGCAGCTGCAGGGTCGGGTAGACGCTGCCAGCGCTCGGGCTCCACGAGCCTTCACTGCGAGTGGAGAGCTCCTGGATGATCTGGTAGCCGTGCATAGGCTGCTCGGAGAGCAGGCGCAGAACGGCAGCACGGACGTCGCCGCGACGAGCGCGACCGCCGTGACCCATGAAGGCGGCGAAGGCCTGAGCGTGCGGGCCGCCGGCGCCGAAGGGGCCACCCTTCATGCCGCGACGGCCGAAGGGTCCGTGGTGGAAGGCGGCTCCGTGGCCAGCGCGACCGCGGCCGCAGTGCTCGCCGTGAGCGTGGGCGCCATGCGAGTGCCCGCGCTGATCCTCGTTGCCGCAGCACGAGTTGTTGAACTCAGTCATCGGTTCATCCTTTCGTTGTGTGACAGGCGCGATGGGGAGGGGAGTCCGTTTCGACGCACCTATCGAACCGTTATATAACGATATATCGCAATACGTTGCGATATGCAAGCAGGAGGCGTGCCAGTATCTGGTCTCCGTTCGCCGAAT
The DNA here is from genome assembly GCA_035687245.1 of Coriobacteriia bacterium. Lineage (GTDB taxonomy): Bacteria > Actinomycetota > Coriobacteriia > Anaerosomatales > PHET01 > DASRYH01. Next base: position 4,122 of record DASRYH010000081.1, read on the forward strand.
GGACGCTCTCACGCGTGTGAGATGCGCACTCGCGGGTACGTATTGTTGTGGAGGCTCGTGAAACTACCCGCAACAGAGGCGAAATCCTCGCGGAGGCAATAACGAGTCGGCCGGAAGAGACCCTCGCAGGATGAGAGCCTCTTCCCGTTTTAGGGGGTAAGTGCAGAAAGGCGCGCCCAGCTTTCGGACGCGTCTTTCTGCACTTCCAGGGGCACCCGACCGACGCGCGCGTCGCGGGTCACCCCTAGTTCGGCACGAGCACTGCGAGCGTGTCGTTATTCAGGCCTTCCAGGATCAGCTTGTTCTCGTTGAACTCGAAGCGCTTGGTCTTGCCCAGGACCTCGAAGAACTTGGTCTCCTGTGTCATCGCGACCTCAGGGCCCGCCATTCGAGTGGAGACGATCTCGCCGAAGGTCAGGGTACCGTCGTAGCCGAAGTCGTAGGACCCACCGAACCGGTTGACGCCGCCCTTACCGGTCACCTTGCCGTCCTTGAACGTGATCTCAGTCGTGACGCTGGGATCTGGCGCGAAGTCATCGGTCGGATTGAATGACTCGAGCCTCCACGACCCCACGAGCATGGCCGGATCCGGACCCTTGGTGCAGCCGACGAGGCCGACCCCCGCGGCGAATAGCGCAACTGCCAGCGTGAGGCCGATTGTCGTCTTCATATGGGGTTCCCTTCGATCGAAGCTGTCGCAGCGACTCTGAGGTGTGTCTACCCCAGATGCTTCCATTTCCGATGCCGCCGTGCACGCGCGTTGCTTCTGCAGGTCCCAGCAGTGCTGTGCGCAGGGTACGGGGGGAGGGGGTGCGCCCTTCCGTGCGGCGGATAGGAGCGATCGCTCCAAGTTCTGGAGCACTTCGGCCAACCATCAATGGTGCGACGCGCCCGTCGTCCTGTGGGCGTGACCTGTGAGGAAGGCATCTAGTCACACGCTGGATAGGTGCTCCATGCCTTAGAGCGATCGTTCACAGCGCCATACGGGGTTGGAAGGGTCGCTCAGGTGCACCCAGAACCGCTATGCTGACGAGCATGGAGCTACTCGCGAATCCGCTGGTACTGGCCGTCGTAACCGGTCTGTTCACATACGCGATGACCGCGCTGGGTGCGTCGGTCGTATTCCTGCATCGCAACCCGGGGGCAAGGCTGCTCGACACGATGCTCGGCTTCTCTGCCGGGGTCATGCTCGCGGCGAGCTACTGGTCCCTTCTCGCGCCGTCCGTGGAGATTGCGAAGTCCGGCCCCATGCCGTGGCTTCCGCCGGCAGTCGGCTTCGCGGTAGGCGGGCTAGGACTCTGGGGCCTCGACCGCATCACGCCTCACGCGCACACCACCGCCAACTGCACAGTGGAAGAGGGGCCGGTCACCGGCTGGCGGCGCTCCACGCTGCTCGTGCTTGCGATCACCTTGCACCACATCCCCGAAGGACTTGCCATCGGCGTGGCAGCTGGTGCAGTCGGGGCGGGCGTCCCCGAAGCGACGATGGGTGCCGCGATCGCGCTTGGCCTTGGCCTCGGCCTCCAGAACATGCCGGAGGGTATGGCCGTCTCTACCATGCTCATCCGCGAGGGCGCAACGCGCGGGCGCGCGTTCAACCTCGGCCAGGTGACCGGACTCGTGGAGCCATTTGCCGCACTCGCGGGAGCTGCGCTCGTCGGCCTGTCCACAGCGCTGCTACCCTACGCACTCGCGTTCGCAGCAGGCGCGATGGTCTACGTGGTGATCGAGGAGCTCGTGCCCGAGTGTCACAAGAGCGGGCACGCCGACATCGCGGTGCTCGCCTCCATCATCGGCTTCACGCTGATGACCGTGCTCGACATTGCCTTCGCGTAGCAACTGCTACGCCCCGCCGATCTCCTCGTTGTCGTAACCCGGGATGCCCTGTCCTGGGGACTCGCTGCCCGCGGGATCCTGGAACTTCTCGGGTGGCGGCTCACCATCGGTAGGGTCGGGCTCGAACGTGTAGGAACCAGTCCGGTCCTGTTGGTCCCACGCGCGGTTCGGATCTTCGCTTCCCTGGATGCGCAGCTCGAGCGGGATGCTGTCGTCGCCGGTCAGCCCTTCGGCAACGGCCTCTTCGGCACCTGGCGGTATCTGCTGGTCAGAGGGGTCGTTCGGCAACTCGGACATGGCGTTCTCCCTCACTTTGAGCACTCGCGAACGCGAAACGTGCGCGTGCCGGGTGTATACCCATGCACGCGCACGTCGGGGGTGCGTCTGTATCGCAAGCGTTCGCTACGCGGCTGCCGAAGGGGCCGCCGTCGCCCGAGCGCCGAAGCGCGAGCGGTTGTTGGGCAGCCACACCATGAAGAAGTAGACCGCGGCAACCGGGTGAATCGTAAGCATCACGATGATCCACAGGATCTTTTCCGCCACGTCGCGGCTGGGGAACTGGTCCACGTCGCGCACGATGGCGTCGATGAGCATCCACAGGTAGGCGAAGGGCAACGCGATCGCTGCAGCGATGCCGAGGCCGATCCACGCGACCACCGAGACCCCAAGAAGAGCGCCGATTCCTTCCATCGTTTCCATCCTTTCCTCCAGCGCGTCCGCGCTAGGTGATTTCCGAGTAGTCAGTGCACAGCGGGCGCTAGCCGCGCCCGGGCCAGCTAGTCCACCAGCTCGAGTCGTACCTCGCCGATGCCCTGCTGGACGTTGAGTTCGATCTGGCCCTTGTAGTCGGTCGTGCCGTGCTGGGCTTCGTCCCACGCGTCGTTGACGATGTCACCGCCGCTGCGGTGGAAGCCGTCGCCGTACTTGTAGTCGCCCAGGCCGTCCTGGCTACCCGTCACGCGCACGGGCAGACCCTTCGGCAGGCGAACGACGATCTCGCCGACTCCAGCCTGAATCGTGGCACTCAGCGCTCGCGTGCGCGGGCCGCTTAGGTCGAGCTTGGTGGATCCGGCCCCCAACCCAACGTGCAGGGCGGTGAGGTCGACACCGGAGAGATCGATGTTCGCGTCGCCGGCGCCCATGTTCAGCCACAGGTCGGTGGCGAGCGCGTTCGACAGCTTTACGTCCCAGCGCTGCGTCATGTTCACGGGGCCGCCGATACTCGCGGGCGGCACGTTGAGTACGTCGGGCTGATCGATGCGTGCGTACAGCGCGCCCTCGCTGGTGACCTCGCTCGTGAGCTCGGGCTCCAGCGTGTTGGGGGCGAAGGTGAAGTCGCCGGCAACAGCGTCGTTTGCGATGTCGGAGCCCGACACCTTGAGCTCGCCGGCGCCGAACGCGATGTGCGTTGCGGTCGCGGTGGCCTCACCGGCGGCAATCCGCTTGGTGATGGTGCGCGTCTTCGTGACATCGTCGATACGTACTCGGTGGAAGCAGCCGCTCGTAGTGGCGACCACCGCTACCAGTGCAGCGATCAGGATGAGTTTGGTTGCGCGGTTCACTTAGGCGTCACCTCCCGGGGTGCTCGCAGGCGGGGTAGGGGGCACCGGCGGCACGGGGGCGGCCGGTGCGGGCGCGGCAGGTGCTACCGGAGCCGCAACAGGCGGTACCGGCGGCACGGGGACCGGAACGGCGGCACTCGGCGCTGCAGGCGCAACCGGTGCGCTCACAGGGGCCGTCACCGCAGCGGGAGCCGCCACCGCGTTCGGGTCGATGCGACCCACGAGCAGCGCCTTGGCATATGCGCCGTGCAGGTAGCCGATGCCCTTGGCCAGCCACAGCGTCAGCACGCAGCCCAGCAGTCCCAACACCAGGAACAGCGGGATGCTCCACGGATCGATGTAGTAGGCGTAGTCGAAGTTCTGGAACGTCGGCAGATGCATGAAGTACGACATCGCCGGCCACACCAGCATCGCGCCCGACAGCGAGATCGCCGTGACCATCGCGGTGAAGTAGATCACGCCCAGCGGCAGCTGCAGCAGCATGTAGAACATCGTCGACCACGTGCGCCAGTCGGTGAGCCACGCCTTGATGCGCAGCCACAGTCCAGGCTGAGCACCCGGCTGCGCGCCGGCAGGTGCGATACGCGGGCGGCGCGGCATGCGCACGCCCAGCAGACCCTCCACCATCCGGCCTTCGGCGAAGCTCACGGCACGCACTACAGCGAGCGTCAGCAGCGCCATCGGCACGCCGATAATCAGCACAAGCGTTCCCAGGGTCACCGAGACGCCGGTGACCACGATGGTGAAGTAGATGACACCCGTCGCAATCGACAGCAGCAGGTAGAACAGCGCACCCCATGCGCGCGGGTCGGCCACTACGCCAAAGAAGCGGGCGAGCGGGTTGCTGCTCTTCGTGACTGCGGGTGCAGGCTGCCGAAGGGCAGCGGCCACGGTGAGTTCGGCGTCGCGATAGGCGGCAGCGACTTCATCGGGCGTGCCGTAGGCGTCGACTGCGGCATCGAAAGCCGCTGCGGCGTCACCTTCGGCACCAGCATCGGCGATTGCCGAGCGCAGGTACTCCTCAGCGTCGTAGAGGGCGTCTTGCACGAGAGCGGGGTCGGCACCTGCCAGCGCGGACCTGAGCCCTGTGAGGTAGCCCTCGATCGTCCTATCCAACGTTACCCTCCAAAGTCGCATCGACGAAGTCCCTTGTCTGAGACCACGCCGCCCTCCAGTCAACGAGCGCCGCCCGGCCGAGATCGGTGATCTCGTAGTACTTGCGGGGCGGACCCGACACGCTCGGCTCCACCCGGCTGCCGAGCAGCCCGTTCTCTTCCATCGAGCGCAGGACGGGGTAGAGCGTGCCCTGCTTGATCGGGGTGCCGCTTTCCCATGCCCCCTCGATCCGCTTCGCGATCTGGTAGCCATACAGCGGCTCACTCGAGCGCTCCAGAATCGCGAGTAGTACGAGCGAAACGGTTCCCGACATCAGCTCCTTGCGGAACTTCTTGAGAACCTGATCGGAGACGTCCACGGCTCACCTCCTCGTTTTGTCGTCGTGACTCGTCTTCTCTGCCGAATCACCGCTGCGGTGAGCTCTGTAGCCGCTGCGGTGTTCTGAACTGCTTACTAGTGTCAACTTCACACTACCCAAAACGCAGACTACTACAAACTTCACACTAGTCAACACCCGACTTTGGATGATTCCTGCGCACACGTGCATCGACTGTCTCGACGCCGGGCATCAACGAAGTACGAGAGCATCCTGCGAACGAGGCGCTCAATGAATCATGCGGAGTTCATGCGACGGGCCATCGAGCTCAGTCGCGAGAAGATGCAGGAGGGCGACGGCGGCCCTTTCGGCGCGGTCGTCGTGGTGGACGGACGCATCGTGGGCGAGGGCTGGAACATGGTGACCAGCCACAACGATCCCACCTCGCACGCCGAAGTCGTGGCGATCCGCGAGGCGTGCCGAACGCTCGAAACCTTCTCGCTCGAAGGCGGTTCGATCTACGCGAGCTGCGAGCCCTGCCCGATGTGTCTGGGCGCCATCTATTGGGCGCGCCTCTCCAAGCTCTACTACGCCAACACCACCGAAGACGCCGCTCGAATCGGTTTTGACGATGCCATCCTCTACCGCGAGATAGCCCTGCCAAGAGGAGAGGGCACACTGCGGTGTGAGCGGCTACTTGCCGAAGAAGCGCTCGGCGTCTTCGCCGAATGGATGCGCAAAACCGACCGCGTCGAGTACTGAAGGGGTCGTCGGAGGCTCCGACTGTTCGGCGTCTGGATGCTTCGAAACCTCTGCTCAACGTGGGTGTCCACGAACCCCGTGCGTTCGAGGGGCCTATCTGGAAGAAGGTTGCATGCGCTGCTAATCTGGCGATATTCGATGTCTATCCCAAGGCAGGGGGAAGTATGCGCGCACGTTCACTCGCAATCGTCGCTCTACTGGTGCTGCTGGTCTTTGGAATGGTTTCGGCTGCGTTCGGGGCACCCGCTCACGACAAGGCGGTCTTCGCGGAGCGCTTCTTGACCGACGGCCACGGCAAGCAGCTCGACACCAAGTCGTCGTGGAACTCCGGCGGCTACAAGTGGTGGGGCGAGATCAAGTTCGCCAACAGCACCAGTGGGGCCTTCACCGTCTACAAGGTTCGCGAGCACGAGGCGGGCGGGACCGAGTCGAAGAAGGTCGGGAGCGGTCGTGCGTACGTTACCGGCAAGACGGTAACGTTCAAGTACAAGTCCACATCCAGCGCGTCACTTCGCAAGGCGATCAAGAACATCAAGAACGGCAAGAAGTACTACTACCGCAGCACCAACGTCAGCGATGACAGTCAGGGTAGCCTCAAGCTCTACAAGACCAAGACCGACTGGTCGAAGCGTCACATCTACAAGAAGTTCAACTTCGGAGCCTGGGGCTAGGCGTCCTCTCACGATCTGCTGGTGCACAGTGATGGAGCTAGCTGCCGAAGCGACGCCGGAACACCCCGGCGTCGCTTCTGTTTGTCCACCGAACGTGCATTCGGCATGCAACCTGCTATACTCCGTCAGTCAACCCAAGGCTCAGTTGTCCGTAGTGCGGCAGACACGCATCTTCGTTCAATCAACTGCGTCTGCCACTCGGAGCGCGCCCACGAAGGGGCAGCGCCCACTACAGGAGACAACTGAATGACGTTTGAATCGCTCGGCCTTGAGCCGCGCCTGCTTGCTGGCGTGGACGCTCTTGGCTACACAACGCCCAGCCCTATTCAGGCTGAGGCCATCCCGCACGTGCTCGCCGGCCGCGACGTCGTTGGCGTCGCGCAGACCGGTACGGGCAAGACGGCTGCATTCGTGCTGCCGACCCTTCAGCGCACGCCGAAGCACAAGGGCGTCCGCGCACTGATCGTCACGCCGACCCGCGAGCTTGCACTCCAGATAGGTGAGGTCATCAAGGGCGCGTCTGTCCAGACTCGCCACAAGAGCGCCGTCGTCTTCGGCGGCGTGGGCATCCAGCCGCAGATCCAGAAGATGCGCCGTGGCGTCGACATCCTCGTCGCGTGCCCGGGCCGCCTGCTGGACCTCGTCAACCGCCGCGCCGTTGATCTCTCTTCGGTCGAAATCCTCGTGCTCGACGAGGCCGACCGCATGCTGGACATGGGCTTCTGGCCCGACGTGCACCGCATCATCAACCTGTGTCCGGAGCCGCGCCAGAACCTGCTGTTCTCGGCCACGATGGACCCGGCCGTCATCAAGATCGTCGACTCGATCCTGGACAACCCGGTACGCGTCGAGGTCACGCCTCCCACGCAGCCGGTCGACCGCATCGCGCAGTCGCTCTACCCGGTCGCACGCGAGCAGAAGACCGACCTGCTGCTGGGCCTGCTTGCCGAAGGTGAGCACACCCGTACGCTGGTCTTCACCCGCACCAAGCATCGCGCCGACCGCCTCGCCAAGCAGCTCTCTCGCGCCGGCGTGAACTCTTCGGCGATTCACGGTGGACGCAGCCAGTCGCAGCGCCAGACGGCACTCGAGGGCTTCAAGCGCGGTCGCCACGACGTGCTCATCGCCACCGACGTCGCCAGCCGCGGTATCGACGTCAACGACATCAGCCACGTCGTGAACTACGACATGCCGAATACGCCTGAGGACTACGTCCACCGCATCGGGCGTACCGCTCGTGCGGGCGCGTCCGGCACTGCCATCAGCTTCGTAGACGAGACCGAGCACGACACGCTTCGCGATATCGAGCGCATCCTGGGCCTGCCGATCGTATGCGAGGACCTCGACGGCTTCGACTATCACCCCGCACGTATCGTTCCGGATCCCGAGCGCACGGTGACCAACCCGCAGCGCGGTGGCCGTGGCGGTCAGGGCGGCAACGGCACTGGCGGCAGTGGCCGTAACGGCAAGGGTCATCGCGGCAGCCGCCGCGGCGGCAAGGGCCGTGCGGGCAGCGCCGGTGGCAGCAGCTCCGGCAACGGCAACGGTGACGGCAGCAGCCGCAGCGGGGCCGGCCGAAGCAGCAGCCCGGCCAGCGCAAGCAGCCAGAGCGCCAACGGCGGCAGCCAGGGCGCATCGCGCTCGACTGGCGGCTCGAGCGAAGGCTCGCAGGGCGCAGCCGCGAAGCGGACCGGCGGCACTCGCTTCGAGCGCATCAAGCGCGAGGGCGGCAACCTCGGTGGCGGCTCGAAGGGCGGCAACGGCAGCACCACTTCGGCAGCTGACGCTTCCCGTCACGTGCGTCGCAGGCGACCGATGACGGGCTCCAGCAACTAGGCGACCCGCTTCAATCGGACTCTCGGCACCCCCGCACTCGGAGCTTTGCGAGGCGGGGGTGTCTTTCATTCAGACGCGGGTAAGCTACGCGTCACACCTCTCTGTTACCGTGGGCGAGCTGCCTTTTCGATCGTTGCCGAAGGGATCGCATGACCGCTCGCGCCACCGCAATCGATATCACCCTGCACGAGGTGTTCGGGTATACCGAATTCCGCCCGCACCAGCGCGAGATCGTCGAGCACGTCATCGAAGGTGGCAGCGCATTCGTCTTGATGCCGACGGGCGGCGGCAAGTCACTGTGCTATCAGATCCCCGCGCTTCACCGCGAGGGGACGGCGGTGGTCGTGTCACCGCTCATCTCGCTGATGAAGGACCAGGTGGACGCGCTGCGGGCCAACGGCGTAGCGGCGGCCTACCTCAACTCCAGCCTCACTCCTGAGGAGTCTTCGGCGGTCCTGCGCGACCTGCGATGCGGTGCGCTCGACCTGCTCTACGTTGCGCCGGAACGCCTGATGCTCGACGGCACACTCGAGATGCTTCGCGGATGCGCTGTCTCGCTCTTCGCGATCGACGAGGCGCACTGCGTTTCGCAGTGGGGTCACGACTTCCGTCCCGAGTACGTGCAGCTCGGCCGTCTGCGCGATCTGTTTCCAGGCATCCCACTGGTCGCACTCACCGCGACTGCCGACGACACCACGCGCGAAGACGTGCGCCTGCGCCTTGGACTGCTCGACACGCCCGTGTACGCGGCTGGCTTCGATCGCCCCAACATCCGCTACAGCGTCGTCGACAAGGTCAACGCGGCGGCGCAGCTCAAGGCGTTCATCGCCCAGCATGCGGGCGAGTCAGGCATCGTCTACTGCCTCACGCGCAAGCGCGTAGAAGAGGTCGCCAAGAAGCTGCGTGCCGACGGCATCAAAGCCGACGCCTACCACGCGGGTCGCACATCGGAGGTGCGCACTCGCGTGCAGGAGGACTTCTTGCGCGACAAGCTGCAGGTGGTGGTTGCTACCGTCGCTTTCGGCATGGGCATCGACAAGCCCGACGTGCGCTTTGTCGTGCACTACGACTGCCCCAAGAACATCGAGGGCTACTACCAAGAGACCGGCCGCGCCGGACGCGACGGCCTTCCAGCCGAAGCGTTCTGCCTCTTCGGCCTGCAAGATGTGGTTACTGCACGCTCGCTGGTGGAGCGTGGTGAGAACGCGGAGCAGGTGCGCATCGAAAACCACAAGCTCGACGCAATGGTCGGGTTTGCAGAGGCCGTGACCTGCCGGCGCAAGGTGCTGCTCGGCTACTTCGGCGAGACACTCGAGGAGGACTGCGGCAACTGCGATGTCTGTCTCGACCCGCCGGCGCTCTACGACGGCACGGTCGATGCGCAGAAGGCACTTTCGGCGGTCTACCGCCTGGGGGAGCGCTACGGGATCGGCTACGTTATCGACGTGCTCAAAGGCGCAGACGTCGCGCGCATCCGCGAATCCGGGCACGACAACCTGACGGTCTACGGTATCGGCGAGGACCTCTCGCGTGACGAGTGGTCGAGCGTGATCCGCCAGCTCATCCACCGGGGCTACCTGCTCCAAGACATCGCGCAGTACTCGGTGCTGCGTCTCACCGACGCGGCGCGTCCGGTGCTGCGCGGCGAGGAGCCGGTCCAGCTCGCCAAGCCGCGCATTCGCGTGAAACCGGAGAAGGTGAAGCGGTCGCGTTCGAGCTTCGGCAGCGGCGTGCCGCAGGCCTACGACGAGGAGCTGTTCGAGCGTCTGCGGGAGTTGCGCCGCCGAATCGCTGCCGAAGAGAAGGTGCCGGCCTACGTCGTCTTCGGCGACCGCACGCTCATGGAGATGGCGGCGGCTCGGCCGGCCTCGCGCGACGAGCTGCTGGGTGTCCACGGCGTGGGTGCCGCCAAGCTCGAGCGCTACGCCGACGTCTTCCTCGCCGAGATCGCGGAGTACGTGTAGCAGACACCCATCCTAATTGGGACTACGCTATGCACACTGAGGTGGAGTTCTTTTCGGGGACGGGGAGTTCATGAGCGCTCGGCGTAGGGTGGGGCTTGCCAAGAAGCGCGAGCAGAGGTCGACAAAGGGCCTGGTAGTCTGGGGCGTTATCGGTGTAGTCGCCGTTTGTTTGCTCTTCGCGGTGACCGCGATCGCGACCGACCGGCCTGACTTCTGCCCCAGTTGCCACGAGATGAAGCCCCACTACGACGCGTGGAAGACCGGGCCGCACAAGGACGTCTGGTGCATCGACTGCCACGTGGCGCCCGGCGTACCCGCTCGCTTCACCCACAAGTTCGTGGCGCTGGGTGAGGTCTGGTCGCACGTGACGGGCGCCTACGCCTTCCCGCAGCTGCAGCCAGCGAGCGTTCCCGACAACCGGTGTGTGACCTGCCATTCGACGGTTGCGCCCAAAGACATGCCCAAGGCCTTCGATCACGCTATGCACGCCAAGACCTCGCCGTGCCAGCAGTGTCACGAGAACACCGGACACGAGGTCGGCGACCAGGCTCTTCAGGCCGCCGGCGTCTTGGATGCTCACAATGCGCAGGTGCGCGCCGAAGCTGGGGCGAGTGGCGCTGCAGTCGCGGTGCCCGGGCAGGGCGTCGCCAACTTGCAAGGCCATAAGGCCGTCGCCTGTACCCAGTGCCACGACATGGCGAAGACCGGCTGCAAAGCCTGCCACCGTGCCCCGACTTCAAAGCACCAGTTCAGCGGCGACTGTGCGACCTGCCACCAGCCCGGTGAGACGTTCGCATTCGCTCATCCCACGAGCGGCGACTGCAGCCAGTGCCACAAGGCGCCAGGCGGCAAACACCCGTCTGACAAGAACTGCGTAGCCTGCCACAGCAAGTCAGGGTCGTCGTGGGCCTTCACGCATCGTGGCAACACGGGCGAGCACAAGTACACGAGCTTTGCGTGCACCAAGTGCCACCCCGGCAGCTACGAAAAGGCCAGTTGTACGTGCCACAAGAACGGCGTACCGAGAGACTAGCGTCATCGGCTAGGCGTTCCGCCTGAGGCTGCCTACGCGGTCGTGCTCATCGCACGGGTCTCCATGCCGCTCAATGCGTTGCGCACCAGCTCGCGGTACGCGCGACTCACCGGAACGGTGGGTTCGCCGGCGCCGACACCCTCAATGTCGAGCACGTATGCCGACCTCGAAAGCCAGCGCCCGCCCATCACGTGGTGCGTGTTCACAAGGTAGGAGCGGTGCGTGCGGATGAACATGCCGCCCAGCATCCGCTCAAGGCTGCCGATGTTTGCCGAAGAGAGCTTGCGGCCCTGATCGGTATGCAGGTAACAGTAGTTGCGTGCGGCCTCGACGTAGCGGATCGAGTCGGCGTTGACGAAGCTGCGAGAGCCACCGTACTCGACCATGACGCGGCACACGTCGGGAGCACGGTCCGGCCTGCTTCGGCGCAAGAGCCCCGCGATTCGGAGGAGCAACTCCTGGTGATTCGGCGGCTTGACCACGAAGTCGTCGGCGCCCAGCGACAGTCCCCTGAGCCGGTAGTGCATCGGGCCATCAGCGCTCACCATCACAACCGGCTTGTTGGCCGTGAACGCGTTGTCGCGAATCTGTTTGAGTACCGAGAAGCCGTCTCGGCCCGGAAGAGCCAGGTCGAGCATGATGAGATCCGCGGCGATGATCTCAGCGTCGAGCAGGGGATCGTTCGCGTTTGAGATGTTGTGGACCTCGTAGCCCGCGCTGGCGAGCAATGCGCGCATGCTGACTGCGAACTGCGCGTCGTTCTCTACGACGAGGATTCGAGAGGCATTCATTGTCGGTACGTCCTTGTGAGTGAGTTTGTGCGGGACGACTGCCTTCAGGTGTGTCTATCGGCAGATGAATCGCTCCACTTTAGTGTGATGGAGCGCACAATCGTGCTTGGGCGAGCGGACGCATCGCAGATTTCTCGTGCCGACTGGCGCAGGCAGGTGGCCTGATGAGACCACGCCGGCTCCATGCGGCCTCCGCCGCACCCGCTGCGTCCGGGTGACGTCCATTTCGGCGCTTCGTGAGGTAGGATATTGGCGCATGCCACCTGCCGAAAGGGTTCGAGATGAGCTTCGCCGTCGTCACCGACAGCACCGCCGACATCTCTCCGCAGATCGCGGCCGAGCGCGGTATCCACGTCGTCCCGCTCTCACTCACCATCGATGGCGAGACGATGCCGGATGGCACGCTCACGCAAGTCGAGTTCTTCGAGCGCATGAACAACGCACCGCAGCTCCCAACCACATCGCAGCCCTCGGTCGGCGCGTTCACGGAGACCTACGAGCGCCTGCTCGAGTCGGCCGAACAGATCGTCTCCGTGCACATCTCATCCAAGCTCTCAGGCACCGTTGAGTCGGCGCGCCAAGCGGCCGCAAGCTTCGGCGGGCGCGTTCACGTCTTCGACTCCAAGAACCTCTCATGGGGGCTCGCGTTGCAGGTCGTAGAAGCCACGCGCATGGCCGCAGCAGGCCTGAGCCCCGCCGCTGCTCTCGAGGGCCTCGAGCGCGTGCGTGAGCGCTGCAAGCTCATCGTGGGCATCGACTCCCTCGACAACCTCGCCCGCGGTGGCCGAATCGGTCGCGTCGGCAAGCTCTTCGGCTCGCTGCTGGACCTGAAAGTCACCTTCACCGTGGACGAGGATGGGGCCTTCACCCCCGTAGCGCGCAGCCGCGGCGAGAAGGCGGCGCTTCGGCACACGCTGGACTGGGTCGCCGAGCAGATGGGCGAGCACACCAAGGCCAAGTTCGCGGTTGGCTTTGCGCTTAGGCCGGAGCGCGCCGAGGCGCTTGCCGCGCAGCTGCGTGAGCGTTTCGACGCTCTTGAGCTCACCGTCTACGAGGCTGGCACCGTCATCTGCACTCACACGGGCACGGGCTGGGGCGTAGCGCTTCTGCCCGAAGACTAGCCCGCCAGGCTCTTCCACATGCCCTTCTTGCGGCGATGCCGCGACGGAATCACCGCAGGTGGGCTTGTGACAGCCATCACGTGCGCAGCGTCGCCCGCCCTTCCCGCGCATCTCGAGGTGTCGTTCACTCGTACCGATACTCCATGTGAGTATGGCGAAAGGAACGACCATGGTGCCTTCAATGAATGAAGGAGACCACCCGGCCAACGCAGCGATCGCAGCGGAGCTGGCCAGGCTGGCCTCCGTTTACGGCTTTACGCCGCTTTCGGGCCTCAACCTGCGTCACCAGTCGGGCAGCGCGGTCGTAGACCACGCGATCGTCGACGAGTTCGGCGTGCTCGTGTTCTCCACGCTCACCTGCGGCAGCGCTGTGCTGCGCGGCTCGGATACCGATGCGCGATGGACCGTGCGCTTTGATGACGGCGCGATCTCGACGTTGGTCAATCCGCTCACGGGTCTGCGCAACGCCGAGAAGATCGTTCGTGACGTCGCTGCAAGCTCCGGCAACTCCATCGATGCCGACTACGTGAAGAGCGCAGTCGTCTTCGATCAGTCCACCATCAGCGAGCTCGACCTCGGCCCGTTCGACCGCGAGCGAGTCGTCACCATCGCCCAGCTCCAGAGCGTGCTTCAGACGCGCCACGACTTTGCGCCGAATCCCGGCGACATTGATTCGGCAAAGCGGGCAGCGCTCGTCAACGCGCTTCGCGCCGCCAACGCCACAGCGACCGCCGACACCTCGTCTTCACCATGGGCGGTTGATCACGAGGCCGCCGCGATCAACCAGCACGCGATGACACAGGCGGGCCGCCGCGTCGCCGCAAGCGCCGCTGTAGTCGACGCGCCGAAGAGGCGAAGCACGCTTGGTCACAACATGTGGTACCTCGCGTCACGCACGATGCCGCTGCTGCTGGCTGCCTTCGCGTACTGGTGGGTCCTGTACGGCGGCGGCATGGACATGGTCATCGCCAGAGTGGACGGCATGACCGTCCCCGAAGATGAGGCCTACTCGGTCACCGCGGCCGACCCAACCTCGCACCAGGTGCTTGATAACGTGCCGGGCGTCGTTGAGCGTATGCGCAAGGACGCGCCGGCCGAGGTAGTCGCTGCCATCAAGAATCCCGACCACCCCACGATCCAGCGCTCCACAGGCGGGGCCATCGTCTACAGCTGGAGGTACACGGACGATAATGGCGTGGTCAAGACCTACACGGTCAGGACGACGATCGAGGGCGAGATTCTCGCTCCGGGCTCCAACTAGTCACGCGCCAACAGCGGCGACTCTTCGGCGACTCTACCAAGCATCCAATTGGTGACTTGTACCGCCGCATCGAGTTGCTCTGCCGTGCGCTCGGGAGCGCTCTCCTCCAGCGTGCGCGTGACTCGCGGAGCCTCCGCGTCTACGTCGTGCGCAGCCTTCGTCGCCTGCCGAATCCAAGTCTCAGGGAGCATCTCGGGCACCGGCCGGCGCAGCGCGAGTGCGAGCGCGCCGGCCCACATCCGCGGCACCTCCGAGAACGGGCGGTAGCCGCCGCCTCCCGTCATCAGAACGCGTCCACCCGTCAGCTCCTCGGTGAGCGCGAGTAGGCCGTCGACGAGGTCGAGGTAGCCTGCGACGCTTTGCGAGAGGTGAGTGAGAGGGTCGTTGGCGTGCGAGTCGGCGCCAAGCTGCAAGACGATGAAGTCGGGTCTATACGCGAGCAGCGCCGGTGCGACCGCTCGCTCGAATACGAGCGCATAGCACTCGGGACCCGCGAACGGCGGAAGTGGAAGGTTGAGGGCCGCACCGCTTCCGGCACCCGTCCCAATATCAGACTCGCGGCCGGTTCCTGGGAAGAGGTAACGCCCCGACTCATGAGCCGAGATCGTCAGCACGTCTGGACGCTCGATGAAGGCGGCCTCCACCCCGTCGCCATGATGGGCGTCGATATCGACGTAGGCGACGCGCATGCCCGGCCTCGTGCGAGTGAGATGTTCTATAGCGCAGGCAGCGTCGTTGTAGATGCAGAACCCCGACGCGTGGTCGGGCTGGGCGTGGTGCAAGCCACCGGCGGGGGAGAAGGCGCGCTCGAGCGAGCCTGAAGCGACAAGCTCAGCCGCCGCGACTGTCGATGCCACGGTGAGCGCGGCCGCCTCGTGCATGCCGCGGAATACGGGGGTGTCCCCGGGGCCGATACCGTGGCGTGGGCCGCAGCTTGAGTCCCCTGCAGACGCTGCTCGGACACATTCGACGTAGTCAGCGGTGTGCACGAGTGTGAGCGTCTCGGTGCTGGCCGGCGCGTCTACGCCGATCACGCACGCTCGCTCGTAGTTGTGGGTCGCCGCCAGCTCGCGCGCGGGGAAGGCGCCGAGCGTCGCGTCGTTGTCTTCATCGAGCAAGCCCCACGCGCGCATCAGTTCCACGCTCAGCGTGAAGCGCTCCGGCACCAGTGGGTGCCGTCCGCCGAAGCGGTAGCTCGCCAGGTTATCCGAGTAGAGAACTCCAGTGCCCAACGCATCCCTCCAGCACTCCTCGTGCGCCGTCGCCTCCGATGGTACGACTTCGGCGCGCGCCCCACCCAAAGATGTCAGAGCCGCGGGGCATCATCTCTACGACGGCGGGAAGGAGGCGGGCCCAACGATGCCCTATGAGACAGATCCGAAGGTGCTCGAATGGTTCGAACGCACCTTGGCCGATCCGCGACCCAATGTGCGCCGGCGCGCGGTCGAGCTGCTCGACAAGGTGGACAGTGCGAGCCGCGAGCGATGGCTTGATGCCGCAGAGCGCGACAGTGACCCCCGTGTCGCGGGAACGGCAGTTCTCGTCCACTCGTCGATCCTGGTCGCCGAAGATGCCAGCGTCTTCGAGCTGCTGGAGAGCGACTTCGGCACAGTGGAAGGCGGTGAGGACCTTGCGTGGGAGTGGGAGTATCTCGTGGTCGTCTGCGAGGGGTCCTACGTCCCGGCAGCGCACCGTATCGTTTTTCTGCGTGAAGAAGACGATGCGACGGCAAGAGAGGTGGCGGTGATCAAGGCGTCCTACGGTCGCGCTTCAGCTGAGTCGCTCACGCCGGTGATTGTCGACAAACGGCTGGTTAGCCGCTACACGCGGTCTCCGCGTTCGGCTATGGAAGCGCAGATGTGGAAGTCCGAGGGCCGTCCTCGCTACATCGAGCACGACGAGGGGTGATGTGGCACGATTGGACGTGCAGACGAGCCCAAGTCGGATTCATCGGGGGTGTCGTTATGACGGCGTTTGGACGAGTTGCACGCTGGATGCTCATTGGGGTCTCGATCACCGTGCTCGTGTTGGTGTCCGGCTGCGCGAAGGGCGACGCGGTCAAGCCTGTCGAGCCCGGCGTATCCAAGCCGCCTGTGAACAAGCCGGTGGCCGCGCAACCTAAGCTCGAAGCCACCGACTGGGAGTGCACGGGCTACGCCAACGCGGACGAAGCGCTCGTCGAAGTCATCTCCGGCACGGCAGTCACCACCCGTTTCGAGGACGGGGTCGTGCACGGCAGCACTGGCGTGAACACCTACGAGGGCGGCTACACGATCGACGGCACCAGGCTCGAGATCGACCCGGCCTTTCAGGTCACCGAGCGCGGCGGCTCACCTGAGGCCATGGATCAGGAAAGCGCGTTTCTCGCGGTGATCGGCAGAACCAAGGGCTACTCGATCGAGGGCGGGGTACTCACGCTCACCGACGCCGCCGGCTTGAGACTCGCCACCTTCGAAGTCGCGAAGTAGCCGCTCGCGCGGCTACCAGAGGGCGGCGACAGACGGCACGTGGCGCCGGTCGATCAGCGAGATTGCGTCTTTCGAGCACGCGGCACGGCAGATGCCGCAACCCCAGCATGCGTCTTGGTGCAGGGTGACGCTGCCTTTGCGAGCTTCGATCGCATCGAACGGGCAGACCTTCGCGCACTTGCCGCAGGCCACGCACTGCTCGTCGGACAGCTGCGCGACCGTCTCGCCTCGCCACATCATCTTGAGCTCGTAGCCCTGCGTCATCTTCATCGCCATGCAGCCGCTCTCGATGTTGCAGTTGCAGATGGCTGCCGTGAACGGTGTATCGAAGGTCCAGATCGAATGCATGAGGCCGCGCTGCTCGCAGTCGGCTAGCAGCTCCATTGCCTCGTTCTTGGTCATCGTGTGGAAGTCGTTCAGGTGGGGCCCGTTCGCGTAGTCGCGAAAGCCCTCTTCGAGCACGTCGGCGATCGGCTGGGTGGTAACGAGCATGCAGACCTCGTCGGCGTTCTTGCCAGGAGTGTGCATGCGACAGATGCAGGGGATGACCGTGATCGAGGTGGCTAGGTCGAAGACCTGAGCGCAGTCCTCGATCGGGAGCGGCTGCCCGAAGTGATGCGTCTGCATGTGGCGCGAGATCGCGGACTTGCCTGCCCGAGCGAGCGGTTCAGGCAGCTTCTCGAAGCGCCCCATCCACGTGATGGCATTAGCCCTCATGTCGCCGAAGCCTCGCACGAACTTCACCACGTAGTTGCGGCGCTGCAGATCGCTCTGCAGGTCGTAGGCGTAGTTCTTGGCGTTGAGATACCAGCGCTCGCCCTCGCCGTGCTCCACGCAGAACTGGCACATGAGGCAGCCTCTCGGTCCTTCGGGTTGGTTTGCGGTGATGCCTGCCGCGAGGCTCGCGGCGGGACCGAGGGAATGGTACCGCAGGCGCGGCCGCGTGGGGCACTGAAGTGGTGAGGATGAGCGGCTACCGCCGGGCGCGCGGGACTCGTGCAATATCGAAACAGCCGGGATGCGTTGCGCTTACGCGTCAACGACTCGGCGAGTCTGTCGATGGGAGGGCCACAACGAGCTGGGACGCTTAGCTCGTCTGCTTGGCCTTCTCGATCATCTCCTCGATGCGCTCGAGTCGACGTTCGAGTTCTGATCGCGCGTACAGCTCCCCGGTGCTGTCCAACGCGTCGTTCGCGAGCTGCGGGCGCTCCACCGGCTCCTGTGCCGGATCAAAACCTGCAGGCTGAGCGGACGTTCCCATGATGCCCCCTCACTGCGACCAACCGAATTGGTCGACCGGGAGCAACTATACCCCCGTAGATAGGCGCGCATCACGCCGTTGAACAAAATCCACGAGTTCCTTACAAACTTCTGGTAGTCACCGGTCACAACTTCTCCGTGGAGCCCTTCGTAGGCGCATCGTGCTAGGCTCGAATGGCATCCGAGAATGCCGAGTGAGGGAGCCATGAGCCACATCGCCGCCGAAGGTTCGGCAATGCTCACCGACCTGTACCAGCTCACGATGGCGCAGGCATACTACGCGAGCGGGACCGACACCACCGAAGGCTGCTTCCACCTGTCCTTCCGCGAGAACCCATTCGGCGGCGGCTTCACCATCGCATGCGGGCTCGAGCAGGCTGCCGAATGGCTCGAAGCGTGGCACGTGAGCGCGGATGACATCGCCTATCTGCGCGCGCGGCTTGCGTCGGACGGTACCCGTCTCTTCACCGACGACTTCCTCGCCCTGCTTGCTGAGCTGCGCTTCACCTGCGACGTCGCCGCTATACCGGAGGGCACAGTCGTCTTCCCGCGCGAGCCACTCATGCGCATAACCGGTCCGCTGCCGATGTGCCAGCTCGTGGAGACGGCACTGCTCACGATCGTGAACTTCCAGACTCTCGTGGCCACCAAGGCCGCCCGTGTCCGTCTCGCCGCCGGCACCGACCCAGTCATGGAGTTCGGCCTCCGGCGTGCGCAGGGTCCTGACGGCGGGCTTTCGGCAAGCCGGGCGGCTTACGCCGGCGGCTGCGATTCGACCTCCAATGTGCTCGCGGGCCAGCGCCTAGGCATTCCTGTTGCGGGCACGCACGCGCACTCGTGGGTGATGGCCTTCGACAGCGAGGCCGAGGCGTTCGAAGCCTACGCCGACGCGTTGCCCAACAACGTCACGCTGCTCGTAGACACCTACGAAACACTCGAGGGAGTGAGGCGTGCGGTCGAGGTCGGTCAGCGCCTGCGCGAGCGGGGCGGCAAGCTCTTGGGCGTACGCATCGACTCTGGCGACCTCGCGTGGCTCTCGATCAAGGCGCGTGAGATCCTCGATGCTGCCGGTTTCGCCGACACGAAGATCGTTGCAAGCAACGAACTCGACGAGCACCTCATCGCATCGCTGAAGGATCAAGGCGCCAAGATCGACCTGTGGGGCGTTGGCACGAAGCTCGTCACCGGCTGGGACCAGCCGGCGCTCGGTGGCGTCTACAAGCTCTCCGCGGTCAGGCGCCCGGGCGGAGAGTGGATCCCCCGCGTGAAGGTCTCCGAGCAGGTCGCCAAGATGACGGTCCCGGGCCGGCAGGGAGTGCGCCGCTACCGCCGTACCGACGGCTCACTCGCCGGCGACATGATCTACGACATCGACCACGCTCCGGTGCACACGGCCACGATGATCGACCCCGCTGAGCCGCTGCGCCGCAAGTTGTTCACCGACAACCACACCACCGAAGAGCTGCTGGTTCCGATCTTCGAGGCGGGCCGACGCGTCTGGCTGCCGCCGACCCTTGCCGAAGTGCGCGAACGCACGCTATCGAGCCTCGCCGGCATCGACCCCTCGCTCACGCGCACGCTCAACCCCCACGTCTACCCTGTAGGCCTCGAGCACGGCCTCTACGACCTGCGTACCGCGCTTGTCATGCGCTCCAAGGGCCTAGACCGCGAAACGACAGAGGAGTAGTGGCGATGAGAGCGCTCGTACTCGTCGATATCCAGAACGACTTCATGCCCTTCGGTGGTTTGCCAGTCCACGATGGTGACGCCGTCGTAGAGATCGCCAACCGGCTCATGCCGCACTTCGATCTGGTGATCGCCACGCAAGACTGGCACCCGGCCAACCACGGCTCCTTTGCGAGTAACCATCCCGGCGCGCTGCCTGGCGAGGTCGTGGAGCTTGGAGGCGTCCAGCAGGTGCTCTGGCCGGACCACTGCGTTCAGAACACACCGGGCGCTTCGTTCCATTCGGCGCTCGATGTCGCGCGTATCGACGCGGTCGTGCACAAGGGCACCGAGTCCGACATCGACTCCTACTCGACCTTCTTTGACAACGGGCACCGCAAGGACACGGGACTTGCCCAGCTCCTGCGCGAGCTCGGGGCGACCCAACTGTGGATGGCGGGCCTCGCGACCGACTACTGCGTTAAGTTCAGCGCGCTCGACGGCCTTGAGCTGGGATTCGAAGTGATGGTGGTCGCCGAAGGCGTGCGCGCAGTCGACCTCGCTCTGGGCGACGGTCAGCGAGCGCTTGAGGAGATCGAAGAGGCCGGAGGACTCGTCGTCTCCGTCGCGGACGTGGGCAACTAGAAGAGGTCGCCCAGCGTCGCGAAGGTGTCTTCGGCGTAGTCGAGCGACCAGTCCTCAAGCGACATGTAGAACTTCGGGTTGAAGACGATGCCCATCGCCTGGACCAGCTTAACCACGGCGTCGAGCAGATAGTCGCTGTCGATCACGAGGTCGAGCACCTCGCTGGTGACGAAGTCGTCGTCGATTGGAACCGAGTTCCAGAAGTACTTCTCATCGTCGTCTTTGATGATGATGTCGAGTACGAGGTTGCCGGCGTTGGTGATCGCCAGGAGCAGGTCGTCTTCGAGATCCTTCTCGTAGATGGCGATGTTGCGCCGAAGCCCCGCGGTCTTGATCAGCGTCTGTTCGTCCACGCGCATCGAGAAGGGGGAGGAGGGCAGTGCGGCCAGCACTTCGCGGATGTTGCACGCGCTGACCAGAACCTTCTCAGGGATGTCATCACGAAGCAGCTGCAGCGCGAGATTGGCCTCGACGGTCGACGTCGAGTTCATCAAGACGCTCAGCAGCTCACGCGTGCCGTCCAGGAAGTGAGTCCGGACTGCGGAAAGGTAGCTGGTTGCTGTCACCAAGGCGGGGTCCTTCATAGCGAGCCGACTTTGTTGTGCACCACGAGTATCGGATGCGCGACGAGGCAATCGGAAGCCCCGCGAGACCCTGCTTGTGAGTTGCATCACATAAGTGCCGGACGTTGTGGCCAACGCACATCTAGGCGCTGATTAGCGTCCCCGCGCGGCCCTCGAGGGCCGCCTCAAGATCCTCGGCACGGCACAGTACCGCGCTCCCGCCGCTGCTCTTAACAAAGTGCGCGGAAGCGGCGACTTTCGGCGCTATCGAGCCTTCGGCGAAGGCCCCTTCGGCAAGCATGCGCTCCGCTTCGGCGACATTGAGCGAGGGAATTCGGCGCGCCTGAGGGGAGCCGAAGTTCTCATAGACGGCATCGGCCTCCATGAGCAAGACAAGCACCTGGGCGTCGAGCTGGGCTGCGAGCAGTGCGCCGGTCCAGTCCTTGTCGATGACGGCGTCGATGCCAGCAAGCGAGCCATCGGACAGCTCGACTACGGGGACCCCGCCACCGCCTGCTGCAATGGGTACCTCACCGGCAGCGAGCAAGGCGCGCACGGCCTCGACCTCGACGACGCGCCGGGGCGTAGGGCAGGGCACAACACGTCGCAGTCGTCCGTCGGTCTGGGGTGCCATCACCCAGCCGCACTCGGCCCTCAAACGGGCGGCCTCTTCGGCTGAGTAGAAGTTGCCTATGGGCTTCGTCGGGCGGCCGAACGCGGGGTCGTCGGCGTCGACCACGACCTGCGTCACCAGCGAGACGACCGTGCGTGCGCTCCCGCGTTGCCGCATCTCGTTGCCGAGCGTCTGCTGAAGCATCAGCCCGATACCGCCCTCTGAGTCTGCGCCGGCGATGTAGAGCGGGGTTGGGGGGACGGATCCGCTCGCCAGCTCGCCTCGAAGCACGATGTTTCCGACTACCGGCCCGTTGCCGTGCGTGAGCACGACGTGCGCGCCGGCGGCTATCAGCCCGCCGATGGCGTGAGCGGCCTCGCGGGCACGCCCGTACTGCGCCTTGATGGTTCCGTCGTCGCCGGAGCGTGCGATGGCGTTACCGCCAAGCGCAACGACTATGGTCCCGATCGTTTCGGCGTTCACTGCGTCTCCTACGGAATCAGGCCGCGCTGCCGCAAGAAACCGTCGACGATATCGTCGAGCGTGGGCACGGTGACGTCTTCAACCTCGTAGCGTACGCGCACGGTCGGCTTGTCGATGTGAATCAGGCGGCCGAGGTCGATGGGAGTACCGATGACCACGACGTCTGCCGGGGCGGCGTTGATGGTGGCCTCGAGGTCGGCGAGCTGTTCGGCCGAGTAGCCCATCGCCGGCAGGACCTTCTTCATGTGAGGGTAGGCAGCGAAGGTGCCTTTGAGCGAGCCGGCCGCATAGGGGGCCGGGTCGATGAAGTCGGCAGCGCCCGCAGCCTCGGCAGCCAGCGCCGCGGCGCCGTAGGGCATGCCGCCGTGCGTGACGGTCGGGCCGTCCTCGACGGCAAGTACGGTCTTGCCGCGCATCGCTTCTGCGTCGTCGGGGAAGAGCTGCATCGCGGTACGGATGACCACCGCATCGGGGTTGAAGCGCTTGGCTGTCTCGACGAGTTCGGCGATCTTGTCGGGATCTGCTGAATCGACCTTGTTGATGACGAGCACGTCGCCCCGGAGGAAGTTGACCTCACCCGGGTAGTAGGCACGCTCGTGGCCCACGCGGTGCGGGTCAAGCGCGACGATTTCGAGGTCGCTTCGGAAGAAAGGCCAGTCGTTGTTGCCGCCATCCCAGACGACGACGTCGGCTTCGGCCTCCGCACGGCGCAGAATCGCCTCGTAGTCGACGCCTGCCATCACGACGCCGCCGATCTCCACCAGCGGCTCGTACTCCTCGCGCTCCTCGATCGTGACGCCCAGGTCATCGAGGTCGGCCACGCTCGCGTAGCGCTCAACGGCCATCGCGGTCAGATCGCGGTAGGGCATCGGGTGGCGCACATCGACCACGTTGAGGCCGTGGTCACGCAACCGCTTGAAGATGCGGCGAGAGATGCCGGACTTGCCCACGCCGGTGCGCACCGCGCAGACGCTGATGACCGGCTTGGTGGACGGCACCATCGTGCGCGCCGGTCCCACAAGGCGGAAGTCGGCGCCGGCGGCCAGCACGGCCGACGCTTTGTGCATGAGATCGGTGTGCGCGATGTCTGAGTAGGCAAAGACCACCTCGTCGGCGCGCAGGTCTGCGATGAGCGCGCCGAGTTCGGACTCAGGGCGGATCGGGATGCCGTCGGGGTAGCGCGGGCCAGCCAGCGCGGCGGGGAAGGTGCGGTCGTCGATGCCGGGGATCTGCGTCGCGGTGAAGGCGACGACCTCAATCGACGGGTCATCTTTGAAAGCGACCAGAAAGTCGTGGAAGTCGCGGCCAGCAGCTCCCATGACGATCACGCGACGGATGGGCAAAGGCTCGGACATGGTGGCTCCTCCCAGACTGCATAAAGCAGAACGCGTAATGGATACCGTACTCCCATCACTAATTGTTCGCCACTGGAGTACATCCCCGATTCGACAGCGTGTATTCGCAGCGTGGCTGCGGTACGGACCCCGCAATTTGGCGGCCGAGTTCTCGCGTTGCGCCGGCGGTATACTCGCAAGACATCTTGTCCTTACCAACACGCGCACACTCGCGCACAGGGGGCCACGCCAATGAAGGTCGTTGCAGTCAACGGTTCGGCACGCAAGGGCGGCAACACGACCGCCCTGATCAACGCAGCCTTCGCGCCGCTGATCGAGGCCGGCCACAAGTGCGAGCTCATCGAGCTTGCCGGCAAGGACGTCCGTGGCTGTACGGCGTGCCGCAAGTGCTTCGAGAAGAAGGACGGCCGGTGCCACGGGCGCAAGGACTTCGGCAACGAGGTCATCGAGAAGATAATGGCCGCCGACGCCCTGCTGCTGGGCAGCCCGACCTACTTCGCCGACGTCACCACAGAGCTCAAGGCGATCATCGACCGCGCCGGCTTCGTGGGGCGCGCATGCCCGCACCTGCTGGCACGCAAGCCGGGTGCAGGCATCGTGGCGGTTCGCAGGGCGGGAGCGATCCACGTTCTCGACACGATCAACCACTTCTTCCTGATCTCACAGATGCTCATCGTGGGCTCTTCGTACTGGAACATCGGGATCGGACGTGAGAAGGGCGAAGTCGAAGGTGACGCCGAAGGCATGGGAACGATGAAGCGGCTTGGCGAGAACCTGGCCTGGTCACTCGAGCGTCTGCACAGCTAACGGCCGTGTTCGCAGACACCGAGCTTGCAGCGCGGCTAGAGGCGCTCGCAGCCGACTCACTCAGAGGCCTTGCCGCCACAGCGGCCACCGTCGATCCAGATGTCGGGGTTGCGTCTCTCGACGTTGCCGGCGGTGTCGCCGTCTATCTAGGCGACGACTCGCCGGTGAACCAGGCGATAGGTATCGGCTTTGCCGGGGGCGTCAGCTCCGAGCAGGCCGCTGAGCTCGAGGACTTCTTCGGCCAGCGGGGACAGCAGCCCCTGGCGGTAGTGAGCCCGCTTGCGCATCTGTCGGTTCTGAATCGCCTCGCAGCCCGTGGTTGGGTCGCCGACGGCTTCGAGAACGTGCTCGTGCGCGAGATCATCGGCAACGAGTGCATCGATGAGTCCCGCGGGGTCGAGGTTCGACTGTGCGAGGACGAGGACGAGAAGGCGCTCTGGGCGCAGATCGCAGCCATCGCGTTCTCCTCGCCGCTCGAGCCGCAGCCGCAGCAGTTCGCCCTGTCGAGGGTGGCTGCGTCGCGACCAGGGGCTCGGCTGCTGCTCGCCTATGTCGACGGCAGGCCTGCCGCATGCGGAGAGCTGTCGGTTGCTGGCGGAGTGGGCTGGCTGTCCGCCGACGGAACACTGCCGCACTTTCGGCGACGCGGAGCCCAACAGGCGCTGCAGGCCGCACGGCTTGCGATCTCTGCCGAAGAGGGGTGCGACCTGGCGGTCACCGAGTCGATCCCCGGCTCGCTGTCGCAGCGCAACATGGAGCGCGCGGGCTTTCGGGTGGCCTACACGCGAGTCGATCTGATCTTGCCGAAACGAAAGGGGAGCTAGGTGACGCAGTCTCGTTCGAATGTGGCGGGGACCAAGGTGGCATTCAT
Source organism: Coriobacteriia bacterium (assembly GCA_035687245.1). GTDB lineage: Bacteria > Actinomycetota > Coriobacteriia > Anaerosomatales > PHET01 > DASRYH01. The sequence goes on from DASRYH010000081.1 coordinate 29,121, forward strand.
CGGTACGGGCGTGATGGGCGCATCGATGGCCGGACACCTGATGCACGCGGGCTGCAAGCTCGCCGTCTACAACCGCACGCCCGCCAAGGCGCAGCCGCTCGTCGAGCGCGGTGCACGCTGGGCCGGGACTCCCGGCGAGGCAGCCGCCGACGCAGACGTCGTCATCACCATGGTGGGCTACCCGGCCGACGTCGAGGCGGTCTACCTCGGCAAAGACGGCATCATCGCCGCCGCTTCGGCAGGCACGCTCCTCATCGACATGACGACTTCGTCTCCGCAGCTCGCGGTTCGCATCGCCGAAGCTGCCGACGCCGCAGGCCTCGACGCGCTCGATGCCCCCGTCTCTGGCGGCGACATCGGTGCGCGCAACGCCACGCTCACGATCATGGTGGGCGGCAGCGAGACGGCGTTCGCGCGGGCAGAGGCGCTGCTCTCCGTGATGGGCAAGAGCGTGATCTTGCAGGGCGGGCCGGGCGCTGGTCAGCACACCAAGATGTCGAATCAGGTTGCCGTCGCAGGCTCCATGTTCGCCTCGATCGAGGCGCTGGCCTATGCGCGCGCAGCAGGACTGGACCCTGCCAGCGTGCTGCAATCGATAGGCGGCGGTGCGGCGGCGTCGTGGTCGCTCGAGAACCTCGCCCCGCGCGTGCTCAAGGGGGACTTCAATCCTGGCTTCTACGTGAAGCACTTCGTCAAGGACCTGCGCATCGCGTTGGAGGCGGCGCGAGCTGCGGGGCTAGAGCTTCCAGCCCTCACCCTCGCGGAGAAGCTCTACGCGCGGCTGTCTGAGGCCGGAGGCTCGGAGCTGGGAACACAAGCGCTCTGGCTGCTCTACGCGAGCGAGCAGGAGCGCATGAGTGCTGGCGTGGAGGCCTCCGCGACTGCCGAAGACTAGGCACGCGCGATCCCGCCGCGTGTGGGGTTCGAGCTGGACGTACGTCGAAGCAGCCTAGAAGGCCGAGCCCTCCGCTAGCAGCTGGCTCGCCGTCGCGTCGACGCGATCCAAGGTCGCGGTCCATGCGCTGAAGCCGTCGCTGCCAAGTTCGCTGGAGACCGCGCCACACCACTCCTCAGTTATCTGCGCGATCGGGGCCGCAAGGCGCTCGCCCTCAGGAGTGAGCGAGACGACGCAGGCGCGCGAGTCGTAGCGGCTGGAGCGTTGGGTCACCAGCCCACGGCGCACGAGAGTCGCGACGTTGCGCGAGACCGTGCCCTTGTCTACGCCGAGCGCCTTGGCGATCTCGTTCTGGGTGTGGCCCTCGTTGCCCTCCCACAAGTAGGTGAGCAGGGGGACCTGGGCGCTGGTGACTCCGAACTCGGCGGCGCGTGAGTCCAAGAACGACTGAAATCGTCGGCCGATTCGGCAGATGGTCCACGCTGAGGGAGCGTAGCTTCGCTTGTCGTTCATGTCGGTCGTCTCCCCGTGTGGCGCCTAACCAATGGTTAGGCGCATTCTCTCGCATGCCGCGTTTGTGTCAAGGACTGGTAGATAGTTGCAGCCACACACAGTATGACAGGTGGTTAGTTGCACTGCCACTGCATACGGGGCCTGACTCACGCAAGCTGGCTGGTCGAGGCTGGTGAACGGGGCCGATGCCGTTCACCGAAAACCTCGCTCACATCATGTCGAGCAGCTCTTTCAGGCGCTCGATCCGGAAGTCAACGCAGATGTCGTCGCCGATCTCAAAGGTCGGAGTGTGTAGCCTGCCCTCGTTGAAGCCGGCCGCGCGGTCGCGCGCATCCGGGTCGCTCTCGACGTCGACTTCCGTGTAGGCGATGCCGTTCTGATCAAGCCACGCTTTGGCGCGACGGCAGTCGGGGCACCAGGAGCGGCAGTAGACGATGAGAGCGGCTGGCGAGTCGGAGCCCTGAGCGGCCTTGACCTCATCGGGTGCGTCATCAAACACGTTGCTCATAGGGCCCGTCCCTTCGGCGATTCGATGCGTATGCAAACAGAGTACCCACGTCAGTGGGTTGGCGTACCATGAAACCACCAACGAAGGGGGATTCCCATGGCAGAAGAGGCACACGCCCTCGCCGTGTTCATTGACTTCGAGAACCTCGCGATCGGCATGGAGCGCAGCGGCGGGCGCAAGCGCAAGACGCCAGAACGCTTCGAGATGAGCAAGGTACTCGAACGCCTGGTGGAGAAGGGCCGGATCGCTTCCAAGCGCGCGTATGCCGACTGGTCGCGTTTCGAGGACTACCGCTCCACCCTCCACGAGCTGGGCATCGAGCTCACAGAGATTCCCGAGCGCGGTATGACGGGCAAGAACTCGGCCGACATCCGGCTTGTCGTGGACGCGATGGAGCTTGCCTACACCAAGACCCACATCGATACGATCGTGGTCCTCTCCGGGGACTCCGACTTCACGCCGCTGGTGAGCCAGCTCAAGGAGAACGGCAAGACGGTCATCGGGGTGGGGCTGCGCGACTCGACGAGCGACCTGCTGGCAAGCAACTGCGACGAGTTCATCTACTACGAGGACATCGGTGCACCAATGGGAGCGCCGGCGATCAAGCCGGAGCTGCCGAAGCAGAAGCGGCCCGCGTTCAAGCTGTTGTTCGAGACGATCGAGGGTCTGCAGCGCGAGAACGTCGGCGCGATGCATAGCTCGCTGGTCAAAGACACGATGAAGCGCAAGAACCCGTCGTTCGCGGAGTCGGCGTACGGCTACAAGTCGTTCACCCAGCTGCTTGAGGATGCCCAGTCCATGGGCTATGTCACCCTATCCAAGGACGCTCGCAGCGGCACCTACGTCGTCGACGGATTCATCGGTAGCTAGGGTCCCGAATCGGTCATTCCGCTGGTGACAGACGTCACTGGCGCTTGTTGTCATGCCCTCTTAGGGGTCAAGCGAGCGTCGTGTGCTGCCGAATGATAGAATGTCGGGCGAGCCTCTATCGCAGCCGAATCGAAACCACCCGGGGGCGTTCTTCGTGTCATTCGTACAGATCCTCACCTCACCCAAGGCCCGCATTGCCGTGCTCGCGTGCTGCGCGGTGTTGTTCGCGGCCCCCTCGCTTGCCTTCGGCATCGAGCGCGAAGTCGTCTTGGCGCGCGCTGAGGCGTGGGTAGCGCGCAACGTTCCCTACAGCCAGTCTCGCTGGGCGACCGTCGCAGGCGACCTCATTCCATCGAGCACTCCGGGCTACCAGTCGCTGGGCTATCGCACCGACTGCTCCGGCTTCGTCTCGATGGCACTGCGGGTCCAGAACTCCTACGGCGGCCCCACCTCGCTTGACACGGCGACGCTGCCGTACCGCTGCACCGAGATCACCGGCACACCTGAGATGACGGCCGAGGCTCGCCTCGCGTATCAGAAGTCGCAGCTGATGCCCGGCGATATCATGCTCAAGCCGAAGACATCCACCTACGGCGGTCACGTCGTGATCTTCGTTCGCTGGGCCAACGCCGAGAAGACGAAGTACGTGGGCTACCACGAGAGTGGCACCGGCACCGGCACGATCTCGGCGGTCATCCCGTATCCGTACTACAACGCCGACAAGCGCTTCCGGCCGTTCCGCTACAACCAGATCACTGACGGCCGGATGAGGCGCTCGCGCACGTGGATCGGCTCGACGCAGACGGCCGTCGCAGAACGCCCGATCTTCGGCACGGCATCTTCGGCGACGTCTCTGGTGACGCCGGACGCCTCGCGCCAGGGCACCGTCACTCCGGCTCCGTGAGCGACGCCCGGCGCTACTTCGCGCCCTGCCCGGCCGGTATCGAATCACTTCTCGCCGACGAGCTACGAGCGCTCGGCCTGCGCGGCGTGCGTCCCCAGCGCAGCGGTGTCTTGTTCACCGGGCGTACCGCCGACGGGCTCAAGGCGCTCTTCTGGACGCGTCTCGCGTCGCGAGTACTGCTGACCCTTGCCGAAGTTGACGCCTCGAGCGCGGACGCGCTCTACGACGCCGTCAAGGAGCTTCCGTGGGAGGAGCACCTGCGTGCGGGAGGGACGATCGCGGTCGACGCGTCGGGCGTCAACGACGAGTTGAGAAACACCCAGTTCACCGCGGTGAAGGTCAAAGACGCCATCGCCGATCGGTTCCGCGAGAAGTTCGGTCGCAGACCGAGCGTGGACGTGAGCTCTCCAGACGTGCGGGTGAACGTGGCCCTGCGCGCAACTAAGGCAACCATCTCGATCGATCTGGCGGGAGAGCCGCTGCACCGCCGCGGCTACCGCACGCCAGGCGTTCAGGTGGCGGCGCCGATGAAGGAGACGCTGGCCGCCGCGGTTGTTGCGCTCGCTGGTTGGCCGAAGGTCGCAGCAGCGGGAGGTGCCTTCGTCGACCCGATGTGCGGCTCGGGCACCCTCGCGATCGAAGCGGCGCTCGCTGCAGCCGACATCGCGCCTGGCCTGCTCAACCCTCGAAGGTCCGTCGAACGCTGGCTGGGTTTCGATCGCGGCGCATGGGACCGGCTGATCGATCAAGCTCACGAGCGACGCGAAGCGGGACTAGCCAAGCTCCCGCCGATTCTGGCCTCAGACGGCGACCCCAAAGCCATCGAAATCGCCCGCACATGCATTCGGCGGGCAGGGCTCGAGGGCCGCATCACGCTCGAGCTTCGTGAGCTCGCGTCGTTCGATCTGCCGAAGGGGGGCGCGCCCGGTCTGGTGTGCACGAACCCGCCGTGGGGCGAGCGCCTCTCGGAACGCTCCGAGCTGCCGGCACTCTACGACGTGCTCGCAGCTCGACTTCGTGGTGCCGAAGGCTGGCGTCTCGCCGTGGTCTCTCCGGACCCCGACCTGGCAGAAGGCCTACACCTCGCGCAGAAGCGCACGGTGAGCGTGGGGAGCGGCAAGGGTGTCGCCACGGTGACGATGTTTGAGATCGGCGCCAAGGCTGTGGCCGTGAAGAGCGAGCCGAAGCGTCGCGAACGCAACGACCGCGACCGGGGCGCATCCGCTGCCCCTGCACGCAAGGCTCCCGCCGACCTGCCTGCCGTGGACGCGACCGACTTCGTCAACCGGCTCGGCAAGATGTCGAAGCATCTGGGCAAGTGGGCGCGCAAGGCCGGCGTCGGCTGCTACCGCGTCTACGACGCAGACCTGCCCGAGTTCGCGCTCGCGATCGACATGTACGCGGGGGACGGCCCCGATGAAGGCAAACGCTGGGTCTACGTCGCCGAATACGCCGCTCCTGGGCACATCGACGAAGACAAGGCCGCGGCTCGTCTCGAGGCTGCCGTCGCCGCGATTCCAGAGGTACTTGGGGTGCCGGCAGAGGCCGTCTTCGTGAAGCGTCGCGAGCGCCAGAGGGGGAGCGCCCAGTACGACAAGCTCTCAGCCTGCCACGTCACCGGTGTCGTCTCCGAGTCCGGGTTGCTCTTCGAGGTCAACTTCACCGACTACCTCGACACCGGCCTGTTCCTCGACCACCGCGATACGCGTGGGTGGTTGGGCGAGCTCGCCAGCGGCAAGCGTTTCCTCAACCTGTTTGCCTACACCGGTACCGCCACCGTTCACGCTGCTGCCGGCAAGGCCGCGAACACAACCACGGTCGACCTTTCGGCGACCTACGTGAGCTGGGCGCGGCGCAACCTCGCGCTCAACGGTATTGCCGACACGAAGCACGAGTTCGTCCAGGCCGACACGATCACGTGGCTCGAGCAGGCGGCCGCTGAGGGCCGCGAGTTCGACCTTGTCTTCTGCGATCCGCCCACCTTCTCCAACTCCAAGCGGATGGACGGCACCTGGGACGTGCAGCGCGATCACGCCGGGCTTCTGCTCGCGATCGAGCGAGTGCTCGCTCCCGGCGGCCAGATCGTCTTTTCTAACAACCGGCGTTCGTTCAAGCTGGACGCAGACGCGCTCGCCGGCGCGGGACTCGTCGCCACCGACGTCACGGGGCGCACGATCCCGAAGGACTTCGAGCGTAGGCCCAACGTGCACAACTGCTGGTCGATCGAGCGGGGATAGCTCCGCTCGCCGCACTGCTCGGAGAGCTCGTGACGCATCTCGCACCCCAGCTCGACTACACGGTCCGCCGCAGCGCCCGCGCCAAGCGGGTCCGCCTCACGGTGACGCCCCAACACGGGCTCGTAGTTGTGGTGCCGAATCGCTGGCGAGGCAACCTCGACGCGATAGTGGCCTCCAAGCGCGAGTGGGCGTCGCGTGCGCTGGCGAAGGTCGCCGAACGTCGCGCAGAGTACCTCGCCGAGCCCGAGACGCTGCTGCCGGAGATGATCGAGCTGCGCGCCCTCACGAGATCGCTGCCGGTGAGCTACAAGCCGACCGCCGCGACCACCGCCCGGGCCCGTGAGCACGGCGGTGTTCTGGTCGTGAGCGGCTGTGACGAGCCCGAGGCGCGTCTTGCTGCCCTTCGGCGATGGCTGACTGCCGAAGCGAAGCGCATGTTGCCAGAGCGGCTGGCCGACATCGCACGGGTACGCGCGGTAGAGCCGCCGGCCGAGATCCGCGTGTCAGCCGCGCGAAGCCGCTGGGGCTCGTGTAGCTCGGGGGGACGGATCTCGCTTAACCGCACGCTGCTGTTCATACCGCCCGAACTCTGCGATTACGTGATCGCACACGAGCTCGCGCATCTTGCCCACATGGACCACTCACCGCGCTTCTGGGCGCACCTCGCTTCGATGGACGAGCGCGCTCTCGAGCATCGCGCGGCCATGAAGGATGCGGCATCTTGCGTGCCGGTGTGGGTCGATGCCTGAGTCCATGCGCCATCGCGAGCTGCCGGCGTTCTTGGAGCGCTGGCCCGCTCCGGCACGCAGTCTCGCGCTGCTGCTGGTTGATACCGCTGCCGCAGGCTCGCACCACCAGCTGTCGCTCTACGCACCTGCGATTGCGTACTCGCTGGTTATCTCGCTTGCGCCGATCCTCGTTGGGTTGAGCATGTTCGGCGGCAATCTTGGCGCGAGGGTCATCCCTCACTCATCGATCGTCGGCGACGTGTCCGCAAGCGATATCTGGGGTGGCTTGATGAACTGGGCCGGGCCGTGGGCGACGGTACTCGCGGGCTTACTGGTCATCTTCGGCGCGAGCAGCCTGTTCAGCCAGCTTGTCGGCGCCGTAAGTCGTATCTGGCACCAGCCAGGCGGCGCAGAAGGCGTGCGCCGCTTCGTGAGGCAGCGGGCGCTCGCCGTGCTGTTGGTCGTGGTGGCGGGTGTCGCACTGCTCGCTTCAGCGGTTGCGGGCGTCTTCGTCGTGCTGCTTGTGCTCGAGATCGAGAAGTTCGCGGCGGGTGCGGGTGTCGAGATGGGTTGGCTTGAGACGATTGTCGCCAACCGCTTCTGGTTCGATCTCGGCTTCGCGTGGCTGCTCTTCGTCACGGCCTTCACGGCGATCCCGCGCAATCGGCCGAGGGTGCGCGACGTGGCGCTTGGGGCTTCGATCACGGCGCTTGGGTACGCGGTGGGGCAGAGAGCGCTGAGCGTCTACCTCGATTCGGCAAGCCGGTTCACCTCACTCGGGAGCTTCGGCGGCTTTCTCGCGCTTCTGGTGTGGGCCTACTACACCGCCGTGATCGTGTTGTGGGGCGCTGAGCTCACCCACCAGCTGGCGTTGCGTAGTGCCATGAAGCGGTCCGAGGCGCCGGCAACCTGACAGCCCGCGCACGCTTGCCGTACAATATCCGTCCCTGCGGCCGCCCTCTTGGCGTGCCCGCGGGTCAATCCTCACTGCCAAGGAGGCTGCCTTGCCCGGAAAGACCATCGCCGAGAAGATCTTCTCGAACCACTCAGGCACCGACGCGCACGCGGGCGACATCGTCGTAGCCGACGTCGACTTCGTGATGGGGCAGGACGGCACCTCGCCGCTCGCCATCCGCGCGCTCGAGAACATGGGTGTCGACAAGGTCTTCGATCCCAAGAAGGTTGCCGTCGTCATGGACCACAGCTCGCCGTCGCCGCTCGAGGGCGTCAGCGCTCTGCACACGATGATGCGCGAGTTCGGCAAGAAGACGGGGGCCACGGTCTACGACGTGGGCGAAGGCGTCTGCCACCAGCTCATCCCTGAGAAGGGTCATGTCGTGGCGGGCGATCTCATGGTCGGCTGCGACTCTCACACCTGCACCTACGGTGCGATCAACGTCTTCTCTACCGGCGTCGGCTCCACCGACGGTGCGGCCGCGATGGCCTCGGGCAAGCTGTGGTTCAAGGTGCCCGACACCATGAAGGTCACCTACAACGGTGCCATGCAGCCCGGCGTCTTCAGCAAGGACCTCATCCTCTACCTCGCCGGTCAGATCGGCGTGGACGGCGCGACCTACGAGGCCATCGAGTTCCACGGTCCCGTCATCGACGACCTGTCGGTCGAGGGCCGCATGACGATCTCGAACATGGCGATCGAGGTCGGCGCCAAGGCGGGCCTGATGAAGGCCGACGAGAAGACGCTGGCGTGGTTCGAGGGCCGCGGCGACAAGACGCCGAACGCGCAGAACCCGGACGCCGATGCTGTCTACGCCAAAGAGCTCACCTTCGACGCCGGCCAGATCGGCCCGCAGATCGCCAAGCCGCACGCGGTGGACAACGTCTCGCCGATCGAAGAGGTGGAAGGCACCCCGATCGCCGAAGGCGTGCTTGGTACCTGCACGAACGGTCGCCTCGAGGACTTCGCCGTCGCCGCGAGCATCTTGAAGGGCCGCAAGGTCCACCCGGACGTGCGCTTCATCGTCGCGCCGGCGTCGCGTCAGATCCTGCTCGACGCCATCGAGGCCGGCTATATCCAGACCCTCGTCGAGGCGGGCGCCGCGCTCGTGACGCCGGGCTGCGGTCCGTGCGTTGGCACCCACAACGGCGTGCCCAGCAACGGCGAGAACGTCATCTCGACGGCCAACCGCAACTTCAAGGGCCGCATGGGCAACTCCAACTCCTTCATCTACCTGGGCAGCCCGGCCACCGTCGCCGCCTCGGTCATCGAGGGCAAGATCACCGACCCGCGCAAGTACTTCGCCGGCTAGGCCGCGAGTAAGACGAGGAGAGCGACATGGAACTCAAGGCCAAGGCCTTCAAGTACGGCGACGACATCAACACGGACTACATCATCAGCGGCAAGTACAAGTTCAAGTCCGCTGATATGGAAGCCATGGCGCACCACGCCATGGAGGAGCTCGACCCGAACTACTACGACAAGGTCAAGCCCGAGGGCGGCTTCCTTGTCGCAGGCAAGAACTTCGGCATGGGTTCGAGCCGCGAGCAGGCGCCGCTGGTACTGATTCACTCCAACACGAAGGCGGTGCTCGCCAAGAGCTTCGCCCGCATCTTCTACCGCAATGCGATCAACACCGGCCTGCCGGTCATCGAGTGCGACACTGACCTGATCGATGCGGGCGACGAGCTCGTCGTCGACCTCGAGACGGGCGTGCTGAACAACCTCACCAAAGGCACCGAGATCGACTTCCCGCCGCTGCCGCCTGTCATGGCGCAGCTGCTTGCCGATGGTGGTCTCGTCGAGCACTTCAAGAAGCACGGCGGCTTCAACCTCTAGGTTGTGAGCGGCGCCGCTTGGTGCGGTGAGCACTTTGGCATCTCAAAGGCCGTCCCTCTCGGGGCGGCCTTCGTGCACATTACCGCAGGTTAACTGGCGCATTCTGGTAGCGGATGGGTAGAGACATCGTTGAGGGGACACCCGTTCTCCGCAGGACAGGGGACGCTGGCACGGGGCGAGTGCAGTGGGGTGCCATAGTGCAACGCCTGGCAGCACTTGGAGGACGACGTGCCACACGCAGTGAGCTACCTAGAAGACGACGGCATCGTCTTCTGCGAATACACCCTGCCATATGGGCCTCATGACTTCCCGGTGGCGATCGCCGACAACTTGGTGGTGGCGGCCGAACACGGTTCGCACCTCTTTCTTGCGGACTGCCGTCCGCTTGGGACTCAAGGCTCGCTCATCGACGCATATGGGATGGGTGAGCTACTCGACAAGATGGTCGCCGACAGGCATGCTCGCGAAGCACTCGTGATCGTTCCCGACACCAGAACTGGCGAGATCTTCGACTTCTTAGTCACGGTCACGACCAACCGCGGACTGATCATGCGGGTCTTCGCCGGCATCGACGAGGCGAAGGTGTGGCTGCGGGAGCAGGGTAGGGAGCTCGAGAAGGTACTGAACGAGTAGATGACCCGCCGCACTCTGGCGGCAGGGCGTCACTATCGCGAGATATCAATATCGGAGGCGGCGTGCCCGGCAGCAACACCGTCAACTATCGGTTTGGGACTGCTGACGTCTGGATGGGCGTCGTGCTCTCACTCGTGGGGATGGCCGTGACTATCAAGTCGGGCCGACCCGACTACACGGCGTTTCTGATCCCACTCTTCGCACTGTTCGTGCTCGCTGCCTCGGCACTCCTGTGGCGAGCGTTCGTGCCCTTCGCCGTCGTCACCGACTCGACGATCGCGTTCCACGACGGGCTGTTCTCCCACAAGAGGGTGTCGCTCGCCGACGTGGTGGACGTTCGCGTCATGGGCAGGCGGATTGCTCTGGTCATGGCCGATGACACCTGTGTCTTTCTGCCGCTTCGCCCGCTCCCGGCGCGCCACAGACTGTCTTTGATCGCCGATATTCAGGGTCGAGTTGAGGGGTGCGAGCCGTCCGCTTCGGCTAGCATGGTCTAGGAACCGCGGCTGCTTTCGCGCCCGCGGCGGACCACTGGCGGCGAGCGGTCGACGGGGGCAATTCGAGTGCTGATCCAGCCACGTCTCATGCGGGACGACGAGCGTGAAGCCACGCTCGAGCTCGTCATGCGCGCGTTTGACGAGGCCGTGCGTCCCGGCTACACCGATGAGGGCGCCGAAGAGTTCGCCCGCTCGGCTCGAAGCTTCTTGCTTGAGTCGCTTGCCAACCACGTAACGCACGTTGCCGAGGCCAGTGGCCAGATCGTTGGCATGGTCGATATGCGCGACGGCTCACACATCTGCCTCTTCTTCGTCGACTCATCGCGGCGCGCACAAGGCGTGGGTCGCGCGCTCCTCGATGCTGCGATCGCTTCGGCGTGCGCGACAACGCCGGGCCTGCGCGCTATCACCGTGAACGCCGCACCTTCAGCAGTGGCCGCCTACCAGCGGCTCGGCTTTGTGGCGGTGGAGTCCGAGCAAGAGCGTCACGGAATTCGCTACGTCCCGATGAGCAAGCCGCTGGAGGCGTCGACATGATGTCTGTGGCTGTAGCTGAGAGGTGTTACCGATGATCGTCCGGCCCGCCACGATCGACGACGCGCCCGCGCTGTGCGGCTACGCCGCTCGGCTCTTCTCCGAAGACCTGCCCGGCATCTTTCGCCGCTCGGTTCCCACGTTGGACGAAGAAGTAGCGTTCATTCAGCAGCGCATCGGCCCTGCCAACAGCACGCTGCTCGTCGCACTCGAAGACGGCGTACCGGTCGGACTCGCCGATCTGCTGGGCAGTACGCTCGAGGAGGAGCGGCACGCCGGCACCTTCGGCATATCGGTCGATCGGGACTGGCGGGGGCGAGGCGTGGGCACCGCGCTCATCGAGGCGCTCGTGGAATGGGCCGCGGCCAACGGCATCACTCGCATCCAGGCGTTCGCGTGGGAGACGAATCCGCGAGCGCTTGAGCTCTATGAACGTCTGGGATTCGTTCGCGAAGGGGTCTGCCGAAGGGCCGTAGTGCGCGACGGGGTGCCCGTCGACGTAGTGATGATTGCCCGACTGCTCGATGAGGAGACCGAGAAGTGACGCTGCGCATTGCCTTCATCGTCGCCGGCGTGGCCGCCGCATTCCTCGTACTGCACCTGCTGGCTACGTGGGCCGAGGAGCGAGGCTGGATCTACTACCGGAAGGGACGCGGCCGCAACTGGTCGGTGGGAAGTGCTGCCCAGGAGTTGCAGTCGCTTCTGCAGCCGTCGGCCCGCCACACGGTCGAAGAAGCGCGCCGCACTGAGCTCGTGGCCGATGAGGCCGGTGACTCCGAAGAGCTCGACGACGCCGATGACTAGCGGTCTCGCTACCTTGCGTACGCGAACATCGTGAGGCCGACGATCATGACGACACTGGCCGTAATCATTGCGAACGAGACACCGACCAGCCACGCGAGCGCGGTGCCCACACCAAGAGCGCTAGCGGGAACCGCAAGTGCGATGAGAACGACGCCGAAGGCCATGATTCGCCACGAGCGCTGATCGGTGGTCGAGCCCTCACCTATGACACACGCTACGGCACCCGCGCTCGCGAGCAGAATCGTGAGCAGAATGGGCACCCAGCGTGTCGCGAGCGGGGCATCCGTGACCAGTTGACCCATCGTTCTTCCTTCGGCTTTACGCGCGCCTTCAGCCGGGCTCGATTCCGGCGGGCGTCGCATCGCATGACGCCCGGCGCTGATCTGATGTGCGCTCACACTACCCCTCTCGTGGCCCGCTTGTCATTGGTCTAGGATGTGATGCGGCTTCTTCGCCGCGCAAAGTGGACGGACGCGCCAGTGACCTCGCCTCGGACCGACATAGACCTGCGGCCCTACGCCGTCGAAGATCTCGACCTGCTGCAAGCCCTGCTCGGCGACGAGCGGGCGATGCGCATGCTTGGGGGCGCCGAGACAGTAGAGGCGATCAAAGCGCGCCATGAGCGCTACCTGACGTCCGATCCGGAGTCCAGCGGGCTGTTCACCATAGTCGACCGCTCGAACGGCCAGCCGATCGGCTGGACCGGTTTCTGGGTGTCGGAGTGGCAGGGCGAGGCGGCATGGGAGTGCGGCTGGCATGTCCTTTCGGCAGTTCAGGGTAGGGGCGTGGGAATGGCGGCAGGCCGGCTGATGCTCGACGAAGCGCGCCGTCGCCATCGCTTCGCGTCTGTGGATGCGTTCCCGTCGGTGGACAATGAAGCCTCCAACGCACTCTGCCGCAGCCTCGGCTTCGACTGCCTCGGGCGCGTCGAGATCGAGTATCCCAAGGGCCACAAGATGGAGGCGTTGCACTGGCGCTTCGCTTTGGGCTGCTAGCCGCGAAGCGCACCGCACGGCCGCATCGCGAGATGAGTGGGGGGACTGAGGCGTGAACACACTGGTCGTCTACGAGTCACTGTGGGGCAACACGCGTGCGATTGCCGAAGCGATCGCCGAGGGCATCGGCGAAGGCGCAGCTGCGATGAGCACTGCTGACGCAACGCTCGACAAGGTGGCATCAGCCGAGCTTCTGGTCGCCGGCGCCCCGATCCTCGGCTTCAATCTGCCCACGCCTGCCATGCGCAGCTCGATCAAGACGAACCCCGCGCACGCCGCTCATCCGGCGGATCTCACACACCCGTCGATGCGCGAGTGGCTCGACGACCTGCCGAAAGGAAGTGCGCGTTTCGCGAGCTTCGAGACGCGCATCTGGTGGTCGCCGGGCAGTGCCGCGAAGAAGATCGCCGAAGCGATGGCCGGGCAAGGCTTCGTCCAGGCTGGAGCCCCGGCCAAGTTCCTCGTAACGGGCACCTATGGCCCACTCAAGGATGGGGAGCTTGAGCGCGCCCGCGCGTGGGGCGCGGCACTCGCTGCCGAGATCGGATGATGACCGCGCCCGTCGGTGGCTAACGGGAGCAAGGAGGCGAAACCGTGGTTGACCAGGCACAACTCAAGCAGAGCTACCGCACCACCGCAATCATCTGCGCGGCCATCGCAGTTGCGCCGCTGATCATGCTTACAGTAGGTTTCTTCGTCGCCCGCGCGGATGCCTCGGGGCTTGTCGGGTCCGGCAGGATCGACGTGCTGCTGCTGGGCGTCTTCGGCAGTCTCGCACTGCTTCCGCTGATCGTCGTGCCGGTTGTGCGCAACGTGTCGGCGGAGCTACCCGTGAACCCGGCAGACATCCGCCCGATGGGTGCGCGTCTGATGATGTGGACGATCCTCGAATACGCAGTGTGGGAGGTCTCCTCGATCATCGGGCTGGTCGCCTTCATCCTCGGTGCGCCCGGACTCTTCTTCATCGCGGCGGTCGTCGTCACGCTGCAGGGCTACATCCGCAGCTTCCCGAAGTGGCCGGAGTGGGTAGCTCGTGCGGAGGCTGCGGGACGCTCGTAGGCTTTGCCTGCGAGGAGCGTGACGGCTCGGCGACAGCTGCCGAAGGCGCGTGAACGCGAGGCCTATCATCGAGACGCGGCCAACGGGGGAGGACACGTGCTCGATCGGCTGGTATCCAGAGTCGTTCTCGGCACCATCGCGCCGGTCTCGCTCATGCTCGCGGGCTGGTGGGGAGCCGTTCCTGTCTTCGGCGACAGCCCTCTGGTGGGCCGGTGTGCGCTGACCGGGCTCGCGATCGGTGTGCTGCTCGACGTGACCGTCTTTCGCCAGCATCTGGACGCGCTCTACCGGCTGTCGGGATGGCTCCTCGGCGTGATCGCCCTCTTCTACACGGTGATGATCTACGGCTTCTTCATGGGTTTCCCGGCGGTGAACCTGCTCGTGGGTATCGGTTGGGGCTTCGTCGTTGGCAGACGCCACGTGGCCGAAGGGCTCTTGGGGCCCGAGGCAGCGCACGAGCTGCGAGCCGCCTGCGTGACTGCCTCGGCGATCATGTTCGCGCTCTGTTGCGCGACCGCCTGGCTCGCCTTCAGCGAGCCGTGGATCGCCAGTGAGGTGCGGGGGATGCTGGGGCTGAGCTTCACGCCCTCAATGACGCTGCTCTATGCAGGCTCGGTACTGGGGGGCATCGTGCTGGTCGCCGGCGAGGCGTGGCTTACTCGACTGGCGGCTCGCTTTGCGGCGACGAGGCTTGCGGCGCGCTAGAACAGCCGGTCCTGTGCGTCTTGGGCGCACGCCGACTCTGGCATAGACTGGAATCGCTTTTCTGATGCCCGTCGCCTCAAAGGGGGAGTCATGCCCGTTGCCGTGATCGTTGCGCTCATCGCGCTGCTTGGAGCGCTCGTCTGCTACTCGATGGGCGTCTGGGGCGCATTTCGCGCCAAGACGGTGCGCGGCAAGGACGTGAAGCTGCTCTACGTTGGTTTCGCCTTCGACACGCTGGCGACGCTCGGCATGGCGGTACAGGCAAAAGGCCTCGATCTCACGCCGCTGTCCGACCTGCTGCACACGGTCTTCGCCTTCGTCGCGATGTTCGCGATGCTCGCCGTAGCGATTACCGCCTCGCGCGCGCTGGCATCCGGCGACTCGAAGACGATGGCGCTGGTGCCGAACTGGGCGCTGTCAGGTTGGGTGCTGTGGATCGCGATGTTCGTCTGGGGACTTCTGGCTCGCGGCTCTGCCCGGATGGGCGGGTAGCTACCGCCGCTGACGTCGCGAGAGCGCGTCTAGCCCAGCGATGGGCCGACGTGTTCGGCGAGTAGCTCGTCGAGGTCGTCGAAGGTGACGCCGTCTTCGGCCATGCCGAAGAAGAGCGGGATGACGCGGATCTGCTCGAGCATCTCCAGCTGGTCGGCGCCACGCTCGCGGTCGGGAATGACGGCGAAGCGCGGTGGCATGTTCGGCATCCACTGACCCTGGTACATCGCATACATCGCTGATTCGGCGCTGTCACTGAACTCGAAGAGCGCGCGTGCGAGGTCGCCTTTGCCTATGAGGTAGAGATCGCGGCGCAGGCCGAGCGTGTCGCTCGCGACCCCGTGGCCTCGCGAGCGCAGCTCTTCTCGCAGAGCGGCACGGACCGCGCCCAGATCGAGGCCTTCACCCGTGGCGTTGGATTCTGTCATTTCAGCAGTCGCACCTCACTTCGCGGTCACGCTCATCGACGGAGCTTCCGACGGTACCACAGCTCGTCGCTCGTGCTCTCGCGTGGAGGAGACCGCGCATCGCGTCGCGGTTGCTCTGGGTATTCGTGCTCTTGGGCTTCAACGTGCTCGGGGCTATCCTCTACGTATACGCGGGCCCCGGACACGCGCGCTGGAGGCCCTGGAGGGTTTCAGAGACCCGTGAAGAACGAGTCGTGACACGAGCATTGATTGGGGAATAGACAGCCGCATGGAACAGAAGCCCGCAGCAGCCGACATCGACGCCCACATCGCCGCGTTCCCGCCTGAAGTGCGCGAACGGCTTTCGGCGATTCGAGCCCTCGTTCACGAAGTCGCCCCGGATGCGACTGAGACGATCGCCTACGCAATCCCCACCTTCGACCTCAACGGCAAGCATCTCGTGCACTTCGCCGGTTTCGCACGCCACGTGGGCTTCTATCCCACGCCGCGCGGCTTCCAAGGTTTCGAAGGCGAGCTCGCCGGCTACAAGCAGGGCAAGGGCTCGGTGCAGTTCCCGCACAACCAGCCGATTCCGCTCGACCTGATTCGCCGAATGGTCGAGGCACGCGTGGCCGAAGTGATGGGCCGCTAGCGCCGTTCGGCGTGCCGCATCTGGTTCGCGAGCAGGAATCACCCCGCGCACGGCGCACTCTCCCCGTAGCGAAAGCGTCATGGGGTAAGGGAGAGCTGAACGTGATAGACACCCGGAATCTGGTTCTCACGTTCGTGATCGTTGGTACCGCGCTCACTTTCGTCGTCCTGGCTATGACCGGCGCTCACATGGTGGCGGTCGCTGCAGCCATTGCCTTCGCGCTCACCGCACTAGCGCCTTTTGCCGCCGGTGCCATCATCCAGCTCGTCATGTCCCGCACGCGACTTCCGTGGTTCGTCGCGGGCGTGGTGGGCGTCGGAATCGCCTGGCTGCTGTGGTATAGCGGCGGAGTGTGGTTCCGCGTCGGCGACTGGCGCAGCACCGGCGTCACCGGCTACCTGCTGATAGGGTCCCTCTCGGCGATGGTCGGCGCCGCAGTGACGCGCATGTTCGTCATGCTGCCCGTACGCAGGCGCGCCTAGAGAGCGAGCGCGGGTAGGATACCTTCGTCACTGCTACCTGCCGAAAGGCCGTCTGCGATGCTCCCTGACCTGCTTGCGCCTGGACTACGGCTCGTCGTCTGCGGTACCGCCGCAAGCGCGAAGTCGGCGCAGGTGGGTGCCTACTACGCCGGGCCGGGCAACAAGTTCTGGCCGACGCTCGCCGAGGTGGGACTCACGCCGCGTCGGCTTGAACCTGCCGAGTTCCCACTGCTGTTGGAGTACGGAATCGGGCTCACCGACATTGCGAAAGGGCAGGCCGGCGGTGATGCCGACATCACCTTCACCCGCGACAGCGCCGCTCTCGTGCGCTCGAAGATCGAGGCAAACGCCCCCGGCGTCCTGTGCTTCAACGGGAAGCGCGCTGGCCAGGAGTGCTTCGGCGTGAAGACGCTGGACTACGGGTTGCAGGAGGCGCGCGTCGGCGAGACGCTGCTGTTCGTGGCACCGTCGACGAGCGGCGCCGCCAGTGGTGCGTGGGACGTGAGCTACTGGCGCGATTTGGCCGAAGTCGTACGCAGCCTCTAGGACGCTCCCCGGTGCTCGTTGATTCGCTTGGAGCGGAGCGGGGGCCGCACTCGACGTGCGACCGCCCGCTCCGGCGAAAGAAGTCGAGGCTCTAGCCGTCGATCGAGTCCTCGTCGGCGGGGTCGGCCCTGTTGATGCGGTGGTCGACGAGTTGCAGTGCTACGGCGACAACGATGATGACCACGACGATAACGCCGAGGATGACCAGCTGACTCTGGGTCATGGTGGGTCCTTCCGAATCTTGAGATGAGCAGAGGCGTCTTGCGCACGACCGGTCGGCACAACGAACTGCCGAGGACGTGTACGCGTGGCCTCAGATTCGGAGCTTGGAGACCGTGAAGGCGCGCACGGCGCGGATAGCGGCCGTGGGCAGAAGCGAGGTGGCGCTTGCGCACGCGCTGCTCGCCACGACCAGCAATCCAGCCGTACACGCAGCCAGTCTCGCGAACGCGGGACCGCGCCCGTGGTGCGTTGTGATGAGGCTACCCGCCGTGGGGACCGCGTTCAGCGACGGCTGCGAGTCGACATGCAGAGCGGGAACAGGCACCGCGATGCCGACCGCCACGAGCGCGATCGCGCACGCGATGACCACAGCGAACGCTCGTCTGTCGAAGATGCCTTGCATGGGCCGAAGCCTACCACGAAGGGGCTAACGGGCACCTCTACCTCGCGATACACTGATGTCGTTGGGTCAGGACGAGAGCCGAAACCCTCGACGGGAGTGGCGATGACCTGCTACCAGAGACATCTCGGGTCGCTGTTTGAGGCGCTGGGCCTGGACTACGACAAGGCCAATCGCCGAAAGGTCGACGACGCCATCCGTGCGGTGTTGAAGGTGCCCGATGGGGCGCACTGCCCGGAGGTGTGGGCAGCGATCAAGTCGCTGACCCCAGAAGAGTCCGAGGCTCTGCCGGCGCGAATCGCCGAGGTCTTGTAGGAACGGTCGTGTTGAAGGGGAGCAGATGAGCACTATCCGGCTCGAGAGGTTTCTCGAGGACGTGGAGCCGCAACTTGCGCCGGTCGTGACCGCGCTGCACGAGTCGATCATGGCTGCAAAGCCGGACCTCGATGTTCAGATCTCGCTCAAGATGCTCATGTATGGCGTCAACGGCGACTTCCGTCACTGGGTGTGTTCGATAGGCACCGCATCAGACGCAGCGACGTTGCGCTTCCTTCCCGGCGCCTACATGCGCGACCCCGAGCTCATCCTGAAGCCGGGCACCGGCGGGATTCGCGTCATCGAGTTCCCCGTCGGCACGCAGGTCGATACCGACCTCGTGAGGGCCTACGCCGCTGAAGCTGTCGTTCAGCTGGGTGCGTATAGGCAACGATAGTGTCGCAACCCGCGCGCACGCAGGCTCGGGTGCGCTACGCTATACGCCCGCACCTACGGGTGCTCTGTTCCGCTCTTTCGAATCGTCTTGTGGAGGTCGCCGTGTCTCACCTTCTGTCGCGCCGTGCCGTCATACTCGGCTGCATTCTCGCGCTCGTCCTTGCATTCAGCGCTCTGTCCGGCTGCGCCAAGCCTGCCCCAACGCCCGATCCCGCCGACTCGGTCCAGCCGGTCGAAGACACGGCGAGCCAGCCGGCCGAACAGGCGACTGTGCCTGTCGACCAGACTCCCACCGCGCCCGACCAGACGATCGACGAGGTTACCGAGCTCAAGATCGAGGACACCAAGAAGGGCAAGGGCGCCGAGGTCAAGACAGGCGACACCGTCACGGTGGACTACACCGGTTGGCTTACCGATGGTACGAAGTTCGACTCCTCGCTCGACTCTGGTCAGCCGTTCCAGTTCACGGTCGGCGGTGGCCAGGTCATCAAGGGCTGGGACCAGGGCCTCGTCGGCATGAAGGTCGGCGGCACCCGCAAGCTCACGATCCCGTCCGAGATGGGCTATGGCTCGCAGGGCGCCGGCAGCGGCCTCATTCCGCCCAACGCCACACTCGTCTTCGAGATCAAGTTGATCTCGATCGACTAACCGAAGCCGTTAGACGGCCGGTCACCTGCGGGTGGCCGGCCGTTACTCTAGAAGTGCGCGTTCGCCGTCAAGGAAGGTGCCGAAGATGCGCAACGAGATGGTCCTCACACTGACCGGCCCCGACCGAGTCGGTATCGTCGAAGAGGTTACCCGCGTCCTGTTGGGCCTCGATGCGAACGTCACCACGAGCCGTATGGCGCGTCTGGGCGGCGAGTTCGCCATCATCCTGCTAGCGTCAGTACCTGAGGGCGCTGACCTGGGCGGGGCATTCGGCGATCTGGAGTCGCAGGGCTATAGCGTTGCGATCCACTCGTCATCGGGCGGCGGCGTCGGGCACGCCGACTGGGTGCCCTACCGCATAGAGGTCTGTGGCGCCGACCACGAAGGTATCGTCCACGAGATCGCTGCAGGGCTTTCGGCCGCTGGGATCAGCATCGAGTCGATGGAGACGGGCACCACGAGTGCGCCTGTCACGGGCGCTACGCTCTTCACGATGCAGGCGCAGGTCGTCGTCCCGCCGTCGCTTGCCGCGAATCCCGCATGGTCGGAGACGGTGCGCGAGGCTGGAAACCGCTCGAACGTAGACGTGATTGTGCTGCCCGGCAGGGAATAGACGCTCTGGTATACTATCGCGGCGCTAGCGCCGCATTCAGGCCCCGCGGCTCGCCTTGAGCCGCCCACTTTCGAGATGCCGGAGTCCCTTATGGCCCAGGACACGCCTTTGTTCACCGCCGACGACGACAAGAACGAACTTGCCGAACGCGCATGTGGCGATGCGAAGCTTCTTGCTCAGGTCGTCGGTTCGCTCTCCGGCGATGAACGGCGCCTGCGGCAGTTCGCAGCGAGCGTGGTCCATGACATCTCAGAGCGCCGGCCCGAGCTGCTCAAGCCGCTTACCGAGGAGCTGGCCGATGCTCTGCACCGCCCCGAGTCGCAGACGCGCTGGGAGGTGCTGGGCAGCTTCGAGAACCTCGTTGCGGTCGATGCGCGCCTCGTGGACAAGGCGCTCGAGGGTGCCGAAGCCGCGTTGCACGACGAGGAGTCGGGCGTGGTGCGTCTGGCAGCCTTCCGACTCATGACCACCTACGGTGCAACCACCGCCAAGCGCTCCGAGCGCGTCTGGCCGCTCCTGGCCGAGGCCATTCGCTGCTACCACGGCGATGCCGAGTTCCCCGCGATGCTCTCAGGCGTCTACTCGATGGTCTGCGGTGCGGCATCTGACGAAGTGAAGCTCGCTGCCGCAGAGATCATGCGTTTCGACGCTGAGAATGCGAAAGGCCTGCTCAAGAGGCGTGCTTCTCGCATCGTGGACTGCGCGCCGAAGAAGCGCGGCAAGAAGTAGTCCCTCTTTCTGCACGAACCGATTGAAGCACACATGTGAGGCGGACAAGGTGAGCCGCCCATTCGACTAGACGGAGGAATCTGCACCTATGGCCAAGCACACCGTGACCCTTATCCCGGGCGATGGAATCGGTCCGGAGCTGACCACTGCGATGACGCGCGTCGTCGAAGCAACCGGCGTAGAGATCGAGTGGGAGATCGCAGAGGCGGGCAGCGATCAGATCGACAAGTACGGCACGCCGCTGCCAGCGTCCACTCTCGATTCGATCCGCAAGAACAAGGTCGCGATCAAGGGTCCGATCACCACTCCGGTGGGCGGCGGTTTCCGCAGCGTGAACGTTGCCATCCGCAAGGAACTCGACCTCTACGCCTGCCTGCGCCCCGCCTTCTCAATTCCGGGCTCGGGTGCGCGCTACGACGACATCGACATCGTCATCGTGCGTGAGAACACCGAAGACCTCTATGCGGGCATCGAGTTCGAGCAGGGCACGAAAGACGCCGCCGACCTCATCAAGTTCGCGGCCGACCGCGGCGCCGGCATCATCCGCCCCGACTCGGGCCTGTCTTTGAAGCCGATCTCGATCATGGGCACCGAGCGCATCGTGCGTTACGCCTTTGACTACGCGATCGCCAACGGCCGCAAGAAGGTCACCGCGGTCCACAAGGCCAACATCCTCAAGATGTCGGACGGCCTGTTCCTCAAAGTCGCCCGCCAGGTCGCCGAAGAGTACAAGGACTCAGGCATCGAGTTCGAGGACTACATCGTCGATGCGACCTGCATGCAGCTCGTTCTTCACCCCGAGTGGTGGGACGTGCTCGTGCTGCCGAACCTCTACGGCGATATCGTCAGCGACCTTTCGGCAGGGCTGATCGGCGGTCTGGGCATCGCGATGGGCGCCAACATCGGCACCGACTGCGCGGTCTTCGAGCCGGTTCATGGCTCGGCGCCGAAGTACGCCGGTAAGGATATGGCGAACCCGACGGCCGAGATCCTGTCGGCGATGCTCATGCTCAAGCACCTTGGCGAGACCGACGCCGCCGACCGCGTCCTCGCCGCCGTGCGCAACGTCATCGGCAAGGGCGAAAAGGTCACCTACGACGTCAAGCGCTCCGTCACGGGCAGCACCGATGGGGCCGTCGGCACCCAGGCCTACGCTGACGCGCTCATAGAGGCGCTCTAGCTTCCGCGAGACGCTCCGACGATAAGGCGGCGGGCCGGTGAGCGAGCAGAAGCCGAAAGGCGAGCAGAGAGCGGCACGCGTCGCTCTCGCGGTGCTTGCCGGCGCGCTGGGCACGGCACTCGTGGGCGGCGGCCTATGGATGGCCTTCAGGCCGACGCCGCATTCGACGCCCGTCACGATCGATCGCAACGAGCCGGCCGAGCGCACTGAGGCGCCGACGATGCCGGTCGTGCCATCGACCGCGGCAACCACGACGGTCACGACTTCGACCCCAGTAGCTTCGGCGACCACGACCTCGAACGCGACTACCACGCAGCCCGCGTCGAGTTCGGGCACGCTACGCGCCGAGCGTGTCGCCTTCCGTCTCAAGAGCGCTCTATACGTCTCTGACGAGAGCGGCGGGCACCGCACCAAGGTCGCGAAGTCTGCCGAAGGCCCGTACGCGCTTGCGCCCAACGGTACGACGCTGGCCTGGGTCGACAGCGGCCAGCTGAAAGTCGCGCTTGTGGGTTCTAAGGCCACGACCGTAGGCCCAGCCGATTCGGCGTTCGTGCCGGTGTGGGTGGGCGACTCATCATCGCTGATCTACCGCGTTCGGGTGGGGGACACCACCACGCTCATGCGGCTCCCCAAAGGCTCCAAGAGCGCAAACACGCTTGCCACGGGCGTAGACGTAGCTAGTTCGAGCGACTCCCGCACTATCGTCATCAGAGACAGCAGCGATACTGTCGACGACGGTGTCGGGCGCGTGCTCGTCTCGCTCAACGGAGGCGCATTCTCAACAGTGGAGGTCTCGGGCGGTGAGGCGACGGCGGTGGGTGTCACGTCGACGAGGGTGTTCGTCGGGCTCGCAGCCGCCGATCGCGGTTCAGCAGTCGTCTCGATAAAGCCCGACGGTAGTGATCGGCGAGAGATCGCTGGCGCGGTGCCTGGCGATATGCCTGCGGTGTGGGGCGGTATCGTCCCGTCCCCAACCGGCCTGACGCTCGCGCTGGAGGCCCAGGGCGACGACGGTTATGCGCGAACCTACACCGCGCCGGCCGGAGGCGGACAGCTCACCGCGCTCGGGAACCGGCTGGACGTCGCGTTTCACGGCTGGAGTGCAGGCGGCTCGCGCATCTTCCTGATTGAGGGCAACGCGATTCAAGGCGAAGCGACAGCGCTCGTCAGCGTCAAGCCCGACGGCAGCGCTCACAAGGTCGTGGTCTCGGGCGCTGAGTAGCGCCTAGCTCGCCTGCAGGTGGTGCGGCCGCTCCACGTAGCGCGCCAGCTCGCCCCGCTCGTACAGCGCGACGCAGGCCTCGGCGACCTTGCGGTCGTAGCACTCACTCGACGCGATGTGCTCGGCGACGCAGGCGAGCGGTAGCGCGCTGCGATAGGGGCGGTCGGAGGCCATCGCCTCGACGACGTCGGCAACGCCGATGATGCGGGCGCCTACGCAGATCTCATCGTCGGTAAGTCCTTGTGGGTAGCCGCTGCCGTCCTGGCGCTCGTGGTGCTGAAGGATGGCCTCTTTGACCGGCCACGGGAAGCTGACCTCGCGCAGCAGCTCTGCGCCGTTCTCAGGATGCGAGTTCATGAGCGAAGTCTCGCGCGCGGTGAGCTTGCCGACCTTGTGGAGGATCTCAGCGGGGAGTACCGCCTTGCCCACGTCGTGCAGCATGGCTGCCACGGCGATTCCTGTGATCTCGCGGTCCGCTAGGTGCAGCTCTTTGGCCAGCGCGATCGAGAGCGCGCATACGCGCTCCTGGTGCATCGCCGTGATCCAGTCGCGGTTGCGCATCTGAGTGGTGAGCACCGCCAGAAGCTCGCAGACGGAGTGTCCGCCCAGCGTGCCGACCTTGCAGTAGCGCGGTGAGGTGACTATGCCGTCAGCCGACTCGCTGTACTTCGGCAGGAGCTGCCGAATGATGGGAGTCGCCATGATCGGACCAAGGTCGAACAACTCGCCTGTGATGGTGAAGACACACATCGCAACTCCCCATGGGTCCGCGGTGGCCGTGCAGGGCAGATCCGTCGCCGCCGAAGACGTGACGAAGGCCCGGCGACGGACACCCTTTTGCGAGAACACGTTGTGGGTGGGTGTTCGTGCCGAGCGTGTGCACTCTTTGTCTACGGTGTGTGCGAGGGGTGAGTGCCGTCTTCGTCAATGTGCTTGCGGGTCAGCCTTGCATGACCCGGGGGGCCTTTGCGGGCTGGTTGTGCAGGCGGCCCCCCGGCTCCGGACGGTGTGCATCTCTTGCGAGTAGGTTCTTGTGGGCGAGGCACGCCGTCCGTAGTACAGACTTTACGGCTGGGTAGCTGCCCGGGCACTCGGGGCATCACCCAACTTGGATAGGCCAATCACTCAACATTTCTCATCCAATGGAGTAGAAAGGAGAGGGGAACACCACACGCGCGCAGAGGGGTCTGTTGGCGGCTGGGTGTTTCGGAGGTAGCGGTGGGGCGAAAACGAAGAGGGGGAGTGCGTGACTATCCGAGTCGTTCTTGCCGACGACCACCGACTCATGCGTGAAGGCCTGAAACTGCAGCTCCTGCGCATAGAAGACGTAGAAGTCGTGGGTGAGGCCGCCGACGGCGAGGAGGCCGTCAGCCTCACTGAAGCACTGCGTCCCGACCTCGTACTGATGGACATCGGCATGCCGGTTCTCAACGGCATGGAGGCCACACGCCAGATTGTGGAGCGGGTCCCCGAATCCCGCGTCATCGTGCTCTCCGGGCACTCTGAGCAGCGTTTCGTGACCGAGGCGCTGCAGGCGGGCGCCGCTGGCTACGTTCTCAAGGACGCCGAGTTCGACGAGCTCGCGCAGGCCGTCGACGCTGTCGCGGCAGGAGGCGTCTTTCTCAGCCCTTCGGTGCAGGCAGCCATCGTCGACGAGTTCGCCGGTCGCGAGCCCAGAATGCGCGGTGTCTCGCCAAGGTCCTTGACCGCTCGGGAGCGTGAAGTACTGCAGCTGATCGCCGAAGGCCTCACCACCAAGCAGGTCGCCTCCAAGCTCGGGCTCTCGGTGAAGACCGTGGAGACCCACCGCCGTCAGGTGATGGAGAAGACCAACGCGAACTCGGTGGCTGATCTCGTGCGCTACGCGATACGCGAAGGTATCGCCACACTCGAGCAGTAGGCGGAAGCATGCCACACGCGCTTGTCGGCACGCCAAGATGAATTGCGACTGGTCTGGGTGCGATTTGCCCTGCCCAGACCCCTCGCATATACTGCGTCACTACAACTGCACAGCAAGGCTTTGACGGGGAAGAGTAGAGGCTAATCCTCGCTCCAGAGAGCCGGGGTAGCTGGAAGCCCGGCGCAGGACGTCTCGAAACTGGCCCCCGAGCCACCCGAAAGAACGACCGGTCGACCCTCACGCGAAAGACCTTCGCAGGCGGCCGGGACAAGTAGGTCGGGTCGGTGGCATCCGTTACCTGCCGCACGAGTGGACGCTTGCCTTCGCCTATCCGCGCAGCGGGTTTCGCCGAGGAGTCTCAAGCGTCAAGCGGGGTGGTACCGCGGGAGTCATGCTCTCGTCCCGGCAAGGGGCGACCGCATGCGCTTACCGCGGTTTTGTCGTCTTGCAGACCATTTCGCTCACGTGTCCCGGCGCGAGCCACACGCGTCGCCGAACCCTTCGGCGATTCGCGAGTCCAGGCTGCCGGTCCAGGTGCGTATCGTGCGGCGCGAAAGGCCAAACGGAGCAGCCGCCGTCCCCGAATGGGATGGAAGGCGCGCGATGGCGTACTCGAGCGACCGCATGAAGGGCGGGCTGTCCAAAGCCCCGCACCGAAGTCTGCTGAAGGCTGACGGCCTGACCGACGAGGAGATCTCGCGGCCACTGGTAGCCGTCGTCAACTCGGCGAACGAAGTCATTCCCGGGCACCTGATGCTCGACAAGATCGGCGAGGCCGTGAAGTACGGCATCCTCATGGCCGGGGGCACGCCGCTCGAGATGTCCACGATCGGAGTATGCGACGGCATCGCGATGAACCACGCGGGCATGCGCTACTCGCTCGCGAGCCGAGAGGTCATCGCCGACTCCGTCGAGATTGCGGTATCCGCGCACGCGTTCGACGCCGTGGTCATGATTCCGAACTGCGACAAGGTCATCCCCGGCATGCTCATGGCCGCCGCACGCCTCGACTTGCCGACCGTGGTCATCTCTGGCGGGCCGATGCTGGCCGGACGCGGGCCCAAGGGCGAGGCGGTCGATCTCGACACCGTCTTCACCGCCGTTGGCAAGGTGAGCGCAGGCTCCATGAGCGAGGAGGAGCTCTGCATCCTCGAGGAGCAGGCGTGCCCGACCTGCGGCAGCTGCGCGGGCCTGTTCACGGCCAACTCCATGAACTGCCTCGTCGAGGCGATCGGCATCGGTCTTCCGGGCAACGGCACCGTGCCGGCCGTCTACTCGCAGCGCATCCGCATGGCCAAGCACGCCGGCATGCAGGTCATGGAGCTGCTCGAGCGTGGCGTGACCGCGCGACAGATCATCACGCCGGAAGCGATCAAGAACGCGATGACGCTCGACATGGCCTTCGGCGGCTCGAGCAACACGGTGCTGCACCTCACCGCCATCGCGCACGAAGCGGGTGCCGATATCACGCTCGATGACTGGGCAGCGGTCTCTGCCAAGACGCCGAACCTCGTGCGCATCAGCCCCGCGAGCGACCTGCACATCGAGGACCTCTACTGGGCGGGCGGCATTCCCGCGATCATGAAGGAGCTCGATCGCCACGGCCTCATCGCGCGTGATGCGATCACCGTGACCGGCAAGACGATCGGCGAGATCGCCGACGGCGCGCCTGTTGCCGATGGTCGCGTCATCCACCCGAAGGAGGACGCGTACTACCCCGAGGGCGGCCTGCGTGTATTGCGCGGCAATCTCGCGCCCGACGGCGCCGTGGTCAAGCAGTCTGCCGTGTCCGCCGAGATGCGTCAGCACACCGGCCCGGCGCGCGTCTTCGAAAGCGAGGAAGCAGCCGTCGAGGCGATCCTGGCGGGCCGCATCGTAGCCGGAGACATCGTCGTCATCCGCAACGAGGGACCCAGGGGTGGTCCCGGCATGCGCGAGATGCTCACGCCCACCTCGTCGATTGCAGGCATGGGGCTTTCCACGAGCGTCGCGCTCATCACCGACGGGCGTTTCTCCGGCGCCACCAAGGGTCCGGCCGTCGGCCACGTCTCGCCGGAGGCGGCCGCAGGCGGTCCGATTGCGCTCGTTGCCGAAGGCGACTCCATCACCGTCAACATCGACGCGGGTTCGCTCACCCTCAACGTCGACGACTCCGAACTCGAAGCCCGTCGCGCGGCCTGGACGCCTCCGGCGCCGCGCGTCACGAGCGGCGTGCTCTCGCGCTACGCCGCGCTCGTCTCATCTGCAGATAAGGGGGCGGTGCTCTCATGACCGACCACATCACCGGCGCCGAAGCGCTCGTGCGCTGTCTGGAGGCGGAGGGTGTCGACACGCTCTTCGGCTATCCGGGTGGCGTGGCGCTGCCGATCTTCGACGCGCTCTACGACGCCGAGAAGATCAAGACGATCCTGCCTCGCCACGAGCAGGGTGCCGTCCACATGGCCGACGGCTACGCCCGCGCGACCGGCAAGGTAGGAGTCGCTCTCGTTACGAGCGGCCCGGGAGCGTCCAACACGCTCACGGGCATCGCTAACGCGTACATGGACTCGATCCCGATCGTCGTATTGACTGCACAGGTCTCGACGGCGGTCATAGGTACCGATGCCTTCCAGGAGATCGACATCACCGGCATCACCATCCCGGTGACCAAGCACAACTACCTGCTCAAAGACGTCAGGGAGCTGCCGGAGGTCATGAAGGAGGCCTTCCACATCGCGGGAACCGGTCGCCCCGGCCCAGTGCTCATCGACATCCCGATCGACGTGAGCAAGGCCGAGCTCGACTTCGACTATCCCGAGACCGTGAACCTGCCCGGCTACAAGCCCACCTACCGCGGGCACAGCAAGCAGATCAAGCAGGCCGTCTCGCTCATGAACCGCGCACGAAAGCCGCTCCT